>JAFVSN010000031.1 GCA_017503735.1 Lachnospiraceae bacterium
GAACTCTATGCAGAGATGGCAGAGTTTGGGCGAAAGCCGGAGGAGTTGATATCAATGTTTTCGGAATTTTTACGGGAAATGGACCGCAATACCATTCGGTATATGGTGGACGATATGAAGGAGCAGATAGAAAAAGGGAAGCAGGAGCTGGCAGAGATAAACAAAACGCTTGCTGAAAAGAATGAGGCTCTTGCTAAGAAGGACGAGGCTCTTGCTAAGAAGGACGAGGCTCTTGCTAAGAAGAACGAGGCTCTTGCTAAGAAGGACGAGGCTCTTGCTGAGAAGAATGAAGCTCTTGCTGAGAAGAATGAAGCTCTTGCAGAGAAGGATGAGGCTCTTAAGGCCCAGACCGAAGAAATTGCCCGCTTAAAAGCCATGCTCGCCACCACAACACAAAACTAAGTATCGATAAAACTTTAATAATCTAATCTCTTGAACAATCCCCCGATTTGTGTATAATGATATTTGGGGGATTGTATTTTTGCGTGTAGACAAAGTTGCGAAGTTGTGGCAGTGCGAAGCAACGTCTACACGGAAAACGTGCATCCCGTGATTTTACAAAACAAGGAGTACTTACAGATGAAGTTTCTTTTCGATATCATCCGCGGTGCGGTGATCGGCATCGCGAATATTATTCCGGGTGTCAGCGGTGGCACCATGATGGTAACCATGGGCATTTATGACAAGCTGATCGGTTCCATTACCGGAATTGTGAAGAATTTTAAGAAGAGTATTAAGACGCTGTTTCCGTACATCATCGGTATGGTAGTAGGGATCGGAGCCTTTGCGTTTTTGCTTACGAAAGTGTTGCTTGTAAAAGCCCCGCTTCCGACGGCTTTTGCGTTTATCGGTTTGATTGTGGGCGGCGTGCCGGTGCTTGTGAAGAAGACGGTACAGGCGGGAAAGAAAAAAGAAGCGGACACGGAAGATGCGACCGGGACGGTTGCGGAAAAAGCCGGAAAAGGACAGTCTGTGGCTGAACAAAAGAAGTCGAATCTCCTTCTCTGTATTCTGGTTTTTGTTCTCTTTTTTGCTTTGATTATCGGCATGCAGTTTATGGGAGAGGGCGCAGACCGGGAAGTGACCTTCTCTTTTGGAACGGTTTTGATTATGATGTTTATGGGCGTGTTGGCGGCTGCGGCAATGGTAATTCCGGGTGTCAGCGGGTCTTTGCTTTTACTGGCGTTCGGGTTTTATAATCCGGTAACCGGAGCAATTACGGATTTTATTTCCGCAGTATTCGACTTTGATATTGCAACGGCGTGGGACAAGTTTCTGATTTTGTTCCCGTTCGGTATCGGTGTGCTTTTGGGCATTTTCTTTGTGGCAAAGCTGATTGAATGGTTGCTTAAAAAACATGAGAGGTTGACCTACTGCGGTATTTTGGGCCTTGTATGCGCATCGCCGATTCCGGTGTTTTTAAATGCTTTGGGCGGAACGGTCGGGGTGATCGCGGTTGTTGCCAGTGTAATAACCTTTGTAGCAGGATTTGTAGTTGCTTATGCGATGGGAAGAGAGTAATCGATGGGAAAGAGAAAAGCGGTTTTTATGAGTTGCCTGTTGGCAATTGCCTTTGGGATTACAGCGATATTGGTGGCCCTTGCGGAGAAGGGAGAGAAATCGGAGGGGATTCTTTGTGTAACCTCTTTTTATCCGGTACAGCTTTTGGCGGAGTCGGTGAGCGAGGGAGCAGAGGGTGTGACGGTACGGAATCTGACAGAGAATCATTCCGGCTGTATTCACGATTATACCCTGACCACACGGGATATGCGATTGCTGTCCGAAGCGGAGTTGTTCTTCATTAACGGCGGTGAGATGGAGCTGTTTTTGGAAAAGGCGGCAAAAGAGTATAAGAAGATGGAAATTGTGGATACCTCGGAAGGATATGCGTTTTTGGAGGGAGTGGGTCATAATCATGACCATGGCGCAGGGGAACCGGAAGGTGAAGAACTTCACGACCATGGGTTACATGATGAGACAGATGTGGCGTCTTGCACGGACCCGACCCATCATCATGAGGTAAACGCCCATATCTGGATGGACATTGACGGCTATTTGATGCAGCTTTCCAAGGTGGAGGAGGCGTTTATAAAAGCGGACCCGGCGCAGGAGGCGTTGTACCGGAAAAATGCCCGGGCTTGCCGAGCGGAACTTACAAAGTTGAAAGAAGCGTTTAGGGAAGCGAAAGAGGAACTTTCCGGAATAGAAACCGTGGTGTTTCATGAAGGGTTTGTTTATTTGTTAAATATGTTGGGGATGGAAACGGTACACTGCATTTCCATGGATTCCGATACGCAGATTGCAGCGGGAGAAGCGGCAGAAGTGATAGAGGAATGTAAATTTCACGGAATTACAAAGGTTTTTGCAGAGGCGGACTTTGAAGAAACGGTGGAGGATATCTTTGGAAAGGAGCTTTCCTGCGAAGTTGTGGTGCTGGACCCCATCACCGGAGCCGGGAGTACACAGGCCGGAACGGAGGAGACAAGCACCGGGGGAAAGGGTGTTGCGCTGTATTGTGAGCGAATGAGAGCGAATTTAGAAGGGATCAGGCAGACCTACGGGATGCGGTAAGGAGGAAGTATGTTCGGCAGTTTGGAAAAGAAAAAAAGGAATAAAGAATTGAAAAAACGTGCCGGACATCTTTCGGAGCGTGCGGCCTGCGGTTTGCACTGTATTAAAATGGAAGATATCGGTGTGTACGCGGGAAAAACACCGATTATCGAGCATGTCAATGTGCATATTCATTGCGGAAAGCTGACGGCGATTATCGGACGAAACGGAGCGGGGAAATCCACGCTGATTAAGGCGATTTTAGGTGAAGTGGCCCACGAAGGGACGATCGAATTCCGTGATATGAAAGAAAATAAAGTGAAGAAGTTAAAAATCGGTTATGTTCCGCAATATTTGAACCTAAAAAAGGATGCGCCGGTGAGCGTGTATGATTTGTTTGCCAGTTGTATCAGTAATGTACCGGTGTTTTTGTGCCGGAAGAAAGCGTTGTATAATGAAATTTTAAATCGTCTGGCTTTATTTGAAGCGGAAAACTTGATTGACAAACGACTGGGGGATTTGTCCGGCGGTGAGTTGCAGAGAGTGTTGCTTTCCATTGCTTGTACCCCGGTGCCGAATTTGTTGCTTCTGGATGAACCGGTATCCGGTGTTGACCGGAAGGGAATGGAATTGTTTTACCGGACCATTCATAACCTGAAAGAGAAGTATGATTTGTCCGTGATTCTGGTGTCTCATGATTTGACACTGGTAAAGGAATATGCGGATTCCGTGATCTTGTTGGACAAGACGGTATTAAAAGAAGGAACCCCGGAGGAAGTGATGGAGAGTCCGGAGTTTCATGAGATTTTCGGATAGGAGGCACGGCAAATGGAGTTTCTAAGCTATGGTTTTATGCGGAATGCACTTATTGCAATCTGTATCATTACGCCGTTGTTCGGTATGTTAGGCACGATGATTGTCAACAACCGGATGGCCTTTTTTTCCGATGCTTTGGGGCACTCGGCACTTACGGGAATGGCACTCGGCGTGGTGCTCGGAGTTGCGGGAACCGATCTTCCTATGTTGCTATTTGCGGTTTGCTTTGCCTTGGTGTTAAATCATATGAAGCGAAAGAGTTCTGCTTCCACGGATACGATGATTTCCGTGTTCTCTTCCTTGGGGACAGCGGTGGGTTTGGTGATATTGTCCCGGGGCGGAAATTTTTCTAAGTATTCGGCACTTTTAGTAGGAGATATTTTAAGCATTACGGGAAAAGAAATTTTGTGTCTGGTAGTTGTGTTGGCGGTAACCTTTCTTTTTTGGCTGTTCTGTTTCAATAAGTTGCATGCTTGCAGCATCAATAAGAGTCTGGCAAAGAGCAAAGGGATTCCGGTGCGACTGATGGAAGATTTGTTTGGTGTACTTATCGCAGTGATTGTAATGCTTTCCATTAAATGGGTAGGTGTGTTGTTGATTAATGCGCTGTTGATTTTGCCGGTAGCTGCGGCGGCCAATATTTCTTCGAATATGCGGGAGTATCATTTGTTTTCGGTAATATTATCCGTGGCTTCCGGATTGATTGGGTTGATATTGTCTTATTATTTGAATGCGGCGGCAGGACCGACGATTGTAATTGTAGCGGCTGTGTTTTTTGCGGCGACTTTTTTTGCAAAGCCGTTATTTCGATCATAAAATTACGCGGAGAAAGCGTTTTTATAGTTTGCGAACGGGAGGTTAAAAGATGAAGGACAAGGAGATTTACAAACGGATTTTAGTGAACTTTTTAGTGACACTGACAGGGGTAGTGCTTTGTGTTCTGTTTTTGGGGGATGCGTTACGCTTTTTCCTGCCCTTTGTAATCGGCTTTTTTATTGCCGCCATTGCAAATCCTATGGTACGCTTCCTTGAGAAGAAGGTAAAGGTGAAAAGAAAATACGGCTCTGCCATTATTATTGTTTTTGTACTGGCAGTGGTTGTGGGTGTACTGTACTTAATCGGTTATTTCCTGGTACGGGAGTTGATAGACTTAATCGGAGATTTGCCGTCGTTGTTGGAAAAGGCACAAAAATTGCTGGAGGAATTATCCACCAGATTGTACGGAGTTTACGAAAAGCTTCCGCAGGGTGTTCAGACTGCCATCGGAAATATGGGGCATGGTCTGGAAAGCTGGTTGGATAAGACGATTTCCGATTTTAAAATGCCGTCCATCAGTGCTGCCGGGAACTATGTGGGAAGCTTTATCGAAGGAATTTTGATTGCGATTATTACGATTCTTGCGGCATACTTCTTTATTGCGGACCGGGATAAGTTGGTAGAAGGACTGAAAAAGATTGTTCCGAAGACGTTACAGGAATATTATATGTTGGTAATGAATAACATCAAGTCTGCCATCGGCGGATATTTTAAGGCGCAGTTTAAAATCATGCTGATTATCATTGTGATTTTGTTTATCGGGTTTGAGGCGCTGGGTGTAAATTATTCTTTCTTGCTTGCTCTTTTGACAGCATTTCTTGACCTGCTTCCGGTGTTCGGAACCGGAACCATTATCGGTCCGTGGGTTGTGGTGGACATTATTACGGGAAAATACATTGAAGCCATTGTGTTAACGGTATTGTATCTGGTATGTCAGTTCACAAAGCAATTATTGCAACCGAAAATGGTGGGAGACAGTATTGGTATGAATCCGCTTTTGACCTTGTTCTTTATGTTTGTGGGCTATCGGATCGGCGGAATCCTCGGAATGATTATCGGAATTCCGGTGGGGATGGTCATTGTGAATTTTTATCGTATCGGTATATTTGACCGCCTCATTCGCGGATTTAAGATTATTGCGAAAAGCATCAACGAGTATCGGAAGTATTAGTGAAACTTGCCGGCGTAACAATGAATTTGCGGTGTTGCGCCGGTTTTTGGTTCAAAAACAGTTCGGGCAAAGGAGAAGAGAACGTGACAGAACAGGAAGTTATTTCGATCGAAGAATTAAATCAGCTTCTTACACGGTATGCCATCGGGAAAAAGCCTCTGGCAGCTTTGCTCGGCTGGGGGGCGACAACCGTGCTTCGCTATGCGGACGGGCTGTGTCCGGCGGGAGAGTACGGAACCCATTTGAAGAAATTATATGAGGAGCCGTTATTTTATCTGGAAGTGCTGGAAGCAAAGAAAGAACGATTGACACCGGTGGCCTATAAGAAAAGTAAAAATGCGGTACTTGCCTATTTGACCTCCTCAAAACTATGGTGCGGTGTGCAATATATTATCGAGAGGGCAAAAGGGGATATTTCCCCCCTGCGTGTAGTGATGACCTTATACTATGCCCAAGCCTTTTCTTTGGGATTGACGGATAAGGCATTGTTTACCGAGGAATGCGAATTGTCCACTGCCGGAGTGCCGTATGCATACTATTATGAGCAGTTGAAGAAAAACGGGACTTGTTACCGCTTTTCTGCGGAGAAACTGTTTACACCGGAAGAAGAGTCTTTTTTGGATGCGGCTTATCGGATGCTTCTCTGGTATGGTCCGGCAGAACTGGAACATGTATTTCTGGCTGAACGGAAATACCTTCGTATCAGTCGTATGGAGGGTGGAGGCAAAAAAATTAAAAATGCCGCCATTGGGGGATTTTTTAAAAAAGTGGTACAAGGTTATAAAATCACCCGACCGGAGGAATTTAACTTATACTTTGCGGAACGGACGGGACGTGGACGAAAACGGTAGGGTGAAGAACCTTTACAGTTATGTTTTATGAAAAAAATTCAAAAAGTACTTGACTGTAAACCTTGTTGATACCTTACAGTGGGGGTATCACAGGGAAAACAGGAGGGATTGATATGACAATCAAAGAAGTGGAACAGAATTTAAATGTGCCGAGAGCAACGGTTCGTTTTTATGAAAAGGAAGGACTGTTTAGCCCGGTGCGGGGAGAAAACGGTTACCGGGAATACAGCGAAGAAGACGTTGTGTTATTGAAGAAGATTATTATTTTTCGAAAACTGGGATTTGCGGTATCGGATATTGAGGATGTGCTGGACGGAGCAAAACCTATGTCGGAAGCACTGGAAAACAACATGGAAAACCTGACGAGACAGATGCAGGAACTGCAAGGCGCATTGACCCTTTGCCGGAAAATGCAGGAAAACGGAGAACAAATCGAAACCTTTGACGCGGATAAATACTGGAATGCGGTAGAAGAGGAAGAACGGAAAGGAAACCGCTTCTTAGACATTGCGAAGGATGTGGTACGATTCGAGAAAGCAACCGTGCTGGAATTTTTTGCAATAGCACATGATGACGGAAAACCTGTGGATGATATTCGGGCAGTTTTGATAAAGATAGCGGCTACGACTTTTGGGTTCTGTTTCGGTTGGTGTTTACTGGAGTGTATCTTCGGAGAGTTTAGTATCGAGACTTTCGGAAAGGCGTTATCCACATTTGTCGGAATGTTGGTAATAGAGATTGTAGTTGCGGTACCCACCTACTTCTATCTGAAAAAACATCCGAAGGCAAAGAAAAAGAACGTAGAGCTCTGGATGGCATTGGGGATTTTGGTCGTACTGGTGGTGGGTTTAGTGGTAGTTAAGTTAGTAAAATAAGCGATCGCCGATGGGAAACTATGTGTAGGGAATGAAAAGTCGGGGGAAGACATATTGTTCCTAAAAGAACCATAAGGAAACGTCGGCACTTAGCGAGGTGTTTTCGAGCATAGTGTCCGCTACGTTTCTGCATGAGCGAGAGCGGGTTCTTGTGGAATAATATGTCTTCCCCCGACGATTTAGAGGTCTAGTTCTTGCGCATAGCGGCCCTCTTACGCAACGTCGGGTCCAGAATTTTCTTACGAATTCGGAGCGTCTTCGGAGTAATCTCCAAAAGCTCATCCGTATCAATAAATTCAATGGACTGCTCCAGACTTAAAATCCGCGGCGGAGACAGACGCAGAGCATCGTCCGCGGAAGAAGAACGGGTATTGGTCAGCTGCTTTTTCTTGCAGACATTTACCTCGATGTCCTCTGTTTTTCCTGTCTGGCCGATGACCATGCCGGCGTAAACCTTTTCACCGGCACCCAGGAACAAAACGCCTCGTTCCTGTGCATTATAAAGACCGTAGGTAATGGCTTCTCCGGTTTCGAAAGCGATAAGGCTGCCTTGTTTGCGGTACTGGATATCGCCCTTGTACGGTGCATAGCCGTCGAATAACGTATTTAAAATACCGTTTCCTTTGGTGTCGGTCATAAATTCACCGCGATAGCCGATGAGACCTCTGGACGGGATGGAAAACTCAAGTCTGGTGTAGCCGCCGCTGGCGGTGGACATACCAAGCAGTTCCCCTTTACGGGAACTGAGTTTTTCGATTACGGTGCCGGAAAATTCCTCCGGTACGTCTATGATGGCACGCTCCATCGGCTCTGTTTTTCTGCCGTCTTCCTCTTTATAAAGCACCTCCGGCTTACTTACCGCAAATTCATAGCCTTCACGGCGCATGTTTTCGATTAATACGGAAAGGTGAAGCTCACCACGACCGGACACCTTAAAGCTTTCGGTGGTGTCGGTCTCTTCCACACGAAGGCTGACATCGGTATTTAACTCGCGGAACAGTCTGTCACGCAAGTGACGGGAGGTTACGAACTTTCCTTCCTGACCGGCAAAAGGAGAATCGTTTACAATAAAATGCATGGCAAGAGTCGGCTCGGAAATTTTCTGGAACGGAATCGGATCCGGATGTTCCGGGGAGCAAAGGGTGTCACCGATGTGAATATCGGTAATGCCGGAAATTGCTACGATAGAACCCACACCGGCTTCATTAACTTCTATTTTCTTTAATCCGTCAAACTCATACAGCTTATTCACTTTTACTTTTCTGCACTTGTCCGGCTCATGGGCATTTACCACAACCACTTCCTGATTCACACGGATACTGCCGTTGTCTATTTTTCCCACGCCGATACGGCCTACATATTCGTTGTAGTCGATGGTGCTGATTAAAAGCTGGGTGCCTGCTTCCGGGTCACCTTCCGGTGCCGGAATGTATTCTAAAATTGTTTCAAACAGAGGCTGCATGCTCTCCGGCTTTTCGTCAAGTTCCAAAATGGCAACACCGGTCTTTGCGGAAGCGAAAACAAACGGACAGTCAAGCTGTTCATCCGATGCGTCCAAATCAATCAGAAGTTCCAGAACCTCATCGATAACTTCCTTCGGACGTGCTTCCGGACGGTCGATTTTATTGATACATACAATAACCGGAAGGTTCAGTTCCAATGCCTTTTTTAATACGAACTTGGTCTGTGGCATGGCACCTTCAAAGGCATCCACAACGAGAATAACGCCGTTTACCATTTTAAGGACACGTTCTACCTCTCCGCCGAAATCCGCATGGCCCGGAGTATCAATAATGTTTATTTTGGTATCTTTGTAATAAACTGCGGTATTTTTGGCTAAAATGGTAATACCGCGTTCCCGCTCGATATCACCGGAGTCCATAACGCGTTCCTGAACAGCCTGATTCTGACGGAATACGCCGCTTTGTTTTAACAATTCGTCAACCAGTGTGGTTTTTCCGTGGTCAACGTGTGCGATAATCGCAATGTTACGTATGTTTTCGTTCTTTATAATCATACCGAATCCTTTCCCGGTGAAACGGAATATCCCGTTTCCTGCACGAAACATCTTTTTTTGACTTGATTTTATGGCATTACTTTCCTAAGTATAGCATAATTTTTCCGTTTGGCAAGAAAAAAATGCGGCGGAAAAAAAGAAAGTGGGGGGAGAGAACCAAGAGCGGAACGGGACGCAAGGAACGTTGTCGAAAAAAGTCATTAAGAAATTATAAAGAAAATAGAAAGACTATTGCAAGAATTGGGAAAATATGGTAAACTGCACTCTGTAATTCGGATTTGTAAAAAAATCCCAATTTTTATAACACCAAAGATTCTAAAAGGGGAAGGGGAGTCATAGATTTATTATAAGCGCAGAGTGAACTGCAAAGAAAAACAGGAGAAAAAGAAGGGAGTCATACGAAATGACAGATAAGGTATTTGAAAACAACCAGGTGAGTATTGTAGGAGAAGTAATCAGTGAATTTGTGTACAGTCACGAGGTATTCGGAGAGAGCTTTTATATGATAGAGCTGTCCGTAAACCGTTTAAGTGACTCCAATGACATAATCCCTGTTATGGTATCGGAACGTTTGCTTGATGTAACGCAAAGCTATGTGGGACAGTATGCACATATTCAGGGACAATTTCGTTCCTATAACCGCCACGAGGAAAGCAGAAACCGTTTGGTGCTTTCGGTCTTTGCAAGAGAGATTCGTTTGGAAGAGGAGCAGGACGAAAGCGTAAAACCGAATTATATCTTTCTTGATGGCTATGTTTGTAAGCCGCCGATTTATCGTAAAACGCCGCTTGGCAGGGAGATTGCGGATGTACTCTTGGCCGTGAATCGTCCTTATGGGAAATCGGACTATATCCCGTGTATCTGCTGGGGAAGAAATGCCCGGTTTGCGGACGGATTTCAGGTGGGCGGTCATGTACAGCTTTGGGGCAGAATCCAGAGCAGAGAGTATCAGAAGAAGCTGTCCGAGACGGAATTTGAAAAAAGAATCGCATATGAGGTATCGGTAAGTAAGCTGGAGTATTGTGAAGAATAAAAAGCGGAAATCATAATATAATGATAAAAGAACGAGGGGCTTTTTCACGGAAAGGTGAAAAGGTCTCTTTCTTTGTTTGCACGGTTACGGTGTTACAACGCAGTAATAAAACGGTAATAAAGTAACAAGGTAAGTTCGGAGGAAAAGGGTTCATTTTGTCGAAAAGACTTGTAAAACAATCAAAAAGATGGTATAGTTTAAAGGAATGTGTGTAGGTGGGTCTTCGGTGAAAGACAGTGCGGGCTTTGTGCTTTCGCACATGCCACAATCTTCACTTTGTTACGGTCCGTCCAGTACCAACGTCCCCCGGACGTTGTGGACTCTCGTGACTTCGTCACTCGGTCGTGGGCGCGTTCGCATGACTGCGCATCTGCTTGTAAGCAAGCTTACGCGGATTGCTCGCATGCTCTCTTTGCCTGCACGCAAATATATAAAAGGAGTTGAGTAGTTTGGATTCAAAATTGGCATTCTATATTGTAAAGCGTGTATTACTCGCGGCTTTTACGGTATTTCTTGTCATCACGATTACGTTTTTTGTTATGAAGGCGATTCCGGGAGGCCCTTTCCTCAGTGAGAAATCTCCGAGTCCTGAGGTTATGGCACAGTTGGAGGCTAAGTACGGCCTGGACAAGCCTATTTTTGAACAGTATACCACGTATTTGAAGGATGTTCTTCATTTTGATTTCGGACCGTCCATTAAAAATCGCGGACGTAATGTTACCGATTTGATTTTGGAAGGTTTTCAGACCAGCGGTAAGCTTGGTATTATTGCCGCTATGCTTGCCATTGCATGCGGTTTGACGCTGGGTGCACTTGCTGCGGTATTTCATGATAAAGTATTGGACAAAGTGATTATGGTGCTTTCTACGGGAAGTGTGGCTATGCCGTCCTTTGTTATCGCAACCATACTTTTGCTGGCGTTTTGCGTAAAGATACCGATATTCCCGTCCAACGGTTCTACTGCAGGAGGACTGGTGTTGCCGGTAATTGCATTGAGCTTATATCCGATGGCGTATATTACCCGTCTGACCCGTTCCAGTATGCTGGACGTTCTCGGGCAGGATTATATCCGTACCGCCAGAGCAAAGGGTGTGTCTCCGGCGAAGGTGATTTTTAAGCATTCCTTAAAGAATGCGGTGACTCCGGTTATCACCTATGTAGGTCCGATGATTGCTTACATTTTAACCGGTAGTTTGGTGGTGGAGCAGATTTTCGTAGTACCGGGTATTGGTAAGTTCTTCTTCTCCAGCATTATTAACCGTGACTATCCGATGGTAATGGGTACCACCATTTTCCTTGCGACTATCATGGTTATTATGACGTTGATTTCCGATATTTGCTATAAAATTTTCGACCCACGTGTCGATTTGTCTTAAGGGAGGGCTTGAAAGTGAAAAAGAGTGTAAACGAAATGCCGAAGAAAAATCCCTTAAGCTTACAGCTGAACTTGCAGAGCTTCGAACCGGCAACGGACGAAGAGAAGTTTATGCAGCAGCGTATGCGTGAGAGTACCACCTTTTTTAAAGACGGTATGAGACGCTTAAAGAAGAATAAGATTGCAATGACTTGTCTTATCATTGTTCTTGCGGTTGTATTTATCGCAGCATTTGTTCCGCTTTTTTATCCGTACAGCTACGAGGATCAGCTCGGTGTTGTTGCGGGACAGAAGACGGATGCTTCGTATAATAACTTAAAACCGTTTGAGTACGGTGAGACAGAGTTGGAACGTATCGAAAACGGAGAATTTATTTTCCCGCATATTTTCGGTACGGATGCGCATGGTCGTGACTACGCAATCCGCGTTATTTACGGAACCCGTATTTCTTTGTTGGTAGGTTTCTTTGCAAGTATTATCGTGTTGATTATCGGCGCGGTTTACGGTTCCATTTCCGGTTATTACGGCGGAAAAGTGGACCTGGTTATGATGCGTATTGTAGATATTATATACTCGCTTCCTGATTTGCTTATGATTATCTTGTTTGCCACGGTATTAAAGCAAACGTTGGAGCCTGCCCTTGAAGGGACGGCACTGGCAAAGCTGGGTACGGGTATGATCAGTATCTTTATTGTGTTTGCATTGCTTTACTGGGTAGGGATGGCACGTTTGATTCGCGGTCAGATTCTTACGATTAAGCAGCAGGATTATGTATTAAACGCACGCTCCATCGGTGCAAAGGGAAGTCATATTATTCGCCGTCATATGTTACCGAACTGTATCAGTGTTATCATTATTTCCACGGCATTACAGATTCCGTCGGCGATTTTTACCGAGAGTTATTTATCTTTCTTAGGTTTAGGTGTTTCCATGCCGATGCCGAGTTTGGGATCTTTGGCGTCCGAAGCATTGAGCGGTGTATATTCTTATTCTTACCGTTTGATTATTCCGGCGGTAATGATTTGTTTGATTGTTCTTTCGTTAAATCTGTTGGGTGACGGTCTTCGTGATGCGTTTGACCCGAAGTTAAAGAAGTAAGGAGGAGGAAACTATGAAACTGTTACAAGTAACCGATTTACACACCTCCTTTTTCACTCCGGCCGGGGAAGTAAAGGCAGTAAACGGACTTTCCTTTTCTCTTGACGAGGGAAAGGTACTGGGTATCGTAGGGGAGTCCGGTTCCGGTAAGAGCGTAACGGCATATTCCGTTTTGCAGATTCTGGCAAGCTCCGGTAAGATTGTTTCCGGCAGCATTCAGTATAGAGGACAGGAGCTGGTAGGAGCTTCCAAGGAAGAATTGGGAAAGATTCGCGGTAATAAAATCAGTATCATTTTCCAGGACCCGATGACCAGCCTTAACCCGGTATTTACCATCGGCAATCAGCTGATGGAAGCAATTATGCTTCATACGGACCGAAATAAGGAGCAGGCAAAAGAACGTGCCATTGAGATGCTTCGTCTGGTAGGCGTAAATGAGCCGGAGAAGCGTATCAAGCAGTATCCGCATGAGTTTTCCGGCGGTATGCGTCAGCGTGTAATGATTGCAATGGCACTGGCTTGTGAACCGGACATTCTGATTGCGGATGAACCGACCACCGCACTGGACGTTACGATTCAGGCGCAGATTCTTGACCTGATTAAGGATTTGCAGAAGCAGCTGGGTATGTCCGTAATTCTCATTACCCACGACCTTGGTGTTGTGGCAGAGATGTGTGACGAAGTTATTGTTATGTATGCGGGAGAAGTGTGTGAACGCGGTACCGCAGATGAGATTTTCTATAACCCGAAGCATGAGTATACGAAGGGCCTGATGCGTTCCATCCCGACGGTAAGCGACGATGACCGTCGTTTGGAACCGATCGGCGGCACACCGGTAGATTTGCTTAACATGCCGGACGGTTGTCCGTTTGCTCCGCGTTGCGACAGGGCAATGAAGGTTTGTCTTTCCCATAAGGCAAAGGAAATCGGTATTAACGAGAATCATGCCGCAAGCTGTTGGTTCAATTTTAAGGATGCCATCGCAGAAGGCAGAATGACTGAAAAAGAAGTGGAGGAGATGTACAGATGAGTGAATCCAAAAATCTTCTCGAGGTAAAGAACCTCAAGCAACACTTTGATATTCCCAACGGCTTTATGAAATCTTTAAAGTTAAAGGCCGTGGACGATGTAACATTTGAAATTAAAGAAGGTGAGACCCTCGGTTTGGTAGGGGAGTCCGGCTGTGGTAAGACTACCGTAGGTCGTACTATTTTGCAGTTGTATAAGCCGACGGCCGGTGAGGTTTGGTTTGACGGGAACCTGATTCAGAGCAAGAAGTCCATTCAGGAGTTCCGTAAGCAGGCACAGATGGTGTTCCAGGACCCGTATTCTTCTTTGGACCCGCGTATGACCGTCAGCGATATTATCGGGGAACCGTTAGATGTGCATAAGATGTACGGAAGCAAGAAGGAAAGAGAAGAAAAGATTCGTCACCTGATGGGTCTGGTAGGTCTTTCCAGCGAGCATGCCACCCGTTATGCCCACGAGTTTTCCGGCGGACAGCGTCAGAGAATCGGTATTGCAAGAGCTTTGGCGGTTGAACCGAAGTTTATCGTTTGTGACGAACCTGTATCCGCACTGGATGTTTCCATTCAGGCGCAGGTTGTAAATATGTTTGAAGATTTGCAGGAACAGCTTGGTCTGACCTATCTGTTCATTGCCCATGACCTTTTGGTAGTAAAGCATATTTCTACCAGAATCGCTGTGATGTATCTCGGAAAGATGATTGAAATCGGACCTTCCAATGAGTTGTATCATCACCCGATTCATCCGTATACCCAGTCTCTTTTATCTGCGGTTCCGATTCCGGATCCGAAGATTGCAAGAGCAAATGAGCGCATTCACCTTTCCGGTGATGTGCCGAGTCCGCTTCACATGCCGAGCGGATGCCCGTTCCGTACCCGTTGCCCGCGTGCAACCGAAAAGTGTGCGGAGGTCATGCCGGAGCTTAAGGAAATGAGTCCGGGCCATAAGGTGGCATGTCATAACGTGTAAGACACAACAGAGAAGGTTGTAAAGCGGTGCAGGGAGTGTTGGGGCTTCATGTAAGATTATAGCTGCATAAGCAGTTATAATAGATGCTTTATAGTTTTAAGGAGGAAAATATTATGAAGATGAGAAAACTTCTGAGTGTATCACTTGCATTTGCAATGATACTCGGCTGCATGGCATTTGCAGGATGCGGCAAGAAGGATGCAGGCATGACATTAAATGTCGGCGCGTATCCGGATACGGTTGACCCGGCTCTCAACTCCGCGGTTGACGGTGCAACCTACATTGTTCACGTATTCTCCGGTCTTGTTGGATTCCAGCAGGATGCAAGCGGTAAGTTAGTTCTTACTCCGGAGTGTGCTACCGAGCTTCCGGCTCCGGTAAAGATGGACGATGGTAAGACTTCTTACACCTTTAAGCTTCGTGATGACTTAAAGTGGAGCGACGGTACCCCGCTTACTGCAAACGATTTCGTTTATGCTTGGAACAGAGCAGCAGATCCGGCTACCGCAGCAGACTATGGTTACATGTTTGAGGTAATCGACGGTTATACTGAGTTGATGGAAGGAAAGGGTAAGTTAAACGTAACTGCTTCTGCAGACGGCAAGGAACTTACGGTAGTTCTTCCGGTTGATGTTCCGTATTTCCATGAGCTTTGTGCATTCCCGGCTTACATGCCGGTTCGTCAGGACATCGTGGAAGCAAACGGTGATGCTTGGGCTACCAAGCCGGAAACCTACATCGGTAACGGTGCTTACAAGGTAACCGAGTTTAGCCAGACCCAGATGGTTCTTGAGAAGAACAAGCATTTCTACAATGCGGATAAGGTTGTAACCGATAAGCTTGTATTTGCGTTCAACTCTGACGATGCATCTCTTTTGACGAACTTCCAGAACGGTTCTTATCTCTTCATCGACTCTGTTCCGAACGATGAGATTAAGTCCCTTCAGGAGGGTGAGTACAAGGATCAGTTCTATGTAACCGGTCAGCTTGGTACTTACTATGTATCTTTCAATGTAAACGACAGTGCTTTAGATAGCTTTACCGAAGTAGAAAAGGCTAAGATTCGTCAGGCTCTCGGTCTTATGATTGACCGTAACTACATCTGTGAAGAAATCGGCCAGGCTGGTCAGGTTCCGGCTGCAGGTTTCGTAGCAATGGGTCTTACCGAGCCGGATGGCAAGGAGTTCATCGAAAAGAACGGCCCGAATCGCGACGGTGCAGGTTACTACAGTGTTGCAGATGCGGATTACACCGCAAACTGTGATGCAGCTGTAGCTCTTTTAAAGGAAGTTGCAGCTTCTTCCAAGAAGTTTACCGTAGACGGTAACAAGGTAACCGGTTTCCCGACCCTTACCTACATTACCAACGACGGTTCCGGTCATGAGGCAATTGCTGCTTACCTTCAGCAGGTTTGGGGCAACTACGGCTTCGATATTAAGGTAGAGGTTCAGGAATGGGCAACCTTCCTCAATACCCGTAAGGAAGGTAACTACTCTATCGCTCGTAACGGTTGGTTAGGTGACTACAATGACCCGATTTCCTTCCTTGACATGTGGGTTTCCGGTTCCGGTAACAATGACTGTCAGTTCGGTAAGGGTGAGCATGCTTCCTACAACGGTTATGACGGAAAGACCTGGGCTGAAAGCTACGATGCAATTATCGCAGAGGTTAAGTCTTCCAGCGATGCTAACAAGCGTTTCGAGCTCATGCATAATGCAGAGGATATCCTTATGGAGTCCGGTGCAATCTGCCCGATTTACTACTACACCGATATCTTTATGTGCAGTGATAAGATCGACGGCTTCTTTGCAAGCCCGCTTGGATTCAAGTACTTCATGTACTCTTCCGTAAAGTAATTGGTTAATACTTGATTTTTGAGAGAGTCGCCATGCGGCTCTCTCTTTTTCTTTGCTTCAAAATACGACTATGAGTCAAGCATACAGAAAGATATATTCTCTCACACGTTACGGATATAAGTCTTTCTAATTACTCCGATGGTGTGAAAGAAAGGAGACGCAACCGACTCCAACGCGACATCCGTGTCGCGCGTCGTCTCGTTTTAACTTCGTGTTAAAACGTTGCTGATAGGTTTACGGAGTAATAAGAAAGTCTAATATCCTGCACAATGATTCGAGCATATATCTTTCTGTGTGCTTGACTCTGAGAAGAAAATGTGTTGAAGCAAAGAAAAAGAGAGGGTGCCGAAATTCTATTCTCAAAAATCAAGAGGAAGATGGTGTAGAATAGAAGATAACGTAAAACACGGTTTATTGTCTTTTAGCATAGTTTGTGGTAGAATGAAAGCGGTTTTCAGAAGGGAGGAATCGCATATGGCAGATAAGGTGCTGATTTTAGGCGGTAGTTATTTTGTTGGCAGGAAGCTTGTAGAGTATCTGGCGGGACACGGCTATGAGGTGACGGTGTTGAACCGGGGTACAAAGCCGCTTTCCATAGAAGGGGTACAGCAGATTTGTTGTGACCGGAATGACGGGGACGGGATGAAGGCAGCTCTTGCCGGAACGGCATTTGATTATGTGATTGATGTGAGCTGGCAGGATGTTTCCTGGGTGGAGAAGCTTTGCGCCGCCTTGCCTTTTGACACGGTGAAGAAGCTTGTGTTTATCAGCTCCAGTGCAGTGTATGATGTGGAGCACTTACAGATTCCGTTTACGGAGACGGATGCTTTGGCGGAGAATAAATACTGGACTTTTTACGGGAAAGGTAAGATTGATGCAGAAATGTATTATTCCGAATTTTTGCGAGAGAAAAAGACGGAACTTGTGATACTTCGACCACCGTATATTTACGGTGAATACAATTATGCCCAGAGAGAAAGTTTGATTTTTAGGCAGCTTATGGAGGACAGACCTGTGGTGATTCCGGCATCCAATCCGAAGTTGCAGTTTATTTATACAGAGGATTTGGCGGCGATTACGGAACACCTCTTAAAGTCCGGAACAGGGAAGGAATGTATTTTTAACGTAGGAAACAGAGAAGCGGTCACTTCCAAAGAATGGGTGGAGGTATGTGCGAAGGTTGCCGGAAAACAACCGGAGATTATGGAAGTGGATTATGGGTCACTTGGCAGGAATGTAAGAGATTTTTATCCGTTTTTTGACTATGATAATGTGCTTGAGGTTTCGAAAGTAGGCGGGATAATCCATAGGGAGACGGAGTTTGAAGATGGACTTAAAACGTCTTTTGCCTGGTTCATAGGAAATAGAGATAACATTACGTTTAAGGCGAATGTGGACAAGAATTTGTATGAAATCATTGCGGAGTTGTCGGTGTGAGATACTTTTACTTATAACTCCATAAGTACAACTAATAAATTATATGAATATTTTTCGTGACATTCCTACTAGGAAAAGCGTGAAAAGTATGCTATGATAAAGGTAACTTCCCCGAGATAGCGCGGGGTATAAAGCAGACAGGAGGATATGACGATGGATTACAAGAAAGCCGGAGTGGATATTGAGGCCGGGTACAAGGCAGTGGAATTGATGAAGGAGCATGTAAAGGGTACGATGCGTCCGGAAGTATTGAACGGTCTCGGAGGTTTTTCCGGAGCATTTGCATTGGATCGTTTTATGACAATGAAGCAGCCGACTTTACTTTCCGGTACGGACGGTGTAGGTACGAAGTTAAAGCTTGCTTTTATTTTAGACAAGCATGATACCATCGGTATCGACTGTGTTGCAATGTGTGTAAATGACGTGGCATGTGCAGGCGGTGAGCCGTTGTTTTTCCTAGACTATGTTGCATGCGGCAAGAACATTCCGGAGAAGATTGCTACTATCGTAAGCGGTGTAGCAGAGGGATGTAAGCAGGCAGGTGCTGCATTGATCGGTGGTGAAACCGCAGAGATGCCGGGCTTTTATCCGGAAGATGAGTACGACCTTGCGGGTTTTGCGGTTGGTATCGTGGACCGCGCTGAGATGATTACCGGCGAGAACATGAAGGACGGCGACGTGTTGATCGGTATCGCTTCCTCCGGTATTCACAGTAACGGATATTCCTTGGTTCGTAAGGTATTCCCGATGGAGCGTAAGCCGCTTGATGTTTATTATGAATCCTTAGGTATGACCCTCGGTGAAAAGCTTTTGACTCCGACCAAGATTTATGTGAAGGCGCTTTCTTCTTTAAAGACCAACGGTGTTGTTGTAAAGGCTTGCAGCCATGTAACCGGTGGCGGTTTCTACGAGAACATTCCGAGAATGCTTCCGGAAGGCATCCGTGCGCAGGTTAAGAAGAATGCTTACGAAGTACCGGCAATCTTTAAGATGCTTGCGAAGGATGGTAACATCGAGGAGCAGATGATGTATAATACCTACAACATGGGTATCGGTATGGTAATCGCAGTGGATAAGGCTGATGCAGACAAGGCAGTAGCTACCTTAAAGGCAGCAGGAGAAGAAGCATATATCCTCGGTGAGGCTGTAAACGGCGAAAAGGGTATTGATATTCTGTAATGTATTTTATGGCGTGTGCGGTGTCCGGTCTGAAAGGCCGGCGCGGCATGCGCTTTCCGTTTGAAGAAGTACCCACAAGGTGAGTACTTTTCTTCATTTCCAAACGATAAAAGGAGGTCTCTATGACGAAAATCGTAGTTTTGGTATCCGGCGGCGGAACAAATTTGCAGGCAATTATGGACAAGATGGACAGTGGTTCCGTTACCAATGCAGAAATCGTGGCTGTTATCAGTAACAAGGCAGATGCCTATGCGTTGGAGCGTGCAAGAAACAAGGGGATTGCCGCAGAGTGCATTTCTCCGAAGAGTTTTGCATCCCGTGCCGAGTTTAATGAAGCACTTTTGGCAGGTGTAAAAAAGTATGAGCCGGATTTGATTGTGTTGGCAGGCTATCTTGTAATTTTACCGGCGTGTCTCATTCAGGCATACCCGCAGAAGATTTTAAATATTCACCCGTCTCTTATCCCGTCCTTTTGCGGCGATGGTTTTTACGGACTTCATGTTCATGAAGCGGTTTTGGCAAGAGGCAATAAGGTGACCGGAGCTACGGTACATTTTGTAGATGAGGGAACGGATACCGGTCCGATTCTTATGCAGAAGGCGGTGGCCGTAAAGTGCGGGGACACACCGGAAGTATTACAACGTCGTGTGATGGAAGAGGCGGAATGGGAGATTCTTCCGGCTGCCATTCACGCCATTGCAAACGGCAAGGTGACCTGGCAGGACGGCAAGGCGTTTGTGGTTGAGTAGGAGTTACGGTTATTTTTGTTGAAATGAAACTATAGTCGGTGGCTTGAAGAAAGGTTGTCTTTCGGAAGGATGCCGAAGGAATTGGAAATAAAATAGAAATATGACAGACGGAGGAAGAAACATGAAGGTTTTAATCGTAGGTGGAGGCGGAAGAGAGCACGCCATTGCTTGGAAGGTAGCTCAGAGTAAAAAAGTAGACAAGATGTATTGTGCACCGGGCAATGCAGGTATTGCGGAGTTTTGTGAGTGTGTAAATATCGGAGTAATGGAAACCGAGAAGCTTGCGGAGTTTGCGGCACAGGAAAAGATTGATTTGACCATTATCGGACCGGATGATTCTCTCGGTGCGGGTGTGGTAGATGCTTTTGAAGCAAAGGGACTTCGTGTATTCGGACCGAGAAAGAATGCGGCGATCATCGAAGGTTCCAAGGCGTTTTCCAAGGATTTGATGAAGAAATACAATATCCCGACGGCAGCTTATGAAGTATTTACCGATGCGAAAACAGCAATTGAGTACTTAAAGACCAGCCCGTATCCGACCGTATTAAAGGCGGACGGTTTGGCTCTCGGTAAGGGCGTTTTGATTTGCAATAACTATGAGGAAGCAGTTGCCGGTGTAAAGGCAATTATGGAAGATAAGCAGTTCGGTAGTGCAGGGGATAAGTTGGTTATCGAAGAGTTCATGACCGGACCGGAAGTTTCCGTGTTGGCATTCTGTGACGGTAACATCATTAAGACCATGACCAGTGCCCAGGATCACAAGCGCGCAAAGGACGGTGATCAGGGATTGAACACCGGCGGTATGGGTACATTCTCTCCGACTCCGTTCTACACGGACGAGGTGGATGCGTTCTGTAAGAAGTACATTTATCAGCCGACCATGGATGCCATGAAGGCTGAGGGCAGACCGTTTGTAGGTGTGCTTTTCGTAGGACTTATGTTGACCCCGAACGGTCCGAGAGTGCTTGAGTACAATGCACGTTTCGGTGATCCGGAGACCCAGGTGGTGCTTCCGCGTATGGAGAACGATATCGTGGATGTATTTGAGGCTTGTATCGACGGAAAGCTTGACACCATTGACCTGAAGTTTGCAGATAATGCAGCAGTTTGTGTAGTACTTGCTTCCGACGGATATCCGGAGCATTACGAGAAGGGCTTCCCGATTGAGGGATTGGACACCTTTAAGACCAAAGACGGCTATTATGTATTCCATGCCGGAACGAAGTTTGATAACGGCAAGGTGGTAACCAACGGAGGACGTGTGCTTGGTGTGGTTGCGGTAGGCGACGATTTAAAGGGTGCCCGTGCCAATGCTTATGCGGCAACGGAGTGGATTTCCTTTGCCAACAAGTATAAGAGAAACGATATCGGTAAGGCAATTGATTTCGTGAAGTAAATGATAGAGAGCCACTTTTGGTGTTAGTACCGGAAGTGAAACGTAGATGCGCACTCGCACGATTGGAAGATGTCGCAAGCGATTGTGCTTGGCGTAAGAGTTCCTAAGATGTAATATAAGAATTATATGTGCTGCCACATTTACGGCTGAGAGTTGTAGGTGTGGCAGTTTTTTTGTGCTTCCGGGTGGTAGGAGAGTGTGTTCTGAACGTGCCATCGCTGTATTTGTCGGATATTTTACCATGATGTATTTGTTTTCTTTTGGTATCATGGTAAGGAAAAATTGCTTTTCCGGAATAGTACCATGAGATTTATAGAATCTTATGTTCTCATGGTAAACGTTGGCTATTTGTACCGTAATGATTTCCGATGTAAACAAAATGCCGGGTGCAACAGAAGTATCTCAGTTGCACCCGGCATAATTATTAAATATTCATCCGGTGAAGAAGAACAACCTACTCCTTCGGCATAATCTTGACTTTCATGAGCACGCTCTTGTCGTTAAATACCGGCTGGTCGGAACCTACGCCGATAAAGTCCTTTCCGAACATGTCATACATGTTGGAGGATAAGGTAAACGGAGGCAGGGAACCGAGGAATTTCTCGCCGTCGCAAAGGAAAGCGTGATGTACCGGCATAACGTAATCGCCTTTTTCGTTGAAACCGCCGCCGCTGGCATTGTCCAATACGATGGTGTATCTTCCGTCTAAGAGTTCTTTTGTGGTCTTAGGGCTTCGCTTAATGAGAAGGTTAACCTTTCCGTTGGACGGAATGTCAGAGAAGTTGTTCCAGGCATTGCCGGTGTATGGAACGCCGTATTTTTCTGCAACGCGATGGTCGGAGTAACCGAGAAGCGGCACGCCCTTGTCGATGAACACACGGCGGTCGTTTTCTCTTACATAGCCTTCACCGTCCCAGAAAGCCTGATGCCAGCATTCTTCGTCGGACCAGTCATCCACTAAGGTAAAGTCTTCGGAGAAGAGTTTCTGTCCCAGCTTTCCACTAAACAGGGAGGTGCCCAGAGCCAGACTTTCTGCGTTGAGGCAACCCTTTACCATGCCGATCAGTCCATAGTACTGGGATTGCAAAATGGCGTCTTTCGGAAAGTCTACTTGCTTTTCGTAATTAGCTAAGTAATTATCAGCCATGTCGTAGAACTTTTCGAGAGAAAAGTCTCTCTGACCGATATCAAAGTATCCGTCCGTAATGTTTTTACTGTCTTTGTGTTTGTAGCTGATATTTACATGAACACTGCTGTCGGTATTTTCAAAGTCCAGTCCGTTATCATTGGTGCGCAGATGGGTGTCCGTTTCCTGAGAAAAGTCGCCGGACAAGGTAAACTGCGGATATTTCTCACTGATATGTGCCAGAGCTTCCTTGGCGATGTCTAACAGTTCCCGGTCACTAAGGATGCGCTCGCATTTGTTACGCTTGCGGCTGCCGGTGGCAAGGGGATACGGATACGGACGCTTTAGTGCAAGGTTCTGTTCTGCTCTTTTGTAGCCTTCTTCGTTACTCATTTCTCCCACCTGATAGTGGATGCCCGCAAAACCGTCCCGGTACACACGGAAGGAATATTCCGGTGCTACCTTTTTCTGAAAGGAAACAATCTTGTTTTCTTCGAATGTGACGGTTGAAGTTGTATTGATATAACTGAATTTTTCTTTCATGTGATTCCCCTCCTAATTTACGGTAAGTGTTTTGACACGGATGGACGGACCGCCGGCAGAAACCGGAGCACTCTGTCCGTTTTTTCCACAGACAAAGGTGTCAAACAGTTCAAAATCCGTACCGATGGCATCGATGTCAAACAAGGTTTTAAATACGCTTCCGGTGACTACGTTTGCACGAACCGGTTCACAGAGCTTGCCGTCCCGGATGCGGTAGCAAAGACTCGGTTGCATGGTAAAGGTGGACATGCCGGTACCATAGTTTACCTGGTAAACGTAGATACCGTCTTTGATTTCTTTTATCATTTCTTCCGGGTCGTCGGTACCGCCCTCTATGTAGGTATTGGTCATACGGACCATCGGAGTATACAAATAGCTTTCTGCTCTTGCGTTTCCGGTCAAGGCTTCGCCTAGCGTAGTGGCGGATTTTGCGTCGTGGAGTCTGCCGGTAAGGATGCCCTTGTCAATCAGACATACGCCTTTTGCCTTGGTGCCTTCGTCATCGTAAGGGACATAGCCGTGATTTGGTAAATCTCCTACGTCACGGATGGTGAGCTTGTCGTTTCCAACCTTTTTGCCCATAATCCACTCGTCCTGCAATGCTTTGTCGTTTAGCATAAAGTCGGCTTCACTTTTATGACCGAAGCTTTCATGTGCGAACATAGCGGTAACCACAGGGGATAAGATACAGGTGTAATCTCCCGGAACCACATCTACGGCATTTCTGGCGTAATCTAAGTAACGATCCCGTTCCGCAATGATCTCGTCGGTACGATTCAGTAGGCGGTCAAAGGAAAGCTCGGTGTAGTATTTGCCGCCTTCGGTGGTAATGTCGTTTACGGTAAAATTGTAGAAGATGCTCATGGTGCAGTATTGCATATCCTGTACAATGGCAGCTCCCTTGCTGGAGTAGAATTGTTTCTTTACGTGGGTGCTGTTGTAACTTCCGGTGTAGAGTTTCAGTTCCGGAATCGACTTATCCACACATTCGTCCAAATAAGTAAGGACAAGTTTTTTTGTCTTTTCCCGAGGAACTTTCCGCAAATCGTTTTCTCCTTCGAAACGAAGAACGGTGTCCTTGTTTGCTTCAAAGGCTGCCACCACCGGGTCCTTTAAAATGTCCGGGTTCGGTGTGGCCAGGGTGGCTAAATTGTCGATTTCTGCCTGAATGCCGGCAATGTCATTGGTGGTGCCGGTGTACCACATGGTACCGTCATATACGCGGATGATGGCACCGGTGACCGAGGTGGCGGAATCTGTTTCAACGTCCCCGTTTTTTACATAGAAGAAGGTGCTGTCCGTTTCTTCGATTCGTACGTCGGTGTATAAATCTTTTGGAAATTGATACATGGTGTAAACCCTCCTTATACATTTTTATCCAAGAATCAGTATAGCATAAAGAACGGTTGAGGTCTAGAGAATTGTAAGGATATGATGTGCTGTTTTGTGGAGGAGCACAACCGGAATTTGTGAAAAAAGTATCTGGGTATTTTTTCTTGACTTCCCGTAAAACCTATGATAAGATAACAATAATCAGAGAAAAGGCAATGAAGGAAAAGAGTAGGTATCCGAAACGGTACAGAGAGAAGACGGTGGTGCAAGTCTTTGCGGGAAGGATAGTGAAGCAGTTCCGGAGCTTTGAACCCAACGGCGTGTCTTAGTAGGCTTCAACGGAGTTCCCCCGTTACAGGGAAACGGTATTCGCATCGCGTGTATCGGCAGAGTGCAGGGGTTTCCCTGAAGTTAGGTGGTAACACGGACAGAATGTTCGCCCTAAGTTGATAGGTTTCTATCGACTTGGGGCTTTTTTCGTGTAGGCAAAGTGAGCATGCGAGCAACTTGCGGGAACTTGTTCCTACGCAATTGCGCAGTCATGCGAACGCGCCCACGACCGAGTGACGAAGTCACGAGGTTGGGGTGCACGGATGAGCATGCCGACAAGTAGATTAAATAGTTAGGAGGTAAAAATAAATGGGAATTCAATCAATTGATGCGGAAGAGGATCAGTTTGCTTATCGTTATGATACACAGTTGTTAATCGACAGAAGAGATGAGGATTTAGACGAGGATGCGATTGCGGACTATATTACGGAACATTTTGAGGGGAATAGTTTGATTGCCGCAGGAGATGAAGATTTAATTAAAATTCATTTCCATACAAATGAGCCGTGGAAGCTTTTGGAGTATTGCAGTTCCATCGGTGAAATTTATGATATTGTTGTAGAAGATATGATCAGACAGGCAAACGGATTACAGGGATAAACTTGTTTAAGGAGGCACTATGAAAAGCGGAAAGGTTTCGGATACCGCATTGCGGAGATCCATTCTAAAGGAAGTACAAAAAGTGAATCAGGGAAGCCTTTCGCCGATGGTGGGTAGTGGTGCAGGCGTAGTGACCAATTGCTGTGTGTCCGGCGGACTGGCGCGAGCCGGTGAAGGAAACGGGGACGGAATACAGCCGGCGGTGTATAGCGCAATTCAGACCGTATCCGGAGAAGGGCTTGCTACTGCTTATTTGGCAACGATACGGGCGACAAACAGCCTGGCAGCCAAGGGAGCAACACCACAGTCGGCCTCTATCGCTATTACGGTACCGGAGTCCATGGATGAGAGGGACTTGCGAAAAATGCATGAACGCTACTGCGATTATTTACAGAGGCATAACATAAAGATTGTAGGAGGTCACACGGCGGTAAGCAGCGTGGTGACGGAACCGGTGGTGTCGGTGCAGATGTTGGGAGCAGAGGCCGCGCAGGGGCTCGGAAGCCATGAAAGCAGATGCGCAGGAGGGACGGTAAGTACGTCGGCGAAAACGCAGAACACGAAACCGGAGGCATTCCTCGGTCTCGATATCGTGATGACGAAAACCTGTGGTCTTGGCGGTACGGCGCTTCTGGCAGGGCATTTTACCGATGAGCTTTCTGCCCGATATCCGAGACGCTTCATTGAACGGGCTGCAGAGTTTCTTTCCGAGACGGAAAAGAACGAAGAAGGCTACCTCGCGGCGACAGATGGTGCGGCGTACGTCCACGCGGCAGCGGAAGGTGGAGTGTTCGGTGCTCTTTGGGAATTGGCGGAATATGCCGCGTGTGGACTGGAAATTGATTTGCCGTCTATTCCGATTTTGCAGGAAACCGTGGAAATCTGTGAATACTTTGATGTGAACCCGTATCAGCTTCGAACGGAGGGCGTGTTCCTGATTTTATCGGAACACGGCAACCGGCTTTGCGAAATCTTAGAAGAGAAAGGAATTCCGGCGGCAATCATCGGAAAGACGGTGCCGGGTCTTGATCGGGCGGTGCGAAACGGAGAAGAGGTGCGATATTTGGAACCGAACCGTGTGGAAGAATACGAGCGGGTCATGGCAATGAAGAGAGTTGCAATACGAACTGCAAAGTAAGTCGAGAACGGACAAGGTGCAGGAACAGAAATACACATAACAGAGGAATAGAAAAAGAAAGAGTAATATGTAAAATAATAAAAAGGAGGATAATACCATGCGTGAAGAAATTTTAAAGACATTGGATAAAAACAGTAAGGTCGCGGAAAGCGATTTAGCCAAGATGTTAGGAATGACCGAAGAAGAGGTACATGCGGAAATTAAGAAGTTAGAGGCGGAGCATGTGATTTGCGGATATCCGACTCTGATTAACTGGGATGCTACCACCGAGGAGCGTGTCACCGCGTTAATCGAGGTAAAGGTAACCCCGCAGAGAGGCCAGGGCTTTGACAAGATTGCGGAACGTATTTATCGTTATGACGAGGTAGAATCGGTGTATTTGATGTCCGGCGGTTTTGATTTGACTGTAATTATTGAGGGGAAGAGCATGCGCGAGGTGGCAAGCTTTGTTTCCCAAAAGCTGGCACCGATGGAAGCGGTGCTTAGTACCGGAACCCATTTTGTTTTGAAAAAATATAAAGAACACGGCCTTCCGCTTGTATCCGAAGGCGACGGTGATGAAAGGATGTTGGTGACCCCATGAGAAACCCGTTAAATAATAAAGTACAGGTAATGAAGCCTTCGGGCATTCGTAAGTTTTTTGATATTGTAAGTGAGATGAAGGATGCCATTTCCCTTGGTGTGGGCGAGCCGGACTTTGAAACTCCGTGGCATATCAGAGAAGAGGCAATTTATTCCTTGGAAAAGGGCAGAACCGTTTACACCTCCAATGCGGGGTTAAAGGAGCTTAAGGTAGAGGTTTGTAATTATTTGAAACGTCGTTACGGATTGGAATATCCGGATAAGAATGTGCTGGTAACCATCGGTGGTAGTGAAGCGATTGATGCGGCTCTCCGTGCCATGGTAGATCCGGGGGACGAAGTATTGATTCCGGAACCGTGTTACGTTTCCTATGTGCCGTGCGTGGCACTGGCAGACGGTGTACCGGTAACCATTGAACTTAAGGCTGAAAATGAGTTCCGTTTGACCAAGCAGGAGCTTCTGGATGCCATTACCGATAAGACGAAGATTTTAATTATGCCGTTTCCGAACAATCCGACCGGTGCCATTATGGAGGAGAAGGATTTGCGGGAAATCGCAGAGGTTGTGGTGGAGAAGGACCTTTTTGTCATTTCCGACGAGATATATTCCGAGTTAACCTACGGAAGAAACCATGTTTCCATTGCGTCTATGCCGGGCATGAAGGAGCGTACCATCGTCATTAACGGTTTTTCCAAGTCTTATGCAATGACCGGATGGCGTCTGGGCTATGCGGTAGGACCGGAGGAAATCATCACCCAGATGATTAAAATCCATCAGTTTGCGATTATGTGTGCACCGACCACCAGCCAGTATGCTGCTGTGGAAGCACTGAAAAACGGTGATTCGGATGTGGAAGTGATGCGTGATGCATACGACAAGCGTAGAAAATATTTGGTGGCAAGACTCCGGGAAATCGGTTTGGAGTGTTTTGAACCGTATGGTGCGTTCTATGTATTCCCGTGTATCAAGGGATTCGGCATGACTTCCGAGGAATTTGCGACAAAGCTCCTTGAAGAAGAGAAGCTGGCAATTGTACCTGGTACCGCATTCGGTGACTGCGGAGAAGGATTTTTGCGTATCTCCTATGCATATTCCATTGAGCAGTTGAAGGAAGCATTGGACCGTATGGAGAATTTTATAAAGAGACACAGAAAATAGTGAAAAGAAAGGCTTTCTCTGAACAAGGGAAGGCCTTTGGCTTTATCGGGAAGGAGAGACACCCCATGGTTGTGAATTTTGAGTTTCTCGGAATGGAATCGGTGGAAAACGTCATTACCTGTATGCATTATAAAGTGGATAAGGTAGTGTATTTCGGTTACCCGGAGATGGTAAACGCAAAGAAAGTGAGAACCGAGCGGTTCCTTCGGAAGTACTGCGGAGTGAAGGAAGTAGTATTTTGTTCTTTGCCGCGAGGCGGTTTGCAGGAAATGCTGGGGATTATGCGACAGACCATCGAGGAAGAGAAAAATCGCGGAAACGAAATGTTTTTTGACATTACCGGTGGGGAGAATCTGATTTTAGTGGCATTCGGTATGTTGGCGGGGGAGTACGACACACCGATGCATCAGTTTCATGTCCGGAAGGATCGGTTGATTGAGTTGGATGAAGGTTCCGAAAGAAGAATCAGCCGGGATGTGCAGGAGCAGAAGGTAGAATTTACTCTGGACAGTTTTATTGAATTAAAGGGTGGTGTGGTAAACTACTCTTTACATAAGGATGTAAAGGCAATTAGAAATAAAGAATTCTCCGAGGATGTGGATAAAATCTGGCAGGTGGCAAAGCGTCATTGGGACAACTGGAACCAGTTCTCCGGCTTTTTGGGAAAGAACATGGCGGAAGACTACAGTTTGCAGGTGGATATGCCCATGAAGGAGGTACATAAGGCGTTGAATGCGCCGTATTCGGGTCTGAGAAAGCTGTCGGAACTGAACCGGATAGTAGATGACTTTAAGAAAGTGGGTATTTTGAAAAACGTAGATCATGAAGGTGACCGGTATCGGTTTGCCTTTAAAAACGAGACGGTAAAGCGTTGCCTGATGGACGGCGGTAGCATTTTGGAACTGTATACTTACAAAAAGGAGAAGGAACACAGTACCGATTGTCGTGTGGGAGTTCATCTGGATTGGGACGGTGTGGTGCAGTCTCATGGAATGGATGTACTGAATGAAATCGATGTACTTACCATTTCCGGGAATGTACCGACCTTTATTTCCTGCAAGGGAGGAAAGCTGGGTTCACATCAGACACTACATGCGCTATACGAACTGGAAACCGTAACGAGACGCTTCGGAGGAAAATATGCAAAGAAAGTCCTGGTGACCGCAAGACCTATCGGACGGACTTATAAGGAACGGGCAGAGGAACTTGGGATTGAAGTACGGTGCGAAGTGGGACGGGAAAAGTCCGAGGGTGGGAATGCCGGAAAGCGGTAGGCCGATGAAAGACAAGGACATACTCCAAGAAGTGAATTGCCTGAAATAGTATAAGAAATCGTTTGAAAGAGGAGAAGGCTTCTTAAAAGTCACATCTCCTCTTTTTTTGCATATGTTATCCGTAGAGCCAAAGTTTTGAGGTGCTGTATGGCGGTTTGCAGAGAAGCGGTGATTTCCGATACGTATAAAGGTTTCGGTTTTTTGAATCGGGGAAGCGAGGAGGAAGTAGCGGAACTTTTGAGAGCGAATTGTGTGAGGAGGGTGTCGGACAATCTGGTGTTTGCGTATTTCTATTATCCGGAGCCGGAGCAGGGAGGACGGGAGTTCCCCTTCGGAATCATGCAGAAATGTTATGGACTTCTGTCCGAGGAGGAATTGGCGGCGTCGGGGGTGCTCAAGCTTCGGGAGGGACCGTTGACAAATTTGCGGGGAAACGGTGTGCTCTTGGGATTTGTGGACACGGGAATTGATTTTGCGGAGGAGGCGTTTCGGAATACAGACGGCAGTACGAGACTGGTGGGTTTGTGGGATCAGACGCTGGAGGAGGATCAAGACGGGGAGTCGGAAGGAAATGGTCAAACCGGGGCGGAGCGGGAAGAATTGATTTACAGCCCGAAAGGAAAAACTACCTCCGATTATGCCTTTTATGGCAGAGAATTTTCGGAGGAAGAAATCAACCTTGCTTTGCAGTCGGAGAATCCTTATGAGGTGATTTCGTCCCGGGATGAAAACGGTCACGGGAGTGCTCTGGTACGAGCGGCGGCAGCAAGTGAAGAAAGGGGAGAAAATGTCGACAACCCTTACGGTGGAGTAGCACCCCTTGCCTCCATCGCTATGGTAAAGTTAAAACAGGCAAAACCACATTTACGTGATTTTTGGCAAATTCCGGATAATACTTTTTGCGCGGCGGAAGAGGATATTATTTACGGTGCGGAGTGGTTACTTTCTGTGGCTGAACGGGAGAATAAGCCTTTGGTTCTTTGTGTTGCCCTTGGCAGTAATCAGGGGAATCATACGGGGCAGACGGTACTTTCCCGCTATCTGGATGATGTGGCACGGTATCCCGGTGTTTGTGTTTGTACGGCAGCGGGAAACGAGGGTGGCTCGGGGCATCACTTTTTCGGAAGGGTACAAGGAGAAGGATACGAAGAGGTAGAGATTAATGTGGCTGAAGGGGAAGAGGGGTTTAGTGCCGAGCTTTGGGCGGTAGATGCGGATTTGTTTACAATAGAGATTACATCTCCGGCCGGAGAGGTAATTCCGCGGATTCAGGGAAGGCCGACGTTTAACCGGCAATACCGGTTGTATTTTGAAGGGGGAACCATTTGGATTCAGTCCAATTTGTACGATCAATCGGTGGGGACACAGGGAATTTGGATTCGCTTCGCCGGAACGGCAGCGGGAGTGTGGAGAATTCGAGTGTATGCGGAGGGAGAATTTTCAAAGGCCTTTCATATGTGGCTCCCGATACGGGCATTTTTGCGAGAGGAGACGGCTTTTTTGCGTCCGGACCCATATGTGCAGATTTGTGACCCGGGGGCGGCAAGAGAAGTATTGACTTTTACGGCTTATGATGCGGTAAGCGGAAGCTTATATCGGGAAGCATCTTACGGATATACGGAAGACAACAGAATAAAGCCGGACCTGGCGGCACCGAAAGGAGAAGTCCTTTATGAGGGAACCGGTATGGCAACGGCTTTCGGAGCCGGATGCGCGGCCTTGGTGTTTGAAGAGGCAATCCGACAGGAAAATTATGTGATTTTAGATACCCTTGTGATAAAACGGCTGTTTACCGCCTCCGCAGAGCGGAACGGGAGAGATTACCCAAACCGGGAATGGGGATATGGGAAACTGGACGTATACGGTGTATTTGTCCGTACACCCGGAAGGGCTTTGACGTAAAGGAAAGGAAATTGCCCTTCCTTTTTAGACAAAACCGTGAGGGGGAATATATTAAGAAAGAAAATCCTCTACAACATCACGAAAATGACAAGGAGATACCTGGGCATGATTTAAACGTTCCAGCAAACGGTTCATTTTCTCAACACGGGTAGTAATGCCGTGAATGCAATCTACCTTTTTGCTGCCGGTATAATCATGACGATACACTTCGATGCCGTAGGCGAGGTAAGACAGATTGTCCTCGGTATTTAAAATGTGGGTAAAAGAACGATATTCATAAGTTACGGCATCTAAAACGTATGCTAAAGACATGGTAGCATCCTCCTAAGTCAAGTTTATTATCATTATATGACAGCACTCTAACAATTATTGGACAAATTTATTTTTTTTATTCATTAAAAGTGCAACCGTCGGTTCAGCCCAACTGTAATCGATCATATATTCATCGTTAAACTCTTGTATGGCAGAAACATCCCCTTCTAAAAAACGGTAATAATCGCAGTCTAACATGGCCGGATTAATGGCATTCTGGTTGCGATTGCAGACAAGCAGGGATTCGATGCCGGCTTGTTTTAATGCCTTTTTTAAATCCCGTAATACCACATGGAAATACGCCCGGACAGACTCGTCATAGCGTTCTTCCCAAAGGGAGTCGATGATTTGTTCCGCAGTAACGGCACCGCCGCGGCGATCCACAAAAAAGGCCAGCAGTTCCTTGCACTTTTGACGCGGAAATTTGAGCAGGGTGTCATTGACAAAAATATCAAAATGTCCGAAAGTGCGGACTTTGATATGTATTTTTTTCTGGGAACAAAGAAGCTTTGCCCGTTCCACGGCTTCGTAAATATCGGAAAAGCTGTAGGGCTTTGTAATATAGGAAACAGCCCGTCTGCGGAAAGCAGAGAGGGCAAATTGCTCGCTGGCGGTGGCAAAGAAAATCAACATATCAGGATTGGTTTCGTATAACCGGTCAGCGAGGGTAATTCCGTCCTGTACCGGCATAATAATATCTAGAATGGCGGCATCTACCGGATGTTCTTTTGCATAAAGAAAGGCTTCTTCCGCTTCGGAAAAACTCCCGGCCACCGTAATGTCCGGAATCATTGCACAAAATTTGGTAATCAGCCGTAAGGAGGCGTTGTCATCGTCAACTAAAATAATCCGCATGTTTACTCCAAATGAATTTAAGCGTTATAAAGTGTCCATTAATAAGAATAAAAAGAAATTTCATAAAAGTCAATAGCGTTTTATGTAAAAATTTTATTATGTTAATGCGGTGTCGTGGCATTCTCGCGAATTACTACTTGCTTTTTACGGAAAAGGAGTCTAAAATAGAATCAATATTGCAGAAGGAGGGACGGTATGGCATTCGGAAAAAGACTTTGGAAGCTGTTGCCGAAAAAGCAGATTCAAATCGGAAAAACCAGTAAAGAGCTGGAAGGGATTCCGGAAGAATACTTTGAATCGCAGGACCGGGTTTTGGTGGTGGCAAAGCAGACGGCAGACTGTGAACATCCGGTGCTTGTCAGGGAAATTCCACCCACCAGAATGCAGTGCCCGACCTGTTTCGAAACAACACTTTCCGGATTATCCTATTGCGACAAATGCGGTGCCGCACTGGTAAAATCCGAATCTACGAAAGGTGAGGATAGATAGATGAAGAATTGGGAAAAGAATTTAAGAGAGATTACACCTTATGTTCCGGGGGAACAGCCGGATTTTCCGGATATGATTAAGATAAATACAAATGAGAATCCGTATCCGCCGGCTCCGGGAGTTGCGAAGTTGTTAAAGGAAATGGATATGAAGAAACTGACGCTTTATCCGAATCCGAGCGCAAAGCCTTTGGTGGATGAACTGGCCAAACAGTATAACATTGCGCCGGAGCGTATCTTTGTGGGTGTCGGTTCCGATGATGTGTTGGGAATGATTTTTATGACTTGTTTTTGTTCGGACAAGCCGGTTTTATTCCCGGACATTACGTATTCTTTCTATGACGTGTGGGCGGATTTGTTCCGCGTACCGTATAAGAGAATGCCGCTTGATGCGCAGTTTTGCATAAAGAAGGAAGATTATCTCGGGGAGAACGGCGGTATCATTATTGCCAACCCGAATGCACCGACTTCCATTGCGGTGGGGCTGGATTTTATTGAGGATATTGTGAAAAAGAATCAGGATTCCATCGTGGTGGTGGATGAAGCCTATATTGATTTCGGAGGTGAGTCTGCCTTCCCGTTGCTTGACAAATACGAGAATCTGTTGGTGGTACAGACTTTTTCAAAATCTCGTTCCATGGCGGGTATGCGTATCGGTTATGCCTTCGGCAGTGAGCGGGTGATTTCCGCAATTTATGCGGTGCGTAACTCCTACAATTCCTATACTATGAATTATCCGTCCATTTTGTGCGGAACGGAAGCATTAAAGGATGTGGCATATTTTAAGGAGTGTACGGCAAAAGTAATCGCAACGAGAGAGCGGGTAAAGAAGGAACTTTCTGCCCTTGGTTTTTCTTTCCCGGACTCCAAAACAAACTTCCTGTTTGCGACCCATGAGAGCGTTCCGGCGGTGGAATTATTCGAGATGTTGCGGGAAAAACGTATTTTTGTCCGTTACTTTAAAACGCCTCGGATTGATAATTATTTAAGAATCACCATCGGTACGGATGAGCAGATGGATCGGGTAATTGCGGTGTTAAAGGAGTATCTCAATCGATAGGACGAAGTTTTTTGTTGATGGCGGAAGCAAACGGTAAGAAGAGCCGGGAATGTCCCGGAGAACGGCGGTTTTCATGCAGATACAGAAAATCAATTATCAAAAAAAACTGGAAGAAACCATTGCGCGGGAGCAAAAAGACGGCAGAGTGCCTACGCTTTTGCTTCACAGCTGTTGCGCTCCCTGCAGTAGTTATGTGTTAGAGTATCTTTCGGACTATTTTAAGATTACGGTGTTATACTACAATCCGAACATTTCTCCTCAAAAGGAGTACGAAGCCCGGGTGGCGGAGCAGGAGCGTTTGATTGCCGAACTTCCCACAAAGTATCCGGTGTCTTTTTTTGCGGGAAAGTATCACCCTGAGGAATTTTACGGGGCGGTAAAAGGTTTGGAAGCTTGCCCGGAGGGCGGAGAGCGTTGTACCGTATGTTATGAGCTACGCCTGCGTGAAGCGGCAGAGGCGGCAAAGCAGGGAGGCTTCGATTATTTTACCACAACCCTTTCCATCAGTCCTTTAAAGGATGCCGAGCGATTGAATGCAATCGGAAAATGTTTGGCTGAGGAATACGGTATGGCGTATTTGTATTCCGATTTTAAAAAGAAAAACGGATATAAGCGGTCCACGGAATTGTCCGCGCAGTACGGCTTGTATCGTCAGGATTATTGCGGTTGCGTCTTTTCAAAGGAGGAACAGGAACGACGGCGAAAAGAAAGGGAAGAGCAATGATATTAAAATTTTAGAACAGCATTGGTTTGTAAAACTGGCAAAAAGCGGAGATTGTCCGGAATTATTCCGGCATCTCCGCTTTTTTTGAACCAATAAATCTCAGTGTATATTTCGGGAAAAACGGGTGAAACTATACTTGCGAAGAAAGAAAAGTGCGGGGTGGCGAAGGCTTCCTTGTTGAAAGTGAAAAAGAAAGGCGTGGAAGAATGATGAAAAAGACCGATGAGCAAGGAAAAAAGAAAGGAATGTATCTGGTGGCAACCTTTGGTGCAGTGACTCTTGTGGCTTTGGGTGCACTTGCGGTGGGAATGACAAATCCGGGGGAAGGGAAGTTGCCGAAAAATTTTGATTTAAATGCAACACCGACACCGGGACAGCCGAAACCTACCGATGTGGCAAAAGAGGATTCCAAAGAACCGAAAACTCCGGCACCGACGATGGCACCTGTAGGAGAAAGCAAGAGCGATACTCCGAAGAATCCTACCGAGGATACGAAGCAGACGGCGCAAATACAGGAAGCACCGGAAATCGGAACAGAAGAACCGGAAGATGCTGCGGTATTGAATCCGGACGGTGTGATAAAGGGACTTAATTTTTCCGCAGAAACGGGTATGCTGTGGCCGGTGACCGGAGAGGCTTTGATTTCCTTCAGCCCGAACCATGCAATTTATCATAAAACATTAGATTCCTATCGAACCAGTAACTATATTGTGCTGGGAAGTGAAGTGGGAACTCATGTCAGTGCGGCAGCGGACGGTATTGTTACCGCAGTCAGCGAGGAGCTAAAGACCGGGACAACAATTACAATGAGAGTATCCGAAAATCATGAGATTATGTACGGAATGCTTGCAAATGTTACCGTAAAGGAAGGCGATTTTGTGGATGCAGGCACGGTATTTGCAACGGTAGCGGAGCCGACACGATATTTTGTGGAGGATGGCAGCGGAGTATACGTGCAGGTATTGGAGAACGGTACAGCGATTAATCCGATGTTGTTTTTGCAATAAACGGAAAAAGGAACACAGACAAGCATAACGGCATAAAGTAAGGTATATGGGAGCGGCGGTGTTGCTGCTCCCCTGCGTTACATATTTCAAAGCTAAAATATGCAGTCGGTGTGTTTTACTGGGAATATGTTGCGCGAGCATGGTAAGGTACAAGATTTGCCGACTGCTTGAGCATAGATGGAGAACCTCGTCGGACGACCGGCGGGGTTTTCTTTTTTACTTTGTAGGAAATTTGCGGGCAGGGGTAATGTTTTTCAATTCTTGTGCCGATATACTATATGAAGTGGTATGCGTAAGGAGGTGCGGTATGAAACAGCAGGGAAAAAGCAGATATGGCATTTTAATGCTTTTATTTATAGCAACGGTTCTGTTTATGATGATACCGGAGAGAAAAGCAGAAGCGGCAACGAAGAAATTGGCTTCCGTTACGGCAGTATATACCGGGGATACGGTTTTGGTGGGAAACTCCATTGACTTAAAGAAATTGACGGTTATGGGGTTGTATTCCGACGGGAGTTATGCCAAGGTTAAGGATTATTCCCTCTCCACCTATATGGTTGAGAAAGCGGGCACCAATACCATTACGGTGTTATGTGACGGTGTAACGGCAACTTTTCATGTAGAAGGAAAAGCGATATCTGTCATGAGTGCATATTACGAGGATGCTTATGTTACGGTGGGACAGCCGCTGGATTTGAAAAAAGTAAAATTATATGTGTTTTACAGCGACGGCTCCGGCGAGTATGTGACAGATTTTATTTTGTCCAATACGTATGTGAACAAAATCGGGGAAAATGAATTTTCCGTCTTTTACGAAGGGCAAACGGCAAAGCTTTATGTTACGGGAAAAGATGTGAAAAAACCGTACATGATATATGTGAATTATTACGGCGGAACCGTTATTGTAGGCAATGCTCCGAAACGAGAGGATTTCTATGTCAGTGTTCTTTATACGGATAATTCCATTGAAGAGATTACCGGATATGAAATCACACCGTCTGTTATTCAAAAAGAAGGAAGCAATACGGTGGTGATATCCTACGGGGAACTGTCAAAGGAAGTAAAAATATACGGCATTTCAAAGACGGTAGTAGGCATTACCGCCGAATACGTGGGACTGCCTGTAGTAATAGGAAAAACAGTGGATACGAAAGACATCAAAGTGACGGCTACCTTTAATGACGGAAGTAAGGACACTGTGACCAATTTTACCTTGTCCGGGTCCATGATTTATGAAATTGGGGACAATATTATCGGCGTTTTTTGCGGTGGGGCGATGACCTATATCAATGTCCGTGGTGTAGAAGCGGAAATTATCGATTATGATAACGGTTCGGAAGGATTTATTCGAAACGGAGACGATTATTCCTGGATTAAAATTGCAGTGGGTAAAAAGGTAAAGCCGGAGTTTGTGTCCATCACTAAATTGGATAATGCATTAGTGAAAAAAGCCATGAACCGTATCGTAAAGACAGACAAGTACCTTACCTTTAAAGTTTCTTTGGCAGATCCGGAACTGGATAACAATCTTCCGATGACGGTGAAGGTAACGGTGCCGAAGGGATATGATAAGAAGAATTTTGCCGTGCTTTATACGCCGAATAATAAGACGATTATGGCTGAAATGAACGGAGAGTTTTTGAAGGACGGTTCCTATGAATTCAAGATGTTCCAGCCGGGAACCTATATTATAGCGGATTGTACTCCTTTGATTTTTGTGGAGACATTGGTGTTTGAGGAGGAGGAATTGACTTTAAAGGTAGGACGGAATTATTCTTTAGAGCCGGTGATTCGTCCGCATGAAGCGACCAATAAGAAAGTAGAGTACAGTTCTACCCGTCCGCAAATCGTTTCCGTGGATGAAAACGGAATGTTAACGGCACATGCAAAGGGAACGGCTATTATCCGAGTGGAGGCAAAAGACGGCAGCGGAAAGAGCTGTAAGTTACGGGTAAAAGTAGAGAGGTAAGGAACGGAATAAGGATAAAAAAGGCGTTGCCGTAAATGTGAGGCAACGCTTTTTATATTTGACAGGAACTTTCGCAGTTCTTATCAAATAGAAACGCTTCGCGGAATCGCACTGCGGCGGAGTGGAAGTTGTCGCTTGAAGCGACCCGCCGCAGGCGGTGAATCTCGCGAGCGAGATTCGATGTTATGGTTTATAAGCTTTTTACGAAGGTGTAAATCGTGTCTACTGCGTGGTCGATACCGGCCAGGCTGCTATCCACGGAGAGATGGTAATTGGAAGCAATGCCCCACTTTTCGCCGGAATGATAGTTGTAATAATTGGCACGTCGCTTGTCGTTTTTTAATACGGTTTCTTCTGCGTGTTCCGGGTCAACGCCTTCTACTTCGATGGCACGGTTGATACGGAACGGAAGGTCTGCATGAATAAAAAGATGCACTGCCTGTTCCAAATCCTTTAATACATAGTGGGAACAACGGCCGATAATAATGCAAGGTCCTTCCTCTGCTATTTTCCGGATGACATTGGACTGTGCCAAATAAATTCGGTCGTCCAAGGAAAGATTAGCAAATCCAAGGTCCTGACTTCCGTAGGAACTCATACCCATGGCGATGGAATACAAAAGACTATTGGTAGCTTTTTTTTCCGCGTTGGCAAAAACCGCTTCGGAAAAACCGCTTTCCTGTGCGGCGCGGGTAATCAGTTCGTTGTCATAAAACGGAATTCCCAGTTTTTCGGCGAGCTTTTTGCCGATTTCTCGTCCGCCGCTGCCGTATTGTCTGCTGATGGTAATTACTTTATTCATATAAGTACCTCCTTTCGGATGCTCAAAAGACGAAAATCCTATGTTTTTCTTACTTTCATTATACATAAACATTAGGAAAAAATCAAGAGACGGACAAGGCGGAAAAACGTAAGAAAAAGTTAAGAAATTTTATAATGAAATATTTGGAAATGCGTGATAGAATATCCATGTAAACATCTATTCCTTTAATGGGGTGGGAGTAGAAGGTTTACGTGATGGCAAAGGAAATGAAGGAGGCTGCACGGAACCCATGGAAAAAGAACCGGAGAAGATAATCGAACTGGTGAATGTGAAAAAGATTTACCGCATGGGAAACGAAAAAATCTATGCGGTGGATGATGTCAGTTTTGATATAAAAAAAGGTGAGTTTTGTTGTTTGCTTGGAACTTCGGGTTCCGGTAAATCCACCTTGTTGAATCTGATGGCGGGAATCGAAAAAATAACGTCCGGAAAGATTTTGGTTAAGGGGAAAAATATTCCGAAAATGAGTGAGAACAGCTTGGCACGGTTTCGACAAAGGTATCTCGGATTTGTGTTTCAGTCATATAATTTAATCAATGCAATGACTGCATTGGAAAACGTAGAGTTTCCCTTGGTGTTTAAACGGGTACCGGTAAAACGTCGGAGAAAGTTGGCAAAGGATATGTTAGTGAAAGTGGGACTGGGAAGCAGACTGGCCCACAAGCCCAAAGAGATGAGTGGCGGTCAGCAGCAACGAGTGGGAATCGCAAGGGCCTTTGTGGCAAAGCCGGAGATTGTGTTTGCGGATGAGCCTACAGGAAATCTGGACACGAAAACCACCATCGAAGTTATGGAACTGATGAAGCAGATGGCAAAGGAAAATCAACAAACCATTGTTATGGTTACCCATGACCGGAGTCTGGCGGCATATGCGGATAAGGTAATACATATTTTAGACGGGAAAATTCAATCCGTTGAAGTGTTTGAACGAAATGAAGAAGATATGCAGGTGCAGTTAAAAGAGGTTTCCCAAAAGCTTCTTTTGGACCGTGGCAGTGACAGAAAGGAAATAAATTATGAAGAGACGAATTAAAATTTGTATAATGACAGCGCTTTTGTTGCTGGGAATTGCCGGTAGTACAGAGGTGGGTAAAACAGCGGAAGCGGCTACCGGTTTTTCCAACCTTGAAATCGGAGAAGGTGGTTCTGCGGATGTGATTCTGGTACCGGGCAAGGTGACAGAGGTGACGATTCCGATTGAGGCGAGACAGGATTTTATTTACGAGGCAAAGTTCGAGGCAATTGTTCCGGAAGACGCTCCGTTTCAGGTTGAAGGGTTCGATATTTACCAGCAGCATCTGTCCTTGCGTTTTGATGATGATTATATCAGTACGTCAAGCGGTACCATGCTTACGTTCTATATTTTGACAAAGGAAACGGCGAAAATCGGGGAATATGAGTTTGATTTGCGTTATGAGGACCGGACCTGGGACGGTAACATAATCCGGGAGGGAGACAGAGAGTACAGTCAGCGTATTACCATGACGGCAAAAGTAGAGGAAGAGAAGATGCCGGCAGAGCTTGCAATCAATAACCTGAAAGTAACCGGTACCATGAAACCGGGCGGAGAAGCTACGGTGAGCTTTGAGGTGGTAAATACCGGTGAGATTGTAGCAAAGGGTGTAAGGTTGTCCGGCGATTATTCTTCCGGGCTGTTGATTCCGAATTATACGGAATATACAAGAAAGCTGGGAGATTTAAAGCAGAATCAATCGGCGAAAGTGTCCTTAAAAATAAAAGTAATGGAAAATGTGGCACAGAGTATTGTGTTGCTTCCGCTTAAGATTACATACAAGGACATTGACGGGGAATCCTTTACGGCAGATGCCAATAACATTTTGTATCTGAATGTACAGCTTCCGGAGGAAGAAAAAAAGGAAGAGGTTTTTGAAGACGGAACTTTGTTGATTAATAATGTGAAGCAGAGTCCGGCAAAGCCGAAAGCCGGAGAAAAGGTAACCCTTACGTTTGATATGGAGAATACAGGAGAGAGGGATTACACGGAAACCAAGCTTTACATGGACTATGTGTCCAATGTAGGCTTTGAACCGGTAAAGGCGGAGCCGTATCAATACGTCGGAACGGTAAAGGCAGGCCAGAAAAAGTCTGTATCCGTTACCGTAATTGCCGGAAAAGAGATTCCGGACGGTATGAATACATTAGGGGTAAGTTATACATATAAAAACGGGAAAAAAGAAGATGTGTCCGGCAATGTGATGCTGTATGTGCTGAATGTACAAGCAATAAAAGAAGAAGTGGTTGTGCCGAGTCGCCCGAAATTAATGGTTACCGATTTTACTGTAAACCGGGACGTGGTAAAGGCCGGAGAAGAGTTTGATTTTACCTTTCAGGTGTATAATACCCATAATGAAACGGCGGCAAAAAATATTAAGATTACGGTGGTCAGTGACCAGTTTTCCGTAACAAAGGGAAGCAACAGTTTCTTTGTTCAGAAGATAGCGCCGGGAGAGAGCGAAGAACTTGTGATTAATCTGAAGGCAAGTGCAGCGGCGATGACCGGCAGTTATCCGATTAACATAGAAATGGAATATGAATATGACGGCATGCCGGCGTCCGAGGCAAATGCCGGCGGAATCAGCGTGACGGAAACGAAGATGCTTTTAGTGAAAGAGAATTTGAGGGTATCTGTAGAAAATGTAATGGTCGGCGGCTGGGATATGCCGTATGCGAACCAGACGACACAGTTATCATTCTCCGTATATAACATGGGAAAATCCGCTTTGAATAACGTATATTTTACCGTAGAAGGTGATTTTATGGTAGCAAACGGAAGCTCCTATTACTACGGAACATTGCAGGCAGGATATCCGGATTATGTGGAGATGGATATCATTCCGTTGGTGGCGGGAGAAGCGGTAGGAACTTTGACCATTCATATGGAAGACAGTAACGGGGACGAGGAAACCTATATTACCGAGATTAGTGGTTTTATTATGGAAATGGATGGCGGGAATATGGGCTTTGAAGATCCGGGAATGGATTGGCCGACAGACCTTCCGACCATGGGAAAACCGGTAGAAGAAAAGCCGATGATTGTTTCTTTGCCGGTGTATATCGGGATTTTGGTAGTTGTTTTCCTGCTCTCTCTGTTTGTTACCAGAGGAATCCGACTTGCCTGTTATAAGAAAAAGCTTCGGAGAGAAGAAGAATAAGGAGCACATAATCGATGGGGATAACGTGTAAATACACGGGAAAGGCGCAAAGATGGATATTATGATAGAAGATGCTGTAGCGGATAGTATGATCTATATGGAAGATATGGGTTACACGGGAGATATGGGCTACATGGAAGATATGGGAACCATGTCGGAGGGCACACAGCAAGTGCCGAAGATAAACGAACTTATGAGTTCCTGGGTGTTTGTAGGCGGTGTGGCTGCCGGTGTTCTTGTGCTCGGTGTTTTGTTTGGGTTGCTTGCTGCAAAGTGCAGGATAAAAAAAGGAATTGATTTGTATGAGGATTAGTGATTTGCTGAAACTTGCGTTTCGCAATCTGATGCGACGCAAGGCCAGAACCGCACTTACCGTTATCGGTGTGGTCATCGGCACAATTTCCATTGTAGTAATGGTTTCCATCGGTATCGGTGTAAACAAAAGCTACGACGAAATGATTATGCAAAGCGGAAGTATGACGATTATACGGGTACAGAAGTATGGTGCCATATTTGATGATGACGGGAATTATGTAGATTCAAAGGAACAGGTACTAAATGATTCCGTAGTAGAACAAATCAAAGGGATTGACCATGTAAAAGCGGTTTCCGGAATTGTGAATAAGGGAGTTATGCTTAACAGCGGCAAGTATGAAACCTGGGTTACCTTGTATGCAATGGATTGCGATGTGTTTGAAGCGTTTGAGTTTCCTCCGTTGCAATACGGCAGCTATCCTACAAAGGAGAATCCGTCTACCATTGTGGTGAGTCCGGAAAGTATGGCGTACTTTTACAATTACAGCGGGAACAATTATCAGGAAAAAAGTATTGATCCGTTGACAGAAGAAGTAATTTTAAAGTTTCAGGAATATCAGACCCATCCCCGTAAAAAGGAGTTTGAGCTGGAATTTAAGGATGTGGCAATGATGGAACAAACGGATAATTGGGAGTACAGCTATAACATTTACATGGATTTGGGTTACTTTAAGGAGATTTGGAACAGCTATGCCAATACTTTGATTTTGGAAGATCGGAAGAGCGCCGTTGCTTCTCTGGATTCTTACGAAGAGATTAAAATCAATGTAGATAATATCGATCATGTGGAAGAGGTACAAGAGAAAATTGAGGAGCTGGGTTATGCAACTTATAGTGAAATGCAGTATTTGCAACCCCTTAGGGAAACCTCCGATATGTTGCAAATGGTGTTAGGAGCAATCGGTAGTATTGCCATGATCGTATCTGCGATTAATATTGCCAACACGATGGTCATGTCCATTTATGAGCGGACAAAGGAAATCGGTGTAATGAAGGTGTTAGGATGTCTGGTGCGGGACATTAAGCGGCAATTTTTACTGGAGGCGGGATTGATCGGGTTGCTTGGCGGTGTGGTAGGTATCCTGATCAGTTATATATTGTCCCACTTTATTAACAAGTACGGTACGGGAATCATGAGCTCTCTTGTGGGCACAGGAACAACCGGAGATCTTTCGATTATTCCGTTTTGGCTTCCGTTTGCGGCAGCGGCATTCGGAATGCTGGTAGGTTTGCTGTCGGGATATTTCCCGGCAAGAAGAGCAACGCGAATCCGGGCAATTGAAGCAATGAAAACAGAAGGATAGAAATACGAGGCGAAACCCCGAGAATTCTTGCGTATTTGCGAAAAATGTGGTATATTTTATTTAAAGGAAAGAAATTTCTTTGAAAGGAATAAGCCGCAAAACGCAGGAAGGAGGGGGAACAATGCGACTGGTATCGATTGAGATGTTACAACCGGAAATGAAAATCGCAAGAGCGGTGTATAACCAAGGCACATTGGTTCTTCCGGAGGGGCGCGGGAATGTGGCAAAATATATTCCGAATTTGCGGAATATGGGAATTGAATATGTTTATGTAGAGGATGATAAGAGCCAGGGAATTGAAATTCCGGATGCCATTGCGGAACGTACGAGAACAAGCTGTAAGAGGATTTTGCAAAATACCATAGAACAGTTTTCTTTTACGGACAAGCTGGAGACAAAGGAATTGGAGGCTTGTGTGAATTCCGTTATTACGGAGATTTTAAACACACCGGATATTCAGGTGAGCCTGAATGATATTGCATCCAATGATGAATATACCTATACCCATTCTGTAAGTACCATGGTATATTCTTTGATGATTGCCCGGAAGTTAAATTATAACAAACAGAAATTGACGATACTGGGAATGGGAACGTTACTTCACGATATCGGCAAGATGTTAATTGACCGGGATATAATGTTTAAAGAGGGAGATCTGACCAGACAGGAGTATGAGTACGTAAAAATGCATTCTCTGTACGGCTATCAGACCCTGCGAAGGATCGCATCTCTTCCGGAAGCGGCACGATTGATTGCCTATATGCACCACGAACGGTTAGACGGAAGCGGATATCCCCAAGGATTGGTTGCGGATGAATTAAACGAGTATATTCGCATTGTTTCGATTGCGGATGTGTACGATGCGTTGACAACGGATCGCTGCTACCGGAAAAAATGGCCGGCAAATAAGGCAATGGACTTTTTGGTAGAACGAAGCGGAAAAGAGTTTGATCCGGTTTTGGTAGGGATTTTTACACAGCAATTAGCGGTATATCCCAACGGATCTCTGGTGCGGCTGTCCAACGGTTACTACGGCATTGTGTCAAAACAAAACAGAAGTATGCCGCTTCGTCCGTTTGTACGTGTCGTGCAGGATCCGAGAGGGGAAGATATTATCCCATATGAGTTGGATTTGATGAAAGAACTAAGTGTGACAATTACGGAATCTGAATTGGAAATTAATAGGAATAAGCCTTCGGTATCACCGGATGAACTTTAAAGAGTCGGTTCAATGAAAATTGAGACCGACTCTTTTATTTTACAAGGGGAGGTTCCGATATGTGGAGAATACATACTTTCGACAGTCCGCCGGAGGTGCTGACCTCCACAGTGACCGTTCCCGGGGCCAGTGCGGTAAGCGTGCCGTCCGGACCGGCATAAAGTAAAGTTTCGTCACTTACCGTATAGAACAGACAATCGGTGCTGGTAAACGGAAGCAACAACGGGAGCAACTTGAAACTTTCATTTACGGAAAGTGTGCGCTCTGTGATGTTTAAGGAGAGCTGTCTTGCGGGCAGCTTTTTTATTTCGAGGGTGTAGGTTGTTTTGTTTCCGCGGTAGTCCGTACTGTAAAAGGTAAAGGTATCGTTTTCCTTTGCGAAAAAGGTGTAAGCTTCATTCGGTTGCAGGTCTGTTCCCAAGGCAAGGAAGAAGTATTCTTCCCGGATGCCGTCCAAATAGCGGAATCGTTTTACTCCGCATCCTGCATCGGAGGCGGAAACGGTAACGGTAAAAGAGCCGTCGGCATTTTCGTAATAATCGGCTGTAATCACCGGCGGAAGTTCGTCGTCTTCTACGGTATAAACAAGGATTGATTCGTTTCCGGCATAGTCATTGATATAAAAAGTATATACCCCTGATTTGGTCAGGGACAGGAGGGATTCGGAAACCGTTTGTCCCTTGGTTCCTTTGCAGAAATAGGAAACATCATGTGTTCCGGTTGCATAACGGACGGAACAAATACCGCTTCCTCCCCGGTCTTCGGTTTTGAGCGTAATAAGCAATTCGGTTTCGTCGTATTCCGTCTTTGCGGAAAGTGTCGGCGCAACCGTATCAAAAGACAGAACATCAGCTGCCGCGACCGCCTGTGCGGCATCAATGATACCCGGGTATTTTATATATCCGATTAAGGAATCCATCGGTTTTAATGTTTGCAAAAGAAGCTCTTTTATGTTTTGCGGATAAAGAGAATCCGTATGTGCATAAAGCAACGCCGCAACGCCGGAAACAACCGGGGCCGCCATGGAACTTCCGGAGAGATAATGAAACTCTCCGCCTACGGTGGTGCTGAAAATGTCTTGACCCGGTGCGGCAATATCGACGGTAGAAATGCCGTAGTTGGAATCGGAAGCAAGCTCACCGGATTGGTTGATGTATGCCACGGTAATCATATTATCCAAAGCATAGCAGGCCGGATATACCGGGGAAGAATTGTTATTGTTTCCGGAGTTTCCGGCGGCAACCACAAACAACATGGTGGATTCCCGCATAACCGTTTCCAATGCCTCGCTGTACACGGAAGTTCCCCAGCTCATATTACAAATATCTGCACCGGCTGCCTGGGCGTATTTGATTGCTTTGATGGCATCTGCCACAGAACCGGAATTGCGGGATCCGCCGTGAATTTTTAAAGGAAGGATACGGATGTCGATGCCGCCGGCTACACCGTAGACGCCTTCGGTGGCGGCAATAATTCCGGCACAATGAGTGCCGTGGTTGTCATTATCTTCCGGATGGGCACTGATTTGTCCCAAAGAGGAAACCTGGTAATGACATACCGTGTTGTCATCGTTGAAAAAGTCCCAACCGTTGTAATCATCAACATATCCGTTATTGTCATCATCGATACCGTTTTCCGGAATCTCTTTTTCGTTTGTCCAGATATGGCGATACAAGGACGGGTGAGAGATGTCAACGCCGGTGTCAATGATAGCAACCAAAGCGGAACCGGAGACCGGCCGGGTCTCAAGTAACGCATAAGCTTCCGGCAGATTGATGTCAACATCCGGCGTGGAACTGCGGTGAACCGGGATGTCCTTTACGTAATAGGTGTAATCACCTGTATTATGGAAAGCCCACTGGGCATCGGAATACTTCATCTGTTCCATTTTGCTGCATAATGTGGCGGAACTGTTTGATTCCGCAACGCGGATCAGAGGGCTTTGATTTAACTTCTGTACTTGTAAATCCACAGAGTTTGGAGAGGTACTGGCACAAAGACTGAAATCCCCCGCGTGTTCGGTAAGAATAAGGTCCGGACAAAGGGCAGACAAACGTTCTGCGGATTCTTCCGGGGAAACAGACTCCTCCCAAAGGATAATTACTTCATTTGCAGCCGAAAAAGCACTGTCCTTTGGCGTCGTTCCCGAAAGAAACAGAAACGACAGCGAAAGAAACAGTGCCGATAATAGTTTATGGAAATTTCGTTTCATAAAGCTACCCATAACCGGCCTCTTTTCCTAATCTAAATCCTTGGATTATAGACTAACGTGAGAACGTGGCAGTTATGTGGCAAAATGATTACGGTTTACTTAACAACTCTAGCAATAATTGTTAAAAAGCATTCCGCTGTAGATGGATGTGGTGTAAGGACTGGTCCGTTCACTGATGGGAGCCCGTGGGTCCGGGTAGGCCACCAGCTTCTTATCCACATAGCGCATCGGATTTAAAATAACAGATTCCAACCGGGAATCCAACGATTTCAAAAAGGAGGCATCGGTACGGAGAACAAATTCCGCATCGCCCGAAACGGCCGCCTGCTCAACCGCTTCCGGATTCAAGGTAAGATACCCTTCTTCGTTGGCGGTAATTCCGATGGAACTTAAGGAGGAATAATGGGAGGCTACCAAATGGGACAATCCTCGTAATAAAAATGCGGAGCTTTTATTTTCCTCGACGGTTTCCTTGCCGGCCTGAACCAGGCGGTTATAGGAAAGCGTAAATTCTTCCAGCGCATCGTATACGACGGTCCGGTCCGGAACCGGGCGAACAGAAACCGGTTCGTCGGTGGCGGAACGAAGTGTCAGCAACAACGTGTCGTTATAAGTAACCACATTTTCCGGAGATTCAAAGGAAGTACCGTTTACGGAATAATGTGCGTTTTGCGCAGGGGAAGAAATCCGGTTGAGACCGAATGCTTCCACAAGACCTTTTTCCGCGCCTTCCGGTTTTTCGGTGTCCTGCAGGGTAAAAGCGCTTTTTCCGAACTCACCGGTTTGATTTGCGGTTAACTCCAAACGGCTGATGCCCAGCTCTTTGTGGAGAGCAACCTGTGCCTTTAACCCGATATTGGTCTTATTAATGAAATCTGCCAGTTTACTTTGTAAATCAAAGGCAGAGGAATCAACGTTCACCTGAAAACGGAAAGAATATTGTTCCTGTCCGAAGGACACGGTAAAACGATAGCTTCCTTCCGAAAGCGGAGGCGTCTCCGACGGAAGAAGGTCGCCCACATTGTGTTGTCCGGTAGCAAGATTGGAAACTTCAACGGAATAAGAGGTGTTGTCGGTGAACTCCGACAGCTCCATCCGGTGAAGCAAAGCAGCCTGAACATGAACCGGGGAAGAGGAATGCACTCCTGCGGTATGTAATAAAGAAGCGTCTTGTAAGGAACGGCTCACATCCTTTAAGGAAAGAGCGCTTTCTTTAATCGAGAGGGCGCAAGCCTGTTTTTTCTCGGATAAGTCTATTTTATACAGGGGTTCGGAGGCAGACATCTTAACGATATTCTTGTAAATATCGCGCAGCTCACGTTTTTTGTGGGTAGAATAATGAGGACTACGGGAAACGTAATCCTGTAAATAGTAATTATACACATTCAACATAAGCAAGCCTCCTTTCTCACTTAGTTTCATAAAGAATATAGAAAAGCACCGGGCATCCTGCCCTTTACGGTGTCGGGGATGTACTATTTTACAAAAAACGACAATATCCCATATATAGTATACACCCACGGTTCCTTTTTTGTAAAGTATTTTTTGGGAATTTATGGCTAAGTCTTGAAAAAAATGGGAAGGATTGGTATGATAATACAAGAATCGGGATTTGATTATGTAATACAGGAGGGCATCACAATGTGTGGAATTGCCGGATATGTTGACTATAAAAGAGCGGAAGCGCACAGAGAAGAATTGCGGAAAATGACGGAAGTCATTATTCATCGCGGTCCGGACTCTGTGGGCTACTATGAAGACGATGCGGTAGGACTGGGCTTTCGCAGACTCAGTATTATCGGAATCGAAAACGGCCAACAGCCGATTTTGAACGAAGACAGCAGTATGGTTCTGACCTTTAACGGTGAGATTTATAACTATGCGGGGATTCGGGAGGAACTTCGGGAAAAGGGGCATGTGTTTACCACGGACAGCGATTCCGAGGTTATTTTGCACGGCTTTGAAGAATACGGTCAGGATATTCTTAAAAAGCTTCGCGGTATGTACTGCTTTGTGGTTTGGGATATTAAGAAAAAGAGTATGTTTGCGGCAAGAGACGGATTCGGAATCAAGCCGTTCTACTATACGGAACCGAATGAGGACGAGTTGGTTTTCGGTTCGGAGATTAAATCCATTTTAAAACATTCCTCCGTAAAGAAGGAATTGAACGAAGAGGCGATTTACAGTTATCTTTCTTTCCAGTTTTCCGCAAGAAGCGAAAGCTTCTTTAAAGGAATCTTCGAGCTGCCTCCGGGACATTTCCTTACCTATTCCAAGGAAGAAGGTGTATGCGTAAAGGAATACTGGGATCCGAAGTTCGATACGGACGAGGATCTTACCTTGGAAGAGGCAGTAAAAAAGATTGAAGATGTGTTTGATGATTCCGTAAAGGTGCATCTGACAGCGGACACGGAAGTGGGCAGCTTCCTTTCCGGCGGTATCGACTCCAGCTACGTGGTAAGTACCGCAAAGTGCCCGAAGACCTTTACCGTAGGATTTTCCGACGGCGGTTACAGTGAGATTGCCTATGCGAAGGAACTGGCAGAGATTCTGGGCGTGGAAAACCATAGCAAGGTCATTACGCCGGAGGAATACTGGGACGCTATTCCGAAGGTGCAGTATCATATGGATGAGCCGGTGGCGGACCCGTCGGCGGTTGCATTGTATTTTGTAAGCCAGCTGGCAAGTAAGTATGTAAAAGTGGTTTGTTCCGGTGAAGGGGCGGACGAGTTGTTCGGCGGCTATAATGTATACCAGACGGTGATTGCAAACCGAGCCATGGACTGGATGCCGAAGCCGCTCCGGGCCGGTGTGGCGAAAGTAATGAAATGTATCCCGTTCCGCTTTAAAGGCAAAGAGTATTTGATTCGTACCGGTACGCCTCTTTCGGAACGTTACATCGGAAATGCTTATATTTTCAGAGAAAAAGAGATTGACCGTTTGCTTGTAAATCCGACAGGAAAGATGAAGACCAGCGAACTGACCGCACCGTACTATGACCGTGCCAAGGATTTGGACGATGTACAGAAGATGCAGTACATCGATATGAAGTTCTGGCTCCGGGGAGACATTCTTCGGAAGGCGGACCGCATGAGTATGGCTCATTCCCTGGAGCTTCGTGTGCCGTTTTTGGATTACGAGGTAATGAAGGTGGCGGGTAGCCTTCCGCTTTCCTTAAAGGTAGATAAAAACACCACGAAAAAAGCGTTGCGTCTTGCCGCGCTTAAGAATACGCCGAAGGCATCCACCGAGCGTAAGAAGTTAGGGTTCCCGGTGCCGATTCGCGTGTGGCTTCGGGAAGAGCAGTATTACAATCGTGTAAAAGACGTACTTCTTCGTCCGTACATGACGAAGCTGTTTAAGGAAAAGGAAATGCTGGAGCTTTTGGATACCCATTATGCGGGAAAGAAGGATTACTCCAGAAAACTGTGGTGTCTGTACTGCTTCGGACTGTGGTATGAGGAGTATTTTGAAAAGTAGAATCGTTTAAGTCCGCAATTTTAGCGGAAAGGAATATCTTGCAGGAGAAACTTCATAGAATAGCAGAAAAAAGGAACGATATCATCTCCGTCCGAAGAGACGGGGAGGTATCGTTTTTTGTGTGAGGTCTATGCAGTACGGAATTGCGATTCGAAATGTCTGTGTTAGAAGGGAACCGACTACGGTGCCGTTACGAAAGGATAAGGAAGATGTTTGGGACAGAAGACAGGAGAGCAGACTGAATGTAGGGGAACCGGTACAGCTACGGCGACAGGACGGAGGCTGGCTCTATGTGAGTTCCGATTCTACGGAAGGGTTTGTAAAAGAGGAAGGTATTTATATCTGTACAAGACGACATTACGAAAAGTACCGGGAAATCCTAAATAAGGAATATCAAGTGGTATTAAAGTCCGGCAGATATACGGACGGACAGTATTTCCGGGTGGGAACGGTACTTCCGGTATTTGAGGGAGCGGAGAAAAACAAGGGATGCCGGGATGTGGCTTGGGAAATGCAACGGATCGGGTCACGGAGGAAAGCCGGCGGAGACCGGCAGGCAGAGCCACCGGTGCTTGTACGAAGCTATCTGCCTTTTACGGAGCGGCAGATGGGACTGCAGATGGAACGGATGCTTGAAATTCCCTACAGTTGGGGAGATGAGCGGGCGGACGGTATGGATTGTTCTTCCACGGTGCGGGCCTTTTTTGCCTGCTTTGGGTTGTTTCTTCCCAGAAATTCCGAAGAACAGCGAAGCTGCGGAGAGACTTTGTATGCCATGAACCAGGCAAGTTATGAAGAGTTATCCGGGCTGCCTGTGGATAAGAAAAGAGAAATGATTGCTACAATGGGAATCGGAACCGTGCTTCATATGCCGGGGCATGTGATGATTTATGCGGGGGAGAAAGAGGGAGAACCCCGGATTTTTCATAACTGCGATACTTATACCGAGAACGGAGAAGAACATATTGTGCGGAAAAGTGTGATCAGCGGGTTCTTTCCCAAGGGAGAGGGAACCTATCTGGACTATCTGACGGCGGCATGGAAACCGTATTTGTAAAAAAGTACTTGCATTCGCAGGAAATTTATGCTAGAATGAATAGCTGTGATATGCAAAACACAATATTATTCCTTGCTCTTTCGTGACGGGAAGGGCCGGAGACCAGAAGGAGGTGCACGCAACTATGAATCAGTACGAATTAGCCTTAGTTGTAAATGCAAAAGTCGAGGATGACGTAAAGAATGCTGTAGTAGAAGCAGCAAAGGAGCTCATTACCAGATTCGGCGGCAACATCACCAATGTTGAAGACGCTGGTAAGAAGAGACTTGCATACGAAATCCAGAAGATGAAGGAAGGTTATTATTTCTTCATTCAGTTCGATGCTGAAGCAACTGTTCCGGCGGAGATCGAATCCAGACTTCGTATTATGGACAATGTGCTCAGATTCTTATGCATTAGACGGGACGAGGAGTAAAGGAGGAATTCCTTATGAACAAAGTCATTTTAATTGGCAGATTAACCAGAGACCCGGAGATTAGATATTCGCAGGGTGCGAATTCCACTGCAGTAGGTACGTTCAGTATCGCAGTAGACAGACGTTTTAAGCGTGACGGTGAGCCGGATGCGGACTTCTTTAACTGTACTGCTTTCGGAAAGCAGGCAGAGTTTGTAGAGCGTTACCTGAAGAAGGGAACGAAGATGGTTGTAGTGGGCAGAGTCCAGAACGACAACTACACAAACAAAGAAGGCCAGAAGGTATACAGCACACGTATTATGGTAGATGAATTAGAGTTTGCCGAGAGCAGAAATGCAGCCGGAGAAGGTTCGGAGTATCGTCCGAGCGCAAGACCGGAGCCGTCTGCGGCAGGTGACGGATTCATGAATATCCCTGACGGTATCGACGAAGAGCTTCCGTTTAACTAGGAGGCATACGATAAGAAGCGGCATGGCCGCACGATTTGAATAAGGAGGTAGAACCAAATGGAAAGACCGGATAAGGCAGATCTCGGTGCAAAGAGACGCGTAGTTCGCAGAAGAAAGAAGGTTTGTGCTTTCTGTGCAGACAAGACTAACGCAGGCATCGATTATAAGGATGTAAATAAGTTAAAGAGATACGTTTCCGAGAGAGGTAAGATTCTTCCGAGAAGAATTACCGGAAACTGTGCAAAGCATCAGAGAGCATTGACCGTTGCTGTAAAGCGCGCTCGTCACGTTGCACTCATGCCGTACACTCTTGACTAAGCCTTAGTAAATCAAGGGTTTTGTAGGTTGACCGGGTGGATTTGACACAAGGTTGACACAAGAATATTAAAAATTGACCCCGTAATGGCGTAGGCTGTTACGGGGTTTTTGTTTTGTGAAAAACAAACATACATGCCTTTCTCTCTCTTTGTTCTAAAAACAAAAAGTAGGGAATATACATAAAATAGCTTGCTTTTTTTAGAATGCATGCTATAATAGAGAAAAGAGGATTACTTCGTGATTCACGAACAAATACGCATGCACAAAGGAGGAAGGTCAATGATAATAATGGATATTAAGATTGACAATCTGTATGCTTTCAAAAATTTTCATATGAACATGTCTTATCCGAAAAAGATTGTAAAATCTACGGTACAAGGAGAATTTTTGGAGGAGCGGACAAATTTTCGCTATAAGAAAGTAAACATCATTATGGGAAGTAACGCAACCGGCAAAACATCATTGGGTAAGGTAATTATGTTGTTTGCGAATTATTTTAAGGACGGAAATTATGACAGATTTACGGAAAAAATCGGAAATCAGAAAAAGAAGACATCCTTAATTGTTGACTTTGTAACCGATAAAAATATTTTGCACCGCTTCAAAATGTTAATTAAGCCGAAGTTGGACGGTGTGTATCGGGAAGAAGATGTAGATATCCATATTTATAATACACCGATCGGAATAAGAGATAATTATGAGACATGCGCGCTACGGTTGGATAAAAATGAGGGTGAGGAAGTGTCGTATGATACGGTAAGAACTCTGGGATGGCATTTTTCTTATCCGCAGGATGCATGGAGAAATAAAACATTCGGACCGATTGAGAAGAATCGGGAGTATGTATACATTTTAGAGAAGATTCTAAAGACGCTGGATCCGTCTATAGAGAAGGTAATAAAGCTGAAAGAGTTAAAAAATACATATGCCATAATAATGGAGAATTGTTCCGTGATCATTAAAGACGGTATTATTGAAAACGGAGAAGTGTTATCCAGCGGAACAAAGGCAGGAGTGGACATTTCCTATATTATTGCTTCTCTTATGTGCGACATGCATCACTTGTATTATTGTGACGAGTTGTTTTCCTACATAAACAGTGACGTAGAAAAAGCATGTTTATCGATTATTATAGAGAAGCTTACAGAGAGGAAACAATTATTTTTTACAACACACAACACGGACATATTGGACATGCAGTTGCCGAAGCATTCTTTTACATTTTTAAAGAAGGATATGATGGATGTCGATATGCCGATAAAATGTGTTTATGCCGCACAGTATTTAAAACGGGATACGGATTCACTGAAGCATGCGGTGGAAAACGATTTGTTTTGTACGGCACCCGAATTACAGAAACTGTTTGATATCACGGAGTTGTAAGAGGAAAGGGTGTACATATGAGGAAACAACAGCCAGTTCATTATTATGTGGAAGGTGAAGACGAGAAAAGTTTTCTGGAGGCTTTAAAACGGAATTTGGAAGATGAATTACGGAATGCATGTGACATAAAAGCAATCGGTGAAGTAACGAAAAGTAAAACAAAGGCAGATTTCAAAAGGGACATTATCCGGTGTTCGAATTTAGGAGAACGGTTAAAGGCATGTGGATTTGATGTTTCAAAGTTATGGAGTCGACTTCCTGAAAATGCATTTAAGCAGTTTGGGAATGATGCACATAAGATAAAGAAATAGTGAGGCATAACTATAGAAAAGAAAACAAGGGATTTCCCCGTAATGGTGCAGGCTATTACGGGTTTTTCTGTTTCTGTAAGAAAAAAATACTATTTTTTGTATATTTTATCCTTTTATGCTTTACAACAAGATTCCTTGCCTTTAAAATAGAATTGTTGATGTTTGTTAAAGTGACGCGCTAAAGAGCACGCCAAATAAATACAAGAGAGGGAATGGTTATGAAAAGAAGGAGAGGTAGCTTAAAGAAGATAACAGCAATGTTCATGGCGGTATTGATGGTGGGAACGGCGGTAGAATTGCCGATTCCGGTGCATGCGGAAGAAACCGTCACAATGAATGGGTGTACAGCTGATGGGTGTGAAGGAACCTATGTAAACGGGTTTTGTTCCGAGGTAGAGACTCATTATGAAGCGCCGCAATTGAATGCAGAGGGCTATTATGAAATTGGGAATGCAGGAGAGTTGTATTGGTTTGCGGCCCATGTCAATGCAGGGAATGCGTCTGCTAATGCAGTGCTGACAGCGGATATCGTGGTGAATGAAGGGGTAATGACGGCAGAAAGTACCGGAGTAAGGAAATGGGTACCGATTGCTGAGAATCCGAAGGGGCCGGAGGATTACAGTAATTCTTTGTCTAACGGTTATGCAGGATTTTTTGACGGAAAGGGACACAGTATTTCAGGACTTTTTTATAAGGATACAACAAAGAAGTATGTGGGGTTGTTTGGCGCGCTTACAGAAGGAAAGGTAGAAAATGTGGGGGTAATAAATTCTTATATTGAGGCATCTTCTTTTGTTAGTGGAATTGCCGGTAATTGTACGGAAGGAACGATTAAGCGGTGTTATAATAATAGTACAATAAAAGGCATTCATTACTGTGGGGGAATGGTAGGAAATAGTTTTGGTGGAAAGGTGCTGTATTGTTGTAATGAGGGGTCTGTTACAGGTAGTTGGGTTATTGGAGGGATAATAGGTTCTTCGAATGATGTGACTATTATGAACTGTTATAATGCAGGAGACGTGACCGCGTGTGGCGATGTTGGGGGAATTGCAGGTAAGACAATTTATTTTATAGACAACTGTTATAATATTGGAAAAGTGAATGGAAACGTGGGAGAAAATATTGGTGGGATAGTAGGAACAGAAGAGTTGAGATACCAGAATACGGGTTATTGTTTTAGATGCTATTATCTTTTGGGATGCGCGACTGATGGTGATGGTAATATAAAACAAGGGGTAGGCGGTAATGGTCAAGATCAGGTTGTTGCAGACAAAGAAGGACGTACCGCTCCATTTGATTCATTACAAGACCTTGCAACTGGCGAAGTCTGTTACCTTTTAAACTATGGTATAACCGACGGTACCCAGGCGTTTTATCAGACGATAGGTAGCGGAATACCGACCTTTTCCGGGAAGACGGTATACTATGGCTATACGGATTGCGATGCTACGGAAGCGATTTATGCAAACACTCCATTAAATGCAACACAAGGCCATAAATATTCCGGTGCTTGTGACAAGAGTTGTAGTTATTGTGGTGGTATGAGAAAAGTGCAAAGAACACATGATAATATTAAATCGGAACTTGAAAATACAACTCTTAAGGCGACATGCGGAGTTTGTAAGGAATCTATAGGAAGTATTATGATTACAGCACCAACAGGGGAATTAACATATGACGGAACGCAAAAACCGGCAACGTTATCTGGCTTTATTGAGAATGCTGTTGCTCCTCAGATTATTTATAACACGGAGAATGGTACTGCGCCGATAGATGCAGGAAATTATACCGCAAGTGTTACAATGGGAGATAATACAGCAACTGTGTCTTATCAAATCAAAAGTGCTATTCCGGATATAGGGACGGTATCTGCGGATGAGATATTCGATACATTACAGTTATCGGCGGTACGGTTGTATCGCACGAAGAATGGGGTAGAAGGAATACTTTCTTTGTCTTCCCCTGCATTGTATTACGGAACAAGAGACTATGATTGGAACTTTGCTCCGGCAGATAGAAAGAATAATTATGCGATAACACAAGGCACGGTATCCATTACCGTAACCGATACAATCGCTCCTACCGTTAAATACCGAATCGGGAACGGAGAACTTAAACCGGTTGGAGTGACAACACAAGAAGGTGTTATAAGTAAGGAATATCAGACGGTAACTCTTTTCTTTTTTGATGAGAACGGGAACGGAGAGAACGGAAGCGGAATAAAGTCAAAGCAATATTTTGTTTCGTATGCTCCGATTGATGATCCGGCAACTATTACCGCATGGACCGATGATACGTCAGGGGTGATGTTGTCGGAGCCGGGACAGTATTATATTTATGTAAAGGCTGTGGATCAGTTTGACAACACCTTTATAGGTTGCGTTGAACGGATTGTGATTTATAAAGAGAGTACGGCAGGTTTTGTTACGGAAACCTATACCTATAAAGAGAACAGAGATTTTTTCGTACCCCTTTCTTTAAACGGAAATACGGTAAAGGAAGTGAGAGTCGGAAATGAGACGCTCACGCCGGAAGATTATACGGTAAGCGGGGATGCCGTAACAGTAAAGGCTGCCTATATGGATACATTACCGGCGGGAGCTTATGCGGTTACGATAGAACTAAGTCCGCAGGGAGTTGACACGGAGACAGTGACCTTGCAAAGTAATGTTGCGCTTACGGTGACAAAAGTTCCGTTGACAGTGACTGAAGCAACTGTCGAAGGAAAGGTTTATGACGGTAGCGATGCGGTGGTTGTCACGGATGTAATGTTGCAGGGAGTTCGAGAGAATGATGATGTAGGGATTGATACAGACTCGGTTCGAGGTGTGTTAAGCGGTTCGAAAGCCGGGGTATATTCCGGAGTAATGCTTGAGGATATGGCACTTATCGGAGCACAAAAGGAAAACTATACACTGATGCTTCCGGAAGGTGAAGTACCGACGACGGTAGTGATTCAGAAAAGGGATGATTTTTCTGTTGATGCCATAGAATGTCAGTACTTATGCCTGAGAGCAAACAGTGACAGCATTGGTTTGTCCGGTTTTCTTCCGGCAGATTGCGGCGCGGTTCAGTATGGAATTCCGCAAGTACAGGGAGATATTTCTTACAAAGAAATACCGATGATGGCAAACGGAGTATTAACCTACACGGTGGATGCCGGAGAAGTAGGCACGGAAGGTACGATTGTAGTGCCGGTAGTAACAGAGAACTATGAGGACATTACGATTACGGTGGAAATATGCTTGTCGGATCAAAAGACGGTAGCATTAGAAGGAAGCTCTGCGGCTATGTTGGAGAATCGTACCCTGACCTACGGAGAAGCTTTGGATACGTTGTTGTTCAATCGCGTCGTGTTTGTAGATGAAGGCGGTAACGAAGTACCGGGTACGCTTGCATGGAAAGACGCTGCCTTTGTACCGGATACACGGGTAAATCAGGCAACATGGGTGTTCACGCCGGAAAGCGTGGAGTATGCTCAGTTGGAAGGTACCGTAGAAATTACGGTGAACAAAGCGGATAAGGCACCGAATCAACCGGAGTGTGAAAAGAAGGTTACATACGATGTGGTTACGGTTGCGGCAATTTCATTGCCGGTAAACTGGCAGTGGCAGGACGCTTCATTGGGATTAATGCCGGGAGAGGCGGTAAAAGCAATTGCAGTATATGCAGGAGCAGATAGAGGAAATTACAAGGAAGAAACGGTAGAGGTTGTAATTACTCGTGCATGCTGCAACCACGAGGAAACGAAGGTATCGAACGAGTTGTCTGCCGGTTGTGTGACACCGGGCTATACCGGCGATGTGGTTTGTATCATTTGTGAGGAAACACTGCAGACCGGTACGGAAATCAAAGCATTCGGTCACAGATACAGCAGTGTTACGACAAAACAGCCGACCACAGAGGAAGACGGTGAGTGTGTCTACACTTGTTTGAATTGCGGCTTATCGTATACAGCAACATTGGCAAAGTTACCGATAGAAAAACCGGCAGAAGGAAGCGGGGTACCGATTCTGTTAGGGATGGACGGGCTGTTCGGTTGGGATGCGGTTATGACCGGGCTTCACTGTGCAAAACCGGGAGACGTTTTGACAATAAATATGAATGGGGGAACAATTTTACCAAAGGCTGTGTTGCAGGTGCTGAAGGGAAAGGATGTTTCACTTGTACTTCAGATGATAAAGGGGATTTCCTGGAAGATAGGCGGAAAAGATGTAACCAAACCGACCGAAGATATTGATTTTGGTGTATGTCTGGGAACGGCAGAAGCTCCGATTCATAAGATTCCAAACGAGTTGCTTCGTTCGGTGACAAAAGAGTATGAATATGTGAATATGAGTCTAAACCATGACGGCATGTTTGGGTTTGATGCGTTACTTTCCGTGACACTTCATAAGAAGTCGACAGAGTTTTTTGCTAATCTGTTCTACTATAATGAGGAAACCGGAAAATTAGAATTTGTGAGTGCGGATAGAATCGGAGAAGACGGAACGGCAAAGTTTGTATTTGAACATGCTTCGGAATATACGATTGTATTGGCAGAGCGTTCCTTAGAAACGACGGAATCTGTGACGGAGCCGGAGATTACTCCGGAACCTACAGTAACTCCGGAGCCAACAACGGAACCGGAACCGGAGGAAGTAACCGGATATACGGTACAAGTCGGTGCTTATGTAAAAAAATCCAATGCGGAAAAAGTAATGAAGAAAGCCTCCCAACTGGGGTATGACATGCATCTGGAGGACGGTGCGGAGTTATATAAAGTACAAACAGAACTGTTTGATACAAAAGCAGATGCCGGAAAGATGGCCGAGGAGTTAGGCACTCACGGTTTTGATACTTACATTCTGCGGACAAAGCGTTGGAAGAAGAAGGAAGAGGCGGTAACGGGAGAAGGGGTATTGCCACCGGTATCGGAGAAGAAGAGTGCGGAAGAATTGGCATACGAAGTAATGCAGGGACGTTGGGGAAACGGAACCGAACGTAAAAAGCGACTGACGGAGGCCGGTTACAATTACGCAGAAGTGCAGAAACTGGTAAATGCGCGGTTGAATTAAGGGAAACATCTGAAAATAAGTACACTGGATAAAGGAGGCCTGACATGAAAGACAAAAAGAAGCAGGACGAATTGCAACAGGAGGACAAGAAACAAAAGAAAAAGGGCGGAAAAGGAAGAAAGATATTGTTCCGATGCATTGCCCTGCTTGTGGCTTTAGTCCTTTTGGCAGTGGGGGTACAGATTGCGTTTCTGTTCCACAATAAGTCTGTCATGAAAGAAATGACGGAGGGGGAGCAGGGAGCAAAAGAAATTGAACAGTATTTTGCGGAACTGGAAGAAGAATACGAAGAGGTTACCTATGACCGGCAAAAGGGTGTTGTGTTTGTCAATAATGAGGTGATTCTCATGACGGCCTACGGGGTGGACCGTCCGACGTTAGAGGAGATTTTAAAGGAACATGACGGCATCATCGTGGATGCCATGGAGGATATCGGTTTTTACAAGGCAAAGTTTGACGATGAGTATACCTTAAAGAAGCTGGAAAAACTGATTGACCGTTTGGCGGAATACGAGGAGATTGAACAAGCTTATGTAAATCCGGTACTGGATATCGGCGGTGACGACGGTGAACCGGGAGAAGATAAGGCAGAGAAAACAAAGGATGCGTCAGGCGTGCCGGAAAAGAAACCGGTGTATCCGGAGGACCCATGGAAGAAGGCTGCTTGGGATGTGAAGGTGCCGGAAGGAGCCAACTGGGGCATGGAAGCCATACGTGCACCGCAGGCATGGGGGTACTTGGAAGAGTTGAATTCGGTGGGTATCGGTTTGATTGACGGAATGGTCAATACCGACCACGAGGATTTATCGGCAACCTGTTATCTTTCCCTGACCAATATCGAAGATAATACTTCCGCTACTGTTGAGGTTACACCGAAGTCCCTGACTCCGTCGGATCATGGTTCCCATGTGGCGGGAATCATGGCGGCAAAGTGGAACGCGGAAGGTGTTTCCGGTGTTTTGGGAGATAAGGCGGAGTTGTTTTACAGTGCGGCATACAACATAAAGGACGACAGTGTTGTCAGTGAGTATTACGACGCTTACAATTACGTGAAGGCCATTAAGGTTCTGGTGGATGCGGGTGTGCAGAGTATTAATATCAGCCAGAATACCTGCAGACTGATCGGATTTGCAGCCAGCCACGGCAATAAAAATGCAATCAACCACTTGCGAACCCAGGCAGAGCTTGCAGGGGATATGTTAAACCGGATGGTGGAAAAGATTGAAACGGAACACGGAAAGGACTTTGTCATCTGTGTTGCGGCGGGAAACAGCAACAACATCCGGTACTACAAAGACGACAGTGCGACTTACGGTTACAAGGAAACCGCTGATTTTGTGTGGGAGGTCGGCAATGCGAAAAAGGGCGGTTCCCAAGCAAAGTACAACAACTTCTTAAACCTGATCGAGGAAGAAGCGGTAAAGAATCGTGTGATTGTAGTTGGTTCGGTAGGAATTGACACAAAGAAATCCAATAAGGATGAGACCCGATACCGTTATTCCGCGTTTTCCAATATCGGAGAACGGGTGGATATCGTTGCACCGGGAGAAGATATTTACAGTTGTTATGTGAAAGACTATGATTACATGAGCGGGACCTCTATGGCAACTCCGTTTGTTACGGCGGTATCCGGCATGGTTTTTGCAGCAAATCCGGAGTTAAGCGGTCCGGAAGTGAAGAGAATCGTGTGCGCATCCACCTACGGAAAATATTATTATGAGGACGGAAACAGCGGACTTTTGGATGCATCCATGGCAGTAAAATACGCATTGGAAACGGTAGATGCCAGTGTGGGAAGAGTGTTAAAACAGTCCGGTAACGACGGTTTGGATCTTTGCTTTTTGGTAGATACCACCGGTTCCATGGGGGATGATATTGACAACACCAAGGAGAACATGGAGAGTATTTTGGCGTCTCTTGCGGAAAAGGGAATCGAGTACCGGATTTCCATTGTAGATTACCGTGACTTTGCGGACAGAACGGGAGATTCTGCGGATTATCCGGCAAAGATACAGTTGCCGTTTTCCAATGACAGGGAAGCGATTACAGCGGCTATTCAGGGACTGACACTCGGATTCGGCGGAGACAGTGATGAAACCGTATATTCCGGATTTGCTGCGGCACTGGGGCTTGACTGGCGCCCGTCGGCAAAAAAGGCAATCATTGTGCTGGGCGATGCGGCACCGTTAGATCCGGAACCGAATACCGGCTATACTTACGACAGCGTTGTGGCGGCTCTGTATGATGCAAAAATCGGAGTGGATACGGAGCAGTCCGATGACCGGGTGCTGGGAGACGCGGCAGAAAGCTTAATGAGTGTTTATACCATCGGAACGGAAGCTTCCGGCGATGCCATCAGAGTGTTCGAATCCATTTCGGAAGCCACCGGCGGAGCTTACACGGATGTGGCGGATGCCTCCGAGGTTTCCGGTGCAATCGTGGATTCCATTGAAATGATTGAGATTGTGGAACCGATTAACGTTGCATTAAACTTCGGGAACGGATATGCCTACGATACCGTAGAAATCTACAAGGACGGCGAGTTCCAGTACGAAGTTGTTTTGGACGAAAAGGGAAGCTTTAAGTTAGAAGACATGGAAGAGGACCGCTACGAGTGGAAGATTCCGACCTTGGCGGCATCGGGACAGTTTAAGGTAAAAGAGAATACCAAGAAGGTAAGCCCGGAAATAGAGCAGCCGTGGTATGGCTTTGCCTTGAAGCTTTGGCAGAAGAACCGTGTGGAATTGATTGTAGGTTGTCTCGGCGCGGTGGTTGTTTTAATAGCGGCACTTACGGTGATGAGTAAAGTGAAGAAAGCAAAAAGAAAACATGCGCCGGAGGAGTCGGTAAAGGAAGAAAAGTCAAAGAAAGAAAAGCCAAAGAAAGAGAAGGCTCCGAAAAAGGAGAAGAAACTAAAGAAAGAAAAGGCTCCGGCTACGGGAACGGAAACGAAGGAACCGGTAAGTGAAAAGACGGCAGAAGAACCGGAAAAAGAACGGGGAATTACGTTCTGTCTGCATTGCGGAACCATGAATGATACGGGAGCAAAATTCTGCGGAGGCTGTGGAGCAAAGATAGAGTAAAAGTAAATGTTTTTGGAAGTTTTCCCCTGCAATTTCTTGCAATTGCAGGGGAAAAAAGGTATAATATAAGTGTCGTATCAACTACATATTGTAAAGGAGGTTTTTGAAAAATGGAGAAGTTTTTCAAACTGAAGGAAAACAATACCACGGTACGTACCGAACTTATGGCAGGTCTTACCACATTCTTTGCCATGGCGTACATCGTATTTGTTAACCCGAATCAGGTAGCGGCAGAAGGCACGGGCGGTTGGCTTGCTCAGCTCGGTGCAGACGGTTCGAAGCTTGGACAGATTTGGAATGCGGTTTATATTGCATCCATTCTCGGTGCCATTGTGGGAACGTTGATTATGGGTCTTTATGCGAAGCTGCCGTTTGCATTGGCATGTGGTATGGGTCTGAATGCATTTTTCTGTACCTGTTTCGTATCCGGTGCATTCTTTGCGGGAGAAGATGTCATGACGGGATATCATTCCGGTCTTGTGGTTATCTTCTTATCCGGTATTGTGTTCCTTATTCTCAGTATTACGGGGTTGAGAGAGTATATTGCAAAGGCGATGCCGGATTGCTTAAAGAAGGCAATTCCTGCAGGTATCGGCTTGTTTATCGCGTTCCTCGGTATGCAGAATGCAGGTCTTATCCAGACCAATCAGTATACCTTGGTGCAGTTTGTTAACATCAAAGACGGCGACTGGGCTACCCAGGTTGCTCCGGCACTGGTTGCGTTTATCGGTTTTATTATCATTGCTATTCTTAAGAAGCTGAATGTAAAGGGTAATATTATCATCGGTATTGCGGCATCCACCGTACTTTACTATGTATTTACTTTACAGGTTCCGGATTTCAATATTTCCGGTGTGGGACAGGCGTTCAAGGATTTCGGTGCGGTAGGTATCACCGGTCTTTTAGACGGAGAGGCTTGGGCAAAGGCATTTACCGGTGCTCATGTAGGTAGTATTTTCAATGCGATCATGTTGATCATCACCTTCTGTCTGGTAGATATGTTTGATACCGTAGGTACCCTTTACGGTGCAAGCGCACAGGCAGGAATGCTTGATGAGAACGGTGACCCGATCCGTGTAAATAAGGCAATGACTGCTGACTCTGTAGGTACCGTTGCAGGTTCCGTATTCGGCACCAGTACGGTTACGACTTTCGTTGAGTCTGCTTCCGGTGTTGCGGAAGGCGGAAGAACCGGTCTTACCAGTGTTGTTGTATCCGCATGCTTCGCTGTTTGCTTATTCCTTAGCCCGGTTGCAAGCATCGTTCCGGGTTGTGCAACGGCTCCGGCATTGATTTATGTCGGTGTTCTTATGCTTAAGAATTTCGCACACGTTGACATGGAGGATATGCTTTCCGCAGTTCCGGCATTCTTAACTTTGGTTATGATGCCGCTGACCTACTCCATTTCCAACGGTATCGGTATCGGCGCAATTTCCTATGTACTCATTGCTCTTTTCACAGGCAAGTATAAGAAGAAGGATATCGTAGTTACAATCATTGCGATTTTGTTTGTATTGAAGTTTGCATTGGTGTACATGTAAAACCTTAATTAAATATTTATACGTTTTAGTAACTGCCACGTGGAAGCGGAACGCTTCCCGTGGCAGTTTTTCTTGACGAATTATGACGAAAGTGCTATGCTAAAATTAGTTTTTTATGTAATTTTATTTATCATCATGTATCATAATTTTTAGGGGGCTCTAAAGATGAAGAAGTGGTTTGAAAAACTGGGTAAAAAAGGAAGGATAGGCGTGATTGCCGGGGCAGTGGCAGCGGTTGTTGTTCTGGCAGTGGTTCTTATCTGTGTGTTTGCAAACAGGGAAGAAGCTTACCGTAATATCCGGGTAAACGAAGTTAAGGGTGTTGCCTATGTAAACCGGGAAGGAATGGATGGTTTAAAATTGGCGACAAATATGAACCTGCAGTCGGGCGATGAAATCGTAACCGAAAGCGGGGCGCGCTTGACCCTTTTATTGGATGACGATAAGTATATTATTTTGGACGAAAATTCCAGGATGAAGCTGTATGCAACGGGAACCGCAGAGGATAGCAAGACCCGTCTGGAGTTGGAAAGCGGAGCGGTATTTTCCGATATTAAAAATAAGCTTTCGGAAAAATCCTCCTATAATGTATCAACACCGTCTTCTACCATGTCGGTCCGGGGAACCCAGGTAGAGGTAATTTCCCGTACCTTGTATGACGAGAACGGAACTGTGACAGGAGTACAGATACAGACGTTGACCTATGAGGGTGTTGTTTTGGTAGAAGTGGAAGGTAGTAAGGAAGCAAAGACACTTACTGTGGGAGAAACCATTGAACTTACGGAAGATGAGAGCGGAAAACCGCAGTTTTCCGGGGAAGTGCGTAAGATTGAAGCAAAGGATTTAAATGAGTATATTGTAGATTATTTGAAGGAGAGTTTGTCTTCCTTGGATGAGGGAGTGACGCCGGAACAGAGAGAAGCACAGCAAGAACTGTTAAAGTTAGTGGAGGAGTATATTCTTAATAGAGATGCAGCGGTGAATCCGACTCTGACACCGAGCCCGAGTCCAAGCCCAAGTCCGACACCGAGTCCGAGCCCGAGTCCAAGTCCGAGTCCGAGCCCAAGTCCGAGCCCGGCACCGAGTCCGACACCGAGTCCGAGTCCGACACCGAGTCCGAGTCCGACACCAAGTCCGACACCAAGGCCGACACCGAGTCCGAGTCCGACACCAAGTCCGACACCGAGTCCGAGCCCGACACCGAGTCCGAGTCCGACACCGAGCCCGAGCCCGACACCGAGCCCGACACCGAGTCCGACACCAAGTCCGACACCGAGTCCGACACCGAGTCCGACACCAAGTCCGAGCCCGAGCCCGAATCCAAGTCCGGACCCGATACCGGAACCGCATAGACATAGCTGGATGGAGACGAACCGTGTGGCAGCAACCTGTACCGCAAGCGGAATCATAGTTGAGCGGTGTTCCGGTTGTGGTGAGACGAGAACGAGCACGATTCCGGCACAGGGGCATCGCATGGGAAAGACTGAAGTTGAGCTGGTTGCCGCTACTTGTGAAACGGCCGGAAGAAAGGGTTACGAATGTGCAAACTGTGATTATGAGGAAGTGACACGGACAACGGAACCGTTAACGCATGATTTGCAATTGGATAGTACGAAAGATGCCACATCGGGGCATGACGGGGAAAAGGTGTATCGGTGTGGTAGACTGGATTGCAACTATACAAAAACAGAGCCAATCCATTATTTGAGCGGAAATTGGGAGTTTGGTCTGAAGGATGAAAATGAGAAGTGGACAAGAGGTTCCTATGCTTGCCGGTTAGGAGAAGCTCCTTCCGATAACTTGTATATTGTACAGTTCTGTTCTGCCTGTGAGAAGCATGTGGAGGAATTACAAGTAGCCGCCACGATGCAAACAAAGGTGTGGTCGGATGAGTTGCAAGGAGTCACGGTTACACATATAGGAAATCAGAAACCGGTACATTTGTATACAACGAGTATAGATGAAAACGGAGAAGTAGTAGAATGGTGTGTAGAGTGTGAGTATTGTTATTCCTGCAAAGAATATCTGAATGTGAACGTGCAACCGCTATCTCCGTCACAAACCGGCCGTGAGGATACACGGTATTGTCCGAAGTGTCAGAGCGATGTTTCCGTTAGTTACGATGAGGGGAAACAGTATGTGAACTGGTGCGAGCTGTTTGAACATTCTCTTGTGTATGACGAGGAGAATTCAAGGGCGGCTACACCGGAAGCAGACGGAGAAGAAGTATGGAAATGTTCCGTAGAAGGTTGTGACTATCATACAGAGCCAACGGTATTGCATTATCCGGAAGCACAATGGCAACTGGTAGTATTGTCTGGAGAGTCCTATGAAGCGGGATGGCATGACTGTAGTGAGGAATTGCCGGAATACCATTATGCGGTTAAATACTGTGAAGCATGTAGAAGCAGGGGCGAAGATGTGATTGCGGAGGAGAAACCTGCAGACAGTTGCCGTTATGTGGAAGAAACAGAAGAACCTCCGGAAATCGGTGGAACAGAAATGCTTCATCATGTGTGTCCGGATGGCTTGATGCACTATTATCGGACCGTTGGAGAAGGAGACGAAGCAGTTACCTATTGCATTGCAACACGGTATTGTATATGTTGTAACAGAATGGTTGGCACATTGGAACCGCATTCTCTTCGGTTGTTAGAGAACGGGAAAGGGGATTGTGATGAATGCAGAATGGTAGCGGTTACTGAGGAAATCGGCGGTGATTTCATTTTAAATGAACAGTGGTGCGAGATATTTAAAGAAAATCATCCATGGATTGTAGATGAGTACAATACCAATCCTCCGACTGAAGATATGTGCGGGCGGAATGTGTGGTACTGTGGCTTCAATGGCGGAGAAGAAAAGGTGGAGGAGGTTCATATCCTCCCTATAGGCTACGGGGAAATCATGGTGGAAAGAATTACCGAGAGCGGTGAGCCGCTATGGAGTGCAGAACAGTATAATTGTCAGGAAGGAATTGAAAGTCTGGATGGTACAAATGTAGTGAGATTGTGTGCGTGTGGTCAATACATAATGCCGGGATATGATATAAATGATTGCCTTGTAACGGAAACCACAGAAAACGGGACGATTACACATGTCTGCATACCGGACTCGGTCCTTGTTTTTAGGGAAAAGGAGGTAGACGGCGAAACGGTAGTGATGGTTGCCGAGTGTCGTATTTACATATGCTGCGGACGTGTGGTTGATGTGAAAAAGCATAATGATGGGGGAACCGCAATCTATAATGAAAATAATTATCTTTACACCTGTTCGGAGTGTAATACATCGATGATACAAGATGAGGGCGGATATTATGCAATACTGACTGATTCGGAATGGTGTGAATTGTACGGTCATAACTGGGAGCTTAATTCAAGTGGTGCCGAGTATTCGTATTATTGCGATAGAGGGTGTGTCTTTAGGCATTGCGTGACGTGTCATATTCAGGAAGAGGTTGTGCTGTCGGATGATAATTTTGAAGAGTACACGGTTAATCTGGAGGACTATGAGATAGAGATGCTACAGACGAGACAATTTCATGTATATGAATATGTGTTAGGGGGCGGGGAATTTTCGGAAATGCTCTACTTATCCACGGAGGATGAAATGACGTTCTCAGAGGAGGAATTGATGACAGCAACACTTTATGAAAGATGTACAAATTCCGTGGCGTCTGAGTTGTATCCAAATGATCCGAAAAATTGTTCCCATAGTGAGGAATACACAGGTGCTGCTCTTATGGCATTTTTCTCTCCTGCTAAATCCGCGGATAACGGAGAAGTCATCGAAGGAATGTATGTGTTTACCGGTGGCGCGAATTAGAAATCAAAGGAGCATTACATGTTAAAAAACAAATGGATATCGTTAAGTATTACAATGCTTGTTGTATTGCTGTTGGGGCTTTTCTCCAACAGCAGTACGGCACGTTCCCTGGGACAGCGGGCAACGGATATGTTGTATTCCGATACCCGTCAGAAAAATCCCAATATCATTATTGTAACAATTGATGAAAAAGCGGAAAATGAGTATGGTGATCCTACTTCCTGGAGTCGTGCCCGGGCAGCAGAGTTGGTGGAGACCTTAAATCAGCCGGATACGAAGCCTGCGGTTATTGCCTTCGATATTAACTATGTATCGGAGCGGGACGCGGAGGGCGATGCAGCCTTTGTAAAGGCGGCAGAGGAGGGCGGAAATGTGGTCATTGCCTCCCGGTTGATTTTTCAGCAAACCACGGAGCTTGACGAGACAGGGGAGTATTCGAGAGACCCGCTTCATGTGTCGGCTTTTGAATATCCCTTTGCAGCCTTAAAGGAGGTCAGTGATTACGGATTTTCCGACCGGGTAAGTGATAAGGATGATTATGTACGCCATGCGCTGTTGTCGGCCACGGTGGATGGGGAAACGATGTACAGCTTTTCCTATCAGGCCTATTTAAATTATATGGAGTTTCTTGGAAAAGAGCCTTATGTCCCGAGGGTGGATGAGGCAAATTTATACGGAATCCGTTATATTGACCGACCAAACAGTTATACCAGGGTGTCCTGGGCTGAGGTGGTAAACGGGGAAGTGGACCTGCGATATTTTAAGGATTGTGTGGTTCTGGTGGGAGCATATATGCCGGGAATGCAGGACCAGTATTCGGTACCGATTTCCAAGGGAGATGTCATGCACGGTGTGGAAATCCATGCCAATATCATTGATTCCATGTGCAGAGGGTATTCCTATGAAATGGTAAAACCGGCATTTGTGACAGTTTTTAATATTGTCATCTGTTTCCTCTATTTGCTGTTACTCCGGAAGACAAACCTGGGAATCGGCATAGGAGGCGCGCTGGTACTCATCGGCGGATACATGTATGCGGCAGAAGAGTTGTATCAAAAGGGCTGGTATGTGTACCCAATTGGTTTCGCGGTTTGTATCGTGCTGATGCTGGCGGGGCATATCGTCGGAAAGTATGTGGGTGAGTGGCTCAGCAAACGCCGGATTATGAAGGAGTTTAAAAAGTATGTTGCACCGCAGGTTTTGGAACAGATGAACAAAAGCGGTGAGCTTTCTATTAAGCTTGGCGGTGAATCCAGAGATATTGCCGTGTTGTTTGTAGATATCCGCGGCTTTACCACGCTTTCGGAGGCACTTTCTCCGGAGCAGGTGGTGGAAATGTTAAATGAGTATCTGGCGCTGACCACAGAGGCCATTTTTGCCAACGGCGGAACCTTGGATAAGTTTATCGGAGACGCTACCATGGCGGTATTTAATGCGCCGGTGGATTTGCCGGATTATGAAGCGAGAGCCGTACAGGCAGCTTTGGACATTGTACACGGTGCAGAAAAGGTAAATGTAAAGATTAAGGAAAAAATCGGCAGGGAAGTTGCCTTCGGTGTGGGTGTAAACTGCGGTAAGGCAGTCGTGGGAAATATCGGTTGTGAAACCCGGATGGATTACACGGCCATCGGAGATACGGTCAATACGGCGGCTCGTTTGGAAGGAAAGGCGTTGGGCGGTCAGGTTGTAATCAGTGAGAATCTTCGTCAGCGCCTGCATGGAAGAATTATTACGGAACCGCTTGGTGAGATGGCATTAAAGGGAAAAGCGGAGCCTTTGGCGGTACATTCCGTGCTTGGATTTGTGCAGGAAACGGAGATGAAAAACGAAGAAAAAACCGGAGAGCAGAATCGTCCGGAGGAAGCGATAGCTACGGAAGAAAAGACGGAGTAAAAGACAGAACGAAGGAGGACACCGGCGTGTTGGATGTAAACAAGATATTGGAGATGAGCATTACGCTCACTTCGGAACATGATTACAACAAGATTTTGGAAAAGATTGTGACCTGCGCTATGGATTTAACCAACTGCGAAGGCGGTACATTGTATCTGTTCCGGAATGACCGGTTGGAGTTTATGATTATGCGGAACGTGGATCCGGAGGTACAACGTCGGGGCGGCAAGGCTGCACCGATGGAGTTGGACGAAGCCAAGGTCTGCGGATACAGTGCAATTCACCGCACCCTTGTAAATGTGCCGGATGTGTATGCGGAGAGTGAACTCTTTGACTTTTCGGGACCGAAACAGTATGACAAGATGTTCGGCTGCCGTACCATGTCCATGCTGGCATTCCCGTTAATCAACCACGAAGAGAAGTTAATCGGTGTGGCGCAGCTGTTAAACGCAAGAGATGAAAAGAATGAATTGATAGCATTTACGGAAGAACATGAAGTGCTGATTCGTGCACTTGCCTCCATGGCTGCCGTATCTCTTTCCAATATGCAGTATGTGACCCAGATTAAGCAGTTGTTGCATTCTATTGTCAATGTATTTACCAACGCAATCGATGCCCGGACCCCGTACAATTATTATCACTCCAAGCATGTGCATGACTTGGTGGTGGATTTTGTGGATTACAGCAATACGCTGGCAGAGAAAGATGCGAAGGAACGCAGATTCGATGCGCAACACAAGGAAGAGCTGGAGCTGGCGGCATTGATGCATGACATCGGAAAGCTGGTAACGCCGCTGGATATTATGAACAAAGAAACCCGTCTTGCGGGTCGCTTAGAAATGGTGCTGGCACGTTTGAAATACATCCGCGCCTTAAAGCAGATTGATTATTTTGAAGGCAGATGTTCCGTGGAGGACTATAATACCGAGGCAGAGTATATTGCGAAAATAACGGAACTGATTTTGCAGATTAACAGCTCCGGATTTTTGGAGGATGCCAAGGAGGTACAAATAAAGGAGCTGGCGACCAGAACCTATACGGATACGGACGGTGCGGTACTGCCGTATATTACACCGGAGGAAACGGTTTGTCTGTTGATTAAGAAGGGAACCCTGACGGATGAGGAACGGGAGATTATGAAACAGCATGCGGTATATACGGAGCGGTTCCTTGCAGCGATGAACTTTGACGACCATTATAAGAATGTACGCACCTGGGCAAGCAGACATCACGAGTTCTTAAACGGTACCGGATATCCGAACGGTCTGTTTGAAGCGGATATTCCGTTTGAGGTACGGCTGTTAACGATTGCGGATGTATTTGATGCCTTAACCAGTGATGACAGACCGTATAAGAAACCGCATTCCAAGGAATCGGCTTTCCTTATTTTGAGCCGGATGGCAGAGGACGGGCAGATTGATCATGCCGTGCTGGAAGAGTTCCGACTGTCGGTGGAATGGAATGAAATGAATAGGGAAAGTGAAAAAGTGAGGTAGAGATATGACGGTTTTTTATTTTATTCCGGAGTATGGGCGGTTGGAAGAAGCGGAACGTTTTGCAAAAGAGCAGGGGCTTCGTTTTGAATATAACGATTTTATTTTGCCGGATGTATTGGATGCGGAAGATGAGGTAAAACGCAGAATTGAAGCGTACAAGGCTTCCGGACGGGATACTTCAAAGGATACCATGCACGGTGCGTTTTTTGACGTGACGGTATTCAGCTACGATGCAAAAATCCGGGAAGTGTCTTTTGCCCGGATGCGTCGGTCCATGGAAATTGCAAAGGAACTGGGACTGCGGGCGGTTGTATTTCACGGAAATTATTTCCCGTTTTTAAAAGGGGAGCGTTATGATTCCAATTGGCTTACCAAGACCGAAGCTGCGGTGCGACGTCTGGCGGAGGAATTTCCGGGGATTGGGATTTATATGGAGAATATGTTTGATGATACGCCGGAGATGTTGGTACGATTGGCGACTTGTCTCCAAGATGTCCTGACTTTCGGTATCTGTCTGGACTATTCCCACGCGTTGATTTTATCTAAGGAAGGGGAAGAATGGTTCCGTCAATTGGCTCCGTGGATCCGGCATATTCATGTAAACGATCATTGTTTTGTAAAGGACGTTCATTTGGTGCCGGGAGAAGGGCAGACGGATTGGACGGAGTTTTTCCGCTTGAAGGAAACCTATGCACCGGAAGCAACCATACATTGCGAAGTGTCCGGATTGGATGCCGCAATACGTGGAATTTCATTTTTAAAAGAGAAAGAGATGACGTGGAAAAAATAGGAAATTTCTGCAGAGAATGAATATAATCTACTAATTTGTGCAATTTTATGAAAATATCTGAGTATAGAAAGGAAACTTCGAAAAAGGCTGTACATTTTCCGGATAAAGTGATATAATATACGCACAGACAAGGTCTTTCATGGCGTTGCCGAAAGGAAACAAAGGAGGGCATAGTTATGATGCGTAAAGGAAAAGACAAAAAAATCATTGACGCGATAACGGGGTTAAAGGATGTAGGAAATGTAGGAGGTGCTCCGGAGCTGGTGAGTATTCACGGCCGGTTGTTGAAGGGACGTACTTCATTTGAAGGAGTCATGACAAAATCCTTAACCTCTGCTATGAATATCAGCAATCTGGATTTGCAGGTCAGTGACAGAGTAGATGAGTTGATGGAAATCAGTGATCATTTATCAGGGGCTTCCACGGATTTAAATCATATTTCAGGAGAGGCTGCCGCAGTAACAAAGCAGGTGGCAGCGGCCCATGATTTGTTGGCCCAGTCCATTACGGAGATTTCCGGAAATACGATGGAATGTTTGCAGGCTATTGAAAAAAGTGAAGAAAATGTATTGAGTATTGAACGGTTATCCAAAGATGCGGAAACAGATTCCAAGCAGATGCAGTCGGATATGTCCGCATTGTTGGCGGTGATCGAGCAGATGCAGGAGGTTATCGGTTCCATTAATGCCATTTCCGGTCAAACCAATTTGCTGGCACTGAATGCTTCCATTGAGGCGGCAAGAGCCGGAGAAGCCGGAAAAGGCTTTGCGGTAGTTGCGGACGAGATTCGTAAACTGGCGGATGAAACGCGGGCATTAACCAGCAATATGTCGGAGTTTGTTACCAACATCCGTACCGCATCCCAGCAGAGTGCGGAAAGTGTGGAAACTACAGTAACTGCGTTAAATCAGATTAATGAGAATCTTTCCGTGATTGTCGAAGGAAATATCGACAACCGCAAACGTTTGCAGGACATCAACGAGAGCCTTACCAATATTGCCGCTACCAGTGAGGAAATCAGCAGTTCCATGAGTGAAGTGGAAAATCAGGCGGCGCAGTTGGATGAAAAGGTGGCCGGTGTAGCCGGAGAAGTGGAGACATTACGAGAGGTTAGCGAAAGTCTCGGTGCTGTGGTAAAACCGATCATTACCATTGAAGAATGCTTGCGCAGTAACAACAAAGAGATGGGTGCCATGGCACTGGATGCATTCTATATGCCGAGCAACCATGTATTTATTGAAAATGTGGCAAATGCAATCGAGGCCCACAAGGGATGGCTTGAGACGTTGTCGGCGATGATTGAGGAAGGAAGACCACAGCCGATTCAGACCAACGACCACCGTTGTGCGTTCGGTCATTTCTATTATGCGGTACAACCGAAAAACGAAGGTATTTTGGCAATCTGGAAGGATATCAGAGACCAGCATAAGGAATTCCATGCGAACGGCGAGAAGGCGATTCTTGCGTTAAAGAACGGTGATACGGAAGGCGCAAGAGGATTTTACAGCCGTTCCGAGGCAATTTCCGGAAAACTGTTAAAGGACTTTGAAGAAATGGTTCGTTTGGCGGAACTGTTGGAAAAAGAACAGATTCGAATTTTTGAATAAATGCGGACGGAAAAGAAGCTACATGAGAGCAATGCTTTTGTGTGGCTTCTTTTTACGTTGTCTTTCGAAAGAGAAACGATGTTGCCTCTTCTCCCGTGTTGTGTTGACGGGAACGGGCTTATCTTGACAAGGGTATGGTTTGGAGGATATAATAAAGAATAAACCGACAAAGGAAGAAGAGGGGGACTTATGTCAGAAAACGAAAAGAAAAAGAGTAAAAAAATTGTTTGGATTATGTTGGGTGCGCTTGTGTTGGCAGGTGTGGTTGCGGGAATTCTGTTATTCCTCGGAAACCGGGAAAAGGCATACCGGAATATTTTTGTTACGGAAGTGACCGGGAAAGTGACGGTAAATCGCGGTAATATTGAGGATTTAAAGGTAAGTGAGGGTATGAATCTTCAATCCGGGGATGAGGTGCTGACCGGAGAGGGTGCAAAGTTGACCTTGCGTCTGGATGATGACAAATTTGTTGTGGTGGATGAAAATTCCAAGTTGGTATTGATTGCAAAGGGTACAAAGGAAGACAGCAAGACTGCATTGGAACTGGAATACGGTGCGGTATTTTCCGACATTAAAAACAAGTTGTCCGAGAACAGTGAGTACGAAGTGGTCACTCCGTCTTCTACCATGGCAGTACGGGGAACCCAATTTGAAGTTGTGTATCGTAAGGCGGCAAAGGACGGAGCTGCCATGAAGATATTGACCTTTGAAGGTAAGGTTGAGGTGGAACCGGTGGGCACAACGGAAACGAGATTGGTGAAGGCCGGAACCATGGAAGAACTGGTAAAGGTTTCCGCAGGCAGTTATGAGTTCGCGGGAGAGACCAGGGAAATCCAAGCAGAGGACTTAAGTGAGATTTCTGCTACTTATTTAAAAGAGGATATCGAAAAGAATCTGGAGGAGCTTTCCGGAAAAGAAAGAGAACAGAAGGAAGCTTTGTTAAAGAAAGCGGAAGAGTATCTTGAGGAAATTCTTCCGGAAATCAAAGCAAAAGAAGATAAGGGACACAGTGAACTTCCGGTCATTACACCGACGCCGGGACCGAGTCCGACGCCGGGACCGACAGCGACTCCGCATCCGTTAGGGACTCCGACCCCTGTGCCGGGGGCATCTTACACCGGAGAAGTATATGATATGGGTGCTCACTCCTATCAGTTTATTCCGTTAGAAGGAAGAAACTGGGAGGAGATAGTGGCATATTGTGAAGAGCTGGGTGGATATCCGGCATCCATACTGAATGAGGAGGAAAGTAAATTCCTCTATGAATGCATGCTGAGGGAAGGCTATTACTACGCATATTTCGGTTACACGGATGAAGAGTCCGAGGGTAACTGGGAATGGGTATCCGGAGAAGCTGCAATTTTTGAAAACTGGTATGCAGCGGATGTGGATAATTACCGGGAAGAGGATTATGCCATGCTTTGGCAGCAGCGTCCGGGATACTGGAATGACGGAGGCTTAAGAGAAGGCGATCTTGCTGCCTTTATCTGTGAATGGGGACCGAAGGGACCGTTCCCGACTTCCGCAGAGGATGTTGCGTTCGAGGATGGAATCTTTACCATGAGAGTTTATCTTCCGAAGGTATTGAATGATTTCGGAGAGATCGAAGCATCGGATATCGAAACGTTTTACGAAGAGCTGGAGCCGTATAGTTATCCGTTTGAAGGAAGTATTAAGGAAGAGGTTTCGTTGCGGGAAAGGGCAACAGAACGGTTACAAAGTGTTGCGGACAATTATATTCAAGGAGAAGGCGCCATCATGGATGCTGTGAGGGCAGTCTACGGAAATCAGGTAACGATTACCTGTGACGGCTTTTATGATACGTATGGGAATTATTACCGCATGACCGATGATCGCTTTTTCGGAGAACTTGGTATTGTTGACGGTGGATACCTTGATATTTATCCGGCGTATACCGTATATGTATTTGAGGAGAATTTAGATTACAGATACGCTCCGTGTCGCCTGATGATTGAAACGGAAAATGACGTGATATTTTATATGATGATGATGATCGGTGGAGAAGCCATTACTTATCCGACGATAGAGGGGTATACTCTGGATTGGATGATTGGTGAAGAACGGGCCTATTCGGAGGTACAAAAGATATATCCGGACATGTTGAACTGGCCGATTTTGTATATCGGCGAAGAGGAATAGTAACAAAAGACAAAAGCCTTTGGCGGAATGAGGAGGGCCTATGGAACAAAAGAGTAAGAACAAGAAACGAATCGGTTTGATTGCCGGTGTAATCGGTGTACTTGTGATTGCGGTTGTGCTTGTGGTTCTGTTGACGAGAGGAAAAGAGGAATACCGTAATATCCGTGTGACGGAAGTATCGGGGGAAGCTTTTATTAAGCGTGAAGAGATTGATGATTTGCAGGTAATGGCAAACATGAATCTGCAGTCGGGAGACGAAGTATATACCGGAAAGAATTCCAAGCTAACGCTTTTGTTGGATGATGACAAGTATGTTGTGATGGATGCAAATACAAAGTTACTGTTACATGCCACCGGAACGGCGGAAGACAGCAAAACAAAACTGGAAGTGGAATACGGTGCAGTGTTTTCCGATATTAAGAATAAGTTATCCGAACAAAGTGAGTATGAGGTTTCTACGCCGTCCTCTACCATGTCGGTACGAGGAACCCAGTTTGAGGTAGTGTACCGTGAGAAAAAGGATAAGAATGGAAAAGTAATCGGCAAGGAAATGAAGGTATTGACCTTTGAGGGTGCGGTACAGGTGGCACCGGAGGGGGAAAAAGAAGAAGCAAGGTTGACAACCGCAGGAACTCTGGAAGTGTTGATTGAGACCACGGAAGGTGCTTATCAGTTCGAAGGAGAAACAAAGGAAATAGAAGCGGCAGACCTTAGCGAATTTACCGCAACCTACCTGAAAGAAGACCTTGCGAAAACGCTGGATGAGTTGCCTGAGGAAGAAAAGAAGCTGAAAGAAGAGTTATTAGAGAAGGTAGATGAATATCTGGAAGTGATTTTACCGGTGGTAAAAGAAGAAGAGAAAAGGTTGGAGGAAGCCGAGCGTGATGAGGCCGAGACACCGACACTGAGTCCGACGCCGGGCCCGAGTCCGAGCCCGAGCCCGAGTCCGAGCCCGAGTCCGACGCCGAGTCCGAGTCCGAGTCCGAGTCCGACGCCGAGTCCGACGCCGAGCCCGAGCCCGACGCCGAGTCCGAGCCTGAGCCCAAGCCCGAGCCCAACCCCGAGTCCGATACCGGGACCAACATCAAGTCTGACCCCGATGCCGAGTCCGACGCCGAGCCCGAGTCCAAGCCCGAGCCCAACCCCAAGTCCGACACCGACGCATGTGCCGGGACCGGGACACGGACCGGGTCACGAACCGCTTCCGGGAGAACAGATAACGGTGCGTTATTATATCTCATTGATTATGGAAGACTTTACAAAGATTTTTGCAGAGGATGTTGCCGGTGTTCTGGATCAGTTAACGGAATATTCTTTCCCGTCGGGAGGGACTTTAGAGGAAAAGGTTGCGGCAAAGGAGATTGCCGGTGAGCATTTTATTCCGATAGCGGATACTTATGTACATAACGGTACCATAAGGGACAGTGCGGTGGCAGCATACGGAGAAGGAACAACGGTGGTTTGTGAAGGCTGGTATGACGCAACCGGAAGGTTTTACAGTTTGCAGGGCGGGGAACGATTTGAGAATTTCGGATGGAAAGCCAAAGATGTGATAGAGTTGTATGCGGTTTATACCGTCCACACGCCGTCCGGCTCTTACCGCTATGTTCCTTGTAAGGTAAATGCAGAGCTTAAGGTGAGTATCCTTACGTTACGGCCGACGTATATGATGGCAATGCCGGCCGGTTCGGCGGTTACACTTCCGAAGCTTGTGGGATATACGATGAACTGGGTAGAGGGAGCTTCTACATTTGACACCATCCGGGTTCAGGATGGCAGATTGAATACGGCACGGTTAAGAGTGGAACCGATGAAGGAACCAAGATAAAACATACAGAATTAATAAAAAATCCCGCCCTGTGTAACAACACAGAGCGGGATTTTTGTATAGAATAGCAATTTACGTTTCGTTGTAAGAATTTCCTTAGCCCTGTAAGAGGGAAAGAACACCCTGGGTGGACTGGTTTGCCTGTGCCAGCATGGACTGGGAAGCCTGGGCAAGAATGTTGGTCTTGCTGTATTCCACCATCTCCGCAGCCATGTCCACATCGCGGATACGGGATTCTGCCTGCTGTAAGTTTTCTGCGGAAGTATCCAGGTTTGCGATGGTGTGCTCCAAACGGTTCTGTACAGCACCGAGGGTGGAACGCTGCTTGGACACCTTTTCGATTGCGGCATCGATTACGGTAATTGCGGAAGAAGCACGATCCTGGGAATCCACACGGACATTGTTGCCGCTGACACCGAGAGCGGTGGCACTCATATCGCCGATGTTAAACTGCATGGTCTGTCCTTCGTTTGCACCCACCTGCAATACCATTCCGCCGGAGGAAGCAACACTGTCGTAGTTGTTCTGGGTCAGGAATGCATTGTCATCACCTAAACCGTCACCGCCTGTTAAGGTAACTAAGGTTTCTTCGTTAGAATTTGTAACAAAGAGGGTATTCGGTTCATCCGTACCGGTACCGGAGGTGACACCGTCTAACGTTACGCTTACGTTCAAGCCTGCGGTTGCAAGTAAATCTTCGATATCTTCAGCAGTATATTCCTTACCGGACTGTAAGGAAATCTCGTAGCCGGCATTCTGGGTTACAACATTGGTAATATTGATGGTATCTGCATTGCTGTTGCTGTAAGTAGGAGAAGTGGTAAGGGTTACCTCTTCCTTTCCGGCATCCGCATCAAATTTGAAGTTAACGCTGATGTTATAATCCTTACCGTACTTATTCGAGGTGATGCTAATTTTGTTGGCACCTACAAAATTTCCTGCGGCAATCAGATCGGTGTCGTTATCACCGGAAGCCTTCTTTCCTGCTACGGTGCCTGCAGTAGTAACGGTAGTAGTAGCGGTGTAGACACCGGTTGCCAACTGTACGTTTACGTTTGCAGGAGTATTATCTGCATTACTGTCTTCCTGTTTTGCATTTTTAATCAGACCGTCGATGTCAGCCTGGGTATAAGTCTTGTTTTCTGCAAGGCTGATGGTTAAGGTCTTACCGTCCTGGCTCCAAATACCGGACTCGCCGCCTACGGTAGCGTTGGTGTTGGCAACCACCACAACACCCGGAATATCGGAAGTGATGAAAGCCCCCAGTGCACCGCTGTAGTTACCGTACTTCGGACCTGCGTTGGTGGTGGAAGTACTGGTGCCGTCAAAAGTACCGTCGAGAAGCTTCATAGTATTGAACTCGGTGGTCTCTGCAATACGGTCCAGCTCATCCTGTAACTGCTCGATTTCATCCTGAATATTGTCGCGGTCGCTGTCGGTCTCGGTGCCGTTGGCAGCCTGTACAGCCAGCTGACGCATTCTTTGTAAAATGCTGTGGGATTCGTTTAATGCACCTTCTGCGGTCTGAATCATGGAAATACCGTCTTCCGCATTGGTGGAAGCCTGTGTGAGGCCACGGATCTGGGAACGCATCTTTTCGGAAATTGCTAAGCCTGCTGCATCATCAGCGGCACGGTTGATGCGATAACCCGAAGAAAGTTTTTCAGTAGATTTTGCCTGCTGGTTCGAAACGATACCAAGCATACGATTGGCATTCATTGCCTGCATGTTGTGTTGAACGATCATTGCCATAGTCGTTACCTCCCGATAGATGATAGTTGCTCTAATGTTTGAGCGTTTTTTGCGATAGGTTGTATTTTACGATGAATACATGCCCCTCGAATCCGTTCGGGTGATAACTGAGTCCTTTCAGTATGGCGGTATTTCATTCTCTTGCTAGGTATATCGGCAGGAAAGTAAGGGAACTTTATAGAAAAAAGTAAAAAAATGAAAAAAATTACAAAATATAGGGGGAAAATGAAAATAGATACGCAAGAAGTTGTTAATCTGATAAAAAATGTCATTCGCAATCCGCTGCGCTCCTTGCTCATGAAAATAGAGAAAAACGTCTGCATATGCAGACGTTTTTCTCTATTTTCAACCTATCGGGACACAGTTAATCCTTTCGGATAGAAGCGTTTGTAACGAGTAGGTGAAAGAAGCTTATGTAGTTTTATTAGCCCTGTAACAAGGAGAGTACACCCTGGGTTGCCTGATTTGCCTGTGCAAGCATAGACTGGGAAGCCTGGGAAAGGATGTTGTTCTTACTGTACTCTACCATCTCCGCTGCCATGTCTACGTCACGGATACGGGATTCTGCGGTCTGCAGGTTCTCTGCGGAGGTGTCAAGGTTTGCAATGGTGTGCTCCAAACGGTTCTGTACGGCACCAAGAGCGGCACGCTGCTTGGAAACGATTTCGATTGCCGCATCAATGGTGGTAATCGCCTGTTCTGCTCTGTCCTGCTCATCCACACGTACATTTTGTCCGCTGACACCGAGGGCGGTGGCACTCATGTCGCCAATGTTGAATTCCATGGTCTGACCTTCGTTTGCACCGATTTGTAAACGCATACCGCCGGTGGAATTTACGCTGTCGTAATTATTCTGGGTAAGGAAAGCGTCTTCATCGCCAAGACCTGTACCGGTTGTCAGATTTACGGTAGCACTTACGTTGGAATCGGTTATAAATAAGGTATTCGGCGTATCGGTTCCGTTGGTTGCGGTAACACCGTCTAATTCTACGGATACATTCAGTCCTGCCTGTGCCAGAATGTCTTCGATATCCTCGGCAGTGTATTCTTTACCGGACTGCAAGGAAACCTCATATCCTGCATTTTTTGTAATAGCATCTGCAAGAGAGGTTGCACCGGACATGTTGTAGGTCGGTGCGGTGGACATGGTAACGCTTTCTTTGCCTGCCTCTGCATCAAACTTAAACTTAATGCCGATGTTGTAATCCTGACCGTATTTATTAGAGGTAACGGTAATGGAGTTTGCACCTACAAACTTACCGGAGTTAGCGGCAACCAGTTCCTCTGTGCCGGTAGCTCTTTTTCCGGCTACGGTACCTGCGGTCGGATTTGCGGCAGCTGCAGTAGTTGCGGTAAATACGCCGGTGGAGAATTTAAAGGTTATCTCAGCCGGAGTATTATCCATGTTGGAGTCTTCCTGCTTTGCGTTCTTAATTAAATTATCGATATCAGCCTGGGTATAGGTCTTGTTTTCTGCAAGATTAATGGTTAATGCTTTTCCTGTTTCATCCCAAATAGCGGATTCTCCGCCTGCCTTTGCGGAAACGGTGGTCTGGATGGTAACACCTGCTACGTTGGAAGTGATGAATGCACTGTGAGCACCGCTGTAGTTACTGTACTTCGGACCGGAAGTGGTGTTGGTGGAAGCGATACCGTCAAAGGAACCGTCAAGGAGCTTCATGGTGTTGAACTCGGTGGTTTCTGCGATACGGTCAAGCTCGTCCTGTAACTGCTCGATTTCGTCCTGGATGTTACTACGGTCGCTGTCGGTTTCGGTACCGTTGGCTGCCTGAACGGCCAGCTGACGCATTCTTTGTAAGATGCTGTGGGATTCGTTAAGAGCACCTTCTGCGGTCTGGATTAAAGAAATACCGTCTTCCGCATTGGTAGATGCCTGAGTAAGACCACGAATCTGGCTTCTCATTTTTTCGGAAATCGCAAGACCTGCTGCATCATCTGCTGCACGGTTAATGCGGTAACCGGAAGAAAGCTTTTCCGTGGACTTTGCGAGATTGTTAGAAACAATGCCTAACATACGATTTGCGTTCATAGATTGCATGTTGTGTTGAACGATCATTGCCATAATAGGTCCCTCCTCGAAATAGATTCTTTTTGATAGGTTGTATTTTTTTACATGAAATACAGTCTTCGAATCCGTTCGAGAAGTTACTGAGTCCTTTCAGCACAACTGTCATTCATTGGTTTGATTATGTTATCGGCTTGTTTTTTGTCTCACTTTAGAGAAAAAAAGAAAAAACACAAAAAATTGTATGAGAAAAAGGTCCTAGTGCCTAAATATAGATATAAATAAGAAGGGATAGATTCACTTGCGTTGACACTCTATCCGATATTTGCTATAATTTCCTTGGTTGAAGTAAGGACGACGGGGAACGAAAAAAGGCCGTCGGGAGTATACGGAGGAATTTTTATGCTTCGTTTGGCGAGATATTTAAAACATTATAAAAAGGAAAGTATTATCGGACCGTTGTTTAAAATGCTGGAAGCTTTTTTCGAACTTCTGGTGCCGCTGGTGGTGGCGGATATGATCGATAACGGGATTGCAAAAGGAGATAAAACATACATTTACCGGGCGGCGTTTATTATGGTGCTGCTTGGCGTGGTGGGGCTTGTCTGTTCTTTGATTGCCCAGTTTTTTGCGGCAAAGGCATCGGTGGGCTTCGGCACCGAACTTCGGGATGACTTGTTTGCCCATATGAACCGCTTGTCTTATGCGGAACTGGATAAGGCGGGAACGTCCACATTGGTAACAAGGATTACCAGTGATATGAATCAGGTACAGTCCGGAGTCAACATGATTCTTCGCTTGTTTTTACGCTCTCCGTTTATTGTAATCGGTGCACTGGCGGCGGCATTTTTAGTGAATGCCAAGGTGGCGGTGATTTTTGTGATTGCGACACCGATTCTCACATTAATTATTTACGGAATTATGGTGCTTACCATTCCGATGTATTCTAAGGCACAGAAGGCACTGGATACGATTTCTCTTGCGACGAGAGAAGGGTTAAACGGAGCCAGAGTCATCCGGGCTTTCGGAAGGTGCGAAGATGAAACAGAGGAATTTACCGAAGACTGCAATCGTTTATTAAAGCTTCAGAAGCGGGTGGGGAAGGTATCCGCAGCCATGAACCCACTGACCTATGTGGTGGTAAATCTTGCCATTGCAGCGATTATTATGCAAGGCGGGAAGCAGGTAGATGCGGGAGTGATTACCCAGGGTGAGGTAATTGCATTGGTTAATTATATGACCCAGATTTTAAATGCATTGGTGGCGTTGCAGGTGCTTATTGTTTCCTTTACAAAGGCAATGGCTTCCGCAAAACGTGTGAACGAGGTGCTGGATTTACAGCCGACGGTATTGGATCAGGATGAGCCGGCGGAAACGGCAGATCAACAGAGAAAGAAAACAGATGCCGGTACGGATGCACCGGCGGTGGTATTTGAACATGTATCCTTTACGTATCCGGGCGCGAAGGAAGAGGCTTTGACGGAGTTAAATTTCACGGTAAAGAAGGGACAGACCGTTGGTATTATCGGAGGTACGGGTTCCGGTAAATCTTCTTTGGTAAATCTGCTCCCGCGTTTTTATGATGTAACAAAAGGTGCGGTGCTTATTGACGGAGTGGATGTACGGGAGTATCCGCAGCGGAAGTTACGTGAAAAAATCGGCATGGTTCCCCAAAAGGCGGTGCTGTTTTCCGGAACCATACGGGAGAATATGAAGTGGGGCAAAGACGATGCCACGGATGAGGAAATTGATGAGGCACTTTTGATTGCCCAGGCAAAGGAGTTTGTGGACGCAAAAGAAGGGCGTTTGGACTATAAGTTAAATCAGGGCGGAAAAAATCTTTCCGGCGGGCAGAGACAGCGATTGACCATTGCAAGAGCTTTGGTACGGAAGCCGGAAATTTTAATTTTGGATGACAGTGCATCGGCACTGGACTTTGCAACGGATGCGGCACTGCGCCGGGCTCTTTCGGAACGAACAAAGGGCATGACCGTATTTATGGTGTCTCAGCGTACTGCCACAATCAGGAATGCGGATGTGATTCTTGTATTGGAAGACGGAGAAGTGGCAGGCATCGGAACCCATGAGGAACTGGTGGAGACCTGTGAAGTATATAAGGAAATCTGTCAGTCTCAGGTTTCCGCAGAGGAGGTGGGCGCATGAGAAAGAAAACCGAAAACGCCACAACCTTAGTTCGTGTGATTGCGTTAATCAAACCGTATTTGTGGTTGTTAATTTTGTCCCTGTTATTCGCGGTAATCACTGTGATGACCACCCTTTATGCGCCGGTGCTGACCGGACAGGCCATTGACCATGTAGTGGCAGCGGGAAAGGTGGATTTTGAGGCGATTACGCCGATTTTGCTTCGATTTTTGATTGTGGTGGGCATTATGGCTGTGTCAAGCTGGGTGATGAACTTATGTAATAACCGGATTGCGTTTCATGTAGTAAGGGATCTTCGGACACAGGTATATGCCCATGTGCAGAAGTTACCTCTCAGCTATTTGGATTCCCATCCCAACGGTGATACCTTAAGCCGTATTGTAACGGATATCGACCAGTTGTCCGACGGACTGCTTATGGGATTTTCCCAGTTGTTTACCGGAGTAGTAACCATTGCGGCGACCTTAGGGTTTATGCTTTCCATTCATGTGGGAATCGCACTGTTGGTGGTTGTTCTGACGCCGGTATCCCTGTTTGTGGCTGCGTTTATTGCGAAACGGACCTATTCTTTGTTCCGCGCACAGTCCAAGGTTCGTGCGGAGATGACTTCCCTGGTGGAAGAACTGGTGGGGAATCAAAAGGTAGTTACCGCATTTAGTTATGAAGAAAAGGCAGAGGAACGTTTTTATGATGTGAATCACCGGTTACAGAAGGTAGGTCTTAAGGCGATTTTCTTTTCGTCCCTGACAAACCCGTGTACCCGGTTTGTAAACGGCCTGGTTTATACCGGCGTCGGAATTTTCGGAGGCTTTGTGGCGCTTACGGCAGGCCCGGCGGTGCTGACCGTGGGTCAATTGTCCTGCTTCTTATCTTATGCGAACCAATATACGAAGCCGTTTAATGAGATTTCTTCCGTAATTACGGAATTGCAGAACGCACTGGCTTCCGCAAAGAGGGTGTTTGATTTGCTGGATGAGCCGGAGCAGTTACCGGATAAAGAGGATGCGGTGGTGCTTCACGGTGCGGAAGGGACGGTAGGTCTTTCTCATGTGGCATTTTCTTATGTACCGGAGGTGCCTTTGTTGAAAGATGTTACTTTAAACGTGGAACCGGGACAGCGGGTGGCGATTGTAGGTCCTACCGGATGCGGTAAGACAACCCTCATTAACCTTTTGATGCGGTTCTATGATGTGAAGAAGGGGTCCATTACGGTGGACGGCACGGATATCCGGGACATGACGAGAGAATCCCTGCGGGAAAACTACGGTATGGTGTTGCAGGAGACCTGGTTAAAGTCCGGCACCATTGCGGAGAATATCGCATACGGTCGTCCGGATGCTGCCATGGAGGAAATCGAGGAAGCGGCAAAGGCTTCTTATGCACATAACTTTATCCGGAGATTAAAGGACGGTTATCAGACGGTCATTGCAGAGGATGGAGGCAATCTTTCCCAGGGGCAGAAACAGCTTCTTTGTATTGCACGGGTGATGCTTTGTTTGCCGCCGATGCTGATTCTCGATGAGGCGACTTCCTCTATCGATACCCGAATGGAAGTCCGTATCCAACGTGCGTTCCATAAGATGATGAAGGGACGTACCAGTTTTATTGTGGCACATCGTTTGTCCACGATTCGGGAAGCGGATGTGATTCTTGTAATGAAGGACGGAGATATCATTGAACAGGGAACGCACAAAGAGCTTCTTGAAAAGGGTGGCTTCTATCACAACTTATATTACAGCGGTGCGCCGGAAGAGCAGAGCGCGGAATAAAAAATATTTTTAAAAAATTTTTTGATTTTATGGAACCGACATGTGACAAGCTTCGTCAATGTATCAGTGGGACGAAGAAAGACCACATAAATCGGACCGAACCGTGAAGGGAGACGGGGGAGTCCCATGCAACTAAAAACGTAAAATAAAAGAAAGAGAGATAAGAGTATGAGAATGAGAAAATTTTTAGCAGTAGCACTTTCCGTGGCTATGGTGTTCAGTATGGTAGCATGCGGCAAGAAGGATGACACAAAGAATCCGGATAAGAATCCTAACGTGACGGAAGCACCGGCGGGAGATGAGAAGAACGATAACACGGAAGACGGTGTGATTGCACCGGATGTAAAAGAGAATACGGCAGGCAGTAAGCTTTGGAACGCTTTTCTTGAGACCATGAAGGCAAATCCGGAAACAACTCCGGTGGATATGGCAAATGCACTTGCAACCAATCCGGTGATTCAGTTTGCAGCCGGTGGAAATGAAGTGACTCCGGGCTATCTTGCAGGATTCTCCGAAGAAATTTCCGGTTTTGAGAAGGGTGCAATGTTTGGCCCGATGATGGGTTCCATTGCTTTTGCAGGTTATATTTTCGAATTGGCTGACGATGCGGATGTGAAGGCATTCATTGAGAATTTGAAGAATGTGGCTGACCCGAGATGGAATATCTGTGTTGCGGCAGACTATACCCAGGTGGGTGCGTATGAAAATACCGTATACTTCCTTATGTATCCGGCAGAGATGGATAATGCTTCCGCCGAAGGCGGTGCAGGGGAAGCGGTTGATGCCACTGTGATTTATCCGGATGTGGCAGAGAATACCTGGGGTGAGACTCTTTGGGAGGCTTTTGAGACTCACATGATTGATAATCCGTCTGCAACTGCATTGGACGCTGCGTTCATTCTTTCCATGCATGAGTCCATCCCGTTTATGGCCGGTTCCTCAGAGGTTATGCCGGGTCTGCTTACCGGTTTTGAAAATAACGAGATTACCGGATTTAAGAGCGGTGCGATGTTCGGTCCGATGATGGGTTCTATCGCGTTTACCGGCTATGTATTTGAGTTAGAGGAAGGTGCGGATGTAGAAAGCTTTATGGCAAACCTTACGGATAAGTGCAATCCGGCATGGAATGTTTGCGTAGAGGCAGACCAGACCGTTGTTGGAGCTTACAACAACATGGTATTCTTCCTTATGTGTCCGAATTCCAACCAGTCTGAATAAATAAGTGAATATGTGGGCACTTCCTATAAAGAGGTGCCCATATTTTATGAGGTGAATTTGGGAGAGAAAATCCGCCTCGGCGCGGAACAAAAGAATGATTGAGAGAAGGAGGGATTCTTCTGTTATTTTCCACCATTAGTTTCATTTATTATTTTTTGGCAGCGGTTCTTTTGTTATACTTTATTGTACCGTTTAAATTGAAGAATCTTGTGTTGCTTATAGCCAGCCTGTTCTTCTATTTTTACGGGGAACCGGTGTATACCTTACTTATGATTGCCACGATTTTGTCCAGTTACATTCACGGACTGTTAATCGATAAGTTTCGCGGTACGGTATGGAGTAAGGTATTTCTTTGGACAAGTGTGATTACCAGTATCGGAGCCCTCGGGTTCTTTAAGTACTCGGATTTCTTTATCCGCAATGTGAATTCCATGTTTAAGACGGAGTTCTCCTTGCTTGGTTTGGCACTTCCTATCGGTATCAGCTTCTATACCTTCCAGACCTTAAGTTATACCATTGATGTATATCGCGGAGATGCCAAGGTACAGAAAAGTCCGATTCGTCTGGCAACCTATGTGGCATTGTTCCCACAGCTCATTGCGGGTCCTATCGTACGTTATACTACGGTAGAGGAGGAACTTTCCCACAGAACCCATTCCTTTGAGAATTTCGGGTACGGTGTCACCCGGTTTATTATCGGTTTGTCCAAAAAGGTATTGATTGCGGATACCTTGGGCGGTTTTGCAAAGATAATGCACGGTATGGAAGAAGCAACGGTGGCCGGATACTGGATGTACGCCATTGCAATCTCCTTGCAGCTTTACTTTGACTTTTCCGGTTATTCCGATATGGCCATCGGCCTCGGACGGATTTTTGGATTTCATTTCCTGGAGAACTTTAATTATCCGTTTATTTCGAAGAGTATTGCGGAGTTCTGGAGACGTTGGCATATGTCCCTCGGAACCTGGTTCCGTGACTATGTGTATATTCCGATGGGCGGAAATCGTGTAGCTATGGGACGTTGGTTTTTGAATATTCTTACGGTATGGTTTTTGACCGGGTTCTGGCACGGCGCGGACTGGACCTTTATTATATGGGGATTGTATTTTGCGGCGTTCCTTTTGTTGGAAAAGTTTGTGCTGAATAAGGTGTTTGCGAAATTACCGAAGTTTGTTTCTCACATTTATGTAATTGTTGCTATTTTAATCAGCTTTGTGATTTTCAGCGGAAACGGACTGTCCGGAGCAATGGCAGACCTTGGGAATATGTTCGGCGTGGGTGGTATCCCGCTTTGGTCCCGTGAGACCGGATATTATCTGGGAAGCTACGGCGTTGTTCTAGTGGCGGCAGTTTTAGGTTCTACTCCTCTTGTGAAAACCGCGGTGCTTAAGATGAAGGAAAAGCGCGTGGGTGCACTGGTGTGTGATGTTTTGGAACCGGTATTTGTAATCGCAATGCTTCTTGTGGTAACGGCGTATTTTGTGGATGGGTCCTTCAGCCCGTTCCTGTATTTCAGATTCTAAAGGAGGGAGATTGTTATGCAGAATAAAGTGAAAAATATTGCAGTGACCTTTGCATTTTTAATCACCCTCACATTTTTGGTTGTGATGTGCGGAAAGATGTATTTCAATCCGGTGGAGACTTCGGAAAGTGAAAGACGACCGCTTGCCCAGTTCCCGACAAAGATTACCTGGGAAAGTATCGTAGACCGGACATCCATTGAAAAGTTTGAGGATTATACCGTGGATCAGTTCCCGTTCCGTGAATTTTTCCGTTCGTTAAAAGCAAAGTTCCAGCTTAATGTGTTGGGCTTGGCGGAAAACAACGGTCTTGCGGTAAAGGACGGTTATATTGCGAAAATCGAGCCGGAATTTACGGAAGAATTGTTGGATTATTCCTTGGGACGTTTGCAGTATGTGTATGAGAAATTCTTAAAGGATAATGGTGGTAACAAGTATGTTGCGCTTGTACCGGATAAGAATTATTTTCTCGGAAAAGAGTACGGCTATCCGTCACCGAATTATGCTATGCTTGCGGAGAAGGTGAAAGAAACGCTGTCGGAAATGAGTTATATCGATTTGTTTGACGTCCTTGAGTTAGAGGATTATTACCGGACTGATACCCACTGGAGTCAGGATAAAATCGGTGCGGTTGCGGATAAATTATTGACGGAGATGGGTGCGGCAGACCGTGTGACCGGTGACTATAAGGAAAATACCTTGTATCCGTTTTACGGAGTATATTACGGACAGAGTGCATTAAAACCGACACCGGATACTATTACGTATCTGACCAGTGATATTTTGGATGCCTGCACCGTATATGATTACGAAACCGGTAAAACGTCCGGAATCTATGATTTTGAGAAGTTTGAAGGAAAGGATGGATATGATTTCTTCCTGTCCGGAACGAAAGCACTCCTTCGTATCGATAATCCGAATGCGACTACGGATGAGGAGCTCATTATTTTCCGTGATTCCTTCGGTTCCAGTATTACACCGCTTCTTGCGGAAGGTTATAAGAGTGTGTATCTGGTAGATATCCGCTATGTAATGCCGGATATGTTGGATCGCTTTATTGATTTTGAAGGAAAAGATGTTTTGTATATTTACAGTGCGTTGATTTTAAATAATAAAGCATTCAAATAAATCATTTTGGGTAATAAAAAAGGAGCTGTGAGATAGGATTCCTGTCGGGTAGACGGGATATCTCACAGCTCTTTGTTGTATCATAAGAAGGAAATATGCTAAATATTAAAGTCAAAGCCTTTCAACATTCTTGCACGGCTTGGATGACGTAACTTACGAAGGGCTTTTGCTTCAATCTGACGAATGCGCTCACGGGTAACGTTAAATTCCTTGCCCACTTCTTCCAAAGTGCGGCTCTTACCGTCCTTTAGTCCGAAGCGTAACATGAGGACGCGACGTTCCCTATCGGTTAAAGTATCCAATAATGTGGCAATCTGGTCCTGTAAAACAGCGTAAGCAGCGGCTTCCTCCGGACCGAGAATACGATCGTCTTTGATAAAATCTCCCAAATGGCTGTCGTCTTCTTCACCGATTGGGGTGTCTAAGGAAATTGGGTCCGCAGAAATCTTTAAAATTTCCCGGACTTTCTCAATCGGCATATCCAGTGCAACGGAAAGTTCCTGCTCGGTAGGTTCCCGACCTAATTCCTGTAACAGAGTACGGGAAACGCGGTAGGTTTTATTGATAACCTCTGACATGTGTACCGGAATACGGATGGTACGGGACTGGTCCGCAATGGAGCGGGTGATGGCCTGACGAATCCACCAGGTAGCATAGGTACTGAACTTATATCCTTTGTTATAGTCAAATTTATCCACTGCCTTAATCAGACCTAAGTTGCCCTCCTGGATTAAGTCAAGGAAAGTGAGGCCGCGTCCCACATAGCGTTTTGCAATGCTGACTACCAGGCGGAGGTTAGATTCTGCTAAAACCTTTTTTGCCTGTTCGTCTCCGGCTTCAATACGTTTTGCCAGTTCGATTTCTTCGGTAATGGAAAGAAGCGGATAATTACCGATTTCTTTTAAATACTGCTTTACCGGGTCATCGGACATTACATTCGCTAAGGCATTCAGATCTTCCAGTTCGGCTAACGCTTCTTCGTTATCGTCCAATTCTAAAAGCTCATCATCGTCCGGCAGGTCTTCGCCGTTCATCGGAGACATAACGAGGATGCCGTGGGCATCTAAATACTCATATATCTTATCAATCTGGCTAACCTCCAGATTCATTTCTTTGAAAAAGTCATTAATCGTGTCAACTTCCAGCACATCCTTATTGCTACGGGCCATTGCCACCAATTGCTTCAGGCGCTGTTCAAAATTTTGCATTTCATTGTTTTGTTCCATAGTGAAATACTCCTTTTATTTGTGAACCGCATGCGACGCAGAAAACGAGTATTCTTTGTCGAATGAGGGCGCAAACAGTATTATAGCACAGGTATGGTCAAAAAAGGAAGCACAATTTTCTGAAATTTGCAAAATTGTTGAAAACTACTTAAATCTTAGGAAATCCCATGGGGAATATGGTAAAAAAGGCTAGAATACCGCTTTTTGTTCATGATTGATTCGGAAAACCGGTTGCCAATGAGACTGTGACGTGATACAATAATAAAGTGATTGATAGAAATAGTAGGAGAAGGAGAAAGGAAACCAATGGATGAAATCTTAGAAAAATACCAGGTGAGAAAATCAAATAGGCAGAAGGCGGAGTTTATTTCTTATCTAAAGGGTCGTTTAGAAAAAAGCGGATTTGACAAGGAAAAGGATATTACGGTAGAAGAAAAGGGACGGGGACTTGTGAAATCCCGTAACATTATTGTAGGAAATCCGGAGACGGCAAAAGTGTTTTTTACGGCGCACTATGATACCTGTGCGGTCATTCCCTTTCCGAATCTGATTGCACCGACCAATCCGGTTATCTTCATCGGGTATCAATTGGTTTTAACGGCGCTGTTAATTGTGATTGCGGCAGCAGTGGCTTATCCGGTGATGCTTGCCACGAAAAATCCGTTTGCGGCATACGATACATTTCTCGGTATGTTGCTTCTGATGCTGTATCATTTGTTGTTCGGTTATCGAAACAAGCATACGGCAAACGATAACACCTCCGGTGTGGTTTTACTGACAAAAATTTTGGAGAGTTTACCGGAAGCGGAAAGAGAAAAGGTATGTGTTGTATATTTTGATAATGAAGAAAAGGGGTTGCTTGGTTCTGTATTCTTTGCAAAGAAGCACAAAGATGTAATGAAGAACAAACTTCTGATTAATTTTGACTGTGTGGGAGACGGTGACAATATTGTCACCATGGCAAAAGGGAAAGCGCGGGAAGATAAGTTGTACCCGCTGTTTACGGAGGCATTGGAACAGGAGGAAAAGACTGCGGACGTGGTATACCTTTGCAGAAACATGAAGGTTATGATGTTTCCTTCGGACCAGTCGAATTATAACAAAGGAATCGGTGTATGTTCTTTAAAGAAGGGAATCTTCGGAAGATATGTTGCCCGAATCCATACGCCCCTTGATACGAAATGCCGGGAGGAGAACATTATATATCTGACCCGGGCAATGACTAGATTTGTTGCGAAGATAGGACAAGAATAGAAAAATTGAAGATGGAAACGGGAGGTTTTGGAATGACTCGGGAAACTACCGAAACTTCCCCGGAGACACTCCGGTGGCTTTTTTGAAGCTGCGAATGAAGTTTGCGTAATCGTTAAATCCGGAGCGATAACAGGCCTCGGTAACACTCACGCCTTCCTGTAACAGTTGTTTGGCAAAATTGATTTTGCGGTCCAGCAAATAGGCACGTAGGGTGAGTCCTGTGTGATGCTTAAACTGTGCACTTAAATAGCTTTCGCTGACGTGAAATTTCTTGGCTAACACGGAGAGACGAAGAGGTTCATCCAAATGAGAATCGATGTATTGCATGGTGCCGGTGATATATGCCGGCATTGTGTTTTTATAGGCGGAAGGATCTGCTTGAAATTGTTTGTTTAAAAACAGGAGGAGAAGAGAAGTATATGCGTTTTGCACCACAGAGTGACCAAAGCAGTCCGGAGCGGTAGTAGATTCCAGTCCTTCGTAAAGCGTCAGGAACTCTTGCAATGCATCCGGAGAAAGCACACGAAGATTTCCGGTGCCCAGCGGACGTGCATAGAAGCAGTCTTCCAGTGAAAAACCGTCGGGAGAAAGAGCGGCGATATAGTCTCGTTTCAGATTGATGACAATTCGTTCGTAAGGAGAGTTGTCTATGCTCTGGATACGATGCATCTCATTGGAATTGATAACGACAAGACTGCCCGGAACCGGGGAAAAGCAAGTTTGCTCTACATATAATCGGATATTTCCGGACAGGAATAAATACACCTCACAGCCATTGTGTCTATGATAGGCATAGGAGGCGTTGTAGGTGCTTTTTTTTCGGGAAAAAGAGATTTCTTTTGAAATCGGTTCTAAATGAGGTGCGGTTTTGTTTTGATTCATATACTCTCCTGTTTCACGCAATAAAATAAATAGATTAAGCAATAAAACTGGTATGAAATTATGATATCATGAAAAAAGAGAAAATGCAATCTACAGGAGGTAGGTATGGAACGATTTTTTGTGGTAAAAGGGCAGAATGTAGCAGGATTTTTGGTAGAACCGGAAAGCTTCACAGGGGTACGATTGGTTGCAGAGACTGTGTCAGAGGATGTTTTGGTGGTGAGTGGCATACAACCTGTGATAACAGGAGAATTGTCACAGTGTACAACCGATCGGGTTGTGCTTATGGCGACGGTGGGACATAGTCCGCTGTTAGAACAGCTGGAGAAAGATGGGAAAGTATCTCTGGAAAAGCTGCGCGGTAAACGGGAAGTGTATTTGATGCAGTTAGTGGAGAAACCGTTTGCGGAGTACCCGGAAGTAAAGGAACTCCTTGTAATTGCGGGAAGTGATAAGCGGGGTACGATTTACGGAATGTTCGGTCTCTCGGAACGCCTTGGGGTATCACCGCTCGTTTATTTCGGAGATGCGGCGCCGGAGAAGAAGGAGGAACCGTTTGTAGAGCTTTCGGATGTGTTTGTATCTAAGGAACCGTCAGTAAAGTATAGAGGTTTCTTTATCAATGACGAGTGGCCGGCATTCGGGAACTGGTGCATGGAGAAGTTCGGCGGAGTAAATGCCAAGGCATATCGAAAGATTTTTGAATTGCTACTCCGGTTAAAGGGAAATTACCTGTGGCCTGCTATGTGGCGGTCTTCCTTCTCGGAGGACGGGCCGGGGCTTGCGAATGCGGAATTGGCGGATGTGCTGGGCGTTGTGATGGGAGCGTCCCATCACGAACCGATGTGCCGCGCCGGTGTGGAATGGCAAAACCAATATAAAGCCTACGGTACGGACTCTACCTGGAGCTTTATTTCCAATGCGGAGGCAATTACGAAATTCTGGGAAGAGGGAATTTTGCGAAATAAGCCTTTTGAAAATGTGATTACCATCGGTATGCGAGGGGAAAACGATTCGAAGCTCATGCCGGAAAATGCTACCTTAAAGGATAATATTGAGGTCATCAAAAAAGCGATTCGGACACAGCACGAACTGATAAAAAAGCATATCAACCCGGACCTTGCCAAAGTGCCGCGCATGTTAGCGATTTACAAGGAAGTGGAGGATTATTACTTTGGGGATGAGACCTGCGAAGGATTAAAGGACTGGGAAGAGCTTAAGGATACGATTTTCTTACTCAGTGATGACAATTACGGACATCTTCGCGCCCTTCCGACCGAGGAAACAAGAAATCATCCCGGCGGGTTCGGCATGTATTATCACTTTGACTACCATGGTGCACCGGTGAGCTATGAATGGATGAACTGTAACCGTCTGACAAAAACATGGGAAATGATGACCCAAGCTTACGAATCCGGTGTACGGGAAATGTGGATTGTCAATGTGGGTGATTTAAAAGCAGTGGAATATCCGCTCTGTTACTTTATGGAGCTGGCATACGACTATGAAACCTGGGGAAGCGGTGCGCCGAATAAGACGGAGGAATTTGCAAAGCGTTGGATTGAGGGGCAATTCGGAAATCGTCTGTCGGAACACCAAAAGGAGATGATGGCAGAGGTGATCGAAGGCTATACCAAATGGAACGGGGCAAGAAGTCCGGAAGCCATGCGGGAGGGCATTTTCCATCCGGTGCATTTTAAGGAATGTGACCGGGTATGGGCGCAGGTACACGGCATCATGGAGACTGCGGAGCAGTTAAATGAGGAATTGTCGGGAGAAGCGCTCATTACCTATCAAAGCATCATTTATTATCCGGCCATGGCATCTTTAAACTTGATTCTGATGTATGTGGAAACGGAACTGAATAAGGAACTGGCAAGACGGGGCTGTGTGTATGCCAATGTGTACAGAGACCGCGTGATAAAGCGTATTTTGGATGACTCCCGCTATGTAGAGGAATACCACCGCGCAAATAACGGAAAGTGGAATCATTGCATGAGTTCGGCACATACCGGCTTCCGGGGCTGGGATGATAAGGACTGGACCTACCCGACGGTGGAGACGGTGACTCCGATTCCGGGAGGAAAGGTCGTTGTTAGTTTCCGTGGCAGTGAAATGTACCATTTGGGTGCCCATTGGCAGGATAACGGTCCGATGGTAAACGATGATTTTACAAGACCGGATACAAAGGAAGTATTGCTTGATATCGACAGCAGAGGAAATGTATCGTTTACTTATGAAGCAGAGTTTGACAGCCCGTGGTTAAAATGTTCGGAAAAAAGCGGCAGAGTGGAAATCGAGGATGGCGGGCGGAAGACACTTACGTTTACGGCAGACCGCAGTTTGCTTTGCGGAAAAGCGGAAGCCGCGGTGACACTTCGGATTACCTTTGATAACGGAAAGAAAACACATTCCAAGTTGTTGTTTGTAGCAGATGCTTTGGATTTGCCGGTAGCGGAAGGAAAAACGGATAATGGCAAGGAAGGATATCTGTTTGTAGAGCGGCAGGGGTATTGTTCCATGCGGGCGGAACATTTCAATGAGAAAAAGGATATAGACGGAAAGGGATTTCAGGTGATTTCCTATCTCGGACGGGAAGGGGCAGCGGTAAAAGCTTTCCCGGCAATGGAGAGCTATAAAGATCCGATGACTGCACCGTATGTGAAATATACCTTCATTGCAGAGCAGACCGGTACATACAAGCTGGATTTACATATTCTGTCCAGAAATCCGGTAGTAAAGGGCGGTCGGATGCGGTTTGCGGTTTCTGCAAATGAAGGCGCACCGCAGGAGGTATATTCCGTTTCCAAGCAATACTATACTGAATGGTTCCATAAGGAATGGGCAAATGGAGTGCTGGACCATGCCCGCATCGTAACAACGGAAGTTGCCATCCGTGAAGGAAAGAATGACATCTATGTGTATGCAGGAGAGCCGGGTGTGATTTTAGAAAAGCTGGTGGTATATCCGACGGATACGGAACTTACGGAGAGTTATTTCGGACCGGAGGAGAGTTGTTTTATTTCCTCAAAGTAATGCTATGGAATTATAAAAAAGAAATTGACCTCGGATTGTATGTCGAAAGACAGACGGTTTGAGGTCTTTTTTTGATAATTTCACAAAAACATTTAAAATAAGTGTATAAAATACTTTACAAACCTTTAAAATGATGGTTTAATAAAATAGGAGGTGGTACTATGGAGAAAAAAGAGTATACAACACCGGAGTATATACTACCGGAGGATATGAAACGTATCCGCAAAAAAATGGATATCACCCAAAAGGAGCTGGCAGAGCTGATTCATTGTTCCAAATCCACCGTGGAGCGTTGGGAGATGAGTGATGGGCCGATTGCGGGACCGGTGGCTTTCTTGATGAAGCTTTTAGAAAAGCACCCGGAATATGTAGAAGAAATCAGAGTGCCGGAGAAAGTATGCCCGGTACGGCTGTGGTATATGCACAATCAGGATGTGTGTACCTTGATTGAGGTGGATGAACCGAGTAGGCAGGTGCATATTAAGAATTATACGGATAAGCTGATGTTTCGGGCTTTCGGCGTGAATGAGACGCCGGATTATGAAGACTATACGGAGTTTTTGGAATCCCGGTGCTTTCCGCGGACGAGAGACAAAATGAAGTTGATTTTAAAGGATTTGGATTTGCCGTTTTATGACCCGTTTCTCATTATTGAGAAAACAGAAGGAAAAATGGCAGAGGACAATTTCTGGATTAAGATAGAGAGGTGAGTGGCCTATGGTAGAGCTGTTTGAACAGGACATCCGTGAAAACGATAGGCAATCGTCGAAGGGAAATCAGTTAAAATGGCAGAACGGCGACATTTGGTATAAGGCGGACTACACCGGCTACGAGGGGCTGGCGGAATATATAATCTCCCATTTGCTTTTAAAGTCCACATTGCATCGGTCTGAATACGCATTGTATGATTTAGAGCAGATTCGGTATAAGAGTATGGTGTATAACGGTGTGAAGAGTGCCGATTTTGTAAAGGATGACTGGCAGATTATTACGCTGGAGCGGTTGTTTAAGAATTTTTTTGATGAGAGTCTGTATAAGGCGGTATATCAAATTGCGAATTATGAGGAACGGTTGCGTTTTCTGGTCAATCAAGTGGAGAGAATTACCGGACTGACCGGGTTTGGTGCGTATATGAATAAGCTGCTGACCATCGATGCATTATTTCTAAATGAGGACCGTCATATGCATAACATTGCGGTGTTGATGAACGGAGAAGGAGACTTTGACTATTGTCCGATTTTTGACCAGGGGGCCGGACTTTTATCGGATACCACCATGGACTATCCGCTTGGCGGTGACACGGTGGCCTATTTGCGGGAAGCAAAGGCAAAGACTTTTTGCGACAGCTTTGACGAACAGTTGAATATTTCGGAAAAGTTGTACGGAGGACAGATGAAGTTTACCTTTACGAAAAAGGATGTAAAGGAACTTCTGGATACGGCCATCATCTACCCGGAAGAAGTAAGAAAACGGGTCGGTGATGTGATTTATCTGCAGATGGAGAAGTATGGGTATTTGTTCGGAAAGTAGGTGAACGATTATGAAAACGATTGCAATTATAGATGATGATACTCATATCGGAGATATGTTGGCGGAGGTATTGACGCAGGAAGGCTATGCGGTTCTTCGGGCCTATTCGGGAACAGAAGCGTTATACTTGCTTTCGCAGAAGAAACCGGATTTGATTCTTTTGGATTTAATGTTGCCGGGATTATCGGGAGAAGAGGTTCTTCCACAGATTGAGAATATCCCGGTCATTGTAATCAGTGCAAAGGCAGATGTGCAGGATAAAGTAAATCTATTAATGAACGGTGCAGCCGATTATATGACCAAGCCTTTTGATACATCGGAATTGCTTGCCCGTATTGCGGTGCAGTTACGCAAGTTCGAATTACAGGGGACAGTATCAACGCTTTCGGTCGGAGATTTGCGCTTGGATAAAATGTCACTTGTGCTCACGATCAACGGACAGGAAATAAAACTGACAAGAACAGAGTATGCGATTATAAAGCTTTTGATGGAAAATCCGAAACAGGTGATTGCCAAAAGTGTTCTCTTAGAGCGTATCGGTATGGATACGCCGGATTGTACAGAGCGTTCCTTAAAACAACATGTCAGTAATTTACGTAAGAAAATGTAGGATGTAAGCGGCGTGGATTACATCGAAACTGTGTGGGGAATAGGCTTTAAATTAGCAGAACAAAAATCTTGACGAAATCTTGACGTTTTTCTTGACCGCTTTCTTGACTTTTGTTTTGTATACTGAAGTCAGTGAAGGAGGAAACGAGATGAATTATATTTTACAAACAAATGAACTGACCAAAAAGTATAAGAACTTTTGGGCGTTAAAGGGTCTCAGTATGCATGTTCCTAAGGGCTCTATTTACGGACTGGTAGGGAAAAACGGAGCCGGAAAGACGACGCTGATTCGCCTGATTTGCGGACTGCAGAAGCCGACAAAAGGTGGTTATGTTCTTTATGGGATAAAAAACACCGATCGAAGAATCAGTATATCCCGTCGCAGAATGGGAGCGGTTGTGGAAACTCCCGCCATCTACATGGATATGACGGCGGAGGACAATTTAAAGCAGCAGTGTCTGATTCTTGGGATTCCGACCTATGATTCAATTCCTGGGATATTAGAATTGGTCGGATTACAGAATACAGGAAAGAAAAAAGCCAAACACTTTTCTCTGGGTATGAAGCAGAGATTGGGCATTGCGGTGGCGTTAGTAGGAAATCCGGACTTTTTGGTATTGGATGAGCCGATCAACGGACTGGACCCGCAAGGTATTATCGAGATCCGGGAGTTGATTTTAAAGTTAAACAGGGAATATCAGATTACGATGTTGATTTCCAGCCACATATTGGATGAGCTTTCTCGTCTCGCCACCCACTACGGATTTGTAGATGACGGACGTATTATCAAGGAAATCAGCGCAGAAGAATTAGAAGGCATCTGCCGGAAGTGTCTTCATGTGGAAGTTACGGATACCGTGTTACTGGCCAGAGTATTAGATGAAAAAGGACTTTCCTATGACATTTTATCTGATACGGAGGCAAATATTTACGGAAAAATCAATCTGACACAGTTAATCATTGCATTACAGCAAGAAGGTTGTGAAGTGATTACTTCCAGAGAGCAGGATGAAAGCCTGGAAAGCTATTTTATCAATCTGATTGGAGGTGAACATCATGACTAAGTTATTACGTGCGTGTATACGCAGATATACCCGCAATAGTATATTTTGGATTGCCGCGATTTTAACTCTCGGTATTGCTGTCTGCGTTAGTTTCAGTGCAAGGTATACTTTTTATGACGATGCCATGGTGAGTGCCCAAATGGTGATTCATGCCATTTTGATTTCCTGGGTGGTGGGCAAAGAGTTCAAAGAGGGTATTTTTCGAAATAAGGCCATTGTCGGTCACAGCAAAGGCAGTATTTTTCTTGCGGAGTTAATCTCCGGCGTGGGAATTGCGTTTGTATTGTACCTGCTGTATGCAACCATTTTCGTCGTAGTGAATTTCTATGAAGTGCCGTTGCTGCCGATGTCTTTGGTTGTGAAAATCTTCATCGACTATGTGTTACTCAATATGTGCCTTGCCGCAATTTTTGTGACGGTCAGTTGTTTACTTTCCCAACAGGCCATTATTGCCATTGTGAACGTTACGTTTGTGCTTTTGATGATAATCGGAAGTCAGCGCCTCTATGCCGGATTGTCGCAGCCGCAATACTATGAGCTTTATGAGACCAAGAATTCGGAATGGATTGATGAGGACGGAAATATCCGGTATAGGGAGGAGAAAATAGAAGGCTCGGAATATCTGGTGGAGAATCCGACCTATGTAGGAGGAATCAGACGTCCTGTTTATGAGACGCTCTACAAGCTTTCTCCTTACGGACACATTGTGGAGTTCGTGTATTTTAATATGGATTGGCACGGGTATGACTACTTTATGAACAATCCGGCCGATGGTATGACCGGAGAGGAAACATGGGAACAGGTAATCGACGACAATGTGATTACCGAAGAAACGATAGAAAAGTTTGATTCCAATCTGATTTATTCTTGTATTTTGTTGATTGCTGTAAGCAGTATCGGCTACATCGGATTCCGAAGGAAAGAATTGAAATAAAGGAGTGAGAAAATGCTTTTGCCATGGATTTTGTGCGGTGTGCTTGCAATTGCTTTATTGGTTGCAGTTGCAAAAATAATAATACTGAAAAGGAGTATGGATGAAATCTGCACAGAGTTCAAACGGAGTATCGCAGAGGATACCAATGTGCAGGTGTCCATCTCATCGGGGGACAAAACTGCGAGAAATTTGGCAAAGGCAATTAACCGGGAACTGGCTCACTTGCGAAAATTAAAGTTGCAATATGCCAGCGGAGATCGGGAATTAAAAGAGGCGGTTACGAATATTTCACATGATCTGAGAACACCGTTGACAGCGATTAACGGATATTTGGACTTGCTTTGCCGGGAAGAGAAAAGCGAAAAGGTTGAAAACTATATTTCCCAAATAAAAAACCGGACAGAAAGCTTAAAGAGTCTGACAGAAGAGTTGTTCCGATACAGTGTGGTTACAACGATGCAGGAACTGAAACCGGAGCGTTTGGATCTGGTCCGGGCATTGGAGGAGAGTTTACTCTCCTTTTATGCCGTTATGCAGGAGAAAGGAATACAGCCGGAGATTACACTTCCGGAAGAACCGGTTTGGCGTGTTTTGGATGCAGGGGCAACGAACCGCATTTTTTCCAACATCATCAGTAATGCGGTGAAGTATTCCGATGGGGACTTGTCGGTGACTATGGACGAGCGCGGATGCATTACGTTTTCCAATAGGGCAAAGTCCTTAAGCACGATAGAGGTGGGACGCTTGTTTGACCGCTTTTATACGGTGGAAGCAAGTCGTAGCTCAACCGGGTTGGGCCTGTCCATAGCAAAGGTTCTAACAGAACGTATGGGAGGGGATATTTCCGCACAGTATCAAAATGAAAGGTTGTATGTGAGGTTGGAGTTTGTGGGATTCCTGTCGGACACGCAGGTTGTATCACCAAAGTGATAGTTAGTCGATGAGAATTTTGAAAAGGTATCACTTTAGTGATAGTGGCAAGCTGGAACGATGCGGCTTGATTGTCATAAAAGAATATGCTAAAATAATATTTGATGAGAATAATGTTTTTAAGAGTATAAGTGAAAGAAGAGGAGGCACTCTATGGAAAATAATATGATATATCACGGAAGTAATGTTGAAGTGGCAGAGCCTCGCATTCTTCAGAATGGATTTTATAAAGATTTCGGTTACGGCTTTTATTGTACTAACATTGAAAAACAAGCAAAACGATGGGCGATAACAAGAAGGGGAGATTCGGTAGTAAATAGATACAAATATGCACCGAATAACGAATTGAAAATATTGCGGTTTGGAGAGATGTCAGATGAATGGTTGGATTTTGTGGTTACATGCAGAAAAGGAATCGACCATGAGTATGATATTGTAGAGGGACCGATGGCAGACGATCAGATATGGAATTATGTGGAAGGGTTCATTTCGGGAAAGATTTCGAGAGATGCGTTCTGGGAGTTGGTAAAGTTTAGTTATCCTACACATCAGATTGTATTTTGTACGGAAGAAGCGTTGAAAACATTGGCCTTTGAAGGGAGTGAAGTATTATGAGAAATAAGTATTTCCCGGAAGAAGAGATACAATTGAACGATTTGTTTTTTATGTGTTATATGATTGAACGGGTGGCAAGACATATACATCAGAAGAACAAATATGTCGTAAATTCTATCGGAAAGAATGAGTTGTATCATTTGATTAGCTGTGCAAATGTGCTTCATTGTGAAAATCCGTTAAAGGTAGAAGAAGAATGGATTAATGCCTATGGGTTACAGCGTAGTGATTATGATGTGACGGCTGTAGATAAGGAACTTGCAACGATTATTCCGACTCCGCTTGAGATGGGAGAGGTATACCAAAGACTGATTGTAGATACGATGACATCCAAAGAGGACTATGTAGAAGGAATCCTTCGTGTTTATAATAACGACATTTGTGAAGTGATTGATAACTATAACGGAAGTGCGTTTTATGAGCCGTCCTATGTGATTGCACGTGCGTATCAGGCAGGCGGGTTTTAAACTTGTATGTCGGAGAAACACCTGATGCTGCTACATTAGTGAAGCGATATTTTAAGGAGGGTGAGTGAAATGTTAGCACAGAAAGAACAAAAAGTTGTGTTAGACAATTTTACCCGTTTTGGCGAAGTGATGCCGGATGGGAGATTGACTGTTCCTTCTGATGGGAAAACGTATCGTATGCGAGATGCAATCAGACTTTCTAAGAAATTAGGGAGACCGTTAACCGAGGAAGAAATGAAGAAATTTGAGATATAGAAGATTTTATTATGCCTCACTTTTTGGCAAAGAGCATACCACGAAAAAACTACGCTTTTTCGTGGTCGCTTCGCTCCGGGAATACATAAAAAGAAGCACTGTTCAAACAGGTTTGACAGTGCTTCTTTTTATGTATTCCACTTTGCTCTTTGCGTATATTATACCACATTTTGCCCGAAAGAACAAGACTGGTGTTTTCCGGGGGCATTTGCTATAGTAGAGTCACCAAAAAAATGGAGGGTGTGCTATGGTAAATAATGAATGGGATGATATTTTGTATTGGGAAAATTATAAGCTGTGCTACGAAATGCTACAGGAGCTGGAGCAAAAGTATGGTAATGACTCTGCGAATTATGAGAACTGGCATAGGGAACATTATGACTTTTATAAGCAGACCATTCCAAACAAAGAAGAATTTCTCCGGCGTTTTCATTATTACGAACTTCACGGAAAGCCACATTGGATTGAAGGACATCATCGAACCATGAATGAATTGACAAGGGAGGAGTTGTTGGATTCCTTCCGTCGTGTTACCAAGGAAAACGGCATATTTCATGTGGAAATATCGGAAAAGGCACGACAGGGCTGGGCTGCGCAGCATTTGTCCCATTATGCGGAAAAGATTTGTTCGCAGGAGGGCAAAGAGCATAAAATCATGGAAATGACGGTAGGAGCGGGTGTGGGAACCAATGCCATTGTACGTTCCATGACCGGGGATATGTTTTATATGGGCGTTGATATTGATTTTACATGTGCAAAAAACGCAGATGCCATCGGAAGGTATTACGGTAAAAATGCGATCGGAATTTGTGCCAGCTTGTGGAACCTGCCTTTTTCTAATAATCTGTTTGATGTGGTGTGCTCCCATTTCGGATTGGATGAATGTAGGGAGATTCCGACGATTTTAAAAGAAGCGGTTCGGGTACTGAAACCGGGCGGTAGGTTCATTACAGTTTCCAGGCATAACATATGGCTACGCCGCCATGAAATATTTGAAAGCTACGATATTGACGAAAAAGAAGCCTTGGAGTTAATGCGAAAGGCTCGTTTATATACGGGCTTTGAACAGTTGGATGCACTTGCCGGGGAAATGGGCTTAGTGAAAACGGATTACATTCCGTATGAAAACTGGTATCTTGTAGAATATAGAAAAGGGGTATAGAACGGATGGGCACTTTTGAATTGCTTTTTGCTTTCCCTGAAGGGTCGCGCTTCGCGACAGCGTCGCTCAGTCGCGGGCGCGTTCGCATGACTAGACACCATACGGTGTCTGCATGCTCACTTTGTCAAGGCGGAATTTAGCGCAGTCGAAATCGCCTCTTACCGGTTCTTAAGTTACCTTTACAGAAAGGCACTGCCATATTCTAAAAAGAACCTTAAAGCAACGTCAGCACTTGGCGAGGTACTTTCGAGCCTAGTACTGCTACGTTGCTGCAAGAGCGAGAGCGGGTTCTTGTAGAATATGGCAGTGTACTTTTCGGTAACTTAAGAACCGGTTAGAGGAAGTTCGACGGAGCGCCCTTCCTACAATGCCGCCTTCTGGGCCTTTGCGGCTCTCTGACGCATCCGGACTCTTCTGGTGGAAAGCTCTTTTCCGTTAAAGGTAAAGGTCTCCACTCTCGCATGGAAGGCGCCGGCAAATGCCAGAGCGTTGTCGTTCTTATCAAAGGTGATGGCCTTTACGCCACGGCTGGCTTTCTTCAGCTCCGGAACATCCTCTACCGGGAATGCGAGAGAAGCCATACCCTCGGTCAGAAGGATGACCTTCATGTTGCCGGAAAGTACATCCGTTGCAGACATCATGGAAATGCCGATGACGGTGTCGTTATCGTCTAACTTCGTAGCGGCAATCATGGAACGGCCGGTTTCGAACTCGATACCGGATACCCGTTTGATAAATCCGTTCTTGGTGGTAAAGAGAAGCTGCGACTCAAATAAATCTTCAAATGCGGTATACAGTACGGCATCTTCCTTACCGATTTTACAAAGGGTGTGAATGAGAACGCCCTTATCCTTCATCTTACACTTCGGAATAGCGGAAGCCTTTACCTGGAACATATTGCCCTGAGCGGTGAAGAGACAAAGCTTGTCGTTGTTCTTCATCTTTACGATGTGGGCATATTCCTTCTTGCTTTCCTCGGCGGTTCTGCCAAAGGCAGCCACATCAATGGATTTGGTATAGCCGAACTTATCCACAAGAACATAGATGTCTTCAATCTTTTCTTCCACAACGTAGTCGGTCTGCTCCACGTTTGCAAGCTCTGTCTTACGCGGAACGGCAAACTTTTTACGGAACTCCTTAAGCTGAGTCTTAATGACGCTATGGAGTTCGTTCTGGTCGGACAGAATGGTCTTGTAGGTGGCGATATTGGCATGGAGCGTATCGCTTTCTTCATGGAGTTTCAAAATCTCCAAGCCGATCAAACGGCCTAACGGCATGGCTAAGATAGCATCTGCCTGACGCTCGGTAAAATCAAGCTTTGTGGCCTGCTTTTTGGAAGCTTCGGACTTAAACTTAATATCCGTGGTATCGCCGGCGGTCAAACATGCCTTTGCCTGCTTCACGCTGGTACTGCCTCGTAAAATCTCAATAATCAAATCGATCACATCCGTGGCGCGGATTAAACCGCCTACGATTTCAAGACGTTCCTCGGCTTTCTTTAACAGATGTTGGTATTCTTTGGTGTATAATTCTTCCTGAAAGAGTACGAATTCTTCCAAGAGAGTTTTTAAGTTGAAAATATACGGTTGCTGCTCTTTTACCGCCAGCATGTTGACACCGTAGGTATCCTCCAGACCGGTTTTCTTAAAGAGACCGTTTAACAGGTTGTCGATGTCACGGTCTTTCTTTACTTCTACCACGATGCGGACATCCTTGGTGGACTCGTCTCTCACATCGTACATTTCTTCGAATACCTTGTCCTTCATAAGCTGGGCAAGATTTTCCACCAGGCGGGTCTTGCTACCGGCAGCGGTGTACGGAATCTCCGTGAAAACAATGTTCTTTCTGCCAGCCTCGCTATTTTCGATTTCGTGCTTTGCACGGACTTTGATTTTTCCTTCGCCGGTGGCATAGATTTCCGGAAGCACATCAGCGTTGGTGATAATACCGCCGGTCGGGAAATCCGGACCTTGCACATAGCGCATGAGCCCTTCCAGGGTGATGTTCGGCTTGTCCAAAATGGCAATGGCCGCATCAATCACTTCCCCCGGATTGTGAGGCGGCATATTGGTGGTCATACCTACCGCAATACCGGTGGTACCGTTGATGAGCAGGTTCGGGAGCATGGCCGGAAGCACCTTCGGTTCTTTTTCGCTGTTATCGAAGTTCGGCATAAAATCAACCAAGCCCTGCTCCAAATGGGAGAGGAGAGTCATGGCACCTTCCGAAAGCCGGGCTTCGGTGTATCGCATAGCTGCGGCACCGTCACCGTCGATGGAACCGAAGTTACCGTGGCCGTCGATTAACGGAATGGCCAGAGAGTAATCCTCGGACATGTGGACCAATGCCTCGTAGATGGAGGAGTCACCGTGAGGGTGATATTTACCCATGGTATCACCTACGATACGGGCACTTTTACGGTGGGGTTTCTTCGGGTCAAGCCCCAACTCCATCATGGAGTACAGGATACGTCTCTGAACCGGCTTTAGACCGTCTCTGACATCCGGAATGGCACGGTCGATAATGGTGTTGACCGCGTAGTCACGGAAGGAGGTCTTCATTTCCTCGGAATAATCCAACTGAATGATATTGTTGTTTTCAAAATTCTCAGACATGGGACACCTCCTTATACATCAAGCTTCGCGTAGCGTGCCTCTTCCATAATGAAAGCACGGCGCGGCGGAACGTTATTACTCATAAGCAACGTGGTGACTTCGTCAGCCTCCACGGTATCGGTAATGGATACCTGGGCGAGAATTCGGGTTTCCGGATTCAGGGTGGTTTCCCAAAGCTGATCCGCATCCATCTCGCCTAAACCTTTGTAACGCTGCAGGTCCAGAATTTTCTTGCCTTCCTTGCGGAACTGCTCCAGTTCAAAGTCGTTGAATAAATACTTTTCGTTCTTGGACTTCTTTCCTTTGCCTTTTCCCTTGGATTTCTTTGCACCTTTCGTCTTGGTATCGCTCTCGTCGGTTTGACCGCCGGAGACATCTTCCGAGTCGCCGCCCTCCGTATCTTCATAGGTTACCTTATAAAGCGGCGGAAGTCCCCGGTAAACCTTGCCTTCTAAAATCAGCTCCGGCATAAACCGGTAAAAGAAGGTTAAGAGCAGGGTGCTGATGTGGGCACCGTCCACGTCGGCATCGGTTAAAATAATAATTTTGTCGAAACGGAGCTTTGTAATGTCAAATTCATCGCTGATACCGCAACCGAAAGCGGCAATCATGGACTTGATTTCGTTGTTGACTAAAATTTTATCAAGAGTTGCCTTTTCTACGTTAAGAATCTTACCGCGGAGCGGAAGCACAGCCTGGGTCTTACGGTTACGGGCGGTCTTTACGGTGCCGCCTGCGGAATCACCCTCGACGATGTATAGCTCACATTCCTCCGGTTTTCTTGAGGAGCAAGCGGCAAGTTTACTCTTGAAGTCTACGTCCTGCAACTGTTTTAATACCGCATTGCGGGCTTTGTCCCCTGCCTTGCGGGCATTGTAGGATTTCATGGAATTTTCCAAAACCGCCTTTAATTCTTCTACGTTCTTATCGAAGTAGCGGGTGACTTCACCGGTGAATACATCCTCCACTGCCACCTTTGCGTCGGTGTTACCAAGCTTTGTTTTGGTCTGACCTTCAAACTGCGGGTCCGGATGTTTAATGGAAATGATGGCGAAAAGACCGTTACGGATATCCTTACCGTCGAAGTTTTCGTCCTTTTCCTTTAAAATACCAAGCTCTCTTGCGTACTGGTTCATGACACGGGTGAGGGCAGTCTTAAAACCGGTGACTAACGTACCGCCGTCCACCACATTGATGCGGTTACAGTAGGAGTTAATCTGCTCCTGGAAGCTGTCGGTGTACTGGAATGCGATTTCCACTTCAATGTCGCCGCTTTTTCCTTCGACGTAAATCGGTTCCGGGTGAAGTTTGTTTGCCTCACGGGTCAGGTAAGTAACGAAGCTTTTAATACCGAACTCCTCGTAATAGGTCAGCTCTTCTCCGGCAATTTTATCTTTCAATACAATGGTCAGTCCCTTGTTCAAGTAAGCGACTTCCTTTAATTTTTTACGGATAATATCTGTCTTGAACTCTACGGTTTCAAAAATGGTCGGGTCCGGATAGAAGAGCACCTTGGTACCGGTGTCGGATTTACGACAACTTCCTACCACCGGCAAAAGACCACCTTCCAGCGGGGTAACAATATGACCGCCGTCCCGGTATTCGTCCCGGTAAATCTTGCCGTCTTTCTTAATCTCTACCACCATTTTTTTTGACAGTGCATTTACAACGGACGCACCTACACCATGGAGACCGCCGGAAACCTTGTAGGCTCCGCCTCCGAACTTACCGCCGGCATGCAAAATGGTATATACCACCCGGGCCGTCGGGATATGCTTTGTCGGGTGGATGTCCACCGGCACACCACGGCCGTTATCCGTAATGGAGATACCGCCGTCCTTTTGCAGTTCGATTTCTATGCGGTCACAGTACCCGCCGAGATGCTCGTCGATACCGTTATCTAAAATTTCCCAAATGAGGTGATGAAGGCCGCGGCTTCCGGTACTTCCGATGTACATACCCGGACGCTTTCTTACCGCTTCCAGACCTTCCAATACAACTATCTGACTGCCGTTATATTGTTCCATAGCCTGACTCCTTTTCTATATATAGTGGTTTTAAGTTTAGTATATCAATTTTTGGGAAGAAATGCAAATAAAAGTTATAAAGGCGTTGCCGTAAGACTCCGATATAAACTATATACGGGTGACCGAACCGGGGGCGTTTATACAAAATAAAAATCGCAAGGAGGGGATTTTATGCGGATTGAACAAGAATCAAGGAATCTGTTTGTGGGAGAACGACAGAATACGGTACAGAAAACACCTGCGGAGATAGAGGAAAACTTACAGAAAGGCAGGGTGTTTTCGGGGAAATTGCAGTTTCCGGGGGATAAGATTGCGGAACGCCGGAGGGAAGCACAAGAGAAGGCAATGAATGTTGTAAAAACGGCATTTACAGGGGAACAGATTCTGGATGCGAGCGTGGAAGAGATGAAAAATAGTATCGAAAAGGGGAAGGAAGAGACGGTTGCATGGAAGGCTGAGTTGAACCGGATTGCGGAGGAGAAGGAAAAGCTGCACGGAAATGAGTTTCTGACCACCGAAGAATATAAGAAAGAATTGGCGGAGTTAAACAAGGCAGAGGAGCACTTTAAAGGACTGATTGCCAATGAAAAGAAGTACGAAGACCGTACCCTTCAGGCATTGACGGATATAAAACTTGAGCGTGCAAAGGAGAGCCCGATGGTGGATGCCACGGAGCAGGCAGAGGATATCCTTGCGGCAGCAGGAAAAGATATGGTAAGTCTGTTGGTGGAAGAAGCAAAGGAGCACATGGAGACAGAACTTGAAAAGAAACAGGAGGCTGCGGAGGAAAAGGCGGCAAAAGAAAAGGAGTTAGAGGAACGCATCGAAGCCATGAAAGCGGAAAAGGAAGAGGAGAAAGACGAGGATACACCGGCAATGGAGCAATTGGAAGTCTCCACTCGGCAGATGGTAAAGATAGCGGAGACGGGAGAGACGGTGCAGAAGGAGCTAAAGAACATTGTGGACCGGTTAAAGCTTGATTTGGAAGACTTAAAGGGTGCCGCAGTGGATGAGGAAATTTAGAAAAAACAATTGACGGAGATTTTGCGTGGTGCTATGATAAAGGAGTAGCGTACTACAATATAATAGGAACTATGTGAAGGAGAGACAAATGAAAAAATTTTTTATCGGCCTGTTAAAGGCAGTCGGTTATTTTGCCGTTTATTATGTGATGCAGCTTGTGGTTACCATGGTATTTGCCATAGTCAAGGCATTTCCGGTTGCAATGAAATATGCGATGGGCGGAAGCTTGGTTTCGGATCCGGCGGTGTTTTCTGCGTATATGGATGAGGTGATTCGGATTGTGATGGATACCGCCCTGCCGGCAGTGATTGTTTCCGGTCTTCTTACCGTTGGTCTGTTTTGGTTGATTTTTGCCTGTCGTAAAAAGAAGTTTGTGAAAGAAGTGGGGATACGGAAAATGAACCCGGTCGCTGTGGCACCGCTGGTGTTGATGGGATTGAGTTTTAATATTCTTACGAGTTTGATGTTCGCACTTGTTCCGCAAGAGGCGATGGATTCCTATATCGAGTCGTCTTCTTTTGTGCTTTCCGGAAATATGGTGACGGTTGTGATTGCGACAGTAATTATGGCTCCGATTGTGGAAGAGATTGTGTTCCGTGGTTTGGTATATACAAGACTGAAAAAGGGAATGCCGGCCGTTGTGGCGGCGATTTTGGCATCCGCTTTGTTCGGCTTTGCCCACGGACAGTGGCTCTGGATGATTTATACCTCCGTGTTCGGCATGGTATTGGTATGGGTATATGAACGAACCAAATCCTTGTTTGCCGGCATGCTGTTGCACTTCGGATACAATTTATGTTCTGTTTTGTTGGGGTTGTTGCCGGAAGATACACCGGACTGGATGGGACTTGTGTTAATTGCAGTGGCGGTAGTGGTTGCGGCACTCGGCATATTCTGGTTTGTGAAGCTTCCGAAGGGGAAATTGCCGGAGGAGCCGGTTGTGGCAGCGGAACCGTTGCCGGAACCGGAAGAAGTTTCAGAGGAAGAAGAAACGGCGGAAGACGGCAGTTCCTCTGACGAAGAAAAAGCAACGGACGATAGCCTTGTCGGAGATGTGGCGGAAGCAGTCGGTGCGGTTGCCGGGGTGGCCGGTGCGGTGGCGGAAATTGCGGAAGCCGTAATAGAAAATATCTAAAAAATTTATACATTTACAGGAAAAGGGCGGTGTGATTGGTTGACACCGCCCTTAAAAGTATTTATAATAGAATAGGTTGAGTCTGTAAAAAGGAGATTGTGCTATGGCAGAATATAAATACGAAACTCATCTGCATACGTGTCAGGGAAGTGCGTGCGGAAGACTGACTGGTGCGGAACAGGCAGAGCTTTATAAGAGGTTGGGCTATACCGGGATTGTGGTAACCGACCATTTTTTTAACGGAAATTGTGCAGTGCCGCGGGAGCTTCCGTGGAAGGAGCGGGTGGCGCAGTTTTGTGCCGGTTACCGTGATGCAAAAGCAAAAGGAGACGAAATCGGCCTGCAGGTATTTTTCGGTTTGGAAACGAATTTTCACGGACAGGAGTTTTTGCTGTACGGACTAAGTGAAGCGTGGTTAAAGGAACAGGAGGATATGTTGTCCTGGAGCCCGAAGGAACAATTTGAGAAAGTAACGGCTGCCGGCGGTTTTGTGGTACAGGCGCACCCGTACCGAACGGCACCTTATATTCCGGAGGTGAAGATTTATCCGGATTGCTGTGAAGCCTTTGAATGGTACAATGCCCACAATTCCGCGGAAGCGAATGAAAAAGCGGTGGCTTACGCAACGGAGCACGGAATTCACGGGACCGGAGGAACGGATGCCCATGGACCGGTACAAAAACGAGGCGGTATGATATTTGAGAAGAAGTGGGAGAACATAGCGGATTATATCGAAGCGGTACGCAAGGGAAGCGGATACCGTATCATTACGGAGTTTGAGGAAAGGTAGGAACATAGAAGTGAAGTGGGTAGCAAAGGTAAAAGGGAAATTCGGGAAAATCAAGAAAGAGATTCAATCGGTGAGAGGAAAGCTTAAGAGAAGCCTTTTGAAGAGAAAGCGTTATTACGCATATCTTGAGAAACTTCCGGTAAACCCGAAAGTAGTTCTGTTGGAGTCCCAACACGGTCGTACGTTGGACGGAAATGTGTTTGCGGTTTTAACGGAGCTTTGTCAAAACGAAGCTTACGCAGATTTGAAACTTTACGTGTCCGCTGCACCGCAGAACCTGGAGAAGTTTAAGGCACTTTTACAAAAAAGCGGATTTACAAAAGTAAAGGTGTTAAGCACCAAATCCTACGGATATTTCAAGATTATGGCAACTGCCGGTTATCTTGTAAACGATAATACCTTCATTCATTGTTTTGTCAAGAGAGAAGAGCAGATTTATCTGAATACATGGCACGGAACTCCGTTAAAGACGTTGGGAAAGCGAAGCAAATCCGAGTATTTTTCCATCGGAAATGCCCAGAGAAACTTTTTGGATTCGGATTATGTGGTATACCCGAATGAGTTTACCATGAACCATATGATTGAGGACTATATGCTGGCCAATATCGGTCAGTTTACTCCGCTTCTTACCGGATATCCGCGAAATACGGTGTTCTTTGATACGGAAGGTCGGGAAAAGATGCGGGAGAAGTACGGTTTTTCCGGAAAGACGGTGTATGCGTATCTGCCGACCTGGCGCGGTACTCTGGGAAAGGTTTCCAGAGCGGAAGATAATCGCTTGATGAATTACTTTAGGGAACTGGATGCCCTGATGACGGATGACCAGATTCTTTATGTAAAGATGCATACGGTCAGCGTATCCCGAATTTCCCTGGAGGAGTTTTCCCATATTCATTTATTCCCGGAGGAGGAGACCTACGCTTTCTTAAATGCCATGGATGGTTTGATTACCGACTACTCCAGCGTCTTCTTTGATTTTGCCGTTACGGGAAAGAAGATTATTTTGTTCCCGTACGATTTGGAACAATACGAGTCCCAGCGTGGATTCTATTTCCCGCTTTCCGAGCTTCCGTTCCCGCAGGTGTTTGATACCGAAGCTCTTTGCGCGGAAATGAGAAAAGGCAAGGAATATGACGATACCGAGTTTTTAAAGACCTTCTGTGCATATGACAGCGCAGATGCCACCGAGAAGTTGTGTCGCCGTGTGTTCCGGAAGGAAGCATGTGTTAAGGAAGCAAAAGTTCCGGATAACGGAAAAGACAACGTTTTGATGTATTGCGGTGATTTTGCATTAAACGGTGTAACGGTATCCATCAATAACTTACTGGCAAACCTTGATTTGACGGAAAAGAACTATACTATTCTTGTAAAAACGGATGAGATTCGTAAAAATCCGTTCCGTTTGTTGGAGTTGCCGGAAGGTGTAAACTGGCTGGGCTTTTTGAATAATATGAGCTTAAAATTTACGGATACACTGCGGTTTAAGTTGTGGACCGGAAAGCATAATATCGGTTCCTATAAGCGGATGCGTCCGATTTTAGAGAAGCTGGGGAAAAACGATTACCGCAGAATCGCCGGAAGAGCAAGAATTACAACAGCAGTACATTTTAACGGATATTCCAACCATACAACTTTGATTATGGGTGGGTTCCCGTGTCGTAAGGTTATTTTCGCCCATAGTGATATGGATGCGGAGTTAAATACCCGTATCAATATGAAGCGGGAGATTCTTTGTAATGCTTATCGTACCTTTGATGCGGTTGCCGTTGTAACGGAAGGCATTGTTCCGGCAATCGAGAAGGTGGGAAATTATATGACCAAGTACGGTCATACACCGAATATCCAGGTAGTAAAAAATGTGATTGACTATCAAAAAATTGTTACCATGGGAGAGCAGGAAATCGCGTTTGATAAAACAACGGCAGTGAATATCGGACGGGCGCGTTTGCTTGAAATTTTGGAATCGGATGCTACAAAAATTATTAATGTAGGACGTTTTTCGCCGGAGAAGGGACATTTCCGCCTGATGCAGCAGTTTGCCCGCCTCTTGCCGGAATACCCGGATTCTTACCTGATTCTTTTGGGAAGTCGCGGTGTAATGTATAAGCAGACATTGGCGGAAGCAAAGCGGTTGAATGTGGAAGACCACATCATTATCATTCATTATATGTCGAACCCGTATCCGTTGATAAAGAAATGTGATTCCTTTGTCTTTTCTTCCTTCTATGAAGGCTTCGGCTTAGTGCTTGTGGAGGCGGATATTTTAGGAGTACCTTGTGTGTCTACGGATATTACGGGACCGAAACATTTTATGGAACAGTACGGCGGAAGATTGGTAGAAAACAGCGACGAAGGTGTTGCGGAAGCACTTCGCATGTGTATGAGCCGCCAGTTGACCGGTTGTTTGAATGTGGATTATATGCAGTATAACAAGGAGGCAGTAGATTCCTTCTTGCAGACCATTACACCGAAGGCATGATTGAAACCGAAACGGGAGGAAGGAAGAATGAAGAAAGTCATTACGTACGGCACTTATGATTTGTTGCATGTAGGTCACATTAATTTATTGCGTCGGGCAAAAGAATTGGGTGATTACCTGATTGTGGTACTTTCCAGTGACGAGTTCAATGCGATAAAACATAAAACGGCGTATCATCCTTATGAAGCAAGAAAGACCATTCTGGAGGCGATTCGTTATGTGGATGAGGTGATTCCGGAATATACCTGGGAACAGAAAATTAAAGATGTGGTAGATAACCAGGTGGATGTTTTTGTGATGGGGGATGACTGGAAGGGACAGTTTGACTTCTTAAAGGACTATTGTGAAGTGGTGTACTTGCCGAGGACAGAGGGAATTTCCACCACGAAGATTAAAAATGATTTAAATTCAAAACAATAAGAATAAGATGCAGACGGGCGGTTTCACAAGGGAGTGAGGCGGTCCGTCTTACTATGCTGTGATGAGAGAGCAGAAAAGGAATCTCGGTGAAAAATAAGAAACTAAAATGAAACTTTTGGAAATGTTACGGTGTATTATAAGTGAAACCGGTGATAAAGGAAACGTTTCGAAGGATAGGAAAGGTTTTGAACGAATGAAAATTACGGAATCTGTTTTTTTGGAAGTATTTGAAAAATTTAAGAATACCGTATATTCGGTGGTGTTTCACTATGTGAGAAATGCCGAAGATGCTGCAGATCTTCAGCAGGATGTGTTCGTAAAACTACTGGGCAGTGACGGGGAGTTTGAAAGTGAGGAACACGTCAAAGCATGGTTGATTCGTGTGGCGATTAATCTGTGCAAAAATCATTTGAGAAGCAGGAGCCGTTTTTCCGATGCTCCTTTGCCGGAGGATATTCCGGTGGTACAGGAGGAATCCAATGAATTGTTTGCAATGGTGCTTACACTACCGGAAAAGTACAGGATTCCGCTTCATCTGTTTTACTATGAGGAATATTCTATACGGCAGATTGCAACGGCGATGGAGCTTCCGGAGGCGACAGTGAAGATTCGGTTAAAACGAGGCAGGGAGAAACTAGGGAAATCTTTGCGAAAGGAGGATTGGTTCTGATGAGCGTAAAGATGAAATACAAACAGCAGGTAGATGCATTTTGTAATGAGAACAATACATTGACGGCAGAAGAAATGCTGCGGATTGCAAAGGAGCGAATGTCCGGAAAGGAAGATAGTTTCGGAACGGATGCAGAACTCATTGATTTCGCCGCACAGAGACAGAAAAGGCGGACCTTCGGGAAAATTCTTTCGGCAGCGTGTATCGTAGTTGTGTGTTCCATGGCGTTGGCAACGACAGCTTTGGCGGCAACCGGAAAGTTGGGGGATTTGTTCCGAAAAATATTTAAGGACGACACAAGTGCCGGATTGGTGGAACAAGGGTACTATTATGAAGTGAACCAATCCGACACCGATGGGGTTTTCTGTGTTGATTTATTAGCGGTAACGGGTGATGCGGATCTTCCGAAGCTGGTGTTTGATGTTCGTGTGGATGACACGAATATTACCACAAACAACGAAAGAGTATATCTTTCCGCATATATTCTGGGCGAGGATGCCTACGAAAATCAGTTGGAAAACTATGCAATGTTTGAAGGAACCGGATACAGGGACAGTGAGGCAGGAAATCTGTACCATGTGGTAATGGACGGACCGTCCGCCTGGGTCAGCCACGGAGAACCGGTAGTGGTAAATGTCAGGGAGATTCGGTTTGAGCATATGGCACGCTGGTATGAGGTTAACTTGGAATACCGGTTTGAAATGCCGCCGATGGAACTTCATCCGGTGGTAAGCGAATATTTCGGCGGGGTATTAATCTCTTCGGAGGACGATGACTGCTATCTGAATTATGTAAATTACGGCGCGTATTATACCGAATGCATTTTTGTATTTGACTACGACGGTGTCTCGCTGGAGGGTAAGTACGGTACGGAGGAGGGACTGATAAGTCTGCTTCAGATGAGATGGCTGGAGTTTGCGGCGGATTTGAGTCTGGTGGTGGACGGAACCGAGTACGAGATACCGGCGGGAGAAACCGGATATATCTGGTATGATAAGGACGGGGAGGCAGGCTATAAAAATCGTTGTTATGTTCGCCCGAGATTTGACGCAATTGATTACAATGCTTCAAGACATATTATTTTGAAGCAGGGTGATTCGGAGTATCGCTTAAAATAGGGAAAGGGGCTGTGCGATAGGCACAGCCCCTTTTTTGCGCTGGGAAATATAGATGCGACGCAAAAGCGGCGCGAGAGTTACGATGTCATTTACTTAGTACGGACTGTCAAAGTGCTCCTCGGCGTATTTAACAGCTTCTTCCAGTGTCATTCCGGCAAAGGTCTGGGCCCCCAGATTGCGACCGGATTTTTTGTCGTCCATGAAAACACCTACCACGATACCCGGAATGGTACTTTCCGGAGCATTCGGAGCTTGCGGACCACCAAGGTCGGTACGACACCAGCCCGGATCGGTCAGATTAATCATAACGTCGGTTCCGTTTACGGTATGTCCCAAATCAACGGTAATTTTATCAAGGGCTGCCTTACTGGCGGAATAGCCTGCCTGGTACGGGTCCAGGCGGATGCCGCTGGTGGTGTTTAAAATGCGGCCGAATCCCTTTTCAATCATACGCGGCAAATAGTGGTAACAAATCATTGCCGGTGCAATGGTATTGATTTTAAAGCTTTCCGTGTAATCGGAAACCGGTGTTTTGAAATAATCTACGCGATATGCAATTTGAAGACCGGCATTATTCAGTACAATGGAAATCGGAGTTCCCTTTGCATCGATGTCCGCCAGCATCTTCTCCACCTGTGTCAAATCCGTCAGCTCTGCTTCTACGGCATAGGCTTCTACCCCTTTTGCACGAACCTCTTCCAATACCTTTTCACAGTGAGCAGCGGAACGGCTGTGCAAAACAAGGTTACAACCCTGTTCTGCCATAAAAAGTGCGGACAAATAACCGATACCCCTACTGGCACCGGTAATCAGTGCCCATTTCCCTTTTACATCTACCATAACAAAACCTCCTAAAAAACAAACGGAACTGTCCGATGCAATCCGATAAGAAAACGAAGAACAAAGGACAGAACCCAAAACAAATCAGCTGAATTCATTATAGCGCAACGCAAGTTAAGAAGTCAATATATTGAAATGAAAAACTATATAAATATACTAATTCCACACTGAGTTATGTTAATATTGTTATGATGTGTGACGGAATGACGGTGTGTTAAAAGTGACGAAGTGAAACATAGAAGCGCACTGGCGCGCTTGGCGCGTAAGGGATGGTTGCGTCCATTTTCGTAAAAAACTTTCAAACCCCCCTTAAGATTTCGTTCGGAACTGCCGATATAACTTACAGAACCAATAAAATCAGCAGAGACAGGTGGTGTTCATATGCGTATTGATGCAATCAACAGAGTAAGCCAGTTGTACCAGGCAAACAGCACGAAGAAAGTTGCAAAATCCAACAATGCCGAGAAATTTGACAGCGTACAGATTTCCCAGATGGGAAAGGATTATCAGGTGGCAAAAGCGGCAGTTGCGGCAACGCCGGATGTCAGAACCGATTTGGTAAATGACATTAAGAGCAAGCTTCAGAACGGTACTTACGATGTATCCATGGAGATGCTTGCGGATAAGCTGTTGGCAAAAGAGATCTAAGAGAGAGAGGGATACCTTTGGCGAGCCTGATGGAAGAATTGATTTCCACGCTTTCGCAGGAGAAGGAATTATATCTCGCTCTCCTGCCGATAGCCGAGGAAAAAACAAAAGCGATTGTAGCAAACGACTTAGAAAAATTACAGGAAATCACGGATAGGGAACAAGAATCGGTAGGACGTATCAGTGCGTTGGAACGTAAGAGAGACGAAGTGATTACCAATATGGGAATTGTATTGGGAAGGAAACCGCAGGAGCTCACCCTTGCGGAACTGATTCGGGTAACGGAGAAACAACGGTCAGATCAGGCTGCACTTACCGAGCTAAAGGATGCGCTCGGGAAAGCGGTTAAAAGACTTGCGGATGTAAATCAGCGGAACAATGTACTGATTCAGCAGTCGTTAGAGATGATTCAATTTAATATGAATTTACTTCAAAGTACAAGGATGGTACAAGGAAATAATTATACGAAAAGCGCCGGGGAATCCATGCCGGGCGCTGCGCAGACAGGGATGTTTGATGCGAAGCAGTAGTACGCAGAGAACATAGCCCTGTCTTCTTACTTTATAAAAGCAAGAAGACGGAGAATGCGGACTCGATATTATTATCTACTATTGCGAAAGGAGGTCACACATATGGGTTTGATGGATGCGTTATATGTGGGGGTGTCGGGACTGAGAACCAGTCAGAATGCGTTAAATACCACGTCACATAATATTACCAATGCGGAAACGCCGGGATTTGTCAGACAGCAGACAGTGATGACCGATTTCGGATACAGCAATATCGGCGGGAATAAGATTTCTACCTGGCAGGTCGGTATGGGTGTAGATACGCAGGTAGTAAGACAGGTCAGAGATCAGTTCTTGGATCAGGCATACCGGAAAGAAAGCGGAAGACAGCAATTTTATCAGGTACAATTTGAAGCAGCGTTTGAAATGCAGGAAGTAATGGGCGAACTGGAAGGAGTGCGATTCCAACAATCCATCGAAGATTTCTGGACGGCGTTGCAGGAATTGGCTAAGGAACCGGACAGTATTGTAACCCGTGCCACACTGATTCAGAACGGCGTAAATTTTATCGAACATGCCGAAAATATTTATGAACAGATTCAGACATATCAGATTGATTTAAACACCCAAATTCAGACGAAGGTAGACCGAATCAATGAAATCGGTGACCTTGTCAGAGAATTAAACAATAAAATTGCTTTCTACGAATGTACCGGAAGAGAGCATGCAAATGATTTACGAGACGAAAGAAACCTGCTGTTGGATGAACTTGGCGGATTAATTGATATTACCTATAAGGAAGAACCGGATGGTCGTGTTTCCATTCGGGCGGAGGAAGTTCCGTTCTTGCTGGAAGACCATGTGTTTTACATGGATACAAAACTGATTTCGGAGGACTCCGAAATGTTGGTTCCCTATTGGCCGGCCTTTGGCGATGCAGAGGTTTACAGCTTTGACCGTTCTCCGAATTCCGTAGACGATACGGATATCGGTTCCTTAAAGGGAATTATTCTTGCAAGAGGACGTAAGGTGGGGAAATACACGGATATTCCGATGAGACCGGAACCGGAAGATTTCCCGGACGAAGTATCTTACGAAGAAGCACTGAAGCAATTTACGGTAGCTGCTCGACAGTATAACAAAGAAATTAATGATTCCGTGATTATGGCAACCCAGTCTCAGTTTGACCAGTTGATTCACGGCATTGTTACGACCATAAATGATATTCTTTGTCCAAACCGGGAGATTATGCTGGAAAACGGACAGGTAATTAAAGTGTTGGATACGGATAAAGCATCGATAGGTATGGATGCGGAGAAAACCATGGGAACGGAATTTTTCTCCAGAAAGTCCATGGACCGTTATCAGGAATTACAGGAAGTGACCTTGGCAGACGGCAGCAAAGAGTGGGTATATATTTACAACGAGGAAGACCCGGAAAACAACTATTCTTTGTATACCTTGGGTGAGATTGAGATTAACCCGGAGATTTTAAAGGATCGTTCTAAGCTTCCTTTATCCAAGAATACGAATACCGGTGATTTTGATATTGATGTGGCGGAGCAGCTGTTGACCGCATGGCAGGAGGATTTTGCAACACTGAATCCGAATGAATTAAGCTACAATAATTTCAATAATTACTATACGGCATTAATCGGAGAACTGGGTACCAGAGGAGAAAAATACCAGACCTTATCGGAAACGCAGGAATCCATGATGAACAGCATAGACAATGAGCGTCATGAAGTAATGGCGGTGTCCACCGATGAGGAACTGACCCATCTGATTAAATATCAGCATGCTTACAATGCGGCGGCACGATATGTAAATGTAGTAAGTGAGATGTTAGACCATATTCTCAGTACGCTGGGAGTATAACGAAACCGATTGGTTGAAATGAGAAAAGAAGGGAAGTGACGGGAATGCCGAATACATTTTTTGGATTGGATATCGGAAGATCCGGACTTTTTACGGCGCAGGGCGGCCTGAATACAACGGCTCATAACATTGCCAACGTAGAGACGGAAGGATATACGAGACAGACATTGGAATTAAAGGCCGGGAATGCATTACGGGCAAACGGACGGCACGGTATGATCGGAACCGGTGTGGATGTGGTTTCCCTGACCCAGACCAGAAGTGAGTATTATGACGAAAAATACCGGAATAACAATTCCATATACGGCGGATATGCAACGAAATCCAATTACATGTCCCAGATTCAGTCTTATCTGAATGAAATCCAGTTGGAAGGCTTCACAACCACCTTTGACCGGATGTATGATACGATTCAGGAGTTGGAAAAAGATCCGGCGAATCTGACGGTAAGAACCCAGGTGACGAATGTTGCCCAGAGCTTTTGCGAGTACTTTAATTCTCTGTTTACCAATTTACAGGCGGTGCAGGAAGATTGTAACTTTGAGATTAAAAATCAGATAAACCGTGTCAATGCCATGGCGGCAGAAATCGCATCTTTAACCAAACAGATTAATACGGTGGAAATCGGCGGAAGCAACGCCAACGATTTGCGTGACCAGAGAAACCTGCTGATTGACGAACTGTCGAATATTATCAATGTAACGGTAGAAGAAGCACCGGACGGACCGGTAGGGTTAAAAAGTTATGTGGTGAAGATAGACGGACAAACTTTGGTGGATACCTATGAAGTCCATGAACTGAGTGTGGTTCCGCGGGAAAATAAAATGAACCAGACCGATGCGGATGGCTTGTATGATGTGGTTTGGGAAAACGGACAGCAATTTAATCCGTATGCCTATACCCAGAGCGGAAGCATTAAGGCATTGTTTGAAGTGCGGGACGGAAATAATGCGGATAATTTAAAGGGAAATGTGACCGCGTATGTGGGAATGCAGTCGGTGGTAATGAAGAATGCCACCGTCAACGATGAAGCAAAATTAAATATTCCGCCAAGCGGAGAGATTTTGATCGGAACGGTAAAGTACGAATACGAGTCCTTTGAGGTTTCTATTGACCCGGACAGCGGGGAATATACTTACGAATTCTTTTTAAAGGAACCGATTCGTGCCTATGCGGAAGAAGAAATGTCAAGTGTAGGAATCACGGTAGATTACAAAGGGGTTCCGTACTATATGGCACAGATGAACGAGTTTCTGCGTACCTATGCAAAGAAGTTCAATGAGATACATAAATCCGGCGTGGATTTGAACGGGGAAGCCGGTTTGGATTTCTTTGTGGGAACCGACAAAGTAACGGGAGAAGAGTATAAGTTCGGCGTGTACGGAAAAGAAGGTGCCACAGGCTATGATCCGTATTCTTTCAACTCCCAGTGCGGGCAGTTTTTCCAGGAAGATATGAGAGGGGTATACAGCTCCTACTACCATATTACGGCGGAAAACATTTGTGTAAATAAAGAACTGCAACATGACGCGAGAAAGTTTGCGGCGGCATCGGATATTGTAAACGGTGTAGGAAATTACGACAAGGCGTTGGAACTTCTGGACTTAAAGAAAGACACCTCCATGTTCCGTCAGGGTAAACCGGCTGCGTTTTTGCAGACCCTGGTAGCGGAAGTGGGAATCGATACCAAGGCAGCACTGAATTTTGAAAAGAGCCAGAATAACCTTGTAAATGCCATTCATAACCAGCGGTTATCCATAGGCGGTGTGGATACGGAAGAAGAGGCAATGAACCTGATGCGGTTCCAGCAGGCATACAAACTCTCATCGCAGGTGATTTCGGTGATGAATGAAATTTACGACAGATTAATTAATTATATGGGTGTATAAATAAGAGAATTATGCCGATATAGTTTACAGAGAAACTTTTACAAAACATCGATTTTGTAAAAGGGAACAGGAGGCAGAACAATGCGGATTACGAATAAGATGATGACCAATAATGTATTGCATAACATCAATAACAATAAAAATCTGCTTTCTACCTTGGAAAACCAATATTCTACGGGAAAGAAGATTCAAAAACCGTCCGATGACCCGATTGTTGCGGTGCGTGCGTTGAAACTTCGTACCAATCTTTCCGAGATAACCCAGTACACGGAGAAAAATATACCGGATGCCTTATCCTGGATGGATACGACGGAGAGTTCCCTGGATGTGGTAAATGCGGTTCTTCGTCAGATGAATACTTACTGTAATCAGGGTGCCAATGATACATTGACGGCGGAAGACCGGAACAGTATTGTGGAAAATCTGGAGCAGCTAAAGCGGCATATTTATCAGGAAGGAAACAGTAACTACGCAGGACGCTATGTGTTTTCCGGGTATAAAACGGATACCCCGTTGGTGTTTAACGAGCCGACGGACGATTATCTTTATGAGATTACGGAACCTCTTTGCGGGGATGATATAACTGCGGAATTTAAGATTGTAAATAACGTAGATATTAACAAGTTTGATAAAGAAAATCCGGATGCGTTCGACAAGACCATGCCGAACCAGATTCAGTACTACCGGATGCGGCTTGCCTACAGTAACTTAGAACCGGGAAAAGAAGTAAACGGAGTTCCTACACCGGGGGCAAAGCTTACCTATACCGACGGAAGCGCGGATGCGGAAGGGTATTTGAATAAACTTGAACTTCCGATTACGGAGAAAAGCTCCTCCGATGCGGATGCTTATACACCGGGAGATGATGAGATTTATTTTATCAAGGAAACCGGTGAACTGATTTTTGGAAAAACGGCTTACGAGAGGGTTCGGAAGTCGGAGCATATCGATGTGACTTATTCGAAAAAGAAGTTTGAAACAAACGAGTTGCGTCCGGAGCATTACTTTAATTGTGTCAGAACCTCGGAGGACGGAACGGAAGTACTCCATTATGAAAAAGAAGATTTGAATTACAACAAAGAAGAAAAGTTTGGGGCTAAGAAGGGGCAGGAGATTCAGTACGAAGTGAATTTTAACCAGAAGCTGACCATTAATACCCAGGGAGACGAAGCATTTACCCATGACATCGGTCGTGCGATTGACGATATCATCAATGCGGTAAGTGATGTAAAAGAAACGGAAGAGAAGATGGCGGAAGTGGATAAGATGTTGGAGGATACCAATCTGACGCCGGAGCAGAGAAAGGCACTGGAGGGAATCAAAGAACAGCTTACTTCCGAATTCACCCTGCGCACGGATATTATGCAGGCCGCGTTTGCGGGAGGGCTTTCCGATACCGTTGCGATGCAGGACAAAGTAAATGTAGCCATGTCCGATTTGGGCGGAAGGTACAATCGTTTACTTTTGACCCAGAGTCGCTTGGGAGACCAGCAGGTGGATTTTGAAGACTTGCTTTCTTCCAATGAGGATGTGGACTTGGTAGATACCATTGTGAAGTATACCTCGGCGGAAACGATTTATAATTCATCTTTATCGGCAGCATCCAAACTGGTACAATCGTCTTTGTTGGATTTCTTATAAAGATGCGGTTAATAAAAAGAAAGAGAAACGAAAGGAGAAAGAAAATGTTAGTAAAAACAAGACATTTCGGAGAAATTAATCTGGATGAAGAGAAGGTGTTGACCTTTGATGACGGATTAATCGGTTTTGAAGATTGTAAGCGTTACACGATTTTGTATAACAATGAGGAGGGCGGAAATAATACGATTTCCTGGCTGCAGAGCTTAGATGCTCCGGAACTTGCCCTGCCGGTAATCAGCCCACTTTCCGTGCTTTCGGATTACAACCCGATTGTAGAGGATGAAGTTTTATTACCGTTAGGAGAGTTGACTGAGGAAAATATCATCATTTTGCTTACCTTAAGCGTACCGTCGGATATTACAAAGATGTCCGCGAACCTGAAGGCTCCGTTAATTATTAACGCAGACACAAAAAAAGGCTGTCAGATTATTGCAGAAAACCCGGATTATGTGGTAAAATACAATATATACGAACTCGTTAAAAAGTGCAAAGAGGCAAAGGGGGAATAGGTATGCTGGCCCTGTCAAGAAAAGTCAACGAATCCATTATGATCGGACATGACATAGAAATAACAGTGCTTGAAATCAAAGGCGAACAGGTAAAACTCGGAATCAATGCGCCGAAGTCGGTGCCGTTGTACCGAAAGGAGATTTATGTGCAAATTCAGGAGGCGAACAAGGAAGCGGTATCTACCGAGGCTTCGCCGGATGTATTAAAGAATATGTTTTAATGAAAGAAACGGTGAAAAGTTTTCCTAAGAAGGGTTAATTTTTCACCGTTTTTGTCCGATATACTTATCAAAGAAATGATTTTCTGTCAGAAGGGAGTCGGCAGAGAATTCGGATAAAGCAAACATGGAGGTGTAAAAAATGAAAATTGAAAGCGGAATGGTAAATAAGCCGGTTTATAACGAACCTGTAACAAATCGCCCGGAGACAAAGCCGAAGGCAGAACCGCAACAGGTATTTACAACCGGACAGCAGGCGGCAACAAACACCCTTGGAAAGGGAACTACGGTAGAACCGCAGGCAGAACAGACAGGAAACGAAGAGAACGCATCCAGACGTATTAAAAGTGCGGTAGAGCATGCAAACAAGACCATGCGCCACGCAAAGACGAAATGTGAGTTTTCTTACCACGAGGAAACAAAGCGGGTTTCCATTAAGGTAATCGACGAAGAAACAGAAGAGGTAATTCGTGAGATTCCGCCGGAAGAAACCTTAGAAATGCTTTCTAAGATGTGGGAGCTGGCAGGTCTTATGGTAGACGAAAAGAGATAAAAGTCTACGGTTTGTCTCGGACGGAACCGGGAAACGGAGGTTGTTATGGGTATTGGATTATCGGGTATGATATCCGGACTTGATACGGATACGCTCATAAAACAACTCATGTCTGCGGAGCGGACAAGAGTAACAAAGGTAGAAAATAAAATAACGAAGAACGAATGGGTAACGGAGAAATGGAAGGATTTAAATACAAAGATTTATTCTTTGTATACGGGCTCTCTTTCTAAGATGAGAACCCAGGGTAATTATCTTACTAAGAAAACCGTATCCTCCAACGAAAGCGTGGTAAAGGCCACGGCAGGCGGTTCCGCACCCATCGGCACCCATTATGTGACGGTAGATGCCGTTGCCAGCGCGCAGTATGTAACCGGAGGCACCTTTACTTCCGATACGACGCTGACCGCAAAGTCGAAACTTTCGGAAGCGGGAGTTGCGGTAGGTACCAAGATTAATATTGCCTGCGGTGACAAGACGGCAGAACTTTATGTAGATGAAAAAACTACGTTCAATGACCTTTCGGATGTTTGTAAGTCCGCGGGACTGAATGTAAACTTCGACGAGGCAAGACAGTGCTTGTATATCAGTTCCAGACAGAGCGGTACGGAAAATAAGTTTTCCATTACCACCGACACGGAAGTTGCAGCCAGTGCAACAACGCGGAAAGGGATTTACGATCTGGTGGGTTACGGCACAATGTCCGATGCGGATAAAAAGGCATTGGATGCCGCACTTGCTACCATAGAAGCAAGCGATGAAGCGGGGGTTAACGACGTTCTGACAAAGGCAGCAGGCGGAACGACCTTAGCCGGTGCGGAAAAGGAGTTGTATGATGCCTACCAGCTTCTCATGAAGAAAGCCGAAGAACACGCAAAGAAAACAGCGGATGCGGATGCGGATAAAGCAGCAAAAGAAACTGTGACAGGACGTATCGGAGCCGAAATAAAGACGGCGATGCTTTCCGGAATGGCCGAAGACAGTACCGTAGAAATTTACGGCAAGGAATTGACGGGAAAGCAGGCGGCTACGCTTAAGGCAGAGGCAGAACGGTTTGCAAAAATAGAATATGAGCGGATCGTTTTTGAGGATTCTTTTAAAGAAAATGCAGCGTTAAAGGATGTATCTTACGCAACGTTTGCAAAGATTCGGGACAAGGCAGAAAAGGCGGAGACGTTAACCGTAGAGGAGCAAAAAATCTGGGATGCATATAATGCAGATGGAAATGCAGATGCAAAGGCAGCATATGAGGCACGTCTCGGTACGTATACCGAAGGAAGCGGTTATGATACCGAGGAATATGCACAGCAGTTAGAACTTGCTTATCAGGCAAGTGCGGAAGAAGAAGCAGCCAAGTATCTGACTACCGAACAGGCGGTGGAAGAGTTAAAGACCGAGAAAGAAAATGAACTGACGGCGTTGGGTGATGTGGTAACGCCGGCTAAGGCTGCTATGGCAACGGATATTATATCCTATGCCGAAACGGAACGTTTCCTGGCTTCCGACAATGCTTTGGCGGCAATCGGCCTTGGGAACATTGACGGTACCGCAATTGCTTCCGGCGCAGGTGCCGGCGGTATGACCGTATTTGCGGCAAGTGACGCAAAGGTAACGGTAAACGGTGCGGTAATCGAATCTTCCAGCAACACCATTTCTGTAAACGGATTGAACTTAGAGCTGGTATCCGCAAAACCGGGAGAGACCATTTCCATCGGTGTTACCCAGGATACGGACAGTGTTTACAATATGGTAAAGGATTTTGTAAAACAGTACAATGAAGTGCTTGAAGAATTAAACAATGCATACTATGCGGAATCCGCAAGAGGATACGAACCGTTGACGGACGAGCAGAAGGATGCCATGAGTGATACGGAAGTGGAGAAGTGGGAGAAGAAGATTAAGGATTCTCTCCTTCGCAGAGACAACACCATCGGTTCTTTGCTGAATGCGATGCGTACCGCTCTTGACGGCTGTGTAACTGTAGACGGTCAGGATTATGCACTTTCTTCCTTCGGCATCTGTACCACCAAGTACACGGAGAAGGGCAAGTTACATATTTACGGTGACCAGGACGACCCGGACGGTATGATGTACGAAGACAAGCTTCGTAAGGCAATCGAGGAAGACCCGGATAAGGTAATGGAAGTTTTACAGACGATTTCCAAGAACCTGTACGATACCATGGCAGATAAGATGAAAGCTTCGGAGTTAAGCAGTGCGCTTACCTTCTACAACGACAAGCAGATGACAAAGGAGCTTACCGGTTATAAGGAACAGCTCAAGAAAGAAGAAGATCGCTTGACGGAAATCGAAGACCGTTATTATAAGCAGTTTGCTTCCATGGAGACGGCACTCAGTAAGCTAAGCAGTCAGTCCAGTTCTTTGGCGTCCATGCTGGGAATGGGACAGTATTAAACTAATTGAATGATAAGGGAAAGGAAGGTATTTGCCTATGCCACCAACAAATGCAGCAAGTTTATATCAGGGAACCAAAATTAACACAGCATCTCCTGCGGAGTTAACGCTGATGTTGTACGACGGAGCGATTAAGTTTTGTAACATCGCGATGCTCGGTTTGGAAAAGAACGATTATGAGAAGGCAAGTACCTACATCATTAAAGTTCAGAATATCATTACGGAGTTCCGTTCCACACTGGATTTTAAGTATGCGACGGCGAAAGACTTTGATGTGATTTATGAATACATCTACGGACTTTTGGTGCAGTCCAACATTAAGAAGGATATGACATTGTTGGAAGAAGCTCTGGATCAGATTCGTAACATGCGAGACCTTTGGAAAGAGGTTATGCGCAAAAACAATATGTATGTAAAATAAGAATACGATTTCTACGGAACAGCTGTGCAACCATGCCCGGCTGTTCTTATATGCGTAGCATATAAGAAGGCTCCGCCGGATGCGCACTCGCGCGATAGGAAGATGTCGCAAGCGACCGCGCTCGGCGCGAGAGTTCCGCAAGCGGAACTCTATAGTGAGGTGGAGTACAGAAGTAGACAGACGGAGGGATTGCGGTGGACAGAGAAGAGTTTTCGACGTGTTTTAAGGTGTTGGAAAACACCATAGGAAAAAAGGAACAGTATTTGGATGAATTGCTTGTATTGACCAAGGGACAGGAAAGTTTACTGCTTCGGGAAACGTTTTCCATGGAGGAGTTTACGGAATATATGGATAAAAAGGACCCGCTCATTCAAAAGATTTCCGAGTTTGATGCCGGGTTTGAGGCAGTATTTGCAAAGATGAAGCCGGAGATGGAGACCTATAAAAAGGAGTTCGAACCACGGATTCGTGCAATGCAGCAAAAGATTAAGGCGGTATTGGAAAAGGGTGCCGCACTTTGTGCATTGGAAGAGCAAAACAAATTGCGACTGGATATTTGTTTAAAAGAAAAGAAACAGGAAATAAAGACTTTTAACAAAAACAGCCGGACTGTAAGCAGTTATTACAAAAATATGTCCGGTTCCCTGACAGACCAATCGTTTTTTATGGATAAGAAGAAGTAAAGGAGGAGTGACTATGAGAAAACATGCAAAACTGGCGGCTTTGTTATTCGGAGCTTTTTCCGTAGCATTTCTTTGCGGAGCAAAGCAGGCCTATGCGGCGGGTAACGCTACGATGCTTGAAGACAAAGCAATTCTGGTAAATTATGAGAATGAAGAAATGGTTGTGACTGCCGGACAAAATACATCCATTTTCTACTCGGATAATCCCAACGCAACCATGTGGGAAGAAGTGAAGGCAGATGCAAGCGGCAAGGCGATTTTTGATATTTCCTGGGTGCGTCCGAATGTAACCACTCGCGTCTATGTAAAGGGTGATAAGGATTCCTTGGTAACGGCACGGTATCTTGAGGCGCAGGAGAAGCTTTCCGCAGAGTTTGTGGGAGATATCTCGGCAGCGGATGTGGTGGACATCGATGTATGGAAGGATGTGTACAAGTCCTACAAGAACTTCAGCGGGGACACAGGATATATTCTTTTCTTCACAAAAAACGGAGGAGCGGAAACCGCTTACTTTGACGTGGAGAACATTGAATGGAAGAAAGGGCTGAACGGAAACTGGAGACCTTTTGAACAATTGGATTTGGGACAAATGAATGCAAAGGGTGTAACACTGTATTTCCGTATCAAAGCGACAAACGATAAGATTGACGGGGGTACCGCGGAACTGGTAAGCGGAAAGCGATACAGTACAGAAGCAAAAGTCTTTTTGCAGAAGGTGGCAGCGGCACCGACGGTAAGTGTAAATAATGCAACCATGACCCTTTCCATCCGGAACGGCATGGAATATTCCATAAACGGGAAGGATTGGTTTTTGGTCCCGACCTACCAAAAGAATGCAACAAGTGACGCCGTTTCGGTAGAGGTAAAGGATTTTGATTTGTTACCGACCACCAACCGTCGTGTGACTACCGTGGCAATTCCGTTGGTGTTAAATGTAATGACCGGCGGGAAAGTAGATATTAACCGGAGAATCGATGCGACGTTGGTAGCAGAAAATCCGGGAAAATATATGGTAGAGAAAAACGGAGCCGGCGAGGTAGTCGGAATTTATGTATATGTCCGCACTGCGGCAGGAGAGAAGAAATCTGCGTCCAAGATTGAAAAAGTATTGATTCCGTTTTCGGAGTCCACACCGAATGTGGCACGGGATATTACGGTAACGTATCAGAATACCAAGAGTGGCACCAGCGGTATTGCGATAACTAATAATACCTCCACCTTAGACGGCACCAATTACCAGTATGCCATCGTGGATGACCCGGATAATCTGACTGCGGAAGAGCTGGGCGAGTTAAAATGGAGTACACTAAAGGCGGCGAAAACCGTAAAGCTAAGCAGTACCAAAGCTTTGACCGGAAAGTATTTGATTTTCCGTGTGACCGCGGCAAATAAGAACGAATTGCCGTCGGTTTACGAAAAGTACAGATATCAGATTCAGTATGACAAGGTAACATATGCGGCGATTTCCAATACCTCGCTCTATCCGGGCGGTGTGATTACCGCAGTAACAAGTAACAATGCGATTTCCGGCGAGATTACCTATACATGGGAGCGCAGCGATAAGGCAAGCGGCGAATACACAGTCATTCGTTCGGGCTCCGGTTATGCTAACAGTATGTATACCATTAGGGAAGAGGATATCGGGTACTATATCCGTGTCGTAATCTCCAATACCTCTTCCGTAACGGGAGAATCCGCATATGTAACCAGTAAATGCAGCGGTAAGATTGTAAAAGATCCGACAGCGCCGACGCCGACGCCGACACCGAGCCCGGCACCGGGAACACCATAGATACCACCGGAGGATTCCGGGGGAGGAGGCTATTGTATGGCAGTAAAAAAAGCAGTTCCGGCACCGTTTACCAAGGGTGTGAACTTTACCAACTGGTTGGAATTCCGCAAGGCGGATGAAATAAATCCGGAACTTTTTACAAAGCAGGACTTTCTAAACGCAAAGAAGTTGGGATGTGATGTAATCCGTATTCCGATGCATTTTGAGAAGATTTGCGAAGGAATTGCGGATTACCGGATTCCGGACAATGTGTTTGTAATACTGGATCATATTGCGGAATGGGCAGAAGAATTAAAGCTATATGTAATTTTTGATTTTCATAATAACTGTCATGCGGATACACGTACTTCCGATACGGTGGAGGATGTACTGACTCCGATTTGGACGCAGTTGGCAACCCGGTATCGGGATGCCACGGAATATATTGTTTATGAATTAATGAATGAGCCTCACGGGATAGAGATTTCCTTATGGAACGAGATTATCGGACGCTTGTTCCGAAACGTGCGTAACATTGATAAGAAGCATTATATTATCGCCGGAGGGGCTGACTGGAACAGTTTCGCGGCTATGAAAACATTGCCGGATTTTAAAGATGATAAGGTGATTTATACCTTCCATTTCTATGACCCGCATACCTTTACTCATCAGGGAGCCGGTTGGAGCCATCTGGAACGGGTAATCAACATCCCGTTCCCGTACAGCAAAGACCGGATGCCGCCTCTTCCGGAGAACCCGACAGAGGATGAGAAGGCACGTTTTGCGGCTTACCCGGAACAGGGCACTGTGGAGGCGGTGGCCCGGTTTTTTGACCAGTATGTGGAGTTCAGTCAGGAACGTAACGCGCCGGTATTTTGCGGAGAATTTGGGTGCTTTTCCATGTTTGCCGGTCATGAGGACCGCGTGAACTGGTATACCATTGTAACCAATCTTTTGGCGGAGCGGGGCATTGCCCGTACCAGCTGGGATTACTACGGCGGTTTCGGTATCTTTAAGATGGACTGGAAAGCCATAAGGGAACGCCGGATGAAGCCGGAATGGAAATTTCCGGAGGATTTGGATTTGGATATCGTGAAGGCCATGGGAATGAATTGTCTCTTTCTGTAAGGTTGCATTTTTTTATGAAATGCCTTTTCAATTCAGGTGTTGTATGCTATAATAAAATCGCGTGTGGGGACTTTTCACACTTAAATTTTACAGAAAGAAGACGATAACCTATGAAAGAAAAAATTCTCGAAATACTAAATGACATCAACCCGGATATTGATTATGAAACGGAAACCGCTTTGGTTGATGATGATGTACTTGATTCTTTTGATCTTGTTTCTCTGGTAAGTGAGTTAAACAGCTGCTTTGATATCAATATCACTGTAGTGGATTTTGTACCGGAAAACTTCAATACACTCTCTGCTCTGACAGCTTTGGTAGAACGTCTGTCAAACGGTAAGTAAGGGGAAAATCATGACTTACACTTCTCTTATGTTTGCATTATTTTGTCTTGTTTTGCTCCTTGTTTATTATGTGGTTCCGAAAAAATTCCAATGGATTGTATTATTGATCGGAAGTGTTGCCTTTTATCTTTGTTCGGGAGTAAAATACATACTTTATGTTGTGATTACGGCATTTACGACGTATATCACAGCAATGTTGGCACACAAAAATAAGAGGGAATTTTCCGAGAAGCTGCCACAATTGAAAGAAACCTTATCCGCGGATGAACTGCATGCTGCGGTAAAAAAGAATGAGCGCAAATCCAGAGCCTTTATGCTTTGTGCCGTGGCTGTGGATTTGGGCATTTTGATTGTGTTGAAATACTTGGATTTTGTACTATCCAATATCAACACGTTTTTACCGGAAGGGTCTGCTCTTCCGCTCTTTTCCTTTGTACTGCCGCTGGGGCTTTCCTTTTATACCTTCTCTGCGGTAGGCTATGTGGTAGATGTAAATCGCGGGAAATACGAGCCGGAAAGAAATTTTGCAAAGTTCTTTCTGTATTTGACTTATTTTCCTCAAATCATACAGGGACCGATTCCGCGGTTTGAACAGCTGGCACCACAACTTTTCGGAGAACATAAAGCGGAGTATAAGAATTTACGTAACGGCTATCAGCTGGTTCTCTGGGGACTTTTCAAAAAGATGGTGATTGCGGACAGTGTTGCCGCAATTGTGGGTGCAATGCTTAAAAATACATCGGTTCTCTCGGGACTTGAGCTTTGGCTCGGAATGTTTGTCTGGGGAATTCAGCTTTATGCGGACTTTTCGGGCGGTATTGATGTATCAAGAGGCGTATCCCAAATGTTCGGTATTACGTTAGATATTAATTTCAAGCGTCCGTATTTTGCACTGAACTTAACCGACTATTGGAACCGGTGGCACATTTCTCTCGGAAACTGGTTGAAGGATTATTTCTTCTATCCGGTTGCTTTTTCCAAAGGATATGCAAAGATTAATAAGTATACAAAGAAAAAATTCGGAAAGTTTTTTGCGAAGACGGTTCCGGTGGGAATCCTTTCCTTAATCCTTTTCACGATTATCGGAATCTGGCACGGAGCGAACTGGGGCGAGGTACTTTTCGGTGTGTTCAACGGTGTGGTTATCCTCATATCTACTTTGTGTGAGCCGCTTTTTGTTAAAATCCGCAAACGGTTGCATATGGAGGAACGGGTTTTTTTCCGTATCTTCCGTAGTGTACGTACGTTTCTTATTATTACGATTGCCAGAGTGATTTCCCTTCCTTCCAACATTGCCATAGCGGGGAGTATGCTTCTTACTATGTTTGGCATTCGTTCCTCCGGAACCTCCTTCTTTGCCTTTACCGGTCAGATGGTACAGGCGGGAGATTTAAAGATGTATTTGCCGGCATTGTTCGGCTGCATTCTTCTCTTTGTTGTGTCCTTTTTGGAAGAAAAGGGAAACAGCGTCCGTGACATGATTAATGCGAAACCGATGTTTGTCCGGGTGGCGATTGCTTCTGTCGGGACAGTGATTATTATCCTTTTCGGTGCCTATGGAATCGGTTATGTAGCCTCAAACTTTATCTACAGTAATTATTAAAACTTAGGTGATTGATATGGAATATGAAAACAACAACTGGATGGACCGCCTGAAACATTGGGCAGAGGTGTGGCCGGATAAATTGGTTTTTAAAGAAGCCGGTAAGGAAGGCTTGACTTACTTACAGTTTTATCGTCAGGTTTGTACTGTTGCAAACGGGCTTTTGCGCCATTTTAACGGGAAAATGCCGGAAGCACCGATTGCTGTGGCAGTAGACAGAGATGTACAGTCGCTGGTTTCTTTGTTCGGTGTTTGCGCTGCGGGGGGCTGGTATGTTCCGATGGATAGTGCGCTGCCGGCGGGCCGGGCACAGCTTTTGTTATCGGTATGTTCTCCTGCGGTTTTATTGTATGCCACGGAAAAAGAGCCGTTTCCTCAGAGCGATGTTCCGAAACTTTTTATTGATACCGCAGAAGACTGTAGTGTGAATGAATTTCCGACGAGGGAAGAAACGCTTCCGATGTTCGGAATCTTCACCTCCGGCTCTACGGGGATTCCGAAGCTGGTGGTAAAGGACGGTCGGGGGATACGAAAGTTTATCGAAACTTACTGTAATACCTTTTCGCTGACCTCGGAGGAGGTTTTCGGCAATCAGATTCCGTTTTATTTCGATGCTTCCACAAAGGACATTTTTGCTACGGTATATCTGGGAGCCACAACGGTAATTTTCCCGCAGCAGGTATTATCCTTTCCGATGCAATTGGTACAAATGTTAAAAGAAGAAAGGGTATCTACCTTTGTCTGCGTGCCATCTATTATGTCCATTGCGGCACGGTTTGAGGTGTTTTCCGCGGTGACACCGGATGCCCTGAATCATGTTTTGTTTGTGGGAGAACGCATGCCGGTGCGCCACTTAAATTACTGGCGGATGGCACTGCCTCATGTGCGTTTTGTTAACCTTTACGGGTCCACCGAGGTGGCAGGCAATTCTTGCTTTTATGTGATTGACAGAGACTTCGGGGAAGAGGAAGTGCTTCCCATCGGTCGCGCTTTTGATACGGCGCAGCTCTTTTTGTTAGACGAAAGCGGGATTCCGGCGGAAGAAGGGGAGATTTGTGTCGCAGGTGACGGCCTTGCCCTGGGATATTATAAGGATGAGGAAAAAACAAATGCTGCCTTTCAAACGGTTTCTTTCGATTCTTTTTGCGGTAGGATATATCACAGCGGGGACTACGGCAGAATCAATGAGCGCGGAGAGTATATCTGCATTGCAAGAAAGGATGCACAAATAAAGCATATGGGGCATCGGATTGAGCTTGGTGACATTGAAGTTTGTGCGTCTGCCTTGGACTATGTGGAGGAATGTTGTTGCCTTTATGCCGCAGTTGCGGAAAAAATTGTTCTATTCTGTGCCTGTGAGGAAGAGAACCGGAGACGCCTGAGAAAGGACCTTTCGGGCAAACTTCCGAAATATATGTTACCCCATGACTATGTTTGCTTTCCGGAACTTCCGCATAACCGTAACGGTAAGTTAGACCGCGCCGGTTTATTACAGGAATGGATTAAAATCAATACACAGTAAGCTTATTAAAACGGAGGAAAAGGGTATGTCAAAGGAGCACTATCGGTTGTTGACAAAAGAACCACAGTTGCTTTCCTTGTCGGAAACGATAAACGGACATCGGATTTTTATGTACCGGGATGATCCGGAAGACTTTGGATTCGGTGGAAATAAGGTGCGCTTTTTTGAATATCTGATTCCTGAGATTTTGAAGGAAAAGCCGGATTTATTGGTGACTTCCGGGTCCATGTATTCCAATCATATCCGGGTGACGGCGCAGGTGGCGGCGCATCTTGGTATTTCCTGCAAATTGTTTTTGACGGAAGAGGAACTTCCGGAGTCTTTGTTCGGAAACATTGCATTGGCAAAGAATTACGGAGCCGAATTTCAGTGTGTCGGACATTTTGCGGCACTGTTAAAAATCAACGAATATGTGAAAATGATAGAGGCGGAAGGAAAAAAAGTGTTCCTGGTTCCCAACGGCGGACATACGCCGGGGGCAGTAAGAGCCTATGCACAGGTGATTGATGAAACCTTGGCAGAACTGGAAGAACGGAAGATACATCCGGCAACCATTTATCTTCCTTGTGCCAGCGGGACTACCCAGTCGGGGATTCTGTGCGGAGGTGCAAAGCGCAAGCTTCCGCCGGTAATTTCCTTTGCGGTGGCAAACACTCCGGCAAAGGCAGAAAAAGGGATTGCCCGTTTGATAAAATCCGCATCGGAATATCTCCCGCAGGGTTTTGCGGCAGATAACATAACGGTACAGGATTGTGGAAAGAATGATTACGGTCATCCGGACGAAGAATTACTTGCCTTGCGTTCTAAGATTTTAGAGCAGGAGGGAATCTCGCTTGACCCCGTTTACAACATAAATGCCTTCTATGGTATGGTACAGCAACTTATGCAGACGCCGGGGACAGAGGATGTCCTCTATATCAATACCGGAGGCTATACCGGATTAAAATAAGGGATAAAAGAAAACGGAACGAATTCGCAAAAGGAATCGTTCCGTTGTTTGTTTTTTATAAAGAATCGGTGTAGTAGTATTGGATGGAAACCACTTTGTCATTTTTTATGATAATGGTCAGATTGGTTTTTTCGAGGGTATACGCATAGGAACCGTCGGATTCTGCGTAATCGTTCCCGTAAAGCTCAATGACCTTATCGGCACTGTCGCCGATGGTCAATCCTTCCGGAGTGCTCAGGGAGTCATCGGTTAACACAATCTGGAGTACATGGTCCACAGCATTTTCATCCGGATAGGTATAGATGGAAAACCCTTTATATACATAACATTTGTCTAATCCGATGTAAGCACAGCTTGGGCTTTCGTGGTAAGTATACTCGGAGCCCAGGGCTGTAATGAGTGGGTCAACCAAATCATTCGGAGTGATTTTAACATTGTTGTGAACAAAGGAAAAGCCTTTGTCCGAAGTTTCTTTTTCTTGGGTGGTGTCGGCGGTTTCGGCGGAGGAGGTGCTTTCACCGATGGTAACAGTTCGTTCCTGTTCCTTTCCGCATCCGGCCGCAACCATACAAATTGCCAGTGTCATAGCTACTGCCAAGCTACGAAGTTTCATGTTCTTTTTCATCATACGTTGTTTCTTTCCGCACCAAAAGGTGCAGACTCCTTCCTGTTGATTGCTTTTGTTAACTACATAAAAAGATAGGTCGAAAAACGATTAGTTGTTTCCCCGTGCGGCATGATAACGCTCGCAGACCGGCTTCCAGGCGGCAACCTGCGCGGCATCCAGTCTGCCGTCGGGAACAGAATAGTCGTTTCTTAGAATTTCTCCAAGGAACCGGGAGCATTTTTCGGCACCGTATACGTTCAGGTGCACACCCTTATCGTAGGTATCCTTTGTCATGTCCAGTCCCATCTCATCCGCATAAGAAATACCGTTGATATACAGAAGATTTCTCTTCTCGGCATAGGAAACCAATTGCTCGTCCCATTCCTCATACCAAGGATATTGCCAGCTTATGGTCGGTGCTTTGAATAAAATCAACTTAATGTCGTTTTCTTCGCAGAGGTCCGCAATTTTGTCGAGATATTCCCAACAGATTTCAGGGAAGCTGTAGTCAAACAACGGTGCCTGGAACGGTTCCTCCGTTTGAGGGTCCACGGAAGTTTGCATCAGATAACCGTGGTGGGAAATCAAATCCCGATGAAACAAATACTTGAAATCATCCTTGTTCAAATCCGTGATGCGGCTGTGATAGCGCAACAACGGAAACACATAACTTAACAGGGATTCGTTTTCTTCCTTTAAGGACAGCTTTGCTGCTTCCAAACGATACTTAGTGTCTTTCAGACCGTCTAAGGTAAGGCGGGTATAGGCCTCGCTTTGAACCTCGCCGATTTTCATTTCCATTGCATTGAACACCACGACTTTCGGTGTTTCATGCTTTAACGTATCCAAAAGGACATAATAGGATTGCCAGATGAGCTGTTGCGGCGAGCCTCTGACATAAGAGGAAACGCCATAATCCTCCCATAAGGTAATCGGGGATATGGTTTCATAAAATTCACAGTCGCCGAGAAAAATTACATCGTGTTCGGTTTCGGCTTCGTAATATTCTTCCATCATGGCACCCTCATAAGGGTGTGACATATATTTCGGTTCGGTAAGCTTTTGGAACAGAAAACACAAAGCAAGGGTCAGGATAATATAACAAAGAACCTCGACAATATGCCGTTTCGAGTTCTGTAAAGCTTCTTTCATGGGTGACTCCTCCTTTCGCTTTGCTTCCGATTATTCGAAATATTTCGCATCGATTCCCAAATCTACAACGATTTCTGTTGCGGAAGCAGGGTGGAGCGAAGCATCAAAGGTATAATAATCTTTTTTATTCGAGTTAGCCGCACGGTAATTTGTGTACGCTTTCAACTGGGCATCCGTAATCATGTAGGTTTCCAGATTGAAAGGTTTACTGTGAGGAGAGGCATCGTGGTGATACAACAAAGGCTCTTCCTCGGTACCGCAATTCACTAAAAGCCAGAAGTGATTTCCACGTTCCGGTACAAGATCCAATCTTCTTCTTACGATTTCCGATTCGAATCCCAAATAGGAAAGTAACTCCTTGGATGCCGCACAGAAGGTAAAGCAATCGCCTTTCTTGCGTGTGGTTAAGCCAAGGTATGCTTCTCTGCGGACGTCGTCATGAACCCCTTCGCTGGTATATTTGATTTTGGTGACTACATACTTGTAAACAGCATAAAGTTTCTCCTGGGTGGTCATATCGTCCGTGATGATTTGACCGAGAATGTCCGCACAGACCTGATCCATCATTTCCTTGGTTACGGAATTGTCGTGAATGGATAACTCTACTTCCTGTCTGGTTTCGTTTCCGGCAGGATCTTTTGCAACAAAAAATGCGGTATATCTGCCCGGCTTCGTTAAATCAACACCAGTAGTATCCAAGGATAAATCAACTGTTCCGGAATTGTCTTCCGCAGTGACGGCTACTCTCCAGATGATAGCAGTATCCACGTCTGCGTCAAGCGTCTCCGGGAAGGAGACAAACTTTGGTGCCTCGTCATCGCTGGCAACATCGCACCGGCTCTCATAAACGGTACGGTTTCCGCCCTGATCTGTCAAAAGGATGCGCACCGTTGTCTGTTCGCTTACGGTAGCGCCCGGGTCGGTTTCATAGGAAACGGACACAGGGCCTTTGTCGATAATGTCCGAAACGAAGCTGTCCGGAGAAGGGTAAGCGGCACCGTAATAGGCAGTGACCGGATTTACGGTTGCGGTCGGAGCCACGGTGTCTTTTATAATCAGTTCGGTGGAGTAAACGTTTCCTTCGATGTCTACTTCCAAAGTATAACGACCCACCAGAGAGGTGTTGATGACGGAAGTATCGGTAACATAGGTTCCGGTCCTGTTAAAAACAATCAGTTCCTCTATCGGAGGAATGCTTTCACCTGCCTCAATGGTATAGGTATCTGCAAGGAAGTCGTTTGCACCAAGGACAGTAATGGTAACAGGAATCCCGGTTTGATTACCGGCTTCATCGGTTAATACAACGGTTGTGTCGGTCAAACCGGTCTTTGTCAGGTCCGGTTCAGCCTGAAAAGTACAGGAAACGTTTGTCTGATCCTTGATATCTGTTACACACTGTTCCGCAGTCAGAGGATCGCCCTGACAGAGGGTTATCATGCGCGCCGTTGCCTTCGGGGCCACGGTGTCCTGCACGGTTAAGGTTATGTGATAGGGTTTGCCATCAATGTTCAGGCCTACGGAATGTTTGCCGATCTGATTGATTTTAGCAACGCCGTCTTTGGTGTATTGGGTGGCAAACTCGGTGGTAAACTCAGCGGTATGTCCTTCTTCCAATACGAAATCACCTGCCGAGAAGGTGTTTCCTGCTTCCATGGTTGCGGAAGTGGCAATATAAGAAGGAATTTTTTTCCCACAGGCACAAAAGAAAACAGCGGTTGCAACAAACGTAATCAGGCCAACCGTTTTTCTTCTCTTTATCTTAAATGGATTCATGTCCTTTTCTCCTTATGTAAAAGCATTTTTCCACCTATTTAGACTATCATGAAAAACGGGTATTGTCAAGGAAAAGGAACGGTTTCCGGGGGCTATTTGTACGGAACAATCCGATGGGTGATTAATAAGATAATAGGTACCCCAGGTGGAAATCCGGGAGCGTTTTTGGTATAATGGGAAACGGATGGAAAGATTGGGAGGCAAAAAACAGAGTTTGTCGGAAAAGGTGGCGGTACTATGGCAAAGGCAAGTAATTATTATTACGAGCAACTGAATAAAGAACAGCAGCGGGCATACTATGCTATGAAGGAAGGGTTGCGAAATCTCAAGGATTCCTTTGCGGTGCCGATGCTTTCCCGAAAAGAGTTGTCGGATATTTATTTTATGATACGCATGGATTGTCCCGAACTCTTTTATTCCGTGACGTTCTCCTATAAGCATTATGCGGATTCTACTATGGTAGAAATGACACCGCAATATCTCTTCCCAAAGAACAAAATCAAGGAACATCGGCAGGCTATGGAAGCAAGGGTAAAGAAAGTGGCACATCAGGCAGCGGATTTGGACGAAAAGGGAAAAGAACTTTTTATCCATGATTTTATCGTAAAAAATGTGAAGTATGATAAGTTGAAAAAAGAGTATTCCCATGAAATTATCGGCGCGTTGGGAAATGGAGTGGCGGTCTGTGAAGGGATAGCAAAAGCTGTAAAAATTCTGTGCGATGAACTGAATATCTGGTGTATTATTGCTTTGTCCGAAGCAAATCCGGACAAGGGGATTAAATATCGGCATGCATGGAATGTGATTCGGATCGGCGGACAGTATTATCATCTGGATGCAACCTTTGACAACACGCTTTCCAAGGACGATACGGTGCGCTATGACTATGTGAATTTGTCGGACAAGCAGATATTCAGAGATCATGAACCGGTCATTTGGAGGGTGCCGGTTTGCGGGGATAACGATAGCTTTTATTATAAAGAAAAGAAACTTTCCTGGACTACCACGGACGAGGTGCAAAATCGGACGAAACAGGCGGTAAAGAAGGGGAAAGTTCTTTTATTTCATTGGCGGGGCGGATATCTTACGAAAGAAGTTCTGAAGGAACTTTTGGAAATCTTCGATAAAGAAGCAAAAGCAAAGGGGAAACGGGCTTTTGTTTCCGTCAATTGGCCCCAGGCGGTACTGCGAGTGCGGTTTGAAGAGGGTGTCGGAGAAGAACAGCTTGAGATGGAAGAAGCAAATGAAGGGGAGAAAGAATGCTGATTTCGTTTCGGATTTAAGGATTCTTTAAGAATTGGTTTGTTATGATAGGGGTCAGAACGAGGAAAGGGGTAGTAAGATGTACTTACGGATTTTAAAAAGAGATTTAAAGCGAAAGCGTACTATGAATGTGATTTTGCTGTTGTTTATTACACTGGCATCCATGTTTGTGGCAAGCAGTGTGAACAACATTATTAGTGTGACTACTGCACTGGATAATTATTTTGAGATGGCAGATGCGCCGGATTATCTGGGAGCTACCATGAATAAGGCGGAGACCGAAAATATAGAAACGTTACTTGATGATGTGGATGCGGTGGATTTCTATCGGACGGAGCAGATTCTTTTTATGGCAAATACGATGGTGTCCAGTGATAATGAAGAGGCAGAAATCCTCGGAGGGACCATGTTACTGCAGGGTGATGCAGACTTGGCATTAAACTATTTCCTTGCGGATAACAGCATTTTAAAGGATGTGGCACCGGGAGAACTGTATATGACCGGTCATATGATGGAAAAGCAAAAGTTTTCCGTGGGTGACCGGGTAACCATAACAATAGAAGGCGTGAGTAAGGAGTTTCAGATTGCAGGCAGTATCAATGATGCGGTATTGGGAGCCAGCGCACTGTCCATAACCCGTTATATTGTGGATGAAGAAGAGTATAGTTTCTTCTCTGAAGAGGGAGAGATTTCTCATATGTACGGTGGTAAAATCTGCTATATTGAAACGGCAGATATTGATGCCATGCTTGCGGAACTGGGAGAGGCCGGGGGAAGCTTTATGTTTTCCATGGACCGGGGGTATATGAGGTTTTGTTATATTTTTGATATGATTGTTACCGGTATTTTGTTGGCAGTCAGCGTGCTGTTTATTGTGATTTCTTTTGTGGTGTTACGGTTTACCATTACCTTTACTCTGGCAGAGGAGTACAGGGAAATCGGAGTCATGAAAGCCATCGGAATCAAAAATCGAAAGATTCGGGGATTGTATCTTGTAAAGTATGCACTTTTGGCAGTGATAGGCGCTGTTATCGGGTTGGTGTTCAGTTACCCGTTTGGTACGATGCTTATGAAGGTGTCTTCCAAGTCGGTGATACTAACGGGAGAGAATGCTTATGCAGTGAACGTGCTTTGCAGTGTGGCGGTAGTGGCAGTGATTTTGCTGTTTTCTTACGGATGTACGAGAAAAGTAACCGGCTTTACCCCGGTGGATGCCATACGGAACGGACAGACGGGAGAACGGTTCCGGAAAAAGAGCCTGATGAGTTTGGGAAAATCGAGACTTGGAACGACAGGCTTTTTGGCAATGAATGATATTGTCAGTAGCCCGAAGCGTTACAGTATTGTGACATTGACATTTACTCTGTGTTTGTGTATTACGTTAACGCTGTCCGCAACGGCAACTACATTAAAAAGCGACAAGCTGTTACCGGCCTTTGATATGGTGCAATGTGATGCTATGGTTAGTATTAATGGCGGAGATGTGATGACCTTTATGGCAGAGGACGGACGCACGGTATTAAAAGACTATCTGGCGGAGATGGAAGAAACGCTTTCGGAACACGGAATGCCGGCTACCTGCGTACAGGATTTGATGATGCCGCTTACGGTAAGGAACGGAGAAAAAGAGAGTCAGATTCCTTGCTTTCAGGCAACGGGAGCAAAGATAGACCAATATGCCCGTATTGCAGGGACTGCACCGGAGGTGCCGGGAGAGATTGCCATGACAAGGATGGCAGCGGAGTCCATAGGTGCGGATATCGGAGATACGGTAGTGATTGTCAGCATGGAAGGGGAACGGGAGTATCTTATTACCGCGTTGTATCAGACCATGAATAATCGCGGGTGTGGGGTGCGTTTCCATGAGGATGAAAAGATAAATTATATTCAGGTGTCGGGCGGACTATCCGGACAGATTATTTTCACAGATAATCCCGGTAAGAAAGAGGTTAAGGAGAGGGTAGAGAAAATCAACACCTTTTTTGATGAGTACGGTGAAGTAATCAGCACCGGTCAATGGGTGGGGGAAGCGGTAAGTGTGGCAGATACCATTAATGCAATAAAAGGACTGATGACGGGATTAACTATTGTATTGGTAGCTTTGGTAACGGTGCTGTTGGAACGTTCTTTTATTGCAAAGGAGACAAGAGAGATTGCGCTGATGAAAGCAATGGGATTAAAAAGCGGGAAAATTTACGGTTATCATGTAGCACGTTTCGGTATTGTGGGAGTGGTGGCAGTGTTTTTTGCCGAACTTCTGTTACGGCCGTTTTTACGGCTTTGCATCGACCCGATTTTTCGGATGATGGGAATGGAAGTGGCAGTGGATTATGCCATAAACCCGGTGGAAGTTTATGGGGTGTTACCGCTTGTTGTTCTGGGAACAACGATGGTAACGGCATTTTTGACGGCACTGTATACAAGAAAAATTAAGGCTGCCCATGTGGCAGGTTTGGAATAGAGAAAGGGGATTGGATATGAGAACTGTGTTGGAAGCAAAGAATCTTTGCAAAACCTATATTGTAAATAAACGACAGAATAATGTACTGAAAAATGTGAATCTGACGGTAGAAGAGGGAGAAATGGTGGCGGTGATGGGACCCTCCGGCTCCGGCAAGTCCACACTGTTGTATACGGTATCAGGAATGGACCGGATGACGGCGGGTGAGGTATTGTTTGACGGAAAAAGTATCGGTTCGTTAAATGATAAGGAGCTGGCAGAACTTCGTCTGGATGAAATGGGCTTTATTTTTCAGCAGATGTATATGTTAAAGAATCTGACGGTGTTAGATAACATTATTCTTCCGGCTTGCCAGTCGAAGAAGCTGTCCGAGAGCAGAAAGGAAACGGTGGCAAGAGGACAGGAGTTGATGCGGAAGCTTGGCATCATCGAGGTGGCGGATAATGACATCAATGAAGTTTCCGGCGGTCAGTTACAGCGTGCCTGCATTTGCAGAAGTATGATAAATAAACCGAAGATGATATTTGGGGATGAGCCGACGGGGGCCTTAAATCGTACCTCCTCTGATGAGGTGATGGAGGAACTGACGAAGCTAAATGCAGAGGGAACTACAATTATGCTGGTAACCCATGATGTGAAGGTGGCGGCGCGATGCACGAGAGTCCTTTATATCGTTGACGGAAACATCAAGGGAGAGTATAATTTAGACAGAATGAAGCAGGCTTCCGAGTTAAGAGACAGAGAGCGATGCCTAAACAACTGGCTCATGGAGATGGGCTGGTAACGGAGGATACATGATTGATATTTTAATTGTGGAAGACAATAAAGAACTGGCGGATTTACTGTGTGATTTTCTGCGTGCGGAAAACTATACGGTATCTGTGGCAGAAAACGGAGAGAAGGCCTTGCAGCTGTACCAACGGTACGGCGCAAGGCTTCTTGTGCTGGATGTGATGCTTCCGGGGATGGACGGTTTCGCGGTTTGTGCAAAAATCAGAGAGGAAAGTAATACGCCGATTCTGATTGTCAGTGCGAAGACGGAGAAGGATGATAAGCTTGCCGGTCTTTTGGCGGGAGCGGACGATTATATTGAGAAGCCTTATGATATCGATATTATGTTAGCCAAAATCGCAGGAATATTCAAGCGCAGGTATGCCCAGGATGAGTTGGTCTCCGGAGACTTACGTTTGAACAAGGAAAGCCGTACGGTGCACAAGGGAGAACAGGAGATTTCCGTGACGGCAAAAGAGTTTGAATTACTTTTATGTTTGGCGGAAAATCAGGGAAAGGTATTAAACAAGGACTATTTGTTTCGCGAAATCTGGGGCAGTGACAGCTTTTCGGAACAGCAGACTTTGACGGTACATATTAAGTGGCTCAGAGAGAAAATCGAGGATGACCCGAAGCATCCGACACGGATACAGACGGTGTGGGGAGTGGGGTATAAGTTTGTATGAAAAAGTTTAACCGGATTTGTGTGATTGTTGTGCTTTGTGTGATTGCGGTGATTGGGGCTGCAAATTGTTTTATTTTGTTCGGACAGAAGGAAGAAAGCGGTCGCCCGTACCGGGTGGAGGTAAGCCGTTTGGTGCGGCAGCTTGAACGATTGGCAGCGGATACGACAGAGAATATGACCGGAGAGCAGGGAGAGGCTCAACCGGACACTTCGGAAGCCTTGGTTGACCGGATTGATTTGTCGGCGTGTGCTTATGTGACCGCGATTGTGCCGGATGCCGGAGACGGAGAGTCCTTTTTTGAAGGAAACAGCGACTATGTTATCCGAGAAATTGACGGTGAGCGGTATCGCTTTGAATATACCGTAAAGGCAAAGAAGATGACATCCGGAATGCTTTGGACGGTAAATGCGGCACTGGGGCTAATGGGCCTTTTGGTGTTTTTTGTGCTTTTGTACGTGAGACTGAAGGTGTTGCATCCTTTTACAAAGATGGAGAATGTGCCTTATGAGCTTTCCAGAGGAAACTTAACAATGCCTCTTACGGAAAGTAAGACTCGTTTTTTCGGACGATTTGTGTGGGGTGTAAATTTGCTTCGGGAAAACATTGAGCAGCAAAAGGAGCGGGAGCTAACGCTACAGAAGGAGAAAAAGACACTTTTGCTGTCCCTTTCCCATGACATCAAAACGCCTCTTTCCGCCATTAAATTATATGCAAAGGCACTTTCTAAAGGGCTTTATACAGAGCCTGAAAAGCAGACGGAGATTGCGGAAAGTATTAATAGAAAGGCAGATGAAATCGAGGGCTTTGTGTCGGAGATTATCAGAGCCTCCAGTGAGGATTTCCTAAGCTTTGAGTTACATATGGGAGAGTTCTATCTGTCGGAGCTTTTGGAGGAACTCAGAGTGTATTACGGGGAGAAGCTTGCTCTGATAAAAACGGAATTTACAATAGGGAACTATACCGATTGTCTGCTTGCGGGAGATAAGGACCGGGCGGTGGAAGTGCTTCAGAATCTGATGGAAAATGCCATTAAGTACGGAAACGGAGAAACGATTTCCATTACTGTGACGGAGGAGGACCATTGTACTTTGATTTCTGTACGAAACGGAGGATGTACATTGCCGGAAAACGAGTTGCCCCATATTTTTGAGAGCTTTTGGCGAGGGTCTAACGCAGAACATAAGAAGGGAAGCGGATTGGGACTTTATATATGTCGTCAGCTTATGCGGAATATGGGCGGGGAAGTGTTTGCAAAAATACAGGATACGGAAATGACGGTGACGGTGGTGTTTACGCAGGTATAATATCCGGAAAGATACCTTTACTTTATCGGAAAGTGAGTGATAGCAAAGTATGAATCGTTCAAAAATCATCCGGGTAAGGGAGCTCCGGAAAAAGTATTGCATAAAATTACAGAACCCGGAAACCGAATCCTTTTATTATTTACGTTAGAAGGAATGTTGATTACCTTGGTGAACAATCTCGTTGGAAATAACAATAATTTATTTGCTACAAGACTGGGGGCTTAGGTGGTGGAGGCTTAGGAATCGGGAGTAGGGATGACGTCTAATGCTCTTTTAATCTTCTTCTAATCTTCCTTTTCTTGAAAGGCCTATTTGAGTATGATAAGATTTGAATCAAACGAGCAGAAAAAGGAGAGCAGAAGATGAGTGTGCTTGTGTTAAATACATTATCCGAGTATAATGATGAAGTTTTGGAATTGCAAAATCAGATATGTGCGAGGGCCGGTGACAGTGAGGTGGTTTATACAAAGGATATGAGAATATCCCATTGTATCGGTTGTAATTACTGTTGGTTGAAGACACCGGGAATCTGTACCATTAAGGATGACTATGAGATTATTTTGAAAAAGATTTTACTGCATGAGAAGATTGTTTTCATTACAGATACAAAATTCGGATTTGTATCGTATCAGACGAAAAATCTGCTGGATCGGATTTTGCCGCTGGCAACCATGTATTTGCAGTTTGTGGATGGTCAGATGCGACATGTACCGCGTTATGATGTTCGTCCGCAGATGGGAATTATTTATACCGGGAATGCGGAACATGCCTATCTTGAACGGTGGCTGGAGCGTACGACATTGAATTTTGAAGGTACCTCTCTTGGTGTATTTTCGTTAGAAGAAGGAAGGGGGATTCTTTCATGCATTTAGTAATCATTAACGCAAGCCCTCGTGTGGAGGCAAAAAGTAATACGGCGCGGATTATCCGCACCTTTATCCGTGGATTTGAGGAAGGCGGAAACACTACGGAAGTGTGGCATTTGTCGGATAAAAAGCAATGGACAGGTGCGAAGGAAGCATATGAGAAGAATAAAGATATTTTATTTGCCATTCCTTTGTATGTAGAAAATGTGCCGGGCATTATGCTGGAGTTTTTAGAAACCTTGCAGCCGAAAAAAGAGTCCGGCACAAAACTGTCCTTTCTGTTACAGGGAGGCTTTGCCGAAGCCAGCCAGCTTCGGTGCGGAGAGGCATATTTAGAACTGTTACCGTCCTATTTTAACTGCGAATATAACGGGACGCTGATTAAGGGGGATAATTTTGCCCCTGCCTGGGTACCGGAAGACTTGGCAGAGAAGATGGTTGCGCCGTATGAAAAGATGGGCAGATTATTTGCGGAGAAAGGTACTTTTTCTAAGGAGGAAGTGAATGAATTTGCCGGCCCGGAGTACTTTCCGGAAAAAGAGATTCGGAAATATAATCGAACCGGAAAGAAGATACAGAAATTGTTGTTCCGTTATATGGCGAAGAAGAATGGGTGTAAGAGACCGCTGGATGATAGGCCGTATCAAGTAGAATAAAAAACAGCAAAAAGCTGAGTAAGAGAATTTGAGTTTACGAGGTGAAGAATAATGAGAATAAGACCATATCAAAATAAAGATTATAATACGATATCTCAATGGATAACAGAGGAACGTTCACACGCTCTATGGTGTGCGAATTTAATACCTTATCCACTGGAGAAAAAAGGTTTTGATGGTTTATTGCAAGAAGCGGAAGAACGATTTGGTGATAGCCCCTTTGTTGCAACTACGGATGATGGAAAGTTGGTTGGTTTTTTCTGCTTTTCTGTGAATTTGAATACAAATGAAGGTATGCTCAAATTTGTAGTGGTTGACAATGCTATAAGGAATAAAGGGTATGGATGTGAAATGATAAAACTGGCTGTTAAATATGCCTTTGAAATAGCGAAAGCAGATGCTGTGCAATTGAATGTTTTTCCAGAGAATCCTGGTGCAAAGAAATGTTATGAAAAAGTGGGATTTAAAGAACGAACATTAACAGAGAATGCGTTTCGTTTTAAGGATGAATTATGGGGAAGATGTAATATGGTTATCACAAGATAACAGTGTAATGGGATTGTGCGGGGAATCGGGAGAAGCAATAGATATTGTTAAGAAGTGGATGGCACAAGGCCATGAGCTAGATAAGGAACATTTGGCAAAGGAACTGGGGGATATCGCATGGTATCTGGCGGAGGCAGCCACTGCATTAGATATTCCGTTGGAGGACATTTTGCAAGCTAACATAGACAAATTAAAGCAAAGGTATCCGGACGGGTTTGAAACAAAAAGATCGCAGGTTCGTTTGGAAGGAGATATTTGACTTGGTGTTCCTGTCGAAGAGCAGGAGTGATACAAATGAAAAGGATATAGCAGAGTATGAAAAGAGGCCCATTACCGAGCACGGTAATGGGCTATTTTTTTGACCATAATTCAATCGTTTTCAACAATTTTTCTTTTGTCTCGGTATCTAGTTTCAGAATAGCCTGATACAGTTCTCTGTCCAACGCGGTTTCTGCATATTCCGGTTCCAGTTCACCGACAAGAGAATCCAAAGAACATCCTACCAAGCGTGCATAATAGGTTAAAATGCGCAATGACATGGCGGTGCGGTTGTTTTCTACATTGCTGATATAGCCCGGAGTAACGCCGAGAGATTCTGCAACTTGACTTTGCGTTAATCCTGTTTTCTGACGTAAATTTTTAACGAGGGAGCCGTAATCTTCCGAATCCATGTGATAATCTCCTTTTGATGATTGATATATACTAAAGATAAGAATATTATACAATAAATATTGCTTGAAATAAAGCTACTAATAGTATATAATATATACAAATAATATATGAAAGAGGGATTTTTTGATGGAAAAAAGAAAATTGGCTTCGGTGCAGTATATCCACCATATTGCACCGATTGAAGGAGCAGATCGTATTGAGTGTGTGCATGTGCTTGGCTGGCAGTGTGTAGCAAATAAAGGTCAGTTTCAGGTAGGAGAGAGTTGTGTTTATATGGAGGTGGATTCTTTTCTACCGATTTGTGAACGATTCGAGTTTTTACGGGGAAGCAGTTACAAGAAGAATGAAATTTTAGGAGAAGGATTTCGTCTAAAGACACTGAAGTTCAGAGGTCAGATTTCGCAAGGTTTGGTACAGCCGCTTTCGATATTACCGGAAGGTGAGTACCAAATCGGAGAGGATGTAACGGAGCTTTTAGGTATCAGAAAATGGGAAGTAGAAGAGCGAGTAACTAGTAGCGGAACGGTAATCGGAGATTTCCCGGATGGCATTTCAAAGACAGACGAGCTTCGCGTGCAGTCTTATCCGGAACTTATTGATGAATTCAAGAGAGTTCCGTCTTACTACATCAGTACCAAGATGGATGGAACCAGTGTGACGATGTATTGGCGTGACGGTAAGTTCGGAGTGTGTGGAAGAAATTATGAGTATGCGGACGATGAGAAATGCGCAATGTGGACGTATGCGCATGAATATCGGATTGCGGAGAAATTGAAGGAACATAAAGTGCCGAATGTCGCAATTCAAGGGGAGTTCTGTGGTGCGGGAATACAGAAAAATCCTTTGCACTTAAATCGACCGAAGTGGTATGTGTTTACCGTGATAGATTTGGAAACCCGGAGAAGGTATTCTTTGGAAATGATGCAGAGTTTGTGCAAGAAACTTGAGTTGGAAATGGTTCCGATTGAAGAAGTAAAAGAGGGATTTGCATACAATACGGTGAGTGCACTGCTGGAACGTGCAAAAGGAAAGTACGACTCCGGAGTAAATAAAGAAGGAATTGTAATTCGTCCGACAGAATCGATATATTCGCCAACGTTAGAGGGACCATTGTCCATGAAGGTACTGAATAACGATTATTTATTGAAAAACCAAGAGGTTTAGGGTATAATATAAGGGAGGTAATATTTTGGATTCGAATGATAAAAAGGAACGTTTGGTTACTTTTTCTTTGGGCGGAATGTTGTTTGAATATGATGAGGTCAAGAATCAGAAAAATATTGAAAAGCATGGAATTTCATTTAAGAGTGCAGTACGTGTATTTTGGGATTATGACAGAATCGAGTTCTATGATGAAGAGAACAGTTCAGACGAAGACCGGTATGACACAATTGGAGATTTGACCGCCGGAAATATTCGGTTGAGTGCAATGAAAGACGAAACAACGATAGGAAGTGTTGTAGGTGCGCCAAAAGATAAGGAAGATGTGCTGTTTGTTGTATATACAGAACGTATACAAGTGAATGATAGCGGAATAGCAACCGAGGTTACAAGAATAATTTCTGCAAGAAGTGCGACAAGCTTTGAAAGGGGGCTTTATTATGGTAAATGTTAGTGAAATGACACCGGATTTAGCAAAAGAGCTGGCCTTTTCGGAGGAGGAGTTAAAGGAACTGGAAAAAGCCAGAAATAAAGAAATCGTATTTGATGAGGATTGCCCGGAAACAACGCCGGAACGGGCATTAAAATTCAAACGGGTAAATCCGCCGCGGGATGTGAAGAGAGCATTATAGCATATTTCCCTCCCGCCCCTCATACACTGTAAAAAAGCCTGCATGAGGGTATGAGATTGGAAGGATGTATTGAAGAACGGGTTGTAGAAATCGCAAGGTACATAGTGGAGCATAAGGCCACGGTTCGTGAGACGGCGAAGGCCTTTGGGATAAGCAAGAGTACGGTGCATAAGGATGTCACCGAACGTCTCCCGAGGGTAAACAAAAACCTTGCGGAGGCCACCAGAGAAGTGTTGGATGTCAATAAATCCGAGCGTCACATTCGAGGGGGAATGGCAACGCGGGAGAAGTATTTACACAAAGGTTAACTTGCGGAATTTTAATCGGAAAATAAAAGCAACATACGAAATGCGGAATCGTTGTAAAACGAGAAGTGTTTCGGGGTTGCTTTTTTTCATCTAAGCGGGGAAAAACGACATCTTTTTAGAGTGGGAGAAATGCTTGTTAAAAAAACATCCAAATTCGTTAAAAATCCAACAAAATCAAGGCTTTGCAGGCGTTAATTTTTTTTAACTTTTGCATTTTTTTCGTTTCTTTTTGGCGTAGTATGTGGTATGATAAAAGGTGAGAATATTACAAGATGCGACAAGCATCTGTGGAATATAGTTTGGAGAAAGGAAGGTTTCGTTATGGGCAAAGCAACATTTCGCGGCGGCATACATATGTACGACGGAAAGGATTTGTCGAAGGACAAAAAAACAGTGGCGCTGAGACCGAAGGGGGACGTAGTTTACCCGTTGTCCCAGCATATCGGTGCTCCGGCAAAGCCGATTGTGGAAGTGGGAGATAAAGTATTGGGAGGACAGAGAATCGCAGAAGCGACAGGTTTCGTATCGGCAAACGTCATCAGTGCGGTATCCGGTACGGTAAAGGCAATCGAAAAGAGACTTACGGTATCCGGCGCGTTGTGTGATTCTATCGTAATCGAGAATGACGGTGAATTTACGAAGATAGAAGGATACGGGGAAAAGAGAGATTACACCAAGCTTTCCAAGGAAGAAATCCGGCAGTATGTAAAGGACGCCGGAATCGTGGGAATGGGTGGTGCCGGTTTCCCGACCCATGTAAAGCTGACACCGAAAAATGACGATGCCATTGATTATGTGATTGTAAACGGTGCGGAATGTGAGCCGTATCTTACCTCCGACTACCGCATGATGCTGGAAGAAACCGAGCGACTGGTAGGCGGTCTTAAGATTATTTTACAGTTGTTTGATAAGGCAAAAGGCATTATATTAATCGAAGATAATAAGCCGGATGCCATTGAAAAGATTTCTGCTTTGGTGAAAGAAGAACCGCGTATTACGGTGAAAGTGGCAAAGACAAAATACCCGCAAGGTGCGGAACGTCAGATTATTAACGTGGCAACCGGACGCAAGATTAATTCTTCCATGCTGCCGGCGGATGCGGGATGTGTGGTTAATAATGTGGATACCGTGATTTCCGTGTATATGGCGGTGGCAGAGTCCACGCCGCTTGTTCGTCGTATTATTACGGTGACGGGAGATGCGGTGGCAAATCCGCAGAACTTTTCGGTATGTACCGGTACTTCTTATCTGGAACTTATCGAGGCGGCAGGCGGATTTACTACGGAACCGGAAAAGGTAATTTCCGGTGGCCCGATGATGGGTATGGCGTTGTTTGATTTGGATATTCCGGTAACGAAGACTTCTTCGGCATTGCTTGCTTTTGCAAAGGATGAAGCGGTAACGCTTCCGACAAGTCCTTGTATCCGTTGCGGTCGTTGTGTAAGCGTTTGTCCGAGCCGTCTGGTTCCCCAGAGAATGATGGAGTACGCAGAGAGCTTTGATAATGAAGGATTTGTAGGCTTGGACGGTATGGAATGTTATGAATGCGGCACCTGTACTTATGTATGTCCGGCAGGCAGACGTCTGACCCAGGCTTTTAAGCAGACCCGTCGCAGTATTTTAGACGAGAGAAGAAAGAAATAAGGAGGAGCAAAGATGAAAAACAAGTTAAATGTGTCGGCTTCTCCGCATATCAGAAGCAAAGAAACGACAGCAACGATTATGCGGGATGTAATGATTGCACTGGCACCGGCGGCACTGTTTGGTGTATTCCAGTTCGGTTTCCGGGCATTCATGATTTTACTGTTATCGGTGACATCCTGCGTGCTTTCCGAGTACTTATATAAGAAATTAATGAAGATTCCTACCGACGGCTACGAATGCAGTGCCATGGTAACCGGTTTGTTACTGGGGATGAATCTTTCCGCAAATGTACCGTACTGGATTCCGGTGTTAGGCGGCGTGTTTGCCATCGTGGTAGTAAAGATGCTGTTCGGCGGTCTCGGTCAGAATTTCATGAACCCGGCGTTGGCGGCAAGATGCTTCCTTTTGATTTCTGCCGGTCGTGCCATGACGGATTTTGCGGTAGAGCGGGTGGATGCAGGGAATACCTGGAAGATGATTCAGTCCGGTGCGGCAGGCCTTGACGGTCTTTCTTCCGCAACACCTCTTGCGGCGATAAAGGCCGGCGAAAGCGCAAGCCTGTATGATATGTTCTTCGGATTTACCGGCGGAACCATCGGTGAGACCAGTGCGTTCCTTCTTTTGCTCGGCGGCCTGTATTTGATTTTGTGCCGTGTGATTTCCATCCGTATTCCGGCGGCCTATATTCTGTCCTTTGTTGTATTTATGGGATTATTCGGCGGTCACGGATTTGACGCAGAGTATTTGGCAATGCAGGTGTGCGGCGGCGGTTTGATGTTAGGTGCCTTCTTTATGGCAACGGACTATGTTACCTCCCCGATTACCCCGTCGGGTAAAATCGTATTCGGTATTTTCCTCGGTGTGTTAACCGGTATTTTCCGCGTATTAGGCGGTTCTGCGGAGGGTGTTTCTTATGCAATTATTACCGGCAATATTTTAGTGCCGTTGATTGAAAAAGTAACCATGCCGAGATCCTTCGGAAAAGGAGGGAAAGCCAATGTCTAAAAAGAAAAACGGAATCGGTTCTATTATAAAAGATACCTTTGCACTTTTGATGATAACGGCGGTGGCAGCGGTGTTCCTCGGATTTGTTCGCGAGATTACCGCAGAGCCGATTGCAAAGAGAGCGGAAGAGGATAAGCAGAAAGCGTATCTTGCGGTATATGAGAATGCCACTTCCGTAGTGGAGTCGAAGGATGTACCGGAGCTTCAGGCGGCTTTGGCGAAAGCCTCCGAGATTTTAACACCGGCCTATGCTTCCGTTACCATTGACGAAGCTTGTCTTGCAAAGGATGCCTCCGGAACTATCATCGGTTACATATTGACTGCGACGGATAAGAAGGGATACGGCGGTGCCATTCAGATGGTATTCGGTTATTCTCTGGACGGCACGGTGACCGGTATTGAGTTTTTGACCATTAACGAAACAGCGGGATTCGGATTGGAAGCAGAAAAGAATCCGGAGTGGAGAACTCAGTACTATGGCGTTCCGACGGACGCCTTTACGGTAACGAAATCCGGGAAGACAACGGCGAGTGAGATTGATGCCATCAGCGGTGCAACCATTACTTCCAAGGCGGTTACCGAAGGAATTAACGGTGGCGTACTGTTTGGGAAGTATCTGACGGAGCAGGGAATCGGAGGTGTCAAATGAAGCAGTGTATGAAACAGTTATGGAACGGTCTGTTCAAGGAGAATCCGACCTTTGTATTGATGCTTGGTATGTGTCCGACCCTGGCCACCACCACATCGGCCTCCAATGCAATCGGTATGGGATTAACCACAACCGTGGTTTTGGTGTTATCAAACATGTTGATTTCCATGTTGCGAAAGGTGATTCCGGATAAGGTGCGTATTCCGGCGTTCATCGTTGTGATTGCATCTTTTGTAACGATTGTGGAGTTTTTGTTAAAGGCATATTTGCCGGGATTAAACGAATCTCTCGGTATTTATATTCCGCTTATCGTAGTAAACTGTATTATTTTGGGCCGTGCGGAAGCCTTTGCTTCCAAGAACAAAGTGTTACCGTCTGCCTTTGACGGAATCGGAATGGGTCTCGGATTTACCCTCGGTCTTACCTGTATCGGTGTATTCCGTGAACTTTTGGGAGCCGGAGAGGTGTTCGGTATCCGGGTGATGCCGGCATCCTTCGAGCCGCTTGCGATTTTTGTTATGGCACCGGGGGCATTCTTTGTACTTGCGATGTTAACGGCATTGCAGAATAAGTTTAAGTTAAAGTCGGCTACGAATGTGCCGGGTGGCATGGATTCCCTTGCCTGCGGCGGAAATTGTGCATCCTGTGACGGAAAAACCTGTAGTGCCAATCATGCGGTACTTGCACAGATAAAAGAACAGAAAGCGGCAGAGGAAGCTGCAAAGAAAGAGGCGGCAAAGCAGGAAGCTCTGCGGAAGGCTGCAGAAGCAAAGAAAGCCAAAGAAGCAGAGGAAGCTGCCAAAGCGGCGGAAGTGACTGCCGAATCGGCGGTAACAGAGGAAGAAACAACAGGAAAGGAGGAGGCATAATATGAAGGAATTGTTATTGATTGCATTAGGTTCCGCACTGGTTAATAACGTAGTATTAAGTCAGTTTTTAGGTCTCTGTCCGTTTCTCGGTGTTTCCAAGAAGATTAAGACGGCAGCGGGCATGGGAGCAGCGGTTATTTTTGTTATTACCATTGCATCCGCAGTTACATCATTGATTTATGACGGCATTTTGGTCCGTTTTGATTTGGATTATTTAAAGACGATTGTATTTATCCTTGTAATTGCCGCATTGGTACAGCTGGTTGAAATGGTATTAAAGAAGACCAGCCCGGCATTATATTCCGCCCTTGGTGTGTATTTGCCGTTGATTACGACGAACTGTGCGGTGTTGGGTATTGCGTTGACCAACGTGCAGAACGGTTACGGCTTGCTTACCAGTGTGGTAAACGGGTTCGCAACGGCTGCCGGTTTTGCGATTTCGATTATCATTTTAGCGGGTATTCGGGAACGTATGGAGCATTCCGATATTCCGAAGGCTTTTCAGGGAATGCCGATTGTTTTGATTGCGGCAGGGTTAATGGCGATTGCATTCAGCGGTTTTGCCGGATTACAGATAGGAGGCTGATAGGATGGAGCATTTGATTTCTCAGACCCTGTTTGGGGCGGCGGTTGCAACAATCAACTACAAGGCAATCGGAACTGCGGTGGCAATTGTAGCGATTGTGGGATTGTTAATCGGAATTTTGTTGGGTGTTGCCGGAAAGTTTTTGGAGGTTCCGGTGGATGAGAAGGAAGTGGCGGTAAGAGAGTTGCTTCCGGGAAATAACTGCGGCGGTTGCGGTTTTCCGGGCTGTGACGGTCTGGCAAAGGCCATTGCAAACGGCGAGGCTCCGGTATCCCAATGTCCGGTAGCATCTGCAGATGCAAAAGCGCAGATGGCGGAAGTGATTGGCGCAAGTGCGGAGGAAGGTGTAAAACAGGTAGCGTTTGTGCATTGTTCCGGTACTTGCGAAAAAACGGAATATAAGTATAATTATTATGGGATTCATGATTGCAGAAAACTGGCATTGATTCCGGGACACGGCGAGAAGCAGTGCGAATACGGCTGCATGGGCTACGGCAGTTGTGTTAAGGAATGTCAGTTTGATGCCATTCATATTGTAAACGGTGTCGCAGTGGTGGACAAAGAACTTTGTGTTGCCTGCGGAAAATGTATTAAGGTGTGCCCGAATCACTTGATTTCCCTGATTCCGTATGAGGCAAAGTCCGCAGTGGCTTGCGCATCGCAGGAAAAAGGAAAAGCAGTAAAGGATGCCTGCGATGCAGGTTGTGCCGGTTGCAGTCTGTGTGCAAAGGTTTGTACGGCAGGAGCCATTGTGATGGAAAACAATCTTCCGCAAATTGATTACGAGAAGTGTAATGGCTGCGGGGTATGTGCGGAAAAATGCGTGCAGAAGTGTATTGTAATACGAAATTGACAGGCAAACACAAAATATCAGGAAAGATAAGAGGAAACGAAAATGCAGTGTGCAATGTGTGGAAGAGAAATAACAAATCCGGATGCAAATTACTGTGATTATTGCGGAACGGCAATCGGTACTATGACATATCGGGAGGAAGTGAAGGAACCGCAGAAGGTAAGTGAACCGAAGGAAGAACGGGTGTCTACCTGGTTGCTTTTCGGTGTCATGTGTCTCCCGATGATTCCGTTGGTGGGAGGAATTGCATATCTGGTCATTCTGTTTTATTGGGCATTTGCAGCCAGTGTTGAAGATTCCAGAAAAAGTTTTGCAAGAGCGACTTTGCTTTATACCGCAGTAACCTTGGTACTGGGAATGATTTTGCTGGGGTCGTTCTTTGCATTGATTATGAACACGATGTCAGGAGTATTGTAATCGGGGGAAAATATGAAGTTACTTCATTGTGGAGATTTGCACCTGGATTCGGCATTGAGCGCGAATTTAGAGGGAGAAAAGAAAAAACAACGAAAAAGTGAACTTTTGTCGACTTTTGTACGTATGGCAGAGTATGCTGCGGAGCAGGAAGTGCAGGCGGTACTGATTGCCGGGGATTTGTTTGATGGAAGTTCTGTAACGAAGCGGACGCAGAATATGGTGAAGGAAACCGTTCTGCGTTTTCCCTTTGTGGACTTTTTGTATTTAAAAGGAAATCATGACGAGGAGTGTTTTTTGGATCACTGGGAAGATCGCCCGGAGAATCTTAAATTTTTCGGAACGGATTGGACTTACTACCGTTATGATAATGTGGTAATTGCCGGTGCGGAGTTTACGGGAGAAAATGCGGAACAGCTGTATGATTCGCTGGTGCTGAACCGGAATGATTGTAATGTAGTAATGTTACACGGCCAGACGGAAAAATATCGCTCCCGTGAACGGGCGGAGACGGTAGCGTTGGGGGCTTTGAAAAATAAAAATATCGATTATCTGGCATTGGGCCATATCCACTCTTATCGTTATGAGTCTTTGGATACCAGGGGGGCGTATTGCTATTGCGGTTGTCCGGAGGGCAGAGGCTTTGACGAGTGCGGACCGAAAGGGTTTGTATTGCTGGAAATCGAAGACGACCGGGTAAACCATCACTTTGTACCGTTTGCGCTTCGGGAGGTACACGAGATACCGGTGGATATTTCCGGTGCGGAAACGACATTGGCGGTGGAACAAAGAGTAAGAGAAGCACTGGAAAAAGTGTCGGAAAAGGATTTGGTAAAGGTGACGTTGACCGGAAAGGTAAGTCTTATGGCGGAACGGGATTTGCCATATCTGACCGGCCGGTTTGCGTCACGGTTTTTTGCGTTTAAAATCGGAGATAAGGATGTAGGAATTGCGGTTTCTCCGGAAGAATATGAAAATGACATTTCCCTACGGGGAGAGTTTATTCGTCTTGTGATGCAGGGGAACTATACGGAAGAAGAAAAGCGGATGCTTCTGGAACTTGGAATCCGTGCACTGTGCGGGGAGGAGGTGGAATCTTGCTTTTAAAACGTTGTGAGATACAAGGCTTCGGAAAACTGCAGGAATTCACCTATGAGTTTTCGGAAGGCTACAATGTAATCTGTGCGGAAAACGGTTGGGGAAAGAGTACCTTTGCCGCTTTTTTGCGTGCCATGTTTTACGGATTGCCTCAGGCCGGCAGCCGTACCAAATTAGAGGAAGCAGAACGACGGAAATACAGACCGTGGAACGGCGGCGTGATGGGTGGTTCTCTTGTATTTGAGGTGAACCGGAAGGAATATAAGGTAGAGCGTACCTTCGGGAAAAAAGAGTCGGAAGATACCTTTCGTCTGATTGATTTATCCACAAATCTGGAGTCGGAGGATTTTTCCGAAGAGCTGGGAAAAGAGCTGTTCGGCTTGGATAAGGAAGCGTATTCCCGCAGTACCTATTTGCCACAGAGCAAGATTTTTGACGGTGGGATGAATGACAGCATCGGCAAGAAACTTGGAAGAATGGCAGAAGGGGAAGAAGAAAGTGGGAATTTTGATAAAGCATATGAAAAATTAGATGAGTTGCGGAAAAAATATGTTCCGGACCGGCAAAAGGATGAAAAAGGCTATGTGGCGGAGCTGGTACGGACAATCTCCGATTTGGAGGCAAGGATTGCAGCTTGTCAAAGGAAAGAAGAGAGTGCAAAGCCGTGGCGCGAAAAGGAACAGAATGCTGCTTTGGTGCGCAAGGATGCGGAACAGGAACTGGTGCGTTGCAGAGAAGCATTGGAAGCGGCAGCCGGTTATGAGGCATTGTCTGCAAAGAAACAGCATTATATTGAATTATGCGGACGGGAAGAAAGTCTGCGGGTGAAAAAAGAGAGCATGCAGGGATTGTTTCCGGGAGGGCTTCCGGAAGCGGAGGAACTGCGGAATTGCAGTCTGGAACTGGCAGAGATAGCCGAATTGACGGGAGAATTACGTTCCTATCGGTTGTCGGAGGAGGAACGCAGTGCTCTTGCGGTGCTGGAGCAAACCTTTTCCGGGAAAGTTTCGGAAGGAGAGAAGATAAAGCAGAGTATCTACCGGACGAGCGAAGCAATGGAGTTACAGGTGCAAAAGGAGTCGGAAACAGCGACGCGATTGACCGCACAGGGGAACCGGTATGTTTGGATCGGTGTAGGATGTTTCCTTCTGGCGATGGGGTCGGTTGTTGCCGGATTGTTAGATTTATTTCCGGGGATTCCGATTGCCGGCTTTTTGGGGGCTATAGGAATTCTGTTTTCCGGCATGGGAGCACGAAAGAAAAGAGAGGGGCACGAGACTGAAGCTCGGGCAAAGGGGTATTTGGCGGAGTTGGTCCGTTTGCGGGAAGAAAGTCAACGTTACGGGAGACTTGCGGAAAAGCAGGAGAATTATGCGGCGTGCGAACAGAAACGGGATCGTTTGACAAAACATTGTACGGAAGTGTTGGCGCGATACGGCATGGATACGGAGGATGCGGCAGGAAGCATTCGTATTCTGGAAAATCGTACCAGAGATTTTCTGCGAATTTCGGAAGAATATGCAGAAGCGGTAAAAAAACGGGAACAATTTGAACAGGAAACCTCACCGGATTCGTTTTACGGGTTGACTGCACCGGATACGAGCTTTTCCGAGTTACAAAGAAAAGAACAGGAATTGCTGGTAAGAATTGCAAGAATTGCCGAGGAAGAAAAGGACTGCCGGAACCGGGCAGAGGATTTCGAAGAGGAAGCGGAAGAACGTACCGAGTTGGAAGAACGGTATGAGGAACTTTGCAGTCGTCTGGAAACGAAGAAAAAGGAGCACTTTTTCATTACGGAGACGATGAAATGTTTAAAATCCGCCAAAGAACAGTTTTCCTCCCGGTATTTACGGGGGCTTACCACCGGTTTTGAGAACTATGTTTCTTTGCTGGGAGCCGATGATTTTAAGAAAAGTATGGACGGACACTATAACGGAGTCGGTACGGATATTAATTTAAATATTCAGATGACGGCTTACGGAGAAGAGAAGGAACTGGGATATTTCAGTACGGGAATGCGTGATCTGGTAGGCCTTTGTATGCGCTTTGCCCTGGTGGATGCGTTGTTTGCGGAAGAGAGACCGTTTCTTGTGTTAGATGATCCGTTTGTAAATCTGGATCAGGAGAAACTGAGCCGGGCGGTGCGTTTCCTGAAAGAAGCGGGAGAACGATATCAGATTTTATATTTGGTATGTCATGACAGCCGTGTATAATAAAGAAACAGATGTGGGAATCGGTAACGGGATGAATTGATTACGAAATGAGAGGAGGCAGTGGCAGTGAAAGAAAAAAAAGAGACTTGGCGCATTGTGGCGATTTTGGCTTTTTTGGCTTATTTGCTGTTGCTTGCCTATTTGTTGTTTTTCAGCAGCACCTACGGGCGAACCATAGAAATGGGGTATCGCTATAACCTGACGCCTTTTTTGGAAATCCGGAGAGGACTGAAACACATTGAGACGGTGGGATACCGTTATGTGTTGGTAAATATTGCCGGAAATGTCGTGGCGTTTATGCCCTTTGGTTTTTTGCTTCCTCTTATTACGGAACGTAAAATGAACACAATAAAAGTGTTTTTTTTCAGTTTGTTATTGACGATTTGTGCCGAGTCGTTGCAGCTGGTTTCGAGAACGGGAGCCTTTGACGTAGATGACTTGATCTTAAATACAATAGGTGGTGCGCTGGGCTATTGGTGCTATGTGTTGTTGTTGGGACGAAGGAGGAAGAAAAGATGAATACCGAGACATTGTTTAAAAAAGGAAGTCGGGACGGCATGCATTTTCACAGCAGAAAACGATCGAAAAAAGGCTTGGCAGGGTTTGTGCTTGCTTTGTTCGGTATTGCAATCTTTCTTGCATTATGTATTGTTTCAGCCGTAACCAAAGGTACGGCGGGACAGGTGGTAGGCATTATCGGACTTTTGGTAATGGCGGATTGCGGCGTTGCTTTTGTGCTGAGTTTACAGGGAATCAAAGAACGGGATGTGTATACAAAGCTTCCTTTGGCGGGATTGATTTTGTCCGGCGTGATGTTTGTGCTTTTGTTTTGTCTGTATGTCTTGGGACTTTAATTTTATAAGATAGAGAGGAAACGGAATGGAAGAGTATATGGAAGCTTGGAATGATACGGAAGAAAGTAAGGAGCGCATGGAATTATGTCGGGAGCGGCTTTCCACGATTCCGTCGGAAGAAACGGTGCCGGCAGAGTACAGAGAATTCTTTACGTCTCAGGCAAAGAAACTTCTTCGCATTTTTGAATATGAGGAGATGGTAGAGAACGGCAGTTTTTATACGTTATCCCGGGAGGAGTGCCAGAGACGGTTTGATGCGATGTATGAAGAAATGTTACCGCAAAATTACGGAGAGAGTTTTTCCAATCCGGTCTATGCGGTAAAACAGTTCGGCAAACGTTACGGAAGACTTCTTACCTATCTTGCGGCAAAGCTGAATGCCCAGATTTTTTATGCGGCCGAGGGAAATCTTTTGTTTGTGGTAATGGCGGCGGAATTGTTTATTGAACTCTATAATTATTTTGAAGAGTTCCATGAATATACCTTTAAGGAGTGCAGGGAGGCGTTGTATTCCTTTGAAACCGATAATGCGGAATTGTTTTCTTCCCGGAGAGCGAGAGAACAGTTTGATCCGACCTGTACTTTTGTAAAAGACATTATTATGGGTGCGGACGGCGCAGATTTACGCTATCTGTACCGTTACGGAGAATATGTAACGGAAAACGAGTTCGGAATTGCCCGCTTTTTGCATGGACTTAGTGAGGATAAAATAAAAGCGGCGGCTGAAAACGTGGTAGGCGGATATTTGCGGGGCTTTGAAGTGATGCGGGTGCCGCTTGTGAAGGGACAAACCGTAAGCCTTCGCTATGCCATCGGATTTGAACGGATTATGAAAGAAGTTATCCGGTTGTTAGAGAAGGAAGGCCTTTTTGTGGCATCGGTACGGACCGCAGTGGCGGGACGTCATGCCAGAAAAGCCGGATATACCGTAACCAACGTGAATATCCAATATGATTACGACCATCGCAATGACGAGGGATTGCTTGCGGATAAACAATGGTTTGTGCGAAAGGAAGCTGCGTTGCATCGTGTCTATGAGGCAAAGAAAGATGTGCTTTCCTTGTATGCCGGACCTCTTGTTTTGGAGACCTTCGGAGAGCGTTTGCCGCTTCCGAAAAACGTGGCAGAAGCGATTCAGTTAGACAAGCGTCAACAACGGTTAAAGGTGGAGTCCACCGGACGCCTCGGAGCCATGGTGGAACAGTATATTCCGTCGGATAAAACCTCCTTTACCATTGTGGCATATCCGTTGCCGTCCATCGGTGAGGAGTTTCCGGAGATTTTTGAGGAGACCCTTCGGTTAAATCAGCTGGACAATGAAGTGTACCGGAAGGTACAACAATGTATCATTGATGCTTTGGATAAGGCCCGGGCGGTTCGCGTAACCGGTAGGGGAAATAACCGCACGGATATCACGGTACAACTTTGGAAGCTTACAAATCCGGAAACGGAGACGATTTTTGAAAACTGTACCGCCGATGTAAATATTCCGGCGGGTGAGGTGTTTACGTCACCTGTGCTTGCGGGAACCGACGGTACGTTGCATGTGACAAGCGTATTTTTAGGCAGCACGGAATATAAGAATCTGGAGATTGCGTTTAAAGACGGAAAGACCACAACGTATTCCTGTGAAAACTATTCCTCCAAAGAGGAAAATGAGAAGTTTATCAAGGAAAATTTGTTGAAAAATCATGACTGGCTTCCTCTCGGAGAATTTGCCATCGGTACAAATACCATTGCTTATACCATGGGTAAGAAGTTCGGAATTACGGAGGTACTTCCGATTTTGATCGCGGAGAAAACGGGACCGCATTTTGCTATCGGAGATACCTGCTACTCGCACGGCGAAGACCATAAAGTATATAATCCGGACGGGAAAGAAATCGTGGCAAGGACAAACGAATGGGCGGAACTTCGCCATACGGAACCGGAAAAAGCATATTTCCACTGCCACACGGATATTACCATTCCGTATGAAGAACTGGGAGAAATCACAGCTCTTTGTGACGACGGCACCGGGATTACGATTATTAAGGACGGTCGGTTTGTGCTCCCGGGAACGGAGCTGTTAAATGAGGCTTTGGAGGAGAAATAAGTTGTTTTAAGTTGCAATTTTATATCGGGTATGATACGATAGGAAAAAGAAAAAAGGAAAAGGAAGGATAAAGTTATGGCACAGGTTGGTATTGTAATGGGCAGCGATTCCGATTTACCGGTAATGAGCAAGGCTGCACAGATGTTGGACAAGTTTGGTATTTCTTACGAGGTTACGGTGATTTCCGCACATCGTATGCCGGATATTTTCTTTGATTATGCAAAGACTGCAAAGGAAAAGGGATTTAAAGTGATTATTGCGGGCGCAGGCGGAGCAGCACATCTTCCGGGCATGTGCGCGGCTATTTTCCCGCTTCCGGTCATCGGCGTTCCGATTCACACCAAGACCTTAAGCGGTGTAGATTCTTTGTACTCCATCGTACAGATGCCGTCCGGTATTCCGGTGGCAACCGTGGCAATTGACGGTGCGCAGAATGCGGGTATTCTTGCGGCAAAGATGTTAGCGGTTTCGGATGATGCCTTGCTTGCGAAGATTGAGGCTTACAAGGACGAGTTGAAGGCCGGCGTAGAGAAGAAGAAGGAAAAGATCGAGAAGGTCGGATACGAGACCTATTTAAAGGAAATGTAAGTGCATTATAACGATTGAGATTTAAAATGTAAAGTTCAAAGGACAGCCCTGCGGTGCATAAGATGAAGTAATAATGCGCTGTGGGGCTTTTTTATGTTAAAGCGAAGGATTATCAGAGGAAGTACATTGGTAGCGGCATTGTTGCTTGCAAATTTTTCCATAACGGAGTGGACAAAAATAACTGCACGACAGGCAGAAAGGAAAGAGGCACAAGCGGTATTGCAGGAACAGGTCATGGCGGAAAATGTAACAATGGAACGGGATTATCCCAATCTGCATGCAAAAGGAAAAGTGACGAAGCAGGATTTGCCGGAGAAGGTTGTGTTTTTGACCTTTGATGACGGGCCCAGCAGAAATACGGTGAGGATTCTGGATACGTTAAAAGAATACAACGCCTGCGCTACTTTTTTTGTAATCGGGGAAAATTTGACAGAAGAGGGAGTGAAGATAGCAAGACGTGCATTGGAAGAAGGGCATATGCTTGGGATGCATACGGAAACCCATCGGTATGAGACCATATATCATTCCGTGGATTCCTTTTTGACGGATTATGATAAGCTTGCGGCACGTTTTGTTGAGGAGTTCGGGGAATGCCCTGCAATTTATCGTTTTCCGGGAGGAAGCTACAGCAATTATATTAATCCCATTAAAGAAGAACTGAAGGAAAATTTGCAGCAACGGGGATTTCTCGGATATGATTGGACGGTAAGCGGGGAAGATTCCGTAGGCACACCAACGGCGACATCGATTAAAAATAACATTTTTGATACGATTGCAAGCAGGGAACGACCGATTATTTTATTACATGATTCGCCATGCAGTAACTTAACGGCAGATGTTTTGCCGGAGATTTTGGAGAAATTGATTGCAGACGGGTATACGTTCATGACGTTACAGTACAGAGAACCCTATTTATTTCCGTGGTAAAATTTTTTGAAAATAAAGAAAATAAAAAAAATTCAAAGTAGTATTGACAAGTTGCTTTTTGTGCAAACTGTACAAAAGGGTGCTGTAAGGTGAAAAAAAGAGGACGCCCCTTCTTTTTTTGAACTGTGGAAAAAAGAAAGTTATCCCCAGAAAAAATATGGAAAACATGCAGAAAACAAAGTTATACACGAAGTTATCCACAATATACACAAAAAAGTACCACAAGTGTGGTACAAACAAAATGATGTCAAGTTCGAAAGTTTGTTTTGGAATTTGTGATAAAATCACAAAAAAAGGGGAAAAAGTAAACGTCATGTCGTAAAATGACATTTTTGGACAAAACAAGTAAAAAGTGAAAATTTGGCAGTAAATACTAATGTAAGCGGAGAAGAAATGCATTATTATAAAAAATAAAAAAATAAACGAACAATAAAGATATTTTTTAAAAATTGTACTTGCTATTTGAATGGGTCTGTGGTATAATTTATTCAAGAGGCAGGAGGGAGAAGGAGCTGCTTCATTTCTGTAAGGCAGAACCAATCACAGAAAAAAGGAGCTGGTATTTATGAATTACACAGTAAGCGGAAAGAACATTGAAATTACAAACGGATTGAGAGAAGCGGTGATTGATAAGCTGTCCAAATTGGAACGTTATTTTACACCGGATACGGAAGTAAATGTAACTTTGAGTGTAGAAAAAGAAAGACAACGCATCGAGGTTACCATCCCGATTAAGGGAACGATTATCCGTGCGGAGCAGGTAAGCAGCGATATGTATGCTTCCATTGATTTGGTAGAGGCTGTATTAGAGCGTCAGCTCAGAAAATACAAGAACAAAATCGTAGATCAGAAGCAATCTGCAATGGCACTCAGTCAGGTATTCCTGGAGGAAGAGAGCGGCGAAGAAGATGAAATCAAGATTGTTCGTTCCAAACGGTTTGCAATTAAGCCGATGGATATTGAAGAGGCTTGTGTACAGATGGAACTGTTAGGACATGATTTCTTTGTATTCCGTAATGCGGAGACAGATGAAGTGAATGTAGTTTATAAGAGAAAAGGAAACACCTACGGTTTGATTGAACCTGAATATTAAGCTGCGACATTCGGTCGCGTTCGTTCCCCTTCTTTTTGACATGGCCACCGCACGGTATTTACCGTGCGGTGGTTTCATTATGGGAAAAGAAAGTATGACCGTACTGTGAAGAGATTGTAAATAATAATAGAAGTAGTTGATTAAATCGGAAAGAAATGTTACAATAAATTATTATGGGTGACGTGTATTATGGCACGTAACGCAAGTATAGTAAGAATTTGTTAGGAGAGAACGAATGAGTTTATTGCAGAAAATTTTCGGAACACACAGCGAAAGAGAATTAAAGATTGTTCGCCCGATTTTGGAAAAGATAAATGCGTTGGAAGAATCCGTCGCAGTATTGTCGGATGAACAACTTTTAGCAAAGACAGCAGAGTTTAAAGAACGTTTGAGTAAAGGAGAAACAAAGGATATGCTTTTGCCGGAAGCATACGCCGTTGTTCGTGAGGCAACGAAGCGTGTGTTAGGGCAGCGTCACTATGATGTACAGATTCTCGGCGGTATTGTGATGCATCAGGGACGTATCGTTGAGATGCGTACCGGTGAAGGTAAGACCCAGACCTCACTTTTACCGGCATATTTAAATGCATTGGACGGAGAAGGTGTGCATATCGTTACGGTTAACGATTACCTTGCAAAGCGTGACTCCGAATGGATGGGACAGGTGTTCCGTTTTCTCGGCTTAACGGTGGGATGTATTTTAAACGATATGTCCAATGATGACAGACGTGCGGCGTATGCCTGTGATATCACCTACGGTACGAACAATGAATTCGGTTTCGATTATCTTCGTGATAATATGGTAATTTATAAGGAACAGTTGGTAATGCGCGGTCTTCATTATGCCATCATCGATGAGGTAGACTCGGTTTTGATTGATGAAGCCCGTACTCCGCTTATTATTTCCGGACAGAGCGGTAAGTCTACCAGTTTATATCAGGCTTGTGATATTTTGGCAAGACAGTTGGTGAAGGGAAAAGAACGTGAGTTGACCAAGATGGAGCTGATTATGAGAGAAGAGCTTCAGGAAGAGGGCGACTTTGTTGTAAACGAGAAGGACAAAAATATAAATCTGACGGAGCAGGGTGTGGAAAAGGTAGAACGTTTCTTCCGGATCGATAACCTGGCAGACGCGGAGAATATGGAAATCCAGCACAATATTATTCTGGCACTTCGTGCACATTATCTGATGGCCAGAGATAAGGACTATGTTGTGCAGAATGATGAGGTTTTGATTGTAGATGACTTTACCGGACGTATTATGCCGGGAAGACGTTATTCCGACGGTCTTCATCAGGCAATCGAGGCGAAGGAACATGTAAAGGTAAAGAGAGAAAGTAAAACCCTTGCGACCATTACCTTCCAGAACTTCTTCAATAAGTACGATAAAAAGTCCGGTATGACCGGTACGGCACTTACGGAAGAACGGGAATTCCGCGAAATTTACGGTATGGACGTAGTGGAAATTCCGACCAACCGTCCGGTAGCCCGTATCGATATGGATGATGTGGTATATAAGACCCGTCGTGAAAAGTTAAATGCGATTGTAGAAGAAATCATTCATTCCCATGCAAAAGGACAGCCGGTGCTGGTAGGTACCATTACCATCGAAGCTTCTGAGGAATTGAGTGATATGTTAAAGCGTCGCAACATTCCGCATAAGGTGTTGAATGCAAAGTTCCATGAGATGGAAGCGCAGATTGTAGCGGATGCGGGTCAGCCGGGAGCTGTTACGATTGCAACGAATATGGCCGGTCGTGGTACGGATATTAAGCTTGGTGAGGGCGTAAAGGAAGTAGGCGGTCTTAAGATTATCGGTACGGAACGTCATGAATCCAGACGTATCGACAACCAGTTGCGCGGACGTTCCGGACGTCAGGGAGATCCGGGTGAGTCTAAGTTCTTCATCTCTTTGGAAGATGACCTGATGCGTTTGTTCGGTTCCGAGCGTCTCATTACCATGTTTAATTCTATGGGACTTCAGGACGGAGAACCGATTACCCACAAGCTTCTCAGCTCTGCGGTAGAAAAAGCGCAAAAGAAGATTGAGAATAACAACTTCGGTATTCGTAAGAATTTGTTAGAGTATGACCGTGTAAATAACGAGCAACGAGAAGTGATTTACGGAGAACGTAAAAAGGTACTGGAAGGTGCCAATATGCGTGAAACGATTTTCAAGATGGCTAACGATGTGGTAGAAGGCTGTGTGGACAGTTGTATCCGGGATGATCAGGATGCGGCGAACTGGGATCTTTACGAGTTGAACAGCTTATTGCTTCCGATTGTTCCGCTGGCGCCGATTCAGTTGACACCGGAGCAGAAAAAGCATATGACCAAGAAGGAATTGATACAGCAGTTAAAGGCGGAAACGGTAAAGCATTACGAGGCGAAGGAAGCAGAGTTCCCGGAAAAGGAACAGCTGCGTGAAGTGGAACGAGTGATTTTGCTTCGTGTCATCGACCGTAAGTGGATGGACCACATTGACGATATGGATCAGCTTCGTCAGGGAATCGGTGTGCAGGCCTACGGTCAGAGAGACCCGCTTACCGAGTATAAGTTCCAGGGCTATGAAATGTTCTCCGCTATGACGGCCGCAATCAGCGAGGATACGGTAAAGGCGTTGATGAATGTACGCATCGAGCAGAAGGTAGAACGTGAACAGGTGGCAAAGGTAACCGGTACCAACCGCGATGATTCCCTTGCAAAAGCTCCGGTAAAGCGTTCCGATAAGAAGGTTCAGCCGAATGATCTGTGCCCGTGCGGTTCCGGATTGAAGTACAAGAAGTGTTGCGGACGAAACGCTTAAATCACACCGGAACGTGGTGAAAAGATAGGAACCCCGGGACAGAAGAACCGTGGTTGATGATAGGAAAGAAGGTGAGCAGATGGTTGAGTTGGACGAAATAAAGTATGAACTCACCGGGTTTGACAAACTGTTGCTTGAAATGGGGGATTCACTTTGACCTCCCGGTCAAGCGTGAAAAGATACAGGAAATAGAAGCAATTATGCAGGAACCGGGTTTTTGGGATGATGCGGATAAATCCCAAAGCTATATGAAAGAGCTAAAAAATCTCAAAGACGCGGTTGCGGATTATGAAGCTTTGAAAACAGAATATGAAGATGTACAGACTTATCTGGAAATGGGATATGAGTCCGGGGATGAGTCATTGATTCCGGAAGCCCAAGAGGCAATGGAACTGTTTAAGAATCATTACGAACGGATGCATTTGTCCACTCTCTTATGTGAGGAGTATGATAAAGAGGATGCGATTCTTACCCTTCATGCAGGTGCCGGCGGAACGGAAAGCTGTGACTGGGCTTCCATGCTGTGCCGCATGTATCAGCGTTGGGCGGACAAACGGGGATTTGTGACGGAAATGATTGACTTCCTGGACGGAGACGAAGCCGGATTCAAGTCCGTTACCTTGGAGATTCGCGGGGAAAATGCTTACGGCTATTTGAAATCGGAACACGGAGTTCATCGTTTGGTGCGGATTTCTCCGTTTAATGCCGCGGGAAAGCGACAGACTTCCTTTGTATCTTGCGACATTATGCCGGATTTAAAGGAAGCACCGGAAGTGGAAATCGATGAAAAAGATTTGCGTATCGATACGTATCGTTCCAGCGGTGCGGGCGGTCAGCATGTCAATAAAACATCATCGGCTATTCGTATTACCCATTTGCCGACGGGAATTGTGGTACAGTGCCAAAATGAGCGTTCCCAGTTCCAAAACAAGGATAAGGCAATGCAGATGTTAAAAGCAAAGCTCTATTTATTGCAGGAACAACAAAATGCCGAAAAGGAATCCGGGATTCGCGGTGAAGTCCGGGATATTAATTTCGGGAATCAGATTCGTTCCTATGTATTACAACCGTATACTTTGGTAAAAGATCATCGGACAAACGAGGAGGTGGGCAATGCCCAGACGGTGTTGGACGGTAATCTGGAGCCGTTTATGAATGCGTATTTAAGGTGGAATGCAACAGGGAAAACAAAAGAATAAAAGAGGAGGTTATTGTATGGCAGAGAGAGATATTATCTTTCATGTAGGTGAAGAAGAGTATGGGTTTGATGTGCAGATGGTGACGGCAATCGAGCCGATGATGGACATTGTTCCGGTGCCGAATGCACCGGCTTGTGTCATGGGTCTTATGAATCTTCGTGGGGAAGTAATTCCGGTATACAGTCTTCGCAAACGCTTTGCCCTGGAGGAGTACAATGACACGGCAAAGAATAAGCTGATTGTGACCCGCCACGACGGAAAATCACTTGCGTTTAAGGTGGATGAGGTTTTGGAAATGCATGATTTTGAGGACAGTGATATTTCCGCGACTCCGGTAATTGCTAAGTCCGCAAAGACATCTTACGTGCGTTCCGTTGCAAATAAGAAGGGAAAACTGGTGCTTTTGCTGAACCCTGCCGGTATGTATGAGGGGGATGAAGAAGCACAGATGGAAGAAGTGTTAAAGGCACTGTAATCTATCGTTACGAAGTGAATCGTGAATGTAAAAAGGAGAAACCCGCCGGGTTTCTCCTTTTTTGTTTTAGCTGAAATGTTGAATCATTTGTAACATAAAAATGTTCTGCGAAGATTAGGATGTTTTCGCTTCGTTTTTTATCTTAATCAATTTCCATTTTCCGCTGTTATAGCGAAGGAAGACAAGGGCACTTCGGAGAAGCTGGTCGCAAGCAAGAGCAATCCAGGCACCGTACAAATCAAGCCCTGCGTTTACTAAAAGGATAGCAATAATCGGACGAACAAAAAGTACAGTAACGGTAGTAATCTTTGCGGTGGATTTGGTATCTCCGGCACCGCGTAAGCCTCCGGCAATGATAAACTGGGAAGTCTGGAACGGCTGCAAGAAAGCTACAAAGAGCATAATCCGGCCGCCCATCTCGATGATGCCCGGGTCTTTGTTATAAAGGCTTACGATATCTCCGCCCCAGAAAGCAAAGGTGACGGTAAGTAAAAGAGCTACAAAAAAACCGACGTTCCGGGTTTTGCTGCAGTATGCCTGTGCCATGTCGGAACGTTTTCGGCCAAGGGATTGTCCCACCAGAGAGGTGGCGGATACCGCAAATGCCTGACCGGTCATAAAGGACAATGCCTGGATATTCATGCAGACCTGATGGGTGGCAAAAGAGATATCGCTTAAGGAAGCAACCGTCTTTGCAAAAATGACCATGCCGGCCCGCATTAAAAGCTGTTCGACGGCGGCAGGGATACCGATGGCGGTGATGTTGCTTAACATGGTTTTGTTCGGTTTGAAGCCTTTTTTAAGTTCCAGTTTCAGAAAGCTGTTTCCTCTCAGGATAACACAGAGTGCAATGACAAAGGCAACCAACTGGCCGATAACGGTAGCGATGGAAGCACCTGCAACACCTAATTCCGGGAAGCCTAACTTGCCGCCGATTAAGAGCCAGTTAAATATCACATTGACGATGTTTGCAATCATGTTATAAACCATACAGGTTCTGGAATCACCTACGGCCCGTAGGGCGGCGGTAATGGTACTGGTCAGGGCTACAGTAGCAAAGCCGGCTAACTGAATCTGCAAATAAACGGTCGCCTGACTGATGATGGCGTCGCCTTTACCACCCATAAAAATAACCATGGGTTTGGAAAAAAGAACACCCAGCACGGATAAGATAAAAGTACTGATAAACGTAAGCATCATACCCTGACGAAGTACCAGGTTGGCTTTTTCTTTGTCGCCTTGTCCTTTGTAGCGGGCAATCAAGGCGGTGACACCGGTATTTAGGGCAACAAAGGCGGTCATCAGTAAAAACTTCGGTTGGGTGGTAAGACCTACAGCGGTAATGGCATCCACACCCAACTGGGGATTGGCTTCGCCACCGATGCCGCCTACCATCATCATATCTGCCATAGATACCAGCTGCGTCAGCAAAAGTTCCACAAAGCTGGGCCATGCGATGCGTACGATATCCTTGTATAATTCTTTTGATTTCACGCCTTCCGGCAGTTTCCCGGAGACTTTTAATCCTTCGCTCATGTTTGCTTCCCCTAAAGGAAGACGATCGAGGGTCGTATTTAATGCTTTTGTTGATTTGTTCATTTGAATCATCTCTCTTTCCAAAAAAATATTATAGTACTTTGTAAACGGTTAATCAAGTAGCATTCTAATTTATTCATTTTTTGATGAAAATGTTATAAGAAAGTTAAGGTTTGTTTCATCTTATTCCGAACCGTCCGGATATTATGGACGGAAGCTTGGAAATGTGGTATTATTGAAACATAAGGCGGATTTGGTTGCCAGTGCGATAAGGATGCTTTTTGTGGCAATATTAAGATTCGCCGGATTATGTTAGAAGGGAAGGTATCAGGTATGATTTATTATGTGAATCAGGCTGCGGGCCGTGAAGGAAACGGAAGCAAGGAGATGCCGTTTAAACGCATCAACGAAGCGGCAAAGGTTGCAAAGCCGGGGGATGAGGTTGTGGTAGCTCCGGGTATTTACAGAGAGTATGTGGACCCGGTCAATGCGGGATTGGAAAATGCCCGGATTACGTATCGCAGTGAGGTACCGCTTGGTGCAATGATTACCGGTGCGGAAGTTGCTACGGGCTGGACGCATTATGAAGGAAATGTATGGGTATATCGTGTCAATAACGGAGTGTTTGGGTCTTACAATCCGTATACAACCTATGTAATGGGGGATTGGTATTTTGCTCCGGTGGTACGTCATACCGGTGCGGTGTACTTGAACGACCGCCAATTGTACGAGACCGTTACGTTGGAAGAATGTATAAAAGCGGAAGTATACAAGCCGTCCTGGGAGCCGGAATGGTCCGTATATAAGTGGTATACGGAACAGGAAGGAGACGAGACGGTAATCTATGCCAACTTCCAAGGAAAGAACCCGAATGAAGAAAAAGTAGAGATTAATGTCCGCAGAAATTGCTTTATGCCGTCAAAAACCGGTGTGAATTATATTACGGTCAGCGGTTTTAATATGAACAAGGCAGCTACCACCTGGGCTCCGCCGGCAGCTTATCAGGACGGGCTTATGGGGCCGCACTGGTCTAAGGGCTGGATTATCGAGGATTGTGAAATCAGCAACAGTAAATGCAGCGGTATTTCCCTCGGTAAGTATTACGACGAAGAAAACGACCACTATTTTACCAATAAATATGTAAAGAGTCCGACCCAGATGGAGCGTGACGCGGTTTGTCGCGGTCAGTATCACGGTTGGCTAAAGGAGAATATCGGCGGTCATATCGTAAGACGCTGTCATATTTATCGCTGTGAGCAGACCGGTATCGTAGGCCGTATGGGTTGCGTGTTCAGTCTGATTGAGGACAATCATATCCACCACATCAACAATATGCAGCAGTTGGGCGGTGCGGAGATTTCCGGTATTAAGCTTCATGCGGCAATCGACGTGGTAATGCGCCGGAACCACATCCATCATTCCACCATGGGTATCTGGTGTGACTGGCAGGCACAGGGAACCCGTATTTCCCAAAACCTCCTTCATGACAATTACATGCCGGAGGGTGCAACCCGCGCAGAGGGTGCCATGATGTGTCAGGATATTTTTGTGGAGGTAAGCCACGGTCCAACCTTAATCGATAATAACATTATGCTGTCCAAGGCTTCCGTCCGGGTGGCGACGGAAGGTGTGGCATTGGTACATAACCTGATTCTCGGTGCATTTACGTCGGTAGGCGGCGGTACGGATAACACGGTAAACGGTAAGAATCAGCCGCGTTACACCCCGTATCACATCAGACACCGTACCGAGGTGGCTGGTTTTATGACCATCCTTCACGGCGACAACCGGTTCTACAACAACATTTTCGTGCAGAACTGGCCGGTAGAGGTGCAGGAAGAAAAGGAAGACATGGGCTTCCGTATGCGGGAAAATGATGTGGTAGGTACGGAAATTTGGAACGGTTATCCGACTTATGAGGAGTGGTTGTCCCACTTTGAGTTTGATAAGCCGGCAAATATGGGCAAACTGGCACAGTGGCACTTTGACCACCTTCCGGTTTGGTCCAAGGGAAATGCTTTCTTTAACGGAGCAAAGGCTTGGGAGCATGAGGAAAACTTCCTCATGGATGACACCAACAAGGTATTCGTGGAGCTTTGCGAAAAGGATGGTGTGTATACCCTAAAGACCAATGTATACGACTTCCTCGGGGAGTTCCGTGCCGGTATGGTAACCAGTGACGTTTTAGGCTGTGCTTTTGAGCCGGAGCAGCGTTTTGAAGATCCGGACGGTACGGCAATTACCTTTGATACCGACTATTTGGGCGAGCATCGTCCGGTGGAACCGATTCCGGGACCGTTTGTCAGCCGGGAGGCAGCAGCAAAAGTACTTTTCTAAACGTGGGGGGCAGAAATTGCCCCCTTTTTTGGGGGGATGTTAACATCGGAGGGAGAATAAATCAATTTGTTTTTGCAAGTCGCAACGCTCCGTCAATCTTCCTCTAAGAACGACTAGGACGCTCGGGTGTGGCCTCGCGCCCAGTCTTTTCTAAGAGGTGATATTGACTGCGCTAAAAGCGCGACCCTTCGGGAAAAGCAAAAACGAATTGATTTATTCTCCCTCCGATTTTTTCAAAACTGAAAAAAGGGCAATTTCTGCACAGACGTGTTTGCAAGAAATTTCTTCCCTTTTTGATAGTCCGGATGAGCGCGCATATTTGACAAAACTAATTTCTGCTGCAAGGTTTCTTTTGCTGTTATTTTATTGTATAATGAGAATGAGGGTTAATTTATTGTAACGGGTTATATGACTAAGGGGGCTTGCAAATGAAGAAGGATAAGATCAAGCGTTTTAATTTCGAGAAGAAGCCGATTTCACCGACGTTTATTATGGGTTTGGCGAAGGGGATTATCAGTTTCCCGGATTTGCGGAAGCGGAAGGCAAAGCTGACGAAAGTGGGGATGGAGGAGCTGGAGGGGAAACCGTATTTGCTTTTGGTGACGCATTCTTCCATGGTGGATTTTAATTTGATGTTAAAGGGGACTCACCCGTATAAAGTAAATAATGTCATGACGTTAGAGGGGTTTAAGACGTATACGGAGCCCCTTATGCGTTCTCTGGGGGTGTTGGGTACCCGGAAGTTTGTGACGGATTTGCATCTTGTAAAGAATATGAAATATTGTGTGGATAAGTTAAAGAATATTTTCGTGTTGTTTCCGGAGGCAAGGTATTCTTTGGACGGATGTACCTCTTATTTGCCGGATTCTCTCGGGAAGATGGTGCGGCTTCTCGGGGTGCCGGTGGTGATTCTTAAGATTCACGGGAATTTTGTAACTTGTCCCCAGTGGAATAAGAAGAACAAGAAAACCTTTGTGGAAGCGGAGATGAAGCCGATTATTTCCGCTGAGGAAACCAAGTCCTTGTCCGTGGAGGAAATCAATGGACGGATTGCAGAGAAGTTCCGTTATGATGATTATGCATGGCAACGGGATAATAAAATCGTAATCGATCATCCGGGGCGGGCAGACGGACTTCATGCACTTCTTTATAAGTGCCCGGCCTGTAAGACGGAGCATCAGACCGATTCCGCAGGGACAAAGCTTTGGTGCAACTGTTGTAAAAAGACCTGGGAAATGGATGAGTACGGGCAACTTCACGCGTTGGAGGGAGAGACGGAGTTTCCGCATATTCCGGATTGGAGCAATTGGGAACGTGCCTGTGTAAGAGAAGAAATCGAGAACGGTACCTATTATTTTGAGGATGAGGTGCGGATTGAGACGCTGCCGAACGCCTGGAAGTTTTACAAGCAGGGCATGGGAAAACTGATTCAGACTCCGGAAGAAACCAGAGTGGAGTGCAATTATTACGGAGAACCTTATGTGCTTCGACGCAGTGCAAAGAGTCTGGAGAGCATGCACATCGAGTACGATTATTTGGGGAGAGGGGACTGTGTGGATATTTCCATCCCAGATGACAGCTTCTGGTGTTATTTGACGAAGCGGGATGCTATTACGAAGATTTCCTTTGCTACGGAGGAGATACATAAGTCGGCAATGCAAAAGAAATAAGGCTGTTTGATAAGAGTATGAAAATGAAAAGGGCGTTTATCGCTGCCGTAAGGCATGGGATAAACGCTCTTTGTTTTCTTTAATGGAACAATTTCGGAATGCCGTTGTACAAAATTTTATCAACCGTGTTGATGTCGTGTCCGCCCGGAACAATACAGTGGTACAGATTTCCGTTTGCAAAGTTTTTGCAGTACAGGAAGGTATCGGTCAGGGTGTTCATCTGATTAATCTGCGGTGTCAGGTTTGGATTGGCAATGTCCGCGAGACCGCATCCGGCATAAATGAAAAAGTCTTCTGCGGTTTTTCCGTGTTCTTTCACCTTATCCGCAAGGTGTTGTGCGGTCTGTAAAGCCCGGCTGCTACCGGCGGTCATTCCCAATGCCCAGCAATCTCCGCTCATCGGCATAAAGTAAGCAAATTCATTCAAACAATGTTCGAATACGGACCAGGTGGTTACCGCACCCATGGAGAAACCGCCGAAAGCACGATGGGTTCTGGATGCCGCAAGACCTTCCGGCGTAATCTCCTTTGCATAGGTAGGGAAGGTGGTCTCCAGTGCCGGAATTACATCGTTCATCAATTCATAATGGAAATTGAGGCAGTTTTGGGTGGCGTCATTGCTGTATTCGGTATAGTAAGATACCGCGCAAACAATCATCGGTTCGATTTCCTCGTTGGTAATCATGCTGTCGATCATACGGGTGATGTTACTTTTGGAACCTGCGCCGGCTAAAAACCACTTCGGGGAGTCGCCGCCGCCGTGCATCAGATACAGCACATTGTATTTTGTTTCGGTATCGTTTTCGTCATAACAAGGCGGCAGATAAACCAAAGCGGATTTTTCGTATTCCTTGCCGTCTTCTTTTAAGTGATTCTTTGTGGTATAGGTAAAGTCAATCACAGTGCCCTGCGGTGCCGGATTGTTGTATAAGTAATATCCGGTTTTTGTCTGGGTAGTGTTGTCCGGATAGGTACGCTCTCTGTCAAAAGTAGCAAGAGGAGTTACCGGAACCGGAATATCCGTCGGCTTCGGCGTCGGCGTTGTGGTCGGTTTTGGTGTTGCAGTCGGCTTCGGCACTGCCGTCGGTTTTGTGGTCGGAGTGGCAGGAACATCCGTCGGAGCCTTGTCGGACTCTTCGGTTGTATCGGTGGGTGCCGGTGTATACTGCGCAGAAGTGTCCGCAGGGTTATCGGTTTTTCCGGAACAGCCGGCCAGGGACAACGTAGCGGCAAGCAGTAAAAATAAAAATGTCTTTTTCATAGTAGTAGTTCCTTCCTTTTAAGTGGATGCTTCCCGGAATAAAATGCATTGCGGGAAGTTCAACAAGTCTATCTTACACGAAGCTGGGGAAAAGTGCAATGTAAAAACGATAGAAACCCCTCTTGACTCTGTCCCGAGGACATAGTTTAAGATGAAGACAAAGAAAGGAAAAGATGCTCTGAGAGAAGGAGATGGGGAAATGAGGTTGGTGCTTCGATTGTTTGAAAAGCGGAAAGGAGTTTTGCTGTTGACCTTGCTTTGTTGCGTGGGTTCGGTTGTTACCACATTGCTGTGGAATAAGAATCTGGCGGTATTGATTGACGGCGTGCAGGCAGGGCACGGTTTGGACAGGGAATGTGTCGCGTGGAGTGTCGGCTTTTTACTGCTTGCGGCGTTGCTTCAAGGGGGAATGCAATTTTTTTCTGCTTATGCGGGGGAGTACGGGGTACACGATTTGCGTATGAGATTGGCAAAGGCCACAATGACAAGAGAGTACGCATCCATAGCCAAAGAAAGCGCAGCGGAACTGATTTCACTACAGCAAAACGAGATGGAGGAGATGAATCGTTATATAACGGACAATCTGTTTGTTTTATGCTCCACGGTCACAAGCTTCGTGTTTAACTTGCTTTTTCTTATGACGCAGAATGTACGGCTGACGCTGTTGTATCTGATTCCGGTGGCGGGAATGGCGGTGTATACCACTCTTTCCGGCAAGGTAATTTACCGTTATACCAAGAGAGAGCAGGAGGCGCAAAAGAAGTTGAACGGAGTGGCGGGAACGCTTTTGTCCCTGTTTCCCGTGATACGGATTTATGAGGCGGATGCCATGTTAAGAAAGGACTATGGGGCACGGATTGACGGATGGAAAAATGCGGTGGTGAAACAGGAGAAAACGAAAGCAAAGCTTATGTCAGTTTCGGGAATGCTGTCCTGTATTCCGTTGGTGCTTTTGATGCTGGTGGGAGGCAGGATGATTTTGCAGGGAGCGTTGACCATGGGGACCTTATATGTATTTATCAATTTGTCGGGCAATGTGTCGGGAGTGATGATAAATATTTCGGTACATCTGGCTAATTTCCGGAGATTTTGCGGTTGCCTGGAACGGGTATGGGAAAGCATGGAGACAGAAGAGTATAGAGAGGAAAGGGGGGCTGACGCATGAGTATACGGTTACGGGATGTTAGTTTTTGGTACGGCGAGAAAAAGATTTTGGACAGGATATCATTGGAGGTGCGTGAAAAAGAGCATATCGGTATTCTGGGTGGCAGCGGCAGCGGAAAGAGTACGCTGTTAAAGCTTCTTTCCGGATTGTATACGGTAAAAGAGGGGAGTGCTACCGTGGCGGGAGAAGGTACTACGGAAGGGATACGGAAAAAGGTGGCCATGGTGATGCAGACCCCGGGGCTGTTTCCGTTGTCCATCCGGGAGAATATCACCTGCGGGCATCCCATTGCGGAGGAGAAAATATGGGAAGCGGTGCGTGCCGCCCAACTGGAAGAGTGGGTGAAGGGACTTCCGGACGGGCTTGACAGCCTTGTGGGTGAACGGGGCGGTAACATTTCCGGCGGGCAGGCGCAACGGATTGCCATTGCAAGAGCAATCGCCAAGGATGCGCCGGTGGTGTTGTTGGATGAACCTACTTCTGCGCTTGACGGAGAAACGGCGGACGCACTTTTGCGGGCCATGGAATGCCTGACGGAGGGAAAGACGGTGATTCATGTAACCCACCGGGAAGAAACCATAGGGAATTACGACAGAATACTGGTATTAAAGGAGGGGAAGCTGTTTGAGAAAGAGTCTGTGTCAGGTATTTAAACGATTGGGCGGAGGGGGGATCTATTGTTTTTTGCTGGTGCTGCGTACTCCGGTAGATACGGTGCTTTGTATTATCAATGCCCTCTTTTTACGAAATGTCTTTCAAAGCATTGAAGCAAGAGATGAGACCGGTTTATGGCTGACATGTGCGATGTTCGGTTTGGCAAATCTGTGTCTGTTTCTGTATAACGGAACCCTTTGGGGACGGTTTGGGGTGTTTACTGCCAAGCTTGTTGGTAAGCTGAAGCGGCTTTTGTTTGATTCCCTGTTGAAGCTGCCCGTGGAACGAATCGAGGAAAAATCCTCCGGAGCATGGCTGACACGTCTGAACAGTGATGTTACCATGACGTTAAATCTTTTGACGGGAGCACTGAATCTGCCGCATCTGGTGTTTGCCACGGTTCGTGTGGGGGTGACGGCAGTGCTGTTCGGAAGGATTAGCATTTTACTTTTGGCGTTGGAATTGGCGGTGCTGATACCCCACGTATGCCTGCGACAGGGGCTTGTGGTCCGGCCTATGGAACGGTTGGCAAAGGAAGCCCAGGAAACCATGGAGCAAGCAACGGTTTATCTGGAAGCTACGGTGGAGTGCGGGGATACCATACGGCTGTACGAGGCGGAGGAACTTATATTGGGGCGGTATCGTGAAAGCAGTCTTTCGGTGGTGAAAGCCCGGTTACGCAGTAATGTGCGGAAAACCTTGGGCGAGCTTTTTCAAATGCTTTTAAGCAGGGGAGGATATCTATTGCTATTTTGCTTCGGATGTGAGATGATAAGTACAGGAAAGCTGGATTTCGGAACTTTGACCGAGGCTTTTCAGTACCGGGGCGGAATGTTAATGGGAAGCATGATGTGGCTGAATTCCTTTGCGGAGGTAAAGAAAAACAGCGTGGGGTTGAAACGTATGGAGGAAATTTATGTTACGGAAGAATGAAGAGATACATGAAGAGAAGCAGATAGAAGATGGGGAAGCAGTGTTGTTGAAAATCGGTGAGGTGGCGGATTTCTTTCAGATTTCCGTAAAGGCGGTACGCATCTACGAAAAGAAAGGGATTATTACGCCGGCTTACATTGACCCGGAGTCGGGGTATCGTTATTATACGCCGGACCAGTTGCATCAAATGGCGGCGTTGCTGGAGCTGAAGGCTTTGGGCTTTTCTCTGGATGAAATCAAGGATGTTATGGTGGGTGAAAGCTCCAAAGAAGCGTTGTATAAGGCCATGGAGGAAAAACGGAGAAATTGGGAGAACCTTGCCATTATGGCGCAAAGTAAAATGGATGCCATCGAAAGCATCTCGGAGCGTCTGGTAACTTCCAAGGAGGCAGAAAAACTCCGGGAGCTTACGGAGGAGGAGCGGGCCTGGCTTTTGGTAAAGCTGGTCTGCGTGGAAAATGTGCAGGTGCAGAGTACGATAAATGAGGCGATTTGGTTGTAGTCGGTTCCGGGTTCAATTACGGCTGTATGAAACGGTTGAATTTGGCTTCTAAGAAAGCTTTGTATGTGGGAATAGTTTGTGCCTTTTCATATTCCCGGCATACAAGCTTTTTTATTTTATCCAGACGGTCGGTACTGTTTTCGTGGTATCTTACGATTCTTAGTTTCCCCTCTTTTTCGGCCTGCTTTAAGGCAAGGTAAGTATCCGGTATATATTCGGCGGATTCGACGGTTACCGGTGCTTCGCTGGCGGTTACATACGGAATGTCCATGGGTTTGGCGTTCGGAAGCTGCGACGTGGCATAGATATATCCGGAGACCCCTGCATAGGTTCCTTCCAGTGCATTGGGCCAGTATTCCAGAACCTCCAAAATATTATCTTCGGTAAAACGATAACTCATAAAACGGTAGTACCGGTCGGAGGATTCGAGGCCGATTTCTTTGCAATATTTTTCCACGGGATTACTCAGATAAACCAACGTATTTTCTTTTTTGGTAGAAAAGTAGACCAGCGGTGTTCCGTGACCGGAGGAGAAGGGAATCAGGGTTTTGATGTCGGCGGTATTACTTGCGTGATAGAACATGAGAAAGGACTCCTTGTCGTGTTTTATAGCGGGGATGTATTTGAAAATGCTTTATGTATCTGTGATAATTATAGAATTTGGCGATTGGGATTACAAGAATTGTAATTTACTGTGAAAAGTGGTATAATAATAGTGGGAAAACTGCTGTGGAGGAAAAACTGCGGCGGTTTTATTTTTTAGCTTATTTTATGCTGTACATTTTAAAAAATATGTGATATAGTATTGATAAAGGGGAATGTATGTTCGATAAACGGCATATGTTATGTGTATTTTACTATAGAGTAGGTCTTGTTTTTGATACTAAACAAGTATATACTATGTATATACAATAAGTAAGAAAGAGAGGTGTTCGTTATGCAGGCGCAAGTAAAGGAATGGGGAAACAGTCAGGGGATACGCATACCGAAAGAAATTTTGCAGAGTGCGGGAATTGCGTTGAATGAGATGTTGGAAGTCACTGCTTCCAATGGAGTGATTACGCTTGCGAAACCTTTTCGTCATAAAACGTTAGAGGAACGTGCGGCGGAGTATGGCGGAGGATTAAATTTAGACGGAGAGTATGACTGGGGCACACCTGTAGGAAGAGAGGTATGGTGATGCAGAGTGGATTGCGTCAGGGAGACATTATAAAAGTAGAGTACATCAAACATCCGGTGCTTGTTGTGAGTAAAGATTTTTTTAATACATCGGGGCAGGTTATAGGGTGTCCTATTGTGGAACAATCCGCAGAGGGACCTCTTCACATATTTGTGCAGACTGATGTGGTGAAAGGATATGTGCAGTGTGAGAAATTGGCACTGCTGGATTTGAAGATACGAGGATATAAGATGGTTGACAACATCCTGTTAAGTGATCGGATGAATATTGCGGATGCCGTACAGGGAATATTTGAGTATATATAATAGAATTTGAGCTCCCGGTTCGGTTATTCGAATTTTTCGAATAACTGAGGAGAAAGAGGTTTTTATGGATAAATTTATTTTACATTCCGACTACGCCCCGACCGGCGACCAGCCTCAGGCCATTGCCGACTTGGTGAAGGGATTTGAAGAAGGCAATCAGTTCCAGACGCTCTTAGGTGTCACCGGTTCCGGTAAGACGTTTACCATGGCGAATGTCATTGAAAAATTAAATCGGCCGACTTTGGTAATAGCGCACAATAAGACCCTGGCGGCCCAGCTTTACGGAGAGTTTAAGGAGTTCTTCCCGGAGAATGCGGTGGAGTATTTTGTGTCCTATTACGACTATTTCCAGCCGGAGGCTTATGTGCCGTCTACGGATACCTATATTGAGAAGGATTCCGCGATCAATGACGAGATTGATAAGCTGCGACATTCGGCGACGGCTGCGCTTTCCGAGCGTAGGGATGTGGTGATTGTGGCCAGTGTGTCCTGTATTTACGGTCTCGGCAGCCCCATTGACTACCAGAACATGACGGTGAATCTTCGTCCGGGGATGCAAAAGGACCGGGACGATGTGTTGCGACGTTTGATTGATATTCAGTATACCAGAAACGACATGGACTTTAAGCGAGGTACGTTCCGTGTGCGTGGTGATGTGGTGGAGATTTTTCCGGTTTCTTCCGCGGATACGGCGATTCGTGTAGAGTTTTTCGGGGATGAGGTAGACCGGATTACGGAGATAGATGTGCTGACCGGCGAGATTAAGTGCTCTCTGGAGCATACGGTGATTTTCCCGGCGTCTCACTACGTGGTGGAGCAGGAACAGATGAACCGGGCACTGCTTGATATCGAAGCGGAAATGATTGACCGGGTGCAGTTTTTTAAGAGCGAAGAGAAGTTTATCGAAGCACAGCGTATCGGGGAGCGTACCGCCTTTGATGTGGAAATGATGCGGGAACTGGGCTTTTGTTCCGGTATCGAGAACTATTCCAGACACCTGGCGGGACTTCCGGCGGGTGCGACACCCCACACGTTGATGGATTATTTTCCGGATGACTTTTTGATTATTGTGGACGAGTCCCATATTACGATTCCACAGATCCGGGGCATGCATGCAGGCGACCGTTCGAGAAAGACTACACTTGTAGACTATGGATTCCGCCTGCCGTCGGCGTTAGACAACCGGCCGCTTAATTTCGGGGAGTTTGAAAGTAAGATTAACCAGATGATGTTTGTGTCTGCGACGCCGTCGGAGTACGAGGAGACCCATGAGCTTCTCCGGACGGAACAGGTGATCCGCCCGACGGGGCTTTTGGACCCGGAGGTATCGGTACGACCGACTGCGGGACAGATTGATGATTTGCTGGGTGAGATTCGTAAGGAATTGGATAAAAAGAGTAAGGTGCTGATTACTACCCTGACCAAACGCATGGCGGAGGATTTGACGGATTACCTCCGGGAGGTGGGCATCCGGGTAAAGTATTTACACTCCGATATTGATACCCTGGAACGTTCCGAGATTATCCGCGATATGCGTATGGATGTGTTTGATGTATTGGTTGGCATTAACCTTTTGCGAGAAGGTTTGGATATTCCGGAAGTGAGTCTGGTGGCGATTCTGGACGCGGACAAGGAGGGTTTCCTTCGTTCCGAAACGTCCCTCATTCAGACCATCGGCCGTGCGGCCCGTAATGCGGAAGGTCGCGTGATTATGTATGCGGATGTAATGACGGATTCCATGAAAAAAGCGATTTCCGAGACGAACCGTCGTCGCGGCATCCAGCAGGCATATAATGAAGAGCACGGTATCACGCCACAGACCATTAAGAAGGCAGTTCGTGAGCTGATTACCATTTCGAAGAAAGCCGAGGAGATTACCCAGGGCATCGAAAAGGATATGGAATCCATGTCCAAGAAGGAACTGCAGGCACTGGAGAAGAAGTTGCAGAAGCAAATGAACACGGCAGCTGCGGAGTTGAACTTCGAGTTGGCGGCAAAGGTGCGTGACCAGTTGTTTGAACTGAAGAAAAAGATGTTGGAGTAACTGAGAAAAGCAGCAAACGCCGGAGCAGAGCAACACAGGAAGAAGTACAGTGAGCGGATGCGCACCGGAAAACGGCACATAATAGATAAGAGAACAGTAAAAGCGAGGCAGAATATGTCAGAAAAGAAGTTTATCAAAATACGGGGTGCGAAGGAGAATAACTTAAAAGGAATTAACGTGGATATCCCGCGGGATGAGTTTGTGGTGTTAACCGGGTTGTCCGGTTCCGGTAAGTCATCTCTTGCCTTTGATACCATTTACGCAGAGGGACAGCGTCGGTATATGGAGTCTATCTCTTCCTATGCAAGACAATTTTTAGGACAGATGGAGAAGCCGAATGTGGAGAGCATCGAAGGTCTTTCTCCGGCTATTTCCATTGACCAGAAGTCCACCAACCGCAATCCCCGTTCTACGGTAGGTACGGTGACGGAGATTTATGACTATTTTCGTTTGCTCTATGCCCGTATCGGGATTCCTCATTGTCCGGAATGCGGGAAGGTAATTAAGAAGCAGACCGTAGATGAGATGTCGGATGAGATTATGCAGTTACCGGAACGGACGAAGATTCAGCTTCTGGCACCGGTGGTGCGCGGCCGTAAGGGTGAACACGCAAAGGTTTTTGAACAGGCAAAGCGCAGCGGTTATGTTCGTGTGATTGTGGACGGACAGCAATACGAGCTTTCCGAAGAGATTAAGCTTGAGAAGAATATTAAGCATAACATTGAGATTGTTGTGGACCGTCTGGTGATAAAGGAAGGCATCGAACAACGGTTACGGGATTCCATCGACAGCGTACTTCGTTTGAGCGAAGGACTGTTGATTGTGGATGTGATTGACGGAGAACCGATTCGATTTTCCGAAAGTTTTTCCTGCCCGGATTGCGGTGTCAGCATCGACGAAATCGAACCGCGTGTGTTTTCCTTTAACAATCCCTTCGGTGCCTGCCCGGAGTGTCACGGTATCGGTGTAAAGATGGAGTTTGATGAGGATTTATTGATTCCGGATAAGTCCATGAGCATTGCCGAAGGAGCCATTGCGGTGCTTGGCTGGCAGTCGGCCACGGACCCGTCCAGTTACACCGGAAGTACGCTCGCTGCACTGGCAAAGGAGTATAAGTTTGACTTAAAGACTCCTTTTGAAAAGCTTCCGAAAGACATTCAGGATATGATTTATTACGGTACCGGCGGTCGTGTGGTGAAGGTACATTATCAAAGCCAACGGGGACAGGGCGTGTATGATGTTGCTTTTGAGGGATTGATTAAGAATGTGGAACGCAGATACCGGGAGACTGCTTCGGATTCGACGAAGCAGGAGTACGAAACCTTTATGCGGACCACGCCGTGTAAAATGTGTAAGGGAAAGCGTTTGAAAAAAGAGTCTCTGGCGGTGACGGTAGGCGGTTGGAATATTGCGGAAGTTACCGAATGTTCCGTGCGGGATTTGTATACCTTCATGCAGGAACTGGAGCTTACGGAGCGTCAACAGCAGATCGGTGAACTGGTATTAAAGGAGATTCGTGCCCGCGTAGGATTCCTGATGGATGTGGGATTGGATTACCTGACCTTGGCAAGAGCCACTGCGTCTTTGTCCGGCGGCGAGGCGCAGCGTATCCGTCTGGCAACCCAGATCGGTTCCGGTTTGGTGGGGGTTGCTTATATTTTGGACGAGCCGAGTATCGGTTTGCATCAAAGAGATAATGACAAGCTTCTTAAGACTTTGAAACATTTGAAGGACTTGGGAAATACCTTGATTGTGGTAGAGCATGACGAGGATACCATGTATGCGGCGGACCACATTATCGATATCGGCCCGGGGGCGGGAGACCATGGCGGAGAGGTTGTTGCAGAGGGAACCGCCGAGGAGATTATGAAGAATCCGGCGTCGATTACGGGAGCCTATTTGTCCGGAAAAATGCAGATCCCGCTTCCGAAGACCCGCAGAAAACCGACAGGCTTTTTGAAGGTGAAAGGTGCAAGGGAGAATAACTTAAAAAACATCGATGTAGATATTCCACTTGGGGTATTTACCTGTGTGACCGGTGTGTCCGGTTCCGGTAAGAGTTCCCTTGTGAATGAGATTTTATATAAACATTTGGCGAAGAGTCTGAATCGTGCCCGGATTTTAGCGGGAGATCACGACGGAATCGAAGGGATTGAACAGCTTGACAAGGTCATCAATATCGACCAGTCCCCAATCGGACGTACCCCGCGTTCCAATCCGGCCACCTATACCGGTGTGTTTGATCAGATTCGTGACCTGTTTGCAAGCACCCCGGATGCAAAAGTACGAGGATACAGCAAGGGCCGTTTTAGCTTCAACGTGAAGGGCGGTCGTTGTGAAGCTTGTAGCGGCGACGGTATTTTAAAGATTGAAATGAACTTCCTGCCGGATATTTTTGTGCCGTGTGAAGTGTGCGGCGGGAAACGGTATAACCGGGAGACCTTGGAAGTGAAATATAAGGGCAAAACGATTTACGATGTGCTGGAAATGCGTGTGGAGGAAGCGGTAAAGTTTTTTGAGAATGTACCGTCTATCCGCAAGAAAATCGAGACCTTAAATGATGTCGGACTTTCGTATCTGAAGCTGGGGCATCCGTCCACTTTGTTATCCGGTGGTGAGGCACAGCGGATTAAGCTGGCAACGGAGCTTTCCCGTCGCAGTACCGGTAAGACCATCTACATTCTGGATGAGCCGACTACGGGTCTGCATTTTGCGGATGTACACAAGCTCATTGAGATTTTGCAACGTCTTACCGAGGGCGGTAATACGGTGCTTGTCATCGAACACAATCTGGATGTGATAAAGACGGCGGACTACCTCATTGATATCGGTCCGGAGGGTGGCGACAAGGGCGGAACCGTTGTAGCACAAGGCACGCCGGAGGAAGTTGCGAAACATCCGTCGTCCTATACCGGACAGTATGTGAAGAGGTATCTTACGGAAAAGAAGTAACCGGGAAAAGAAACTGCAGGAGATTAGGATAGAAACAGTGTATAAATGCATAGACAGAGATTTGGTATTCTCATAAGAAAATGCATGTAATATAAAGAAATTAGCAAAAGTGACTCTTTTGAAAAAAGAGTCACTTTTTGGCTTTAAATCACATGCCTGTGCAGAAAAACATTGCAAATAAGGACGAATTGTGATATAGTGAAAGGAAGAAAACAAGGAGGGAATCATATGAATAATTTCACTTTTTACAGCCCGACCTATTTTGCGTTCGGAAAGGGTCAGGAAGCAGAGACCGGCAGATTAGTAAAGCGTTTCGGCGGAAGCAAGGTATTGCTTCATTACGGCGGCGGTTCCGTAGTTCGTTCCGGACTTTTGGACAGAGTAAAAGCTGCCCTTGATGAGGAAAAGATTCCTTATGTGGAGCTTGGCGGCGTACAGCCGAATCCGAGAGACGGTTTGGTATATGAAGGCATCGATCTTTGTCGTAAGGAAGGTGTTGATTTTATAGTTGCGGTAGGCGGCGGTAGTTCCATTGACTCTGCGAAAGCAATTGCTATGGGTGTTCCGTACGAAGGAGATTTCTGGGATTTCTATTCCGGCAGTCGTCCGCAGACCGCGCTTCCGGTCGGTACGGTTCTGACCATTGCGGCAGCGGGCAGCGAAGGTTCTCCGGATACGGTTATCACAAAGGAGTCTACGTTGCAGAAGTGCGGTGCCAGCGGTGATTGCCTCCGTCCGAAGTTCTCTGTGCTCAATCCGGCTTTGACCGAGACTTTGCCGGCATATCAGTCCGCATGCGGTGCAACGGATATTATGGCGCATGTATTTGAACGTTATTTCTCCAATACCCCGGAGGTTGAAGTGACCGACCGTTTATGTGAGGCAGTGCTTCTTACCATGGTAAAGGAAACTCCGCGTGTCATTGCGGACCCGCATAACTACGAAGCTCGTGCCAATATTATGTGGGCCGGCATGGTGGCGCACAACAATATCGTTGGTGTGGGCAGAGCACAGGATTGGAACAGCCACGGCATTGAGCATCAGCTTTCTGCATTGTATGACTGTGCACACGGTGCAGGTCTGGCGGTAATTATGCCGGCTTGGATGACCTATGTGGCAGACCACCATGACCCGATGCGTATGGCGCAGATGGCGGTGCGTGTATTCGGCTGCCAGATGAATTTCGCAAATCCGAAGGAAACTGCCCTTGAAGGTGTCAAGGCATTCCGCCGTTTCCTTGCATCCATCGGTATGCCGATTAACTTCGAACAGCTTGGAGCAAAGAAAGAGGATATTCCGCGTCTCGTGGAATTGTTCGGTATCGGCGACGGTATCCGTGGCGGTTATGTAGAGCTTGATAAGGCTGCGGTGACCGAGATTTACGAAAGAGCGGCGGTAGCGACGTTAGAATAAGAAATGTAGCAAAAGCCCCGTTTGGGGCTTTTTGTGAAAGTGACAGAAAATTGTTGCGATGGGGTTAAACTCTATGATATAATGTACGCATATATACTCATTATGAATTCGAAATTGTTTGCACACGAAAGAAAGGGGATTTTTTATGGCGTTGTTACCATCGTTAGTACGTACAAATGATATGTGTGTGGGGTGCAATCGCTGTATTTCTGTTTGCCCGGTTCTAAATGCAAATGTTACCGTGATGACGGAAAACGGACCGAGAATCGAAGTAAACCGGGATGCTTGTATTAATTGCGGTTCCTGTTTTGATGCCTGTGACCATCATGCAAGAACTTATGATGACGATACGGAACGTTTTTTTGCGGATTTGAAAGCAGGGAAAAAGATTTCCATTATCCTTGCGCCGGCTTTTCTTGCGAATTATCCGAAAGAATACGGAAGTGTATTGGGCGGCTTAAAGAATGCGGGCGTCAATCGTATGGTAAGCGTCAGCTACGGTGCGGATATAACGACTTGGGCATATATTAAGTATTTGACCACCAATCCTTTGGAAGGTGCCATTTCCCAACCGTGTCCGGCTGTGGTAAACTATATTGAAAAATATGTACCGGAGTTACTTCCGAAGCTGGTTCCGGTACACAGTCCGATGATGTGTACCGCCATTTACTTAAAGAAATATGAGAATCTTACCGATGATTTGGCGTTTATCAGTCCGTGTATTGCAAAAAAGTTAGAAATCGACGATCCGAATACCAAAGGCTATGTAACGTACAATGTTACCTTTGACAATTTGATGAACTATGTGCGTGAGCACAACATGTTGAAGGAATGGCAGAACGACGAAATCGAATACGGTTTGGGTGCGGTTTATCCGACGCCGGGCGGATTGAAAGAAAATGTATTTTGGTTCTGCGGCGAAGATGTGGTAATCCGTCAGATTGAAGGTGAGAAACGGGTATACCGCTATTTGGATGAATACAGTAAGCGGGTACAGGATGGAAAAGAGCTTCCGTTTTTAGTAGATGCATTAAACTGTGGGGAAGGATGTTTGTACGGTACCGCAGTGGAAGAATCAAAGTTAGCAAGCGAAGATGCGTTCTACGAGATGGCACGGATTCGTGCGAGAGTGCGGGATTTCTATAATAAGAAAACCACAGGAAAGAAAGAGAAGAAGTTAGGGAATGTATCCACAAAGGAAGAACGTTTGGCAGAATTGAATTCCGCATTTGCGAAACTGGATGTGAAGGACTTTATGCGGAAATATTCCAATCATTCCGCGGATGTAAAGATTCTTTGTCCAAATGAACAGGAGAAAGAAGAAATCTTTTGTTCCCTTCACAAGTATACACCGGAGTCCCGTCGTGTGGATTGTGCTTCCTGCGGATATAATACCTGTGAGGAAATGGTAAAAGCAATTTACAATAAGTGCAATCACAAGTCCAACTGTGTACAGTATGAGAAGAGCAAGATTCTGGAGGACAAGCAGAAACTGGAACAGATGCGGGAGGCTGCAATTGAGAAGAATGAGCAGATCGCAAAGTTTATCGAACAGGATTTTGAACAGCTGGAGCTTTCAGTAAACGAAGTTGCGGCAGGAAATCAGCAGACTGCGGGCGAGAGTGAAGTGATTCAGGCTACCATGGTGACAATCTCTAATTTCTGTGATGAACTGAAAGAGTCTCTTCGTGAAATCGAAGGCATGTTGGAGCGCCTGGAACAGGATAATCAAAACATCACCGCTATAACGAGAAAGACCAATCTTTTAGCGTTAAATGCATCTGTAGAGGCGGCAAGAGCAGGAGAAGCAGGAAAAGGCTTTTCCGTAGTTGCTTCGGAAATCAAAGTACTGTCGGAATCCAGTGCCGTGGCTACAAAGAGCAGTACGGAAAATAAACTGCAGATATCCGGAGCAATCAATGAGATATCCCAGCGCGCGGAACAACTGCAGGCATCAATCAAGGGTGCAAACGAACAGGTTCTTGAACTTTCGGCAAGGGCACAGGAAATTTCGGCGGCAACGGAGACTTTACAGAGTATTTCGGAAAGTGTAAAGGAAAAGATGAAAGAGCTGGAATAAAACGATACGTAGAATTTAATAAGAGAAAATACAAAAACGCTTCACCCGCAAAGGTGAAGCGTTTTGATTATTTGCTCGTGAATTACTGAGAAATAGACTCAGTCGGGCAGGTAGCTGCGCAAGCGCCGCAATCTAAGCAAGCGTCTGCATCGATCTCGTACTGGGAAGCTCCCTCGCTGATTGCTCCTACCGGGCACTCTGCTGCACAAGCGCCGCAGCTGATGCACTGATCAGAAATCTTATATGCCATTGTGATATCCTCCTTTTATTAATCTATCCCTATTGTAATATAAACTTTCGAATAATACAAGTACCTTTTTTATTCAAATCTTCCAACGGTTGTCCCCTTGACGAACAAGGATTGGTTGTGTATACTTGAATTCATGAAGAAAGGATTGGTACGATTTCGGCTTTTTTGTCGTATTGTATCGAATTGTGCAGAAGTGAAAGGAGAACGAACATGCAGGTAAATAAAGAAATGATTATCGCGCAGTTGATTCAGGTAGATCCGGGCATCGTGGAGATTTTGTTTGCGGCAGGAATGCATTGCATCGGTTGCCCGTCCGCGCAGGGAGAGAGCCTTGAGATGGCTTGTATGGTACACGGCATCGACGCAGACGAGTTGGTAAACCAGATTAACGAGTATTTGGCTTCCAAATAAAAGTCAGCGAAGTGTCGCTTTTGCGATGGATGAATTTTATAAGAAATAGTTGAGGATAGATAACCTATTTTTCGAAGCGCAACGCTCCGTCAAACTTCCTCTAAGAACGACTAGGACGCTCGGGAGCGACCTCGCGCCCAGTCTTTTCTACGAGGTGATTTCGACTTCGCTAAGAACGCGCCCCTTCGGGAAAGAAAAATAAATTATCTATCCTCAACTATTTTGTCTTTAACCTTGTTTTATCGCAAAAGCTCTATTGCACACTTGCAACAGAGGTGGGAAGAGCTTTCAGACGAAGGTAATTCTTTTTTCAGAAACTACTTGACATTTCTGAGAAAACAGTGTAAGATAGGAGGGCAGTCAAAAATTGCATATAGGGGTATAGTTCAGCTGGTAGAATAACGGTCTCCAAAACCGCAGGTCGTGGGTTCGAATCCTACTGCCCCTGTTAAAAACCGAAAGAGTTCTCTTTCGGTTTTTCATTTATGTCCGTAGGACATAATCTCGTTTGCGTGCATCGCACGCAATATCATTTGACCGTAGGTCGACATCATAAGAAAATCCCGGACATAAATGAATGAAGATGCACTTTGTGCAAAAGAGGTGCTTCGCAATGATGTTACGGCTCCGCCGTAAATGATGTTGTGCTTCGCACAAATAAGATTGAGCATTGTGTTTTTGAATGTGATGTGGTGTAATAGATATAAGGAGAATACCAAATGAACTACCAACAGATAATGAACGAAAATGATGCAGATATCCTTTATCTGGTTTCGATTTTCAAACTACCGCAAATATCCCGCTATATGATAAGATGAGATTGTGACTATATTGATTTTGCTATGTCTAAATTGTTCATTTTATGCTACGCTTCCCGAAAAGGGTTGCTTTTTGGGGAAAAGTATGATATAAGTGAAAAAGAAGAAAAACAAGGACAAGAGAGAAAAAGATGCGTCGAGTTGCCAGATGGGACGTTTGTTCATATTTTGTAATAAATGTGAACTGCTGTGTGGATGGTTGTGCAGAAGTACCGTTTTATAGAGGAATTTTTTGCGTGAATAGTGCTCCCGGCAGACGACGTGTTGAAAGGATGAAGTTATGATGCGAGTGGAAAATCAAACCTTTGATAAAGAGCGCGAGTTTTACGGCAGTTCCGATGTGACTGTGGTAAATTGTAAGTTTGAAGGTCCGGCGGACGGCGAGAGTGCCTTTAAGGAGAGCCGGAATGTAACGGTGGACGGATGTTTGTGGAATTTGCGGTATCCGTTCTGGCATGATACCGGGGTGACGATGAAGAATACGGAGCTGACGGAGCTTTGCCGTGCGGCGTTCTGGTATTCCGAAAAGATTGCGATTACGGATTCCAAGCTTCACGGTGTGAAGGCCATGCGTGAGTGTGCGGATATTGCGATTAAGAAGAGTGATATTGTGTCTCCTGAGTTTGGCTGGTCGGTGAGAAATATCCGTGTGGAGGACAGCACCGCAGCGGGCGAGTACTTTATGATGCGTTCTTCCAATCTCATTTTTAAAAACGTGGAGTTTACCGGAAAGTATTCCTTCCAGTATGTGGAGAATGCGGTGATTGAGGATTGTGTGTTACATACGAAGGATGCCTTTTGGCATGCGAAAAATGTGGTGATAAAGAATTGCGTGGTGGAGGGTGAGTATCTGGCGTGGTACGCGGAGAATATTACCTTTGAGAATTGTAAGATTTCCGGCACCCAGCCGTTCTGCTACTGCAAGAACTTGAAGCTTATCAATTGCGAGATGATTGATGCGGATTTGAGCTTTGAAAAGTCCGAGGTAGAGGCAGAGCTTGTCGCTCCGATTATCAGCATCAAAAATCCGAAGTCCGGCTATATCAAAGTGCCGGCAGTAGGTGAATTGATTATGGACGATTCGGAAGCGAAGTGCGAAGTTATAGTTCAATAGTCTTTCCGCAAGAAAGATACTCCAACCGTTCCATCCGTTTCTTTAAGTAGGCAAACTGTTCCTCGCCGGTGCAGTGACCCGTAAAGTAACGGGTGGAATATTTGTTTAAGTCTTTGGCGGCGACATCTAAAGTGTCGCCCGGCTCCAGTTTCATGAAATGAAATCCGCCCACCAAAATATCCGGAGCAAACCATTCCATAATATTTTGAATGCCTTTGTGGGAACATCCGCTTATCAGGACTTTTTTGTTATTTTCTTCAATCAAAAGATATTGTTCATGCCGAAAGTCATCCGGCACGTGATTATTCCCATCCAAAACCGTCAAACCGAAACTTCCCAAATCGCAAGAGCGGGTACGTCCGTTACAGGAAAAAAGAGTCAGACCCGGTGCAAGAGAGCAGGTTTCGTCGGTAAAATGCAATCTATTTTGTTCTACAAGAGTAGTCTTTAGTTCCGTATCCAGTCCGATGTACTTGTCCATTGCATTAAAATGTGGCTCAAAGGCAAACCGGTTGATATAGACCGGGGCCTTTTTATTCAGAGACAAAAAAGTTTGCAAGCCACCGCCATGATCGTAGTGACCATGGGAGAGAACCGCCATATCTACTGCGGACAGGTCAATTCCGAGAACTTCCGCATTTCTTGCAAACAAATCGCTTTGTCCCATGTCAAATAAAATTTTATGTAGATCGGTTTCGATATACAGACTGAGTCCGTGCTCGGTCTGCATGTCCTCCCGCTCTGTTGTATTTTCCAGTAAGGCTGTGATTTTCATGATGCGTTATCTTTCCCTTCCGAATGTGTATGTTGCAGTGATGCCGGCCGTGAAGGCATGGTACGAAGATGCAAAAACGCTTTTTCTTCTGTTTGCAGTGTAACACGGTTTGAAACGACTGTCAATGCAGAGCGATTGTGAAAAAATCTGCGTGTTCGATTGACAGCCCACGGGGATTATTGCATAATAGAAGAGGAAGAAAACGGTGTTTTTCGAAACGAACGGGAAAACAAGCGTTGAGATAAAACGGAAAGAGGAAGAAACCATGAGTAAAGACGAAAGTAATTTTTGCGCCATGATGTCCCGCATGAAGTATATTGACCGTTGGGCGTTGATGCGCAATTCCTGTACGGAAAATATATGCGAGCATTCTCTTGAGGTGGCAATGATTGCCCATATGCTGTGTGTGATCGGCAATAAGCGGTTCGGGAAACATCTGGACGGAAGTCGCGCGGCGTTAATCGGGATGTATCACGACACCACGGAGATTATTACCGGCGATATGCCGACTCCGGTGAAGTATTATAACGAGACTATACAGGATGTGTTTCATAAGATTGAGGATGCGGCGGCGGAGAACCTGATTGCCATGCTTCCGGAGGATTTGCGGGAGGAGTTTCACGGCCTGTATTTTAAGCAGGAAGAGGATGCTTATCTGTGGCGTCTGGTGAAGGCGGCGGATAAGTTTTCCGCGCTGATTAAATGTATGGAAGAGAAAAAGGCGGGCAATAAGGAGTTTGACAGTGCGTTCAAATCCACGAAAGCGTCCATTATTGCCATGGAACTTCCGGAGGCGGATTGTTTTATGGAAGAGTTCATTCCGGCCTATAACAAGAATCTGGATGAACTTCAAAAAAGATAGAGTCCGGCGTGTCTGACCGGAAGTGAGGGTTGACATCGAAAGGTAGTTGTGCACAAACTGTAGCTGTGTTGGGGAACAAACTACAGAAGGGAGCATAAAGCATGAAAGCAGTAATCTTTGACATGTTTGAAACACTGGTAACGTTGCACAGTGTACCGCGGTATTTCGGACGGAACGTTGCCGCGGATTTGGGGGCGGATATTGAGGAGTTTTATCCGCTGTGGCATGAGACGGAAGAGGCCCGCAGTAAGGGAAAAATGGATTTCGAAGAGTCCCTTTATTGGATTGGGGAACGTACCCATTATGCCTATCCGGAGCGGATTCCGATGGCGGTGGAAAAACGCTTTGCCTTTAAGTCGGAAAGTCTGCAGAAGGTGGAATACCGGATTGTGTCCCTGCTTCGTGAGTTAAAAGAACGGGGTTATAAAGTAGGTCTGATCAGTAACTGCTTTTTGGAAGAAGCGGAGGCCATTCGGGCAAGTGTGCTGGCACCTTTCTTTGATGTGATGTTGCTTTCCTGTGAAGTGGGTATGCAGAAACCGGAACGGGGAATTTTTGAAAAGTGTCTGGCGGAGCTTGCCGTGGCACCGGAGGATTGCTTATATGTAGGCGACGGAGGGAGTTTGGAACTGGAAACCGCTCGTTCCTTCGGAATGGAGACGTTGCAGGCGGGCTGGTTTGTGAAAAATGATCAGGAAAACTGGGAAAAAGAAGGGTTTGCAGCGGCTACGAATCCGGGAGAGGTACTGGGACGGTTAGGATGCTTAACAGGAAAAAGCAGAGAGGGGAAATAAAGATGTATAAAACGTTGCGGAAGAAAAAAAGAAGTATTCCGGTCATTGTATTGATAAGTGTGTTGGGATTATGCGCATGCGGTGGTAAAGAGAAGGATTTACAGCCTCACGAGTGGCGAATGGATGGAAAAGTGTTGTCCTATTACGGCGGTACGAAAGAACTTGATAAGGAGACATGTCCGATATATGATGATTATATAAGCGGGGCTATGTCTGACAGTATGAATTGGATAGTGTCAAAGGATGAGGACGAGATTCGTAGCTTTTGTACAAGGGACAACTCGGTAGTGACATATAAAGGGATTAGCGTAGGAGATAAGGTAAGTGTGGTAGAAGATGCTTTCTCCTATGAGCAAGGAATCGGTGAAAGCTATAACGTATATTTTGACGGAACTATGGAAGTGGATATAGAAGAACACGGCTATGAAGATGAACTTATTGTTCTGTATTACTATGTGGAAGATGGCGTAATTGAAGAAATCTATGTTATGGATGGTTTGTTCGGAATGACAATGGAATAGAGAACAAGGGAGACCGGCAACCGGGCGGAAAGGAATACAGATTTGATGAACGAAAACAACAACGTGCAAGGAAACGATACCCCTCACAAGCGGCGGGTCCGGTATAAAGGAACCCACCCGAGGGCATTCCACGAAAAATATAAGGAAGCCAATCCGGAAAAATACGCGGATACTATAGAAAAGGTCATCCGCAAGGGAAGTACTCCGGCAGGGATGCACATTTCTATTATGGTGGAGGAAATATTGGATGTGTTAAAGATTCAGCCGGGGGAGCAGGGATTGGATGCCACGTTAGGCTACGGCGGACATACGAGCGCCATGTTGGCGAAGCTTGCGGGACAAGGTCATATGTATGCTCTGGACGTGGACCCCATAGAGATTGTGAAAACGAAGAAGCGTTTAGAGGAGAAAGGATACGGAGAAGACATCCTAACCATCTGCCAGACCAACTTTGCCAATATTGATGAGGTGGCAGAGAAGGCCGGGAAGTTTGATTTTGTACTGGCGGATTTGGGTGTATCTTCCATGCAGATTGACAACCCGGAACGGGGCTTTTCCTACAAGGTAGAAGGACCGCTTGATTTGCGACTGGACCCGGAACACGGACAGTCCGCGTCCGAGCGTTTGCGCAGTATTACGAAGGAAGAGTTTATCGGCATGATGGTGGAAAACTCCGACGAGCCCTATGCGGAGCAGATTGCAAAGGTAGTCTTTCAGAAACTGAAACGGGGAGCAAAGTTTGAGACTACGACGGAGCTTCGGGAGGCTATCGAAGAGGCACTTAGTAAGATTCCACCTGCGGAGTACAAGGAAGTTGTGAAAAAGTCCTGTGCAAGAGTATTTCAGGCACTTCGCATTGATGTAAACAGTGAGTTTGAAGTGCTGTATGCGTTTTTAGAGAAACTGCCGGGGATTTTAAAACCGGGGGCACGGGTGGCGATTCTGACCTTCCATTCCGGCGAGGACCAGTTGGTAAAGAAATCCTTTAAGCAGCTGAAAAAAGAAGGAATTTACAGCGATGCCTCGGAGGATGTGATTCGTCCGTCCGCGGCGGAATGTCAGCGGAATCCGCGGGCAAAGTCCACGAAACTACGGTGGGCGGTAAAAGCATAAAGATGTTTGCAGAAAAGGAAGACATAGACAAGGTGTAGGTGGGTTGCCGGAACGGAGGCTGACAAAGGGATAGCCGGGAGAGGCAACAAAACGTATAGAGAAAATGATAGAAAAGGAGAAGGGAAATGGCAGAAAACAGGTTACAGGAATGGCTGGCACCGATTTGGAAGGGCGGACTGATTTGGGAAGAATCCGTATGCTTTTATGAGGACGGAGCAAAGGAAGAACAGGGCGGAAATCTGCTCTATACCCCGAAGAAGATTGTGAAAATGACGAATCATGACGGTACGGTGGAGTACGAAGAGGGCAAGGATTACACGGTAACGGAACGCGGTATTGTACGTACTCCGGACAGTCGGATTCCGGTGCTGAAAAGAGAAGAATACATCAGACCGTACAATGATGAACCGTGGGCAGGCTGGCTTTGTCTTGAGGGAAAGAAAGAATTTACCATGATTCTTCCGTTTGTATATAAGTATCAGATCCTGGTGACTTATGAGGCAGGGGAAACCTGGACCGGCCTTGTACCGGAGCGTATGGGAGCCCGTCTTACAAAGACCTATGAAAAATTAGAGGGCGGAAAGCCGCTCCATATTGTATATTTCGGCGACAGCATTACGGCAGGCTGGGAAGCCAGCGGTGCCGATGAACCGGCAGTGGACATGGGCTCCTTAAATCCGATGAAGGTGCAGTCCGACCGTTATCCGTACATGCCGGTATGGGCGGAGTTAGTAACGAGAAAGCTTCGGGAAAGCTACCCGCAGGCAGAGATTACGAAGGACAACTTATCCTCCGGCGGTTCCACCGCAAAGTGGGGCGTAGACCATGTAAACGAGTTGTTTGACCGTGTGGACGTACCGGACCTTGTATTTATCGGTTTCGGTATGAACTGTATGTGGGACCCGGTGGAGACATTCATGGGCTATATTGACGAGATTGTTACGGAACTTAAGAAGCGGAATCCGGCGTGTGAGTTTGTATTCTATCCGGCCATGACCGCCAACACAGAGATTCCGACCTATCAGAACGATGGATTGCTTGTGTACGAAAAGGCACTGACGGAGTACGCAACATCCCATGAGGGTATGGCGGCGGCACCGGTACATAGTATGTTTCAGGAAATGGAGAATCGAGGCAAGAAGTACTTTAACTATACCGGTAACTGTGTGAACCATCCGAATGATTTCGCCATCCGGTTGTACGGGCAGACGATATTTGAGGTGATCAGTAAGTAGGAGAGCGGCAAGTGACAAATTTGTCACTTGCTTTTTCACTTTGGTGTCATTTTCCTTGCTTATGATAAAGGTATCAAGTTTGGGAGGAAACGAAAATGGAAATTTTAAGATGTGAACATGTTTCAAAAGTATACGGAGAAGGGAATACCTGTATCAAGGCATTGGATGATGTATCTTTCAGCGTGGAAAAGGGTGAGTTTGTATCGATTGTGGGCCCGTCCGGCAGTGGAAAGTCTACCCTTTTACATATTTTGGGCGGCGTGGATAAGCCCACAAGCGGAAAGGTATTTGTGGAAGATACCGATATGCACGGGTTGGATGAGGATAAGTTGGCAATTTTCCGCCGCAGACAAATCGGTCTTGTGTATCAGTTCTACAACCTGCTTCCGGTATTAAATGTAGATGAAAATATTTTACTGCCCCATTTACTGGATGGCAGAGCTATGGACAAAGAACGTCTGGACCGGATTGTGGAGTATCTGGGACTGACGGACCGCAGAAATAATTTACCGAACGAGCTTTCCGGCGGACAGCAGCAGAGAGTGTCCATCGGCCGCGCCCTGTTTAATCATCCGGCGATTTTGCTGGCGGATGAGCCGACGGGAAACTTAGACCGTAAAAACGGCGAAGAAATTATCCGTTTGCTTCGTGAGTCCAACCGCAAGCAGAAGCAGACCTTGATTTTGATTACCCATGACGAGAGCATTGCCTTGCAGGCAGACCGCATGATTTGCATCGAGGACGGCAAGATTACGAAGGATGAGCGAATCCGTGTGCTGGGGGGTGGCCTCGGTGAGTAAGCGAAACATTGTGCATCATGTGACAAGACAGTACATGAAGAAAAATAAAAGAAGAACCTTCACCACCTTTTTGGGTATCGTATTTATGGTCATGCTCATGACCTGCGTATTTGTGGGAAAGGATACGGGAGTGGCGTATTTGGGCGATATAGCGGCGGCCAACGACGGAAAGTGGCATGCCATCGTATATCAGGCGGACAAGGGCGCATATGAGGAAATTAAAGACATCAGGCAGGTAAAGGAAACCTCGGTTTCTGCGGATTACGGTTGTACGGATTTTACGCAGTCCGCTAATCCGGACCGCCCGTATTTACAGGTAAAGGCTTACGGCACAAAGAACTTCGACTGGATGAACATTGAATTGACGGAAGGTCGTTTGCCGGAGAAGCCGGGAGAAATTATTTTGAATAAAGACGTTCTGACGGACGGCGGGAAGGTTGCCATCGGGGACACGATTTCCGCAAGCTATTTTAAACGTATGATACAGCGTTATGATACGGAAGGAACTACCTTATTTCCTTTTGACCGATTTACGTTGGAAGGAAACGAGGCAAAGGAAGCACCTCAGGGATTTCCGTATTACGGGGAGAATGACACCTTTTTTGAGACCAAAGTAGCGACGGGAGAAACAGCTACTTATACTGTGGTGGGCTTTATGGAATGCCCGGATTTTGAAAAGAGTGGGGCGGGTGCCTATACCGCACTGACATTTCTGGACGAAAAAACGGCGTTACCGGAATGTTTTAATGTGTCGGTGGTGTTGAATGTGAGACATGCCGGAAGCGCACTGGACCGGTTGGAGGATATCGCAGGGGACTGGACAAAACTGGAAAGCAACAACAGTGTATTGGCGTTGTCGGGAAATTCCTCCGATAATACCATCAATATAGCAGTGACCGCGTTGTCCGTGTTTTTCATTGTACTGATTATGGCGGCTTCGGTGGTACTGGTGTATAATGTGTTCAATATGTCTTTTGATGAAAGAAGTAAGTATCTCGGTATGCTTTCTTCGATCGGAGCTACCGGAAAGCAGAAGCGCAGCAGTGTGTATTACGAAGCGTATTCGTTGCTTCTTCCGGCACTTCCCACCGGGTTCTTTGTAGGACTTTTTGTGGTAAAGGCGGGAATGATGGCATTAAAGCCGCATATTGATCAAATGTTGAGCATGGAGTATATTGCACGACTTTCTACGGTAAGATTGGATGTTTCTGTGGGCGGTGTCATTGCTACGATTCTGTTGTGTGTGATTACGGTGGCGATTTCCGCATTCCTTCCGGCTCGGAAAATCAGTAAGGTGGGTCCGATTGAGTGTATTCGGGGCAATGTGGAACAGAAACGTAAAACCTATCGTATGAACCGCTTTGCGATCAAACGGTTCGGTGCGGAAGGTATGCTTGCCGGAAATTTTGTGAAGCGGGAAAAGAAAAAGACCAGAGGCTTTATCGGTGCCATAACGGTATTTATGGTGATTTTGATTGTGGTATCCTTCGGAACCGAGACGATTACCGAAATGGTGGATTCTTTATTGGAAGGAAATAACACCATGGCTTATTGCGCTGATTTTGACTACGAAGTAGCCAGCGGATATTACGATGAGGACGGCGCGATTTACGAAACATTTTGGAGCGGAGTGGCAGAGCAGCCGGATGTGGAACGTGCGGTGGAATGGGGCTATTCCATGGGCGTAGGCACGATGTCCACGGAAGTGTACAGTCAGGAGTACTGGACGGCGTACCGGACGATTTTAGATGAGTACGGCATCACGGATGCGGAATATGAGGAATTGCGCCGGGAAAGTGATCAAACCGTAGTGAGCATGCTTGCGGTGGACGAGGAAACCATGGCAAAGCTTGTGAAACGTGCAAATGCAGAAGATACATATGATTTAAATGCAGAGTGTCCACCGGTGTTATTGGTGAAAGAAGGTGAATTGACTACCTATAGGATTCGTCACGGGGATGGAGTCCGGGCGAATTATAAGATTTGTGAAGTACAGAACATGACGAACCTGCAAAAAGGCGAGGTAGAGAACTTAACCTTATTTAGATGGGATGAGGAAGGAGAATATACCGGTATAGAGTATCCTGTTACCGTGGCGGGATTTGTGGATGAAGAAATGTTAAAGGATGTGGTAGAGTTTCATTCGGAAAATCTGTGGCTCATTGTAGGACCGGAAACAGCGGAGAAAATGGGAGTTGCCGTAGAGGGAGAAGGTCGGAATCCTATGCTCCATTGGAGTGGTATGATAAAGCTTCGCAGACCGGATGGGGAATTCGGTACCTATTTGTTGGAACAGAGCCGTAGAACGGAGCCAAGAGAGCTTTATGTATTTCGGAACGAATCCGTTTCCATTGGAGATATGAAAAGTGCCATTAATGCCGCAATTCGCATTTTACTCATTTGTTTTGTGGTTCTGACTTCCGTGATTTGCATGCTGAACCTTTACAACTCTGTCCGTGGTCGCATCAGCGGAAAGAGAAAAGAGTTTGCGATTCTTCGTTCCGTGGGTATGACAGAACGCCAGATGTACAAGATGCTTTGCATGGAAGCAGGCGGAATTTTATTCCGCAGTGTAGGGATTGCCGTGCTGGTTTCCACCCCGCTCATTCTCTTTGTGGACCGGATGATTTTAAGCTTGTGGGGCAAGGTGGGCGTAGGCTTCCCGTGGGGTGTATATGCCCTTGCCATTGTGCTGGCGGCAGCGGCAGTATTCGGAATGACGCTTTTTAGTTACCGTATGGAAAAAAAGGAAAATATACTTGTGGATATACGGTCGGAAAGTGTATAATAAAGGTAATAAAAAACGAAGGTGTGAACGGAAATGACGGTTTTTGTCGTAGAAGATGATGACATTATTTCGGAAGGATTAAAAATATCGTTGGAACAGGAAGGCTATCGTGTTCTGACAGCGTCAACTCAGGCAGATGCAATGGAACTTCTCCGGAAAAAGGAGGAGTTCCACGTCTGCCTTTTAGACGTGATGCTGCCGGACGGAAACGGCTACGAAATCTGTAAGGAAATCCGGAAAACCAGTGATGTTCCGGTGCTGTTTCTGACTGCCTGCGACGACGAAGTACATACGGTACTGGCACTGGAGCAGGGCGCGGACGATTATATCGCAAAACCGTTCCGTATTAGAGAACTGCTTGCCAGAATGAAGGCGGTGCTTCGCCGGTACGGAAAAGGAGACGGTTCCGATAACAGCGGTGTTGTCAGCACGGTTACGGTGGGTGAAAACCGGGTGGAGCTTCAGACAGCGAAGGTGTACCGGAACGGAGAGGAAATCATCCTCACCGCCATGGAATACAAGCTTCTGTTGATTTTTATACGAAACCGGGGACAAATCCTGACCCGTCAGCAGATTTTAAATAACATCTGGGATGAGGGTGGCGATTTTGTCAATGACAATACCCTAAGCGTTTATGTGAAACGGTTACGGAAGAAGATGGACGATTCGGAGGAGAACGGGTTGATTCGGACGGTGCGAGGCTTGGGTTACCGGATGGAGAAGGAGTAGGCGTATGACTTGGATTAGTTGGCTGTTGGCGGGTTTGCTGGCGGTAAGTGTTGCGGTAAGCCTATGGCAGTTTCATTTGTACCGGAAACGGGAGAAGGACACGACGGAACTGATATCGTATCTTATGAAGGTGCAGGACCGGCTGGAATTGCCGGAATTGTCCCGGTATTCGGAAGGGCAGTTCGGGATTTTACAAAGCGAGATTTATAAGTTGGTGGCACTGCTTCGGGAACAATATGCGGGTGAAAAGAAGCAAAAAAAATATCTGGCAGACATGCTGTCGGATATTTCCCATCAAATAAAAACACCTATGACTGCCATCACGATTATGAATGATTTGCTGAAGACACCGGAGCTTTCCGAGGAGCAGCGTCTTGCTTATGCGGATAAAATCGACAGCCAGACGGAACGGATTCGGTGGCTCATTCGAAACCTCCTTACCATGTCACGTTTGGAGGCGGACATGCTGGAACTGAAATCCGAGGAGATATCCGCGGAAGAACTGTTGGTGGATGTGTTAAATCCGCTGTATGTGCTGGCAGAGGCAAATGGTGTGAACCTGCGGGTGGAAACCGCACCGGAAATCCGGCTTAGCTGTGACCGGAAGTGGACGGCAGAGGCGTTATCCAATATTGTGAAAAATTGTATTGAACACACAAATCGGGACGGAGAAGTATCGGTGACGGTAAAACAGACGAATTTCTCCACCGACCTTACCGTGCGGGATACGGGAGAGGGAATTGCAAAAGAGCATCTTCCCTACATATTTCAGCGGTTTTACCGGGCTCCGGGAGCAGCTTCGGATAGTGTGGGAATCGGGTTGTCCATGTCCAAACAGTTGATTTTGAGGCAGAACGGTACCATAGATGTAAAAAGTGAACTTGGGGTAGGAACGGAGTTTTCGGTCCGGTTGTACCGGAAGTAGTGTGAAAGGAGAAGGCTTATGAAATTCAGTAACGGATGTTGGCTACAAAAGGAAGGGGTGCAGTTGTTTGCCCCGGCGGAAGCGTATTTTATCACGAAAACGGACACCGAGGTGACCATCTGTGCACCGACGAGCCGTGTGTACAATAAAGGATGTACCCTGGGCGGCATTAACCTGACGGTAAAGGTAAGTTCTCCGCGGAAGGACGTATTGCGGGTGCAGACCTACCACCACTTGGGAGCGGTGGTTAAGGAGCCGGCGTTTGAGCTTACCATGCAGGAATGTCCTCTTACTGTGACGGAGGATGAAGGGAAAATCGTGGTGGAAAGCGGCAGCCTTTCTCTCGTGATTACGAAGGAACCGTGGTCCATGACTTATCTAAGAAACGGTAAGGTGTTGACCAAGAGCACCGGTAAGGACCTGGCGCTGGTGAAGACCGACTGGAAGGGCGATTATTACGATAAGGGCGACAATGTGGATACGTACATTCGTCAGCAACTTTCCCTTGGAGTAGGGGAGCTTTTGTACGGTACCGGCGAGCATTTTACTCCTTTTGTAAAGAACGGTCAGAGTATCGATATTTGGAACGAGGACGGCGGCACCAGCACGGAACAGGCCTACAAAAACATTCCGTTCTATGTGTCCAATAAGAATTATGGTGTATTGGTAAATCACCCGGAAAAGGTGTCCTTTGAGCTGGGTACCGAGATGGTGACAAGAGCAGAATTCTCCGTAGAGGGCGGCTATCTGGACTACTTCCTGTTTGCGGGAGATTCCATGAAGGATGTACTGGTGGCCTATACGGATTTGACGGGCAAACCGTCCCTGCCGGCACCGTGGACCTTCGGTTTGTGGCTGTCTACTTCTTTTACCACCAGCTACGACGAAGCAACGGTTATGAGCTTTATCGACGGCATGTTAGAACGGGGCATCCCGCTTCGGACCTTCCATTTTGACTGCTGTTGGATGAAGGAATTCCATTGGTCGGATTTTGTGTGGGATGAGCGGGTATTTCCGGACCCGGAGGGGATGTTAAAAAGAATTAAGGAGAAGGGCTTAAATATTTGCGTTTGGATTAATTCCTACATCGGTCAGGAATCCAAACTCTTTGCGGAGGGCATGGAGAAGGGCTGCTTTATCAAACGTCCCAACGGTCAGGTGTACCAGTGGGATATGTGGCAGCCGGGCATGGCCATCGTGGACTTTACCAATCCGGCGGCATACGCATGGTTTCAGGAGAAACTGGAAGTACTCCTTGATATGGGCGTGGACTGCTTTAAGACGGACTTCGGTGAGCGTATCCCGACAGAGGCGGTGTACTTTGACGGCTCCGACCCGAAGAAAATGCACAACTACTATACCCATTTATATAACAAATGCGTTTACGAGCTGTTGGAACGGAAGCGCGGAACAGGCGAAGCGGTGCTGTTTGCCCGTTCCGCAACCGTGGGCGGACAGCGGTTCCCGGTACACTGGGGCGGCGACTGCTGGTCGGACTACGAATCCATGGAAGAAAGCCTGCGAGGCGGTTTGTCGTTACTCATGAGCGGCTTCGGTTTCTGGGCTCACGACATCGGCGGATTCGAGCATACCTCCACCCCGGATGTGTACAAGCGTTGGGTGGCTTTCGGCCTCCTTTCCTCCCACAGCCGTTTGCACGGCAGTACTTCTTACCGGGTACCGTGGGTGTACGATGAGGAAGCGGTGGATGTGTGCCGGTTCTTCACCCGCCTGAAAGCAAAACTGATGCCGTACCTGTACGAGACGGCCATTTATACCAGCAACACCGGCATCCCGACCATGCGCAGCATGGTACTGGAATTCCCGGAGGACCGCAACTGTAGTTACTTAGACAAGCAGTACATGTTGGGTGACAGCCTTTTGGTAGCTCCGATTTTCCGTGAGGACGGCATCGCCGAATACTACCTGCCGGACGGCACCTGGACCAACTTCTTCACCGGCAAGGAATACGAGGGCGGCAAGTGGTACAGCGAGTACCATGATTACTGCAGTATCCCGTTGATGGTAAAAGAGGGCTCCATTATCGCTCTCGGCGCAAAGGATGACGGCCCGGATTATGACTATGCCGACGGCGTGGAATTAAGAGTGTACGGTTTGAAGGATGGAATGACTCTGAAAAAGAGTGTGTACAGCATGACGAAGGAAGAAGACATTGTGCTTACCGTAAGTCAGAAGGACGGCAAGGTGGAGTTTGACGTAGAGGCTGAGGAAGGAAAAGCATTTACGGTAAGACTTATGAACCGGAAAGTGGAAGCTGTTGAGGGGGCGAAGGTAACGGTAGATGGGGAAGATACGGTGGTGGAGTTTTAAGAGTTTATGGTTTGAATGATTTTGGGGAGATATAGGAATAGAGGACCTGTCGCAGAGATGTGACAGGTCTTTTTGCACAAAAAAGAAACGAGCAACCTTTTCCGGCCCGAAGGCTTTACTCAGTAACAAAACCCGTTTCTGAAAGGGAAGCGAGCTACCCGTTTGGACCGTAAGGCCGTACACGACACAAAACCCGCTTCTTGAATTTATGATATGCGGTGGGGGAGGAAAAGTCAAGAGGGAAATGGGATAACGTTCAATATATTGAACGTTATCGAAAAAATCAGTATGGGCAAAATTTGCACGAACTGGTGAAAATGTGGGGTGAATAATTTTTTTTACGGTCAGAGATGAGATGTAGGTAGTATATGGGCGAGATGGTCGAAAAGTATTCACATTTGTAGGGATGTGTGATATAATAAGATTGTCGTCATGTATATGGGAAATTTGTATGGTGTGAAAAATTGTGTATATGACACGGTAAGAAGTTGCTTTTTGAAAGAAAGTTCGGAAAATAAAGGGTTGTGGGAGCTTGAGAGAGGGTTTTTATAAAATATTAAACAGGAGGTTAGAAAAAGATATGGCAAAATATTGGATTAGAAATATGTATACAGGTCCGGGAGGCGGAGCGTATACGGGTCCAGGAGGTGGATTATATACAGGTCCGGGAGGAGGGGCATATACGGGTCCAGGAGGCGGAATGTATACGGGTCCAGGAGGAGGAGCATATACAGGCCCAGGAGGCGGACTATACACGGGTCCAGGAGGAGGGGCATATACAGGTCCGGGAGGAGGATTGTATACAGGTCCAGGAGGAGGCCTATATACAGGTCCGGGAGGAGGCCTATATACAGGTCCGGGAGGAGGGATGTATACTGGTCCGGATGCAGAACCATATATGGCTATACATCCACCCTTTCCACTATTTGCTAAAGAATTACATAAGATGGGTATGCATCGAGAAGCAAATATGATAGAAGATGCTTTGAAAAGCATAGGATGGCGATTTTAAAGGAATTTTCAGTTTGACTGTGGTATCAACTTTAATATACCTCCCATGCATTAGTGTATGGGATAGTAATATATTAAATAATACCGATTTTTATATATTGAAATAAAAAGAATTGAAAAAGATTCTGGATTTTGAGCTGTGGCATGGTTGAGAAGAGAGAATAGCATTTCGGCAGTAAATAACGTTTGCTGCCGGAATGCTATTTTGGAATGAGTCAATTGTCGATGTATGCTTTGTATAATAATCATTCTTTGATATAATTAGATTAAAGATAAAAGGAGATATTTATGAACGAAGAAAAAAGGTTTTATGTTCATCTATGTAGCAAAGAATATGAAGTTAGTACGAGAATTTCATTTAGAGATTTGAGAAAAATTCAAGAAGCTAAGGAAGATAGTGCAATAGATTTTCAAAAAACTTTTGCTGATTTAGTTTATGAAAAAATCGAGGAAGAAAGTAAGCCAGTAGTGGATGATATATATTCGGATGAAAAATTAAAATTATGTGCAGAGAAGTTTGTTTCGATAGATAGCAAAGTAGAAGAATTTTATAAGGTTAATCAAGAAAGAATGGGACTTTATGAGGCGGTACTCACTTCAATCTATGAGAAATACGATGAAGAGTTTAAAGAATTGGTAAAAGGACTTCCGAAGATAAACAATGAAGCATTAGCAGGGATTTCTGCTACACTAAATGCTTTTAGACAATCTATCGTTAAAATAGTGACATCCCCCATGATGGAAAATATTGCGAAAATAGCAGCACAAGTATCAGAGACACTAGGCAGTATTGCAGTAAATATAGGGGAAATGATGCAAAATATAAAAATTCCTACTATTTCTGAAGAGAGAAAAGAGGAATTGAGGGTGGCTTATAGGGCGTGGGGAAGTTATGGATGGACGGTCATGCCTGATTTACCGTTGTCTGTTTTTTTAGACTGTCCTGTGGATATAAAAGAAGCAAATAAGTTAGCCTTAAGTTATTGTACAAATAAGGACATGGAAAAATTGTTTGATATTCTTCGTGATATGAAAGATGTAAAAATGTCGGATTTAGGGGAAGCAATATTTGATTTTAAGCATAAACAGTATAAGTCATGTGCATTGATCTTGTTTGGGCTTATTGATGCAAAATTAATTAGACTACAACAAAAAGATAAAAATCCAAATGGTAAGTGGCGTGCGGTGGGACAAAGCGCGGCTAATAAAGTTCTGGATAATATAAAAAGAGAACAGGATTTAGAGAAGAAATTTTTCTTGTTACTGGATTATGAAAACATCCTTGCATGCTTAAATATTGTTTTTGCGAATGCCAGGGATTTTAGAAAGCAACCTATTGTGATTAATAGAAATTTTATAGACCATGGAATGATGACCAAGAAGGTAATTAGAAAAGATTGTGTTCAATTGTTTCTATTATTTTACAACTTGTTGATGTTTATAGATTTTGCATCGTAAAGTGAGGAGGATATCTTGTTAATAAGTACTATTGATATTATTGAACAAGCAGATAAGTTTTTGGATGTAGCATTATATAGTATCGGTCCAGAGTACAATGATGGATTTTATGTTGGCGATAAGATTTTGGATGATGAATTAATGAAATATCTGTTTCCTAAAGAAGTAGTGACAGCAACAGTTAATTGTGCATTTAGTTGTGAATTATACATAAAATCAATGTTAAATGAAGGAAATGTTGTAAGGGGACATAAGCTAGAAGATTTGTTTAATCAACTCGATGATAAATGGAAAGGCGTGATTATTCGATTAATGGAATATGAGGAAATAGTTTTTTGCCATTTTTTGAAACAATCATCAAATGCTTTTGAAAAATGGAGATATATTTATGAGAGAGAGGAAGATGAGAGAAGAATATATTTTGTGTTTTTAAAAAAGTTTGCAGTGACATTACAAAAAGTAGCTTATGGAAAATATCATTATGCTGAAGATTTCATAGAGAAAATAGATAAAGCATTATTAGAAGAATCAATGTAACAAGATGAGTAAATAGTGTTATAAAGTATCACTAGGGGTATGTACAGGAACTAATCACGATTTCGCGTCGGCTTTTTATAGTTAGAGTAAAAGTGCGTTGACTTATGCTGTAAAATCTAACATGATTAAATGAAAAAGGTATTATGGAATTGGAACTTGTGAGATAGAGGAATGAGTACGGTTTGCTTATATATTGATGACTTGTATATGGGTATTTTGGCAGAGAATAATTAGAAGATGAATCTAGTAAAAAGGAGGTATACGACTATGAGATTTGAATCTATAACAATAAAAAACTTTAGAAACTTTGAAGATATATCAATATGCCTAACTAATAAAAATATTCTATTTGGAATGAATGATGTGGGTAAGACAAATTTCTTATATGCTCTAAGATTTGTTTTCGATAAGGATATTAGAAAGCAGAATTTTAATGATACAGATTATTATAAAAGAAAAGTGGATGAACCAATAGAAATCATTATAGCAATTGATATTAGTGATACAGAAGATGAGAATAGTCAAAAATTGCGTGCAAAATTAAAAGGTGCGTTACTATCTGAACAAGATACAGTGTATATTAAGGTAAAAGCTATTTATGATGAAAAAGAGATGATGGGTATTCCTATCTTATATTGGGGTGGAGATTTAGAAGAACTAGAAGAAATGAAGGTTCATGGGACATACTTTGAAATTGACTATGTTTTTAATGTGATTTACATTGACGCATATGTTGATATGTATGCGTTGTTCAAAAGGAATGCGAATGCCTTGCTTGTGAATGATAAAGAACAAGATAAGGATATTTTAGAAAACATTCATAAAACATGTAAAGATTTAAATGCACAAATATCTGGATTATCCGGAATAAAGGCTTTTGAAGAAAAAATTGCACCTGAGTACAAGAAGTATAGGCATGAGGAAGTGTCTGTGTCAGTAAAATCAGAGATAGCGGTAAAGGGACTGTATTCAAATATTGTACCTTATATCAAACACGATGCGGAGGAATTTTTATATCCTACATCAGGAGAAGGACGAAAGAAATTGCTGGTATATGCTATTTTTGACCTGCTTTCAAAAGAAGAGGAAGAAAAGAAAATAAACTTGTTCTTGATTGAGGAACCAGAAAATCATTTGCATAGATCGATGCAAATCGCATTATCGCATATACTCTTTAATGATGATAAATACCAATATTTGTTTATGACCACACATTCACCATATGTGTTAACAGAGATGGATCAGGTAAATTTAATTCGCATTTATAATGCGGATAAAATTTCAAGTAAAAGTGTTCTTTATACTGTGCCAGATAAATTTAAAAGTCAAAGAAAAATGTTGAATAGAGGGTTAGTGGAGGCTATTTTTGCAGATAAAGTTTTACTTGTTGAGGGCCCTTCTGAAAATGTTTTGTTTGGAAAAGTGTTGTCTGAAATAAATCCTTTTTACGAAGCGGATGGTATTTATATATTACCCGTAGGAGGATTTGGATTTAGACCATATTTTGAAATACTAGATGCTTTACAGATAGCTAATGTAATTAAGACAGACAATGACTTAAGGAAGATAAAAGGAGAAGAGAAATATAGTGTATTGGGTTTTTTACGAATAAATAATTATATCGGACAAGCAATTCTGCCAGATAGTCCTGTTGATGAAGCTGGTGTGGAAGCAAAGCGTAATCTATATGATACAAATCGAGATAAATTAGATCAAATTCGCGAAAAACATTCTTTGTATTTGTCAAGATGTAGTCTGGAAGAGGATTTGGATGAGGCAATCCATGAGCAATTGATTGAATATCTTCCAAATGCAGAAGGAGACCCTATTGGATATTTGCAAGATGCAAAAAACAATCATATGGTTGAATTGGTGGAAAAACTTACGACAGAAGATTGTAAAAATATTTATGAACATTATAACTTTGTATGTTTAAAGGAGGTTATGAGCTAATGTTATCTCCTATACAAAAACAAATAGTAGAGCAACCTGGGAACTTGATTGTTCGTGCAAGCGCGGGAACAGGCAAGACGCACACTATGGTGTCAAAAATTGTATATGATATAGAAAATCAGCATTCACATAAAGTGGTCGCGGCAATTACTTTTACAATTAAAGCGGCAAATGAAATAAAAGAGAGGATGACAATTGATACAGCAAATCATTTTATTGGGACGAATAATAGTTTTGCTATAGAAGAGGTTATTAAGCCGTTCATGAAAGATGTGTTTGGCAAGGAATATAAAGTAGATATGAGTACCGATTATTCGGCAAAAGTAAACTCTTTTGCCGAAGGGGTCGCAAAGATAAAAGACGAACAGATTTTATGTTCCTATTTTGATAGTAAGGAAAATTTTATTTTTCAACTTGCCTTGAATATCTTAAAAAAATCAAAAGCATGCCAATTGTATTTACAAGCAAAATATTTCAAAATCTATGTCGATGAATATCAAGACTGTGATAAAGATATGCATGACTTTTTTATGTATATTAGTGAAATATTGAAAATTGATACTTTTGTTGTGGGTGATGAGAAGCAATCCATTTATATGTGGCGTGGTGCATATCCTCAAGCATTCATGGATATTTGGGAACGGCAAGAGTTTTCAAAGATGTTTATGAGAGATAATTTTCGTTCTTGTCAGCAAGTACAAAACTATTCAAATCTACTATGCAATGAAACAAGAGATTTGTATAGTCCTGTAGAGGATTTATCTGCTGTGTTAATGATATGTGCGTCAGGAACTAATTGGGTACCTTCGGTTATTCCGCATTTGGATCCAGATAAGAAATGCGCATTGTTAAGGTATAGTAATGCGAATGCAGAAATTGGAGCAAAAGAGCTGTCGGTCGGGGGGGTGGAATTTACATATGTTCCACAAACGCCAATAGCGGATATAACAACTGAAGCGGCGTGGATTTATAACGCTGTGGCAAAGTACTTTGTCTTGCCTAAATATTCAGTTTATGACTTTAGAGATGAAATACCGAACGAAGTAGTAGGAAATAAAAGAGTCGTGAATTATATAAAAAAAGTGCTGAGCGTTTTAGACGAATGTATAAAAGCAGAAGATGTAGATGGATTTTCAAAACAAGTCGCAGAAATGGCTGAATACTTGGGGTATGAGACAAAAGATGACCATTGTGAAAGTTTATACAAAACGATAAGTGATAAAAGATTTCATCCGGCATTTAATGTAGATGGGTTGCAGAGAATTGCTATTACTTTTCATTCTTCAAAAGGTTTGGAGTTTGACCAGGTGATTTTATTTGTTTCAGATTATAGATTATCAAGTGTACAGGATATTTATAATTACTATGTGGCTACCACTAGAGCAAAAACTAAGTTGATTATGGTGTATATCAATAATGATTGGAATGCAACTCAGTTTGCGAAAAATATTAATAATATCTTGGACAAATCGGATCTAAAAATGAGTGATGTGGCAACCGTTGTGGACTGTATACATAAGAAGGTTGTATGTTGATGCAATAAGGGGTGTTTATTGGACTGTAGATACTATACAATGAGACAGGAAGTTTTACGGCGGGTAGTTTATATTTAAATAAATGTCAACAAATAATAGTAAACAGCAGTAAATATCTTGAAAATGGAAAGGTTTAGTGATATGATTAAAATGGAACATGGTGTTAGAAATTTTAAGGTTTAGGTGATGATATGATAGATAATACAAGTGAAAAATGGGTAAGCCTTGATACGGCAGCGGAATATCTGGGAGTAAAACCTGTTACTATAAGGGATTGGATTAGAAAGGGAAAAGATATGCCAGCTCATAAGATAGGGAAGCAGTGGAAATTCAAATTTTCAGAATTGGATGAGTGGGTAAAAAGCGGTCAGAGTGCAGAATAAAAAGCAAAGAATTGAGGATTGAAATATGGCTTACAATGTTTTAGATCTGTTTTCCGGTGCAGGGGGACTTTCAAGAGGATTTATGGATGCGGGATATAATGTTGTATTAGGTGTGGATTTTGATGATGCAGCACTTAAAACGTTTAAAGAAAATCATGGTAAATCAGAGGCAATGAAACTAGATTTGTTTGATCACGATAATATTTCTAGAATAACAGATTACCTTGACAGTAATGGTTTTGGGATAGATGTATTGGTTGGCGGCCCTCCGTGTCAGGGCTTTTCGGTTGCGGGTCCGAGAGATTTGAATGATAAGAGAAATTCACTATATCTTGCAATGGTTAAACTTGCAAAGATTCTAAAACCACAGGCTGTCGTTTTAGAAAATGTTCCGGGTATGATACAAATAAATGATGGTATTGGCGCGAAAAGGATAATTGAAGATTTTGCAGAGATTGGTTATAAGATGGTGCCAAAGCTGTTATATGCGCCTGACTATGGTGTTCCGCAAATTAGAAAAAGAGTGTTTTTTGTAGGGTTAAGAGAAGCTAATGTGGAATTCAGTTTTCCGGAAGCATTTGTAGATAAGGAACATTATATTACTTGTGAGGATGCAATTGGCGATTTGCCTTCTTTACAGACAGTTGCCGGAGAAATTATATATGGAGAAGTGGAGCAAGATTATTCTACAGAAGCGTCTAATGATTATCAGAAAGAAATGAGAAAAAGAAGCGCGAAGATACATAATCATATAGGTAGTATTCCTATCGAAAAAACAAAGACCATGATTTCAATGGTTCCAGAAGGAAAGAACTATAAATCGCTTCCTGAAGAGTATAGTCGGTTATATAAATATCATGAGGCTTTGACGAGATATCATAGTAAAAAACCTTCGCTTACTATTAACACGGGACACAGATCTCATTTTCACTATAAGTGGAATAGAATTCCTACAGTGCGGGAGAGTGCAAGACTACAGAGTTTTCCGGATGATTTTATTTTCTATGGAAATAAATCCGAGCAGTATAGACAAGTAGGGAATGCGGTTCCGCCATTGCTAGGGAAAGTGGTTGCAAAGGAATTGTTAAAGTATCTTAAGGAGAATAATTGATGAAACAGTATAAATTTATAGATTTATTTGCAGGATGTGGAGGACTTGAAGATGGTTTTTTGCAATCCGGTAGATATAAAGATGTGGCTGCGGTAGAATGGCTTAAACCGCAGGTTGATACATTGCGCCAGAGATTGAAGACAAGCTGGGGAGTGAAAGATGCGGATGAGAGAGTTATGCATTTTGATATTCAAAGAGAAGAGGAACTTTTTGGAGGGTGGAAAGATCCTGAATTTGGCGAAAGTGTTGGACTTGACGATTTTGTGAATAAAGAAAATGGAATAGATGTTATTATTGGAGGACCGCCCTGTCAGGCATATTCGGTTGCAGGTAGGGTTCGTGATGAAAACGGGATGAGGGATGATTACCGTAATTACTTATTTGAACATTATCTAAATGTGGTTGATAGATATAAACCAGTGCTGTTTGTTTTTGAAAATGTCCCAGGTATATTGAGCGCTACCCCTACTGGAGTTCCGATTACTGATTTGATTCGGCAAGGGTTTGAAAGAGTTGGTTATGAGATTATAGAAGATTTAAGGAATGCAAAGGTGAATGCCGCAGATTATGGCGTTCCTCAGAACAGAGAAAGAGTAATAATTGTAGGAATAAAGAGAGGTGCATGTGAAGATATCCAATCAAAACTGCATTATTTTTATGAAGAACTTTTGCCGCAATATAGGAGCGAAAAGAAGGTTACTGTAAAGGAAGCAATAGGGGATTTGCCAGCATGTGTTCCGCTTTGGGATGAAGAAAACCAGAAGAAGAGGAAGTCGCATTCAGTTCCGAAATGTAATTATACATGGCATAAGCCAAGATTCCATAACTTGAGAGATATGGATACATTTAAAATTTTAGCAGAGGATATTGAATCTGGAAAGAGAGAGTACGATAGTCGGAAGATAAGTGAGTTATATGAGGAAAAGGTTGGTTCGAAATCGCCAATACATCGATACCACGTATTGGATGCAGATTTACCAAGTACTACGATTATTGCACATTTATATAAAGATGGAAATCGTTTTATTCACTATGATTCAAAGCAGAGTAGGTCAATTACCGTAAGAGAAGCGGCGAGATTACAGTCCTTTGCAGATGATTTTGATTTTGTTGGAAGCCAGGGAAATGCATATCAAATGATTGGCAATGCAGTTCCACCACGATTGGCAAAATGTATTGCACTTGCACTTGGTTGTCTTTTAGATGAGATTGTTAAAGAATAGGTGATGGATTGATGACAGAAAAAACAGAAAAGCTTATACTGGAATTAACAGGGGCTTTGTTTGAAAAGAAAGCTATTTTACTTATGGGAAACAGTGGGGTGGGAAAAACATTTTTGGCAAAGGAAATAGCAAAACTTTTAAAAGAAAAACAGTATAGTGTATATCCGGCGAGTGATGTGCAGGATGTGGAGGTTGAGGTATTATCATGTCATAATAGTGTTACATATGAAGATGTTGTTGGTGGAATATCTACGAATACAGGTCACGGGAATATGTCCTTTGAGTACAAGGATAAAATACTGATTGAAACACTGTATAAAGCCGCTGATGCATTCGAAAATGGGTTGGGGAAAAAATATGTTTTGATATTTGATGATATTCAGAGAAGTGAGATGTCTTGTCTGTTGGGAGATGCAATACAAGCGATAGGTTTAGAAGGAGAAAAGCATAAGTTTTATTTGAATTCAGGTGTCATGGTTGATGTAACGCCAAATTTTTACGTTATTGCAACTTATAATTCGACCGAGACAGGATCTGTAAATATTTGCAATGAATTGCTAGGAAGATTTTATGCGAGAGAGATCCTGTCTGATGCTGCTTATATTACGGAAGAATCTGACTCGGAAAATGCAGCAATGTATAACCGGGTTAGAAGCACGATTTTGACCTATCTTGACATACAATACAAGACAAGTTCGTATGAGCAAAACAGATATCTTTTGGGGCATGGATATTTTTACGGAAATAATTTGACGCTCAAAATGAAACACCAACTCATTCCGATTTTAAAACAGTATATAGCAGAGGGGATTTTGGATAAAAGTGCTGAAACAGCGATAAAGCTCCTGGAAGATATGTGTAATGAAAAAATGAAGAATACAGGGGTGGAGGAAGAAGAAAATTGTTTTTGTGGTTATTCGCATAATGTCTCTTCTCACAGGTTTTTGACAGAAGAAGCCACGTCTGTTCCTCTTGAGAATATTATTGGAAGAATTATTGATCAACGTTTATTGTCTAATAGTGATGTGAAGTCCAGATTGCTTTTTAATACACAAGTATGTTTTAGAGAAAAAGAAGTGTATGGTGTTACATATCAGGCACAGTTGTTGGCGAATGGCACTCAGTATGACAAAATACGGCGTGGTGGTAGTGATGGACGGAAATTGTATAATGGTGGTACTCTTGAGGTAGATGGTATAGAATATCATTTTACAGGGGGAATGCAACCACGTGAATATACGGTGAGAAATCCAAAGAGGAAAATGGAAATCTGGAACATTTTGGATGGATATGAGATTGGAGAATCGACCTCTCCAAATGTAATACTATTCAGAATAACATGGCAGTATTACATGACGCTTATAAGCAATTACGAGACGTATCTTTTGTCAAATCCAAATGATGTTGGAAAAAGGAAACTGTTAGAATATATAAAACATGAGTGGGAAGATTTCTTAAGTGCATTTAAGAAAATAAAACCAATAGCAGATTCAGATGCAAATAGAAAAGCAGAAAACAATAAAAATGCTAATTTTGAAGTTCGAAAGCTCATTAGCGAGTTATCTGTATTGTGGAGTGATTTAGGCACAAGATTAAGAATGAAAGATGGTACAGAGGTTGTACTGGAAGGAGTGGAAAAAGATATGAATGAAAGTATTTATAAAGAATACAGTGAAGCGATGGATACACTTGGGATTCGGCAAATGATTTTGCAAGGACCGCCGGGAACATCAAAAACATATTCGGCAAAGGAATTTTTGAAATACATGGCACATAATTGTTCTGATACGGAACTGGAAGAGGTTCTGATTGCAGATTATAGTAAGGCAGATAGATACTGTACAAAATTAGTTATGGGTAAAGGCGAGCCCGAAATAGCATGGGATATTGTCCAGTTTCATCCGTCTTATGGATATGAGGATTTTATTCGAGGAATTAAGGTTTCGACAAAAGTGGGTTCTGATACCATTGTTTACGAAACAGTAAATAAGGTTTTAGGTAATATTGCAGAACTTGCAAAAAAACATAAAGAGACAAAGTTTTATTTGATTATTGATGAGATAAATAGAGCAAATCTTGCAACTGTATTTGGAGAGCTTATATATGGTCTTGAGTATCGGGCAGAAGCAGTGGCCACACCATATGCGGTTAATGATAATAACAGAATATCTTTGCCTGAAAATCTTTATATTATTGGGACGATGAATACGGCAGATAAATCGATTGGTGGAATAGACTATGCAATACGAAGGAGGTTTTTGTTCTTTGAACAGCTTCCGGATGAAAACGTTATAAAGGAGTATAAGGCGAGTGAGGGTGAGACACAGAGAGCGTTAAATGAACAGGCAATAAGATTGTTTTCTCATGTAGGGAAAATCTTCGGAACAGATTACTTGAGCCCGGAGTATAGACGTGAAGATGTTCAAATTGGTCATACATATTTTCTGGTGGATAGTAAAGAAAAATTGTTGAGACGCTTTGAGTATCAGATAATTCCGATTTTGAAGGAATACTATAAGGATGGAATTATTAGTTTTGTGTCTGATGATGGTGAAAGTGGATTTTCAGGATTTCTTAATTGTATATCGGGTAAAATAAATATTTCTGCACAGAAAGAATTGGTTGAGAGAATATTTGAGGAACTTATTATGTGAAGCGGAGTGATTATATGAATGGATGGCAAGAACCGAAAGACGGGAAGCGAATATATGTTGTATCTGATAATTCCCCATTGCTGGATTTTGGGGAGTTTATAAAATATAAAGATATGGAGCGGTTACATATATCCTATAGTGAGTCCAGAATAAATCTTGGAATACATTATTATCATAGTCAGCTATATTCCTCAAATTTGGTAGGAATATGTAGATTAAAGACCTCTGATGGCGACAATTTGTATGATGAAGAAGGAAATGAGCTATTGTTGAAAGTTGTCCCACGTTTTAATGTTACAGTGGTAGAACTGCTTAATTATATTCGTGATGATGATGAATTTGATCGTTATCTTGCACCACAAACTAGAAGTAATAGGCACCAGGAAAAAGAGATAGAGGCAATAGATAAAAATGAAATATTCTATTTCTTTGAAAATGAGAAACCGCTTAAAGTGGATGATGGTATATCTGCTGAGAATAGTATTATTACTGTCACTGTGTTCCTTGCCTTGTTGAAATCCTTGTGTAAGCGCCCACTTATGGGGAAAATGTTAAGGCAAGAAGAGAATCTTACAGGAAAAGTAAAAGGGAAAGTTGTAATTGAAAAAAATATGCGAACAAACACCATGCATGGAAGAAATGATAGGTTTTTTTGCCGCTATTTACAGTTCACGGATGATATACCGGAAAATCAAATTTTGAAAGCGGCATTAAAAAAAGCAAAAAGATATATCCTGGACTATTTCGGTGAGCATGGTAGGGATAGTAACAATTACTCTAGTATGATTTCATATTGTTCAAATGCGCTAAGACATATAAGTGATGTTCGTTTTTGCGGAAATGACTGTAAAGGATACCGATTTACGGGCTGTTATGCGTATTATAAACCTGTTATGATTATGGCACAAATGGTATTAAATGATATTTCCATAGAATCAAACGGAAAAGCAAATACGACGGGTTATATTATTCCGTATGCAATTTCAATGGAAAAATTGTTTGAAGTGTATGTACGTGCCTATTTAAAGAAAAATGGTTTCAAATCGTATAAAGATAAAAGTAGTACCGGAGTGCGGCTGGAAAAGTTTGATGAGAAAACAGATGTTTTTGTTGAAGAAGACGGGCTGGAAAATCCGGGAAAATATATAGCAGGTCCGATTAAGCCAGATATTATCCTGACGGAGGTAGAAACTGGAGAAACAGTTGTTATGGATGTCAAATATAAGGATTACTCAAAAGGGGATTCGCGTAATGACAGATTGCAGTTACTTGCTTACAGCATGATGATGAATGCAAATAACGTAGGTATTATTTTGCCTACCCAGACAGAAATTGAAATTTTTTCACCGAGACGAATTAATTCTATGGAGTCCAGAACAATTAGATATCATCAGATGCTTTTAGGAATATCTACGGATAATACAGATGTGGCTGATTATATAAAGAACAATACATTCGCAAAAAAGGATACACCACAATAGGAGATTAGAGCATGGCTGATGTACTCACACCGGAACAGCGTCACAAGAATATGCAGAATATTAAGGCGAATAATACTAAAATTGAGGTGTTATTAAGAAGGGCATTGTGGGCAGAAGGATATAGGTATAGGAAAAATTATAAAGAATTGCCAGGTAAACCAGATATTGTTTTGACAAAATATAAGATTGCTATCTTTTGCGATGGAGAATTCTTTCATGGAAAGGATTGGGAGGTACTTAAGCCCAGATTAGAAAAAGGAGATAATAGTGAATTTTGGATTACGAAGATATCCAGGAATAGAGAACGAGATGATGAAATAAATAAGAAATTGTTATTCATGGGATGGACGGTAATTCGTTTTTGGGGAGATGATATTAGGAAACATACGGAGGAGTGTATAAGAGTTATTCAAGAGACTATTTTTGATATGAAGATAGGGGAAGATATACTTGAATGAATGTGGCATACAGGGGTTCTCCAATGAAAAACATCAAAGTAGTAGCCGCTATCATTCTCCACGACAACCTCATTTTTGCTACACAGCGCGGATACGGCGATTTTAAAGATGGCTGGGAGTTCCCTGGCGGCAAGGTGGAGCCGGGCGAGAGCCCGCAGGAGGCGCTTCGGTGGGAGATTCGCGAGGAGCTTGCCATGGAGATTGAGGTGGGTGAGTTGTTTGAAACGGTGGAGTATGATTATCCGACGTTTCACTTATCTATGGATTGTTTCTTGTGTAAGATAAAGTCCGGGACACCGGTGTTACTTGGGCATGCGGCAGCGAAATGGCTGACAAAGGAAGAACTGAATTCGGTGGCGTGGTTGCCGGCGGATTTAGGGCTTATTAGAGAGTTGTACGCGAGATTATGAAATATAGGCAAGGAGGCCGAGATATCAAAAGAGGAGATATGTTATGGCAAAAATCAAAAGCTTTGTAAAGGGAACTGGAAGCGTTAGTACAAGAATGTCAGAAGTAGAGTGCGTTTATAATGTTGGCGATGTAAATGGTGAGAAGTATATTGCTTTGTCTACATATGGTTCGTCGGGAAGACAGAATGGTGGTGTGGCATCCCAAGTTATCCATATGAATAGAGAAAAGGCAAGAGAATTAGTTGAAATATTAAATAGAGAATTTGGGTTGTAATTCGGTTTGAAAGGCAAATGTTATGCACTACAACAAAACAATCCGCGCTACCTTCCATTCCCGTCCCAACCGCTTCATCGCCCACGTTTACGTAGACGGTGTGTTGGAGACGGTGCATGTGAAGAATACCGGGCGGTGCAAGGAACTTTTGGTGCCGGGAGCGACGGTGATTTTGGAGGTGTCGGATAATCCGGCACGGAAGACGAAGTATGATTTGATTGCGGTGTACAAGGAGGGCCTAGGGCTGGTGAATATGGACAGTCAGGCACCCAATAAGGCAGTGGGCGAGTGGCTGCGGGAGGCCGGGTATTTCCCGGAGCTGACTTTAGTAAAGCCGGAGTACACCTACGGGGCGTCCCGTGTGGATTTTTATTTTGAATATGCTGGGAAGCGGGCTCTCATGGAAGTGAAGGGCTGTACCCTGGAACGTGAGGGCATCGGGTATTTTCCGGATGCGCCCACGGAGCGGGGCGTGAAGCATCTAAACGAACTAGCGGCTGCGGTTAGTGCCGGGTACGAGGCATACCTTGCCTTTGTGATTCAGATGCCGGGAGTGGAGGTAGTGCTTCCGAATATCGAGACCCACAAGGAGTTCGGTGAGGCTCTTGACCGGGCGGTGCAGGCCGGTGTGAAGGTGCTGTATTTGCAGTGTGAGATGGGGGAGAATTCGCTTCGGATTGTAGGGTGTAAGGAAAAGTAAAAAAATAGTCAACCCCAGGAGCAAAGGATTCTAAGCACCGAGGTGCCTACTCCCATTCGGGAACCCAGCTTTTATCCGTCACAAGTTGACTACCTTTACTATAGCATATTTTATGTAATTGTCAAGAATTTGAGGTTCAATGAAAATAGCACTTTCTCCTTGTTTTTACCTTTGTTATGTGCTAGAATACTTCTAGAGATTTCGGTTCTCTTTAAATTCCTTCTCTCGGGAAGGGTCGAGTAAACCGGAATCTTTTTTTGTGTCTTTACAAGTGGTTACGAAGGATATGTATATCGATTTTCACTTCTCAGTATGGTTTTCCAGTCGCGTTCTTCTCTTAGGATTCTTAAAATGTGGAGTTCGTGTTCTGTTAAGATATAAAAGATGATGGCCGGTGGAAACGGCTTCTGATGAATCGGATAATTTCGATAATAGAACTGTGTTTTTCTAAAGATAACATTTGCATTGTCAAGTGAAAAGGACGTTACGCTTTTGCATTTCTACGTTGTTCTCTCAATTCGGTTATTTTTCGGAAGGCTTCTTCTAAAGGCAGTTCGCGTCCGGCTTCCATGTCATCAATTCCTTTGTCCAGTTCGCGGAATAAGTTAAGCTCTTTTTCTGTGCTGTTCCGATCATTGCTTATTACATAATCCATAGATATCAACTCCTTGTTTTTGCTTGTCGTAATAAGTATAGCATATATTTTACAAAGATTCAATCACTACAGAGTAGATGCATTCCGCTTTTGTGCACCAAATTTCTAACCTGTTTTTTCACAAACCCGCTAAAATAAAGACTTCTCATTTTTCGAGATACACAAAAACACGCAAAATCCTTGTGCAGTATTACCAAAGAGCATAGGCAAAGTTTGTGAAATTTGACAGTCAGATGCCTACATGATTTCCAACCGGAAAACATAATTGAAAATCACATAAGAAAACCGAATATTTATATCAAAATGTCATGGAGCTATTTCCAAAAAGACGAGTTTCTGTTATAATAATATGAACAGTAAATTTGTACGAAAGGACGGGATTAGTACCATGACATTTGATAATTTTAAGTGGATCAATGAAAGCGAAGCGGAGTATAAGGATGGCGTGTTAAAGGTATATGCGCCGGGTCATACCGACTATTTTAACAGTCCGGTGAAGGAAAACGGCGCGTTTCCGGAGCTGGTGGCGAATGCTCCTCTTTATTATACCGAGGTGACCGGTGATTTCGTATTCCGGGCGAAGGGTGAGCTGGAGTTTGTCAGCACCTACGATGCGGCGGCACTTTTGGTATATGAGAATGAAAATGTGTGGGCGAAGCTGGCACTGGAGAATTCCGATATGCCGTGCAAGAAGCCGGCGGTGGTGTCTGTGGTGACGAACCGTATTTCCGATGATTGTAACGGTCCGGTACGGGATGCCAATAATGTGTGGTTCCAGATTTCCCGTGTAGATGATTGTTTTGCCTTCCATTATTCCACCGACGGCGTGGTGTACAACATGGTGCGCGTGTTTACCCTGCCGGTGGGCAAGACTGTGAAGGTTGGTTTTGAGGCCCAGTCCCCGATGGGCGAGGGCGGCTACCGCTATTACAGCGAGATTTCCCTTGAGAATAAGAGAGTGGAAAACGTTCGGGAAGGAAAGTAAGGAGGACACCCATGCAAAATTTACAAAACCCTGCCAACTCCAAAGAGATTACCAGGGCGTATTTTGACAGTTTATTATTGGAGCAACGGCTCATGGACAGCGTGGTGCCGGACACCGGCTTCGGATTGTACGGACAGTGGTTTGATACGCCGATTATGACGGCGGCTCTGTCCCACATCGGCACCTTTCATCCGGACATGCCCAACGGCATGGTGCAGTACGCTCAGGCAGCGGCAAAGATGAATGCGGTGCACTGGATCGGAATGGGCAGCAACGAGGAGTTTTCCGCGGTGATGGCCACCGGGGCAAAGACCATTCGTATCGTAAAACCTTATGCCGATGAGGACAAGATTCAAAATATGCTGACCTATGCCGAGGAGCTGGGGGCTCTGGCAGTGGGGATGGATATTGACCATATGTTTGACGGCAAGGGCAACCCGGATGTGTGTCTCGGGGAGCAGATGTCGGTGAAGTCGTCAAAGGAATTGGAACGGTACATTGCCATGACCAATCTGCCTTTCGTGGTAAAGGGCGTACTTAGTGTACGGGATGCGGCAAAGTGTGCGGAGATTGATGCCAACGGGATCGTGGTGTCCCATCACAACGGACGTATGAATTACGCTATGCCGCCTCTTGCGGTACTTCCGGAGATTGTGAAGGAAGTAGGCGATGTGATGCCGATTTTCGTGGATTGTGGCGTATGTTCCGGTATGGATGCGTATAAGGCGTTGGCATTGGGGGCAACGGCGGTGAGTGTCGGTACCCACTTGATCCCGTTTATCCGTCAGGGAGGTGCGGATGGCGTGGCAACCCGTATGAGAGAGATGAACGATGAGCTTCGGGGAACTATGGCAAGCACGGGAGTGAGGGATACGAGTTCCTTTGACCCGACGATCATCCATCGGCTGTAAGGAGCGCAAACATGACCTTCGAGAATAGAGAAAGGAACAGGAGGATTTTCATATGCAGATTTTCGTAGATGCAAAAGCAACCAGAAGCGGAAACGGTACGAAGGAGTATCCGTTTCAGAGAATTTCCGAAGCGGCAAAGGTAGCCCTTCCGGGAGATGAGGTGTTGGTATATCCGGGTGTGTACCGTGAGTACGTGGACCCGGCAAATGCAGGTACCCCGGAGGCGCAGATTACTTACCGCTCCGTGGAACCGCTTGCGGCAGTGATTACCGGTGCGGAGGAAGTAAAGACCTGGGCACCGTATGCGGAAAATGTTTGGATGACCAGAATCCCGAATGGCATTTTCGGTAGTTATAACCCGTATACCACGAAGGTGTTCGGGGACTGGTTCAATGCCCTTTACGTTGCCCATACCGGCGATGTATTTTTAAACGGCAAGTCTATGTACGAAGTGTTAGAGATTGACCTCGTACTGAATCCGAAGGTACACATGAAGTCCTGGGATCGTGACTTTACCGTGTACACCTGGTACACCGAGCAGGATACGGAGACGGATGAGACCGTTCTTTATGCCAACTTCCAAGGTCTTGACCCGAATGCGGAGAACGTGGAGATTACGGTGCGCAGAAATTGTTTCTATCCGTCCAAGGAGGGTGTGGGGTACATCACGCTGTCCGGGTTTACGGTAACAAAGGCAGCCACCCAGTGGGCACCGCCGACTGCTTATCAGGAAGGTATGGTAGGCCCGCACTGGAGTAAAGGCTGGATTATCGAAGATTGTGATATTTCCGAGTCCAAGTGCTCCGGTATTTCCCTCGGAAAGTACTGTCAGCCGAATAACGACAACAAGTGGTCCAAGTGGAAGTTTAAGGACGGCACCCAGACGGAGCGTGACAACATTTGTCAGGCACAGGCAGAGGGTTGGAGCAAGGAAACCATCGGTTCCCATATTGTGCGTCGTTGTAATATCCATCACTGCGGACAGACCGGTATCGTAGGTCATTTGGGCGGTGTGTTCTCTATTATCGAGGACAACCACATTCATCATATTAATAACAAGCAGAATCTGGCGGGAGCGGAAATCGGCGGGATTAAGATGCATGCGGCAATCGATGTCATTATCCGCAGAAATCATTTCCATCATTGCACCAGAGGTCTCTGGCTGGACTGGCAGGCACAGGGTACCCGTGTGAGCCAGAATTTGTTCCATGACAATACGGTTCCGTATGAAGCGGACAAGTATCCGGTGGAGGATGATATGCTGGCGGTTGGTGAGGATATTTTTATCGAGGTATCCCACGGACCGACTTTGGTGGACAACAATATTATGCTGTCCGACCATGCCATGAAGTTGCCGACTCAGGGTGTTGCGGTGGTACACAACTTTATCGCAGGCGGCTTTACAGCGGTAGGCAGAGGTGTGGATAACGGAACTCCGACCAAGCCTTCTCCACGGTATACGCCGTATCACATGCACCATCGCACGGAAGTTGCGGGCTTTATGACGATTTTACACGGGGACTGCCGGTTCTATAACAACATTTTCGTACAGCAGAAGATGCGCAAAGGTCTGGTGGCTTTGCAGGAGCAGTGGAAGAACGACGAGTGGTCCGACGGCAATCTGGTGGTAGGCACGATTCCTTATGAGGCGTATCCGACCTATGAGGAATATGCGAAGCAGTTTGAGGGCTATTGCGGTATGGGCTCCAAGAAGACGGACCGTTACTACAATCCACTTCCGGTTTGGGCGGCGGGCAACGCTTTCTTTAACGGCGCAAAGGCCATGACGAAGGAAACGGATGCTTTTGTGGACAACGACCACGAAGTAACCATAGAGCTTACGGAACAAGACGGCGAGTACACCTTTAAGACCAACGTATATGAGTTCTTGCACAATGCACCGGCGCAGATGATTTCCACGGAGGTGTTGGGGATGGCATTCGAGCCGGAGCAGATGTTTGAGAATCCGGACGGCAGCCCGATTGTATTCAACGAGGATTTCTTCGGTGCACACCGCGCAGTGAACCCGCAGGCGGGACCGTTTGAAGTCGGTGCGGGAGCAATCGTGGTAGCAAAGAACGACAAGTAAGAATAGAACGTGAAAGGATACACCGGTTGTGATGAAGTTGCAACCGGTGTAATCTGTACATGGAAATATGATAGGAGGTTTTTATGCGGTTAGGCGGTTATGTGTTTGTAAAAGGAAATGACCCAGAGGAGTATGCCCTTGCCCATGTGAAAAAAGGCTTTGGGGCGGCACTTTGCCCGGACTGGGTGAGCCTTTCCCGTCCGGCGGAACTTCGGGCGTTTCGGGATGCCATGAAAAAGCACGATGTCCGTATTGCGGAGGTGGGAGCGTGGTGCAATCCGCTCCATCCGAACAAGGCGGAGGCGGAAAGTAAAATAGAGTATATTATCGGCAGACTGCGTCTGGCAGAGGAGCTGGGGGCGGCCACCTGTGTGAATATTCTCGGAACGAAACAGACCGAGACCTGGTTCGGACCGCATCTCTCCGGTTATACGGAGGAGTTTTTTAAGGAGTCCGTGGAGGTATATCAGCGGATTATCGATGCGGTAAATCCGAAGACCGCAAAGCTTTCCTTTGAGATGATGCCGTACTATTTCCTGGATTCCCCGGAGGGATATTTGCGTTTCCTTATGGCTGTTGACCGGAAGGCGGCAGCGGTACATCTGGACATTTGTAATACCATGAACCACCCGAAACGGTTCTTTGAGAACGGTGCCTTTATAAAAGAGACCTTTGACAAGCTGCGGGATAAGATTGTGACGTTGCATTTAAAGGATATTGCCATGGAGACGGATTCTCTGACGGTGGCATTCCGGGAGGTTCTTCTCGGTACCGGCGGCATCGACTATCCGGTGCTGATGGAGGAAATCGCAAAGCTTCCTACGGATACGCCGGCTATGTTGGAGCATCTGAACGGAGAAGCGGAGTACGATGCGGCGACAGCGGCAGTAGTAAAGTGTATGGAAAACATCGGCATGCACCGGGAGGGTATGTGCTGGGTAAAGTGATAGGTCCGACCGGTTTACCGGCGAAAGGGAACTTGAGAAAAGAGTATGTGAGAAGAACCTAAGAAAAGCCGCCCCGGTGTTTGATATGCAGTTTGTCATGCAGATAAGAAGCATATCATTTGCCGGGGTGGCTTTCTTATGTGGTATAGTATTCGTTGATTATGGGCAATTATAAAAATTTATTTCGGAAAACTTACTCCGATTTATTGGTGTCTATAGACAAAGTCAGTTCATCGTCTGTGATTTCCACAGAGTGGTTGCAGTCGTTTTCGTGTTCACCCGTAATAACAAGGGTAACGACAGTATCTTCCAATTCGTCTACCTCTTCTGCGTTAGCACCGTTCGGCTCTACTTCGATATAGGCATATACTTCATCATTCTTTCCGGTTTCCTCGTCCACAGAATCAAGCTTCATTTTGAAAGAACCGCCTATGTGTCCGTCTTCTTCCTTCCATGTGATATCCGGTGTAAATTCATTGCCGTTAATGTTAACCTTAATCTTACTGATCCAGGTCTGGCCGGTAGCGGCATAGCAAATGCCGTTGGATGCCACAAATGTAAGTACCAGTGCAGCCATAGCTGCGATTGCGAATTTTACACCATTTCTGAATTTAAATGAGTCTTTTTTCATTTCCATTACCTTTCCAAGCAACGCCTCCGGTGCATGGATCTGGTCATATACTTTTTTTACGTCTTCTGCGTTGTTCATGTTACCACGCCTCCTTAAGCTGTTCCTTTAACAATTTTCTTGCGCGGACAAGTCTGGTCCGGACCGTTGCTTCCTTCATGCGCAGGATTTCCGCAATTTCCTTTGTGGAGTATCCTTCATAATAAAACAGGTAGATGACACTGCGACATTTTGTGGGTAATTGTTTAATGGTCTCGTAAAGCTCCGTATCCTTTGGTTCGGAAAATACCGGTTCTGTTTCGAGGGCATCGAAAGAATCCATGTTTTTTCTCCAAAAGGAGGAAAAGAAGCTGTTGCACTCATTGATACATACACGAATCAGCCACCGCTTTTCATGCTCCCGGTCCGTGAAAGCTGTCTTTTTCGTCAGCAGTTTTACGAAGGTCTGCTGTACAATGTCGTCGGCGTCAGACGGGACTTTGGTGTAACTGACGGCGATTCTGTATATGGTATCCATATGCGTTTGTACAATACGCGCATAGTCTTCTCTGTCCAAACCAATCTCTCCTTTGTCCGTTTTGTTTCTTGTAAAAGGCCTTTCACTTTATAAACCTTTGAAGGCGGAAAAATGTGCGAAAAAATTTTTCTATTTTTATTTTACATTAAAATCTGAAATTTGGCGAGCCTTAAAAAGGACTTGGACGGAAATGGGGGTGTGCAGACCGGGACGGTCTGGAGGTCGGAGGAGGAGTAGCGGATTTCGCTCTTGACAAATCTCAATACGCATGTTAAGTTAAATATTGATAGTAGACCTTAGGTCTGATCCACGCTTGTTAGGGAAAAGTTTTCCTTGGCAAGCGTTTTCTTTTTTCGTGCACGGAAGTAATCATGGAAAGGAGAATGCAAATGATAGTAAAAGACAGCGCAGGAAACGAACTTTTAGCGGTAATCGATGTACCGGAGGAACTGGCAGAGCAGCAGTACAGCCCGGTAAATCATGCTTTGCTTGTAGTAAAAATCGGCGAAGAATATTTGTTGGGTTGGAACCGTTGGCGACAGGACTGGGAAATCTTCGGCGGATGCAAAGAAGAGGGGGAAACACTTAGACAGTGTATTGAACGTGAAGCGGAGGAAGAATTGGGACTTTCCGGTGTGGAATACACTTATCTTGGTTTGATGCACGATAAAATGGCACCGGGATATTTTAATCCGGAATGGCATGAGGAGTACGGCGGGCTTTACGGAGTGACGTTGTCACAAGAGATGTTAAAAGAAATCGAGGCGAACCGGGCAGACAAGGAAGAAATCGAGAAGTTGACCTTTTACAATGAGGTAAAGGGGAAGGAAAAGGTTGCGGAGATTGATGAGACGTTATTACGGTATTGGAAGTAATCGCACGGGGAGAACGGAATCCGTAAGAAATTCAAACAAAGGAGCAAAGTTACTGAACCCTTGAGAAAGACAATCAGAAAGAGAGGATAAGCGAATGAATTTTAAGTATGTAAGAATCCAGGGCCGGGAGTTGTCCTATGTAACCAAATATCCGAAGGGCATCTTTGCCATGTGTTGGCGGAAGATTTATGACGGTGTGATGGAAGAAGCGGATGCAGAACTGTTCAAAGAAATCAATGCTTGGTTTGAGGAGAACCTGCCGATACCGGATGTATGCGAAAGCGGAAAAGAACCGGTGATTACTTATTTTAAGGTGGCAACCACGGCACATATGCTGGAGAAGATTACGCCGGCCATGGAGCTGCTTGACAAGTACAATCATCCGTATGATGTGGTGTACACGAATTTTGTCGGGGACATTGTATACGAGGACGAATATCAAGTGGCGGTGAGAGTGGATTCTGTAAGTGTCGGTTGATGGAATGACTACGGATTCTCCGGAGGCTTGCCCGGTTTTGGGACTGCGGAAGTTTGCCAATTTGTGACTTGCCTTTTCAAAACCGCTGTGTTATACTGTTCGAAATATTCAAAAACAGGAGGGATTGCTTATGATAAGGTTGATGAGAGAAGAAGAGATTCCGGCATGTGTGGCTTTGATTCGGAGAAGCTTTGGAACCGTAGCGGAGGAGTTCGGTTTTACGGTCGAAAATGCGCCTCGTTTTACCGCATTTGCAACCACGGAGGAGAGACTTAATTGGCACTTGCACGGAGAGAAGAGACCGATGTATGTGTTTGAGAACGAGAACGGCGAGATTGTAGGTTATTACTCCCTTTTGTTTCAGGAAAATAATGAGTGTGAGTTGAACAATCTTTGTGTAGCACCGGAGAGTCGCCACGGGAAAGTAGGCGAGGCACTTTTGCTTCATTCCTATGAAATTGCAAAGGAAGCCGGTTGTGTAAAGATGAATATCGGCATAGTGGAAGAGAATGTGCAGCTTCGGAAGTGGTACGAGAAGTACGGTGTGGTGCATGTGGGGATGAAGAAGCATGACTTCTTTCCGTTTACCTGCGGGTATATGGAGAAGAAGTTATAGTGTTGAAAAAACATTAAATTTGGTTGAAAAAATAAGGAGAATAGGTTAATATAAGGGTGAGAGAACAGGTCATGTATTTCATTTGTGAAAGGATGATTCGATGGAAGCAACGATTGAGAACAGAAATATTGCAGAAACAGAAGAACAACAAGATGCAGTACGGAATCTCGTTGTGGCAGGGTTGGAACAAATAAAAACGGGGAAAACAAAGGATTTCAATGCTGTATGCGATAGGTTGGAGAAACGTTATACGAGTGAAGCAATATCGTATTGAGATAACCGAACTGGCTGAGAAGGATTTGACAGATGCGGGAGATTATATCGCGTTTGAACTTTTGAATCCAAAAGCTGCGCTAGATACGGTGCAAGGAATTCGCGCACAGATTAATAAGTTAGAATATTTCCCCGAACGGAACGAATTGGATGAGGATCCGATTTTAGCTACGTTCGGTGTGCGAATGGATTATTATCGAAATTATAAGATATACTATGTTGCGGATAATGAAAAAAACATTGTATATATCATTCGCATCTTACATATGCTGGTAGACAGCCGGACGTGGTTGTATAGGACGTTCCGAGTAATAGAAGAGTAGTTCTGTAAAAGATTAGAACCACCTGCACAGGGAAATTACATCAGTAATTCTTTTGCGTAGGTGGTTCTTTTTTGTCAAAAAGGTCTAAATCTGCCTGCTATGTTACCCCACTCCCTTGTACTTCATGAATAAATTTACGTTCCGCGAAAAAAAACTCTTGTCAGCACGAAAAAATGGATGTATAATAAGTCGTAATGTTTGTCAGGGGTATTGTATTTTTGTATACAATCTTTAATTTAGACAGAAAGCAGAGGTATTCAGATGGAAAGACGAGTAGGTACTGTTTCAAGAGGTGTGCGTTGTCCGATTATCCGTGAGGGAGACGATCTTGCGAAAATCGTAGTGGATAGCGTGCTTGGCGCGGCTGAGTCCGAGGGCTTTGAGATGAGAGATAAGGACGTTATCTCCATTACCGAGTCCATCGTAGCAAGAGCGCAGGGAAATTATGCATCTGTAGAAGATATTGCGGCAGATGTTAAGGCAAAGCTTGGTGGCGAGACCATCGGCGTTATCTTCCCGATTTTGTCCCGTAATCGTTTTGCTATCTGCTTAAAGGGTATTGCCATGGGTGCAAAGAAGGTAGTTTTGATGTTAAGCTACCCGAGCGACGAGGTTGGTAATGCATTGTTGACCTATGACCAGTTGGACGAGAAGGGAATCAATCCGTACAGTGATGTACTTTCCCTTGCAAAGTATCGTGAGTTGTTCGGCGAGAACAAGCATGAGTTCACCGGCGTAGATTATGTAGAGTATTATTCCAATATTATTAAGGAAGCGGGCGCAGAGGTTGAGGTTATCTTCGCAAATCAGGCAAAGGCAATTTTAGACTATACCGACTGCATCCTCACTTGTGATATTCACACCAGAGTTCGTACGAAGCGTATCTTAAAGGCTGCAGGCGCAAAGGTTGTTTGCGGTTTGGATGATATTATGACGGCTTCCGTAAACGGTAGCGGTTTCAATGCAAAGTACGGCTTGCTCGGTTCCAATAAGGCAACCGAGGACAAGATTAAGTTGTTCCCGCAGGAGTGTCAGGGCTTGGTAGAAGACATTCAGAAACAGGTAATGGACAAGACCGGTAAGCACGTAGAGGTTATGGTTTACGGCGACGGTGCGTTCAAGGACCCGCAGGGTAAGATTTGGGAGCTGGCTGACCCGGTTGTTTCTCCGGCTTTTACCTCCGGTCTCATCGGTACTCCGAACGAGTTAAAGTTAAAGTATTTGGCTGACAATGATTTCAAGAACTTAAGCGGTGCAGAGTTAAAGGCTGCAATTGAAGATAGTATTAAGGCAAAGAATGGTAGCCTCGTTGGTAACATGGCTTCTCAGGGAACCACTCCGAGACAGCTTACCGACCTCATCGGTTCTCTGTGTGACTTAACCAGCGGTTCCGGTGACAAGGGTACTCCGGTGGTACTTGTACAGGGCTATTTCGATAACTATACCGACTAATCTTGAATAAAGGAGCAACGTTTATGAAGCAGGATATGATTGTTATTTTGGACCTCGGCAGCACCGAAAATACCGTGCTTGCCCGTCAGATTCGTGACCTTGGCGTATACAGTGAAATTCATCCGCATGATATTACTGCAGAGGGCTTAAAGGCGCTGAACAACGTAAAAGGTATTGTGTTAAACGGCGGTGAGAACCGTGTGGTAGACGGCGTGGAAGTTGTGGTAAACGACGAGATTTACAGCCTTGGCATCCCGATGATTTCCGTAGATTGTCCGTCCGCAAAGTGCGATGTGAAGTATGACACCCTTCCGGGGGAGGATGTATTAAAGACATTCTTATTCGATACCTGTAAGGCAGAAGCAAACTGGAACATGAAGAACTTCGTGGCTGACCAGATTGAAATCGTTCGTAAGCAGGTTGGAGACAAGAAGGTGCTTCTTGCTCTGTCCGGCGGTGTAGACTCTTCCGTAGTTGCTGCATTGCTTCTTAAGGCAATCGGCAACCAGTTGACCTGTGTACACGTAAACCACGGTCTCATGAGAAAGAACGAGTCCGAGAACGTCGTAGAAGTATTCAAGAATCAGTTAAATGCAAACTTAGTATATGTAGATGCAACGGACCGTTTCCTGGACAAGCTGGCAGGTGTGGCTGATCCGGAGCAGAAGAGAAAGATTATCGGCGGTGAGTTCATCCGTGTCTTCGAAGAAGAGGCTCGTAAGTTAGACGGCATCGACTTCCTCGGACAGGGAACCATTTACCCGGACATCATCGAATCCGGTACCAAGACCGCAAAGGCTGTAAAGTCCCACCACAACGTAGGCGGTTTGCCGGAGGATTTACAGTTCGAGCTTGTTGAGCCGCTTGCGCAGCTCTTCAAGGACGAGGTTCGTGCTTGTGGTATCGAGCTTGGCCTTCCGGCTGAGATGGTATACCGTCAGCCGTTCCCAGGCCCGGGTCTCGGCGTAAGATGCTTAGGTGCCATCACCCGTGAGCGTCTTGCAGCACTCCGTGAGTCCGATGCCATCCTTCGCGATGAATTCGCAAAGGCCGGCCTTGACAAGACCGTATGGCAGTACTTCACCGTAGTGCCGGACTTCAAGGCAGTCGGTGTGCGTGACAACGCCCGCAGCATGGGTTACATGTGTGTGATCCGTGCCGTGAATACCATTGACGCAATGACCGCTACCATCGAGAGAGTAGATTACGATTTACTTGAGAAGATTGCGGACAGAATTACCAGCGAAGTAACGAGTATCAACAGAGTTGTATATGAAGTTACCAAGAAGCCGGTAGCGACGATAGAGTATGAGTAAGCTACAAGCCCTACGGGGATAAAAAGGAAAAGAGTTGCGAGAATTTATTCTCGGCAACTCTTTTATCTTTTTGTCTATGTGGGGCGCCAGCCCCACATGAGGAAGGAGCGAAGCGGATTCCGAATGAGTAGGGCGTAGTAGTGGTGCAACGCCGTGCAAATTTATTTGTAACGGCGTTTTTTGATTGCACTTTTGTGAACGGCGCCAGCCGTTCATGAGGAAGGAGTCCGCAGGACGGATTCCGAATGAGCACAGCGTAGCCTTGATAGAGTATAGCGAGAATTTATTCTCGGCAACTCTTTTATCTTTTTGTCCATGTGGGGCGCCAGCCCCACATGAGGAAGGAGCGAAGCGGATTCCGAATGAGTAGGGCGTAGTAGTGGTGCATCGCCGTGCGAATGTATTCGTAACGGCGTTTTTTGATTGCACTTTTGTGAACGGCGCCAGCCCCACATGAGGAAGGAGCGAAGCGGATTCCGAATGAGCACAGCGTTGTCAACCCGAATATCCCTCCAGTCCCTCAATTAACTTCTCCAACTGGAAAAGTAGAAATTTTCTTGTTCCGTATATCGGAATATACTCGCGTTCAAGACCTGTTCTTGGATAGATTACGATATCCAGCGGAATGTCCTCATCAACCGTAAGTTCGGTATCGCAATTGGTTGCCAAAGAGAGAGTCGAAAACTGTATCCAAAAACCTTCCCGGTCGTATTTTTCACCGGTGGCGGAAGATAATAGATCGACCACGTGATTTTCGGAATCCGTCAGAAAATCGTATATTTCTTTTATGGCACTTTTAAATTCTTCAAAGTGGCTTTTTTTAATTGCTGAAAAATGTTTTGTGTTTTCATTGATTGCGGTGTATTTGCTATCCCACCAGTGGAAACAAACGTGGTCGGCAGTATCGCTGATTTGGACTTTGCGTAGGATCTGTTTATCATAGGAGTATTCCATAATGTTCTTTGGCAAATTGCTTCCGTCAGACAGATCGAAATATGCCTTTACTTTGCTTTGATGTTTTTTTAGTTTCAACGTAATGGTTCCGAAGTATTTATTGTCGGAAACCGGAGTAATCTCAAAAAACAGTTCATCATCTTCAAATCCGGTTGCTTCGCTGTGATCGGTGGAACGCCACCACCAGGAGGAATACATCTGGATTTTAAACAGTTTTTCCTTTGAAAGCACATAATAGTTTACTTCATCACTGTTTTCAAATTGCCATGAAATATAGTGAACGGTGTCCTGACCGGCATAATCATAGGAGCTTTGCCATAATATCCGGTCAAAGTACTTCTCAATGAAATGTTCCGGATTTTCTTCGTAAAGGTTTCTAACCAACCAATACAGCTTATTATATTCATGAAGAAAATCATCAAAAAAGCTTATATATTGAATGGAATTATGGATAAACTTTATTTTCTTGTTCTTTAAGAAAAACCTCCATTTGGTGTCATTTGTATAATCGGTAGGGATATAAAACTCGTAGTTATTGTGCTCCCGGTAAGAATAATCTTCCTTTTTGTAACAAGAGATTAGGCAAAAACGTATATATTCCAAAGAATCCAGAAATGCAGGAACATCATGTTTTGCGACCAGAAACAGCTCTGCATACTCTTCTTTGGGCTCGCGGGTGTGTTCGGAATACCATTTCAGTACTAAGCAGTCGTCCTCAATAAAGCCGTGGAGTTTACGTAAATATTGGGTATGGATTCGTTGGGCCTCCGTAGAACTGCAAAGATCATAAAATACCATACAGTTTTCTTCTGCTTTAAACGGAACCTCAAAATAATCCTCCGATTGCTTGATGTATAGTTTGGCAAGCATATGGTTTTCGTGTTGCGGATGTGTGGTAATCTCAAGCTTTAAAGTAGAATTTTCCTGCTCGTAAGGAGCGGTTTTTATATCACGTATCCACCGGGTCATATACTTTTTAATCATTGCCATTGACTTGATGTCACAGACAATCGTTTTCCGGTAATCGAGTTCTCCGTTCAAAAAGGAAAGGGCCGTGACCTCGTAATGGGTATCATCCACCTGCTTTTTTATCCAGTTAAAGTACGGCTCTGTTTTTCTTGCCGGATTCTCTTTGATGGCGGAATGATAGCGTTCTTCCATCAGCTGTGCCTCGGTTTTCGCTTTAGCAATGGGCTCAAGAATTTCTTCTTTGTCCTTTCTTGGAACATACTTTGCAAGCTCAGCTAAAATAGGTTCTACGTCTCTTGCGTAGCCATCTATGCCAAAACCGTGAGAAATGTCAATGGAGTTTCGTTTGGAGGCAAGGACTTCTTCCGTATAAATTGTTATCTCCAATTTGGGACCTGATTTTTCGTAAAGCTTGTTTGAAAATGTGATAGTCGTTCCGATTTTTTGTGGACCGTCGCCGGGTTCTAGGATAATGCGACGGTCCCATTCGTCACCGTAGTTGATACCTCCCGCAAGCTCCTGTTTCGGAACACCACGGATGGTATTGATGACCGGAAGAATCCACTCGTACTTCAGATAGAGTCTGCCTGCGTCGATTGCTTCGCTAATTGCCTCGTCTTTATAAGACTTTTCCCAAACCTGAAGTGTGATTCTGTCAGCCTGCTTTTCTATTCCGTATGCAACATATTCACTGTAAAAAAAGCTGTGTTCAATGGCATGGGACCAAGGAAGATTGTTTGACATAATGTTTCCTCCGGTTGTTTTCATATGTCAATAGTATCATTGGGGGAAGATTTTGTAAAGAGAAACAGATGGGTGGGAATGACAGGGGATGGTGTGTTGTGTTATAATATATTTGACTTTTTCTAAGAGAAAGGAGGCCCCCTATGTCCCTTGAAAAATCAGTTTTAACAGAACCAATTATCTCAAACTTACTCTCAACCCATTACGGCATCTTCCCTTTATCCGTAAACAAACTAAAGCTGGGCACCGCCAACTGCTTTCAGGTGTATGACGGCAATAAATACTATTTCCTGAAAGAATTTCAAAGCGACATTTTGGAAGAAGAGGTGGTACGGGAAGCAAAGCTGTTAGACTATCTTTCAGACGCAGAGTTCCCTGTAACACGTTTTTATAAGACTTTACATAACGAGTTTGTGATAAGGTATCGGGACCACATCCTTTGTCTGGAGAAATACATCGAAGGACACACCTACGGCTATAACGATTTGCCCCTTGATTTACTTCCGAAAGTCGGCAGAATGCTTGGAAAACTGCATCAAGCGCTCAAAGACTACCCATTACCTATCGGAATGGCTGAACAGTGGCTGGATTCCATTTCTGCAGAAAGTGTAATCGCAAAATACGATGAGCTGATTCAAATCGCAGAAAGCAAAGCGGATGCGGACAAGCTTCCGCAGCTTATGGAGGATTTGCAGTACAAAAAGCAGTTGGCACTTCGCTGTGAAGAATATAAAAAGTATTATAACGGCATTACCAATTGTTCCACCCACGGGGATTTTCAAGGGTGTCAGCTTATCTGGGAGCAGGAGGAAATCAAGGCAGTAATTGATTTTTCTGCCGCCGCTTGTCTGCCGGTTACTTGGGAACTTATGCGCTCCTTTGTGCAATCGTCCTCTCTTTGCAGAAACTCCGCAACCATAGATATTGCGGCACTTTGTGACTATGTGCGGGAGTATTTGAAGTTTTCTCCTCTTACGAAAAACGATATGCATGCCATGCCTTATGTGTATTTGTTCCAATTGGCCCAGAGCCGGTACGGTTATCCGCAGTATTTGTTGAACCCTGATTCCGAGGATAGAGAAGGCTTACTGCGATTTGCTTTTTGGCGCACGCAGATGTGTAGAGAAGTTGAGAAGAAGGCAGAGGCGATTTCAAAGGAGTTGGTAAAACTTTTGTAGCACCCCCCTTGACTCTCCCCTTAACTGTAATGTTATAACCAAGCTGTAATCAAGAAACGGCGCTGTTTCGCGAAACAAATTCGGCGAAGGGAAACACTTTCAGCAGTGTTTCCTTAAGCAAAGAAAGGTGGTCGCTATGTACAAGATTGGTGAATTATCACGGCTTTGCCGCATCCCTGTCAAAACGCTTCGGTACTATGATAACGAAGGTCTGCTTGTCGCAGATGAGATTGACCGTTTTACGGGATACCGTTATTATTCTGCCGCAAGGATTGCCGATTGCAATCGCATTATTTCCCTGAAGGAGCTGGGCTTTTCCTTAGAGGAAATAAAAAAGCATCTGCGGGCAAGCACAGATGAGGATATCCTTGCGTTGGTGGATGCCAAGTGCGCAGAGATTGAGGAAAAATCAAAGGAACTTTCGTTACAGTTGAAGAAATTAAGTCACATCAGGAAGTCATTATCGGAAGGGGAGAACGCTATGTTTCCTATGGCAATTCGAAATGGTGACACCATTCGTGTCGCTTATGAAAGAAAGGTGTACGCAACCAAATCCGAAGCAGAGGAGACGCTTGCGCAAATGAAAGAGGCCCTGCCGAAGCAGTTAATCGGGGAGCGTACCGTCGTTGTAAATTATGAAATGGAGTATCGTGAAAGCAATCTGGACCTTGCCGTTTGCGTGGAAATTACCGGCGGACTTGCAAAGTCTTTGGGATATGAGGAGAAGACGCTTACCTTTTCGGGAGAGCTGGCAACTTTGGTTTGCAAACGGGAGCAGCTTGACGACGGGTATCGTTCTATGCTGTCCCAACTTCACGAAATCGATTATCAAATCATCGGGGCATCCTATGAAATCTATTATGAGGACGGCACGGTAGAGCTGAAAATCCCTGTATGCAAAAAAGTGAAATGCATGGACCCGGCCATAGAAAAAGAAGCCTTTGAAAATGATGAAGTTGCTGTCGGCAAGTGGGAAATTAGGGACATTGTTTTAAGCAAAGAACAATTTGTTTACGGGCATCCGAAATGTCCGGAAGTGGAAAATTCTGTATGGAAAGAGATATGTTTTCCTGAAGGCGGCAAGCCTTACTGGTTCCTTAAGGGCTGGACAAAGGGATTTTTATATCTGGAGGCAACCAGTCCGGAGCCGCATCTTGTGGCAATGCCTTACTCTATTGAATCCTTAGACGGACGTACTGTTATGTTTCTGGAAATACCCCGCCGGTATGAAGACGGAAGCCGGGATGCGGTTCCACAGTTGTTGATATTTGAGAAGGTGTTGAATTAGAAATATTTTATTGACTTTTTGCTTGAAGTCTGATACGATTAAATTGAACGAAGAAGATCGTGGTCGTTCGGCTCACGATTGGAGTTTCCAAAAGAGAGTTGGGTTCGCTCTCCCGAATAGGCTGCAAAGCTGAAAACCAAGGAACCTTACAAAAGAAAGTGTAATGCTCCTGAACCAAATCAGGAGCATTTTTCGTGTATGGGGTGATATATAATTTGGATGATTTGCTACAAAAGTATAAGGAGTACATACGTTTGAAAAATTGTAAAGAAGAGTATTTGCTTTCAAACGGAATAGAAATTGTAATCACGTATAAAGAAGATTATTTTATACATTTGTTAGGACTACACAAGCTGACGGATATTCAATTGATACAGTTGTTCAATGATAAAACAACAAAAAGGTTCAAACCAAGTACATAATCAGTCGTATCAAGAAAGGTATATTTACCGATGCGATGGTAAGAGCAAGCACATTCTATTCTGATATTGCGGATCGATATGAAAATTTTTCTTATGAAAGTCTGACAACGCTGACTTATACGGATGCGGTAATCAATTTTAATCCCAATCGAATTCATTCAAAACTAAGAAGTGATTACTTATTGTTTGAAGAAAAAGGAAACGGTGTGTATAATCATTTGGGTATTGCGCTTGATACATTTACAGGGGAACGATATATTGAGACCTTTTTTCGCGAACCCAGTGATATGTATATAGCAGGGCAGTGTGTCGTAAAGGTAGAGAGTTTTACGCTTTATGCTTCGGATGGTCAGGTTATTGTTAAGGATTATTTTTGAGAGGAGGAAATGTTTGAGAGCGAGATGAAAGTATAGAGAACTTGACAAATCTATCCTTTGTATTTATAATACCCTTAATTTCATATTCAAGTGATTTGATTAAGAAAAGCAATGATAAGAAGAAGTAGCACAGAGGGGAACATACAGAAAGTAGCCGGTTGATGAGAGGCGCATGGAAAGCTTTGTGTGAATACATCTTTGAGCTTCGCACCAAATTCCGCAGAACGTGCGGATAGTAGACTGCGACGGTGCCTGCACCCGTTAACGTGCTAGAGTATAAGCCGTATGGTCGTACTCGAAGAGGTAAACAGTGTAAGCTGTTTATAAACATTAGGTGGTATCGCGAGATGATTAGACTCTCGTCCTTTTGAAGGACGGGAGTTTTTTGTTCATTGGTTGTCTTAATCACGCCGGAATGGAAAGAAACAATAAATTTGTAAGAGGCAGAAGTCCTCGGAAAGGAAACGAAAAATGACAACTAACAACACAAACAAAGAACAAGTGAAGCTTCGGAGATTTCAGCCGGAGGATGCGGAAGAAACGGCGCGGTTGATTGCTAAAACGCTACGAATAAGTAATAGCAAGGATTATTCAACGGAGAATATTGAAGCTAATGTGGCATCCCACTCGGCTGAGATTTTAACAGAAAGAGCAAAACGGGGACATATGTATGTGGCGTGTGAAGGCCCTAAGATCATCGGGTGCGGTGGTATTGCACCATATTGGGGAAGTACCACAGAAAGCATTTTGTTGACGATTTTTGTTTTACCGGAGTACCAAGGAAAAGGAATCGGAAAACAAATTATCCAGACACTGGAACAAGATGAGTTCTTTTTAAGAGCAAATCGAATCGAGATTCCAGCGTCCATTACGGCAATCGAGTTTTACAAGAAAATGGGTTATGATTATAAAAACGGAATTGCTGAGGTAGATGAGGAACAGCTTTGTCGGATGGAAAAACATAGGTAGTGTGAGTTGCTTTTGAGAAAAAGAATATACATCCTCAAAAAAGTCAAGCATTTCCCATCGTATCGTGTATAATAGACTTACATCGCGATGAAAAGAAAGGAAGATGACTATGAGTTATCCGTTACACACCCGTGCCATTATGGGCTACGTGGAGGCACATATCCAGGAAGGGAAAATCGATTATACCGAGCTGGAAGGTCGGATGGGCTTTTCTTATGCCCATATCCGGGACTTTTTTAAGCGGCATACCGGTATTTCTCTAGGGAACTATGTGCGCACCAGACAGTTGCTTGCGTCGGCCTTTGAGTTGTTGCACACGGACAAGTCGGTGATGGACTTAGCCCTTGCCTACGGGTTTTCCAACCACGAAAGCTATACCCGTGCCTTTACAAAGGCCATGGGGCGGACGCCCAGCGCGTTCCGGAAGGAACGGCCGCTTATGGGAACGTCGGAGCTGACGGAAGGGTTGTATGGGATCGGATTGCTCAGTCGGAAAGAGCGAAGGAGCGATGTTGAGATGAGACAGAAAGAAAAATATCAGAACAGTGACAGTACGATTTTATACGGTGTTCCGAAGGTGGAATGGGGAACCTACGGCGGTTCCACACCGTATCCGATTTGCTTAAAGGCATGTGCGGACTACTTGGGAGAGGACCTGGACTACGCGGAAATCTTGGTGGCTTGCGGCGGAGCCTTCCGCTTTACATGGAATGAAGAAATGTGGGATATGAGTAACGTAGATATCTACCATACCTTTACCGAAGGTGGCGAAGAGACGGTGTATTCCTATGCGGCAAAGGCATTAGGCAGAGAGTTCTCCATGCTTGGCAGAACGGAAAGTACTACGAAGGAAGAGTTTATCGACTTTATTAAGAAGCACATTGATGAGGGACATCCGTGTATTGCACAGGGTATCATCGGACCGCCGGAGGCTTGTATCATTACCGGTTATCGTGACAACGGAAATACCTTGCTTGGTTGGAACTTTTTCCAGAATGACCCTGCATTTGGCGGGGTGGTAAGCTTTGATGAGTGCGGCTACTTTGTCTGTGACAACTGGTGGGAGAATACGGACACCCAGGCGGTGATGTGCCTCGGTCCGGTGGAAGAGGAACCGATCGGAATGAAAGAGATTCTAAAAACCGCAGCGGAGGTTATGACCGGACGACAGGACGGACCTTACCGTAAGGGTGTGGCGGGTTATGACGCTTGGGCGAAGATGCTTTCTGAGGACAGTGCATTTTCCGGAGAAAACGAGTCTCTGTTGTTTGAAAAGATGCTTTGTCAGGACGATGCTACCACTTGTATCATTGACGGTCGCGGCTGTGCGGCAGAGTATTTCAAACGACTTGCCGAGAGGGCTTCCGAAGGTGCCGATGCAGATGTCAATGAAAAGAATACCGAGAACTACAAGTTGTTGGCAGAACTGTTTGCAAAGGAAAAGAGCCTTGCGGAGCAGACCTGGTCATTACTGGGCGGTTGGGATGCCATGGAGCAGCGACCGGCAAAGCTTGCGGAGAAAGCGGTACGGGAACGGGCGCGTGAGTATATCAAACAGATTGAGGGACTGGAAGAAAAATGTCTTAAGGTGTTGAAAGAATTGTGTGAATAGTATATGGTAGAAAATGCCGGGCAGACAGTGTGTTTGCCCGGTATTTTGAAATTTATGTTTTTAACTTGTCCACAAAACCCAAAGTTTGATAAAATAACATTAAAATAATATATCGGAATCTATGTTAACATGACAAAATCGGAAATGTTTTTCCTTAAATTATCGTGTATGCTATAGGTGTAGCTACGACAAAGAGAAAGAAAGGAGTGTAAGCGTGTACAAAGAACTGATACAAGAAAGCATTGATTATATTGAAGATAATCTGAAGTGCGAGATTTCCGCGCAGGAATTAAGCGAAAAGGCCGGCTTTTCCTTGTTCCATTACTATCGCTTGTTTCAGACCGCGGTAGGGTTGCCGGTAATGCAGTATATTTTGCGCCGGAGATTATTAAACGCGATTTATGAAATTAGTTGCGGGAGCAAAATGATTGATGTGGAATTACAGTACGGGTTTGAAACCCATGCGGGATTTTACAAGGCGTTTGTGCGTGAAATCGGATGTACACCTGCACAGTATGTAAAACAGTATAAGGTGAAGAAGCCTTATCGGATTAACATTTTTAAGGAGGAACATATTATGGTCTCACATAAGAAAGTAACAGCGATTTTAAAGGCATGGGGATTGGAAAAAGAAACCGTCTCCGATATTTATTATGAAGGAACCGGCAACAAAAACGAATCCGCGGTTTACGTGGGAGAGGACTATGTGCTGAAGTTTGCGGCAAATTTAGGTAAGCTCAAGAGCCATATCGCCATTTCCAAGGCATTGGAAAGCGTAGGTTTGTATGCAGCAACGCCGGTGGAAACTCCGGAAGGAGAAGAGTACATTGCGGATGGAGAACTATATTTCTGTTTGACAAAGCGTTTGGAAGGACAACAGATTCAAACAGGAGCCATGTACGATGAGGGATTTTCGGAGAAAGCGCGTTTTATCGGGGAAGTCATCGGTCAGCTCAGCAAAGCATTGGAAAATGTGGAGGCTTTGGTGGAAGAAGCCGACATTTACGGAAGCGTAGTAAATTGGGCAATTCCGAAATTAAAAGGGAAGCTTACTGTTTCGGAGCAGGTGTTCCGGGACTATGAAGAAATCTTCGGTGCACTTTATGAGAAGCTTCCGAAACAGGTCATTCACAGAGATCCGAATCCGGGCAATATTATTTTGGCGAAGGATAAATGGGGCTTCATCGACTTTGAACTGAGTGAGAAGAATGTCAGAATCTTTGATCCGTGCTATGCGGCAACCGCCATTTTATCCGAAAGCTTTGAGGCAGGGAATGAGGCGAAACTTGCAAAGTGGGTGCAGATTTACAAGAACATTATCTACGGCTACGATACGGTTGTGAAGCTGTCCGAGGAGGAGAGAAAAGCGATTCCGTATGTGGTTTTATCCAATCAGTTGTTGGCTCTTGCATGGTTTGCGGGACAGGAAAAGTTCCGGGAGCTCTATGAAACCAACAAGAAGATGACCGAGTGGATGGTCAGCGTGTTTGAGGAGTTAAAGGTGGACTAAGAATCCGGAACGGGGAAAGACGGAAAGACACTTGCATGTTATGTGCAGGTGTTTTTCGTTTTTAGAAGACTTTTTTCTTGTACACATAGCTCTGATTTGATAAAATAATACTATGATTTGTATTGGGGAGCTACCACAAGGAGGGGAGAGTTCATGTTAAAACTAGGTTATGCACAAGCGGATATTACGCCGGAAGAACCGTTGGAACTGGTAGGCTTTAACCGAGCGGATAATCTGTCCAAAGGCGTGGAAAGTTCCTTACTGGCGCAGGTATCGGTGTGGGAAGGTGAGGAGCGTTGCTGTCTGATTGCCGTGGACAGTCTCGGATTTATGAAGAACATGACGGATTTGTTGCGGGAGCGGGTATGTAAGGTGCTCGGCGTATCTAAGGACAAGGTGATGGTGTGCTTTTCCCACACCCATGCGGCACCCAATGCCGATAGTGAGAAGCAGTACTTTGAGATGATATGTGACAAGGTGTCGGCAGCTGCCGTTCGAGCAATGGCTGATTTGAAAACGGTGAGCGTAGGATATGGAAACGCCGAAGTTGACATCGGTGTGAATCGGAGAGCCGGAGGGATAAAAGTGGACGAGCGGGCCGGATTTTTACTGGCGCAAGATGAAAAGACACAAAAGAACTGTTTGCTTCTGGTTCGCCTGACGGCACACGGGAATGTGTTAAAAGCCGATAATTACCGGATCTCACCAGATTATTTTGGAGCGGTACGAGAGGTATTGCAAGAGCAATACGATTGTCCTGTCATGGTACTGCAAGGGGCTTCCGGAAATATTGCGCCGAAGTATTTTGACTCGGAGACGACTCCTGTTGATGCAAGGGGACCGGCCTTTATTCGGTCAAAAGATGCTTTACATAAAATGGCGGAGGAAGTTCGCGAAAAGCTTGCGGAGAGGATAGCGCGGATAACATTCACGGCAGATACAACCATGAGGATGTATTCCAAAGAAATGATGCTTTACGCCGAGGTTCCTTCTTCATCGGTTGCGGAAAAAATCGCATCGGAGGCAAAAGAATTGTGTGGAATTGGCGGCACGGAATGGCTGGCGGAAGTGAGCCGGTTGCGTGAATCGGGAGTTTGCAGACAAGAGGAAGGTGCGGAAGTACAGTATTTCTCCGTAGGGAACTGGTGCTTGTGCGGAGTACCGTATGAGCTGATGACAGAGTTTGCATTGGGCGGTGTAGAACGAACGGGAAATGAGTTCTTTTATATAAACGGTTATACCAACGGTTGCCTGTCTTATTTTCCGATGGAGGAAGAGTTTGATAAGGGCGGATACGAGGTTTATTGGTCGATGCTGATTTATTACAAATATTTTCACCGGGTGTTCCCGTTTGAGCGGGAGTCGGGGGAAAAGTTACTTTATTTTATGGTTGAGAATGCTTTCAAAGACTGTTAAAATAGAAATTGAGGGTTACGAAAAAAGAGAACGAATATCGAAAAGGAGAAGTTTTATGGGCGTTATCAGGTACACATTTTACTCGGAAGCTCTCAGAGAGCAGACCAACATTATGGCGATTGTGCCGTCTTTTGAACCATGGCGGCACAAAATGAGTGCAAAGGAGTTTTACGGAATGTATCCGAAGCACAAGGTGCTCTACATATGTCACGGTGGTTCCGATGACAGTTCCTTATATCTTCGCAGAACGCGCATCGAGGAGTACGCAAACGAGCGGGATCTGATTGTGATTTTCCCGGAGGTACGGAACAGTTTTTACAGCAACATGGTGCGGGGAAAGAAGTATTTTACCTACCTGACGGAGGAGCTTCCGAAGGTAGTGGAAACTCTGTTTCCGGTATCGAATAAAAGAGAGGACCGGTATGTGCTGGGCAATTCCATGGGTTCCCACGGTGCCTTTAAGTGGGCGTTAAATTGTCCGGAGTATTTTGCGGCGGCAACGGGCATGTCCGGTGCGGGAGATTTGGAGGAGCTGGGCTTCTACGACAGAATGCCGGATCGTATCATCAATTCTTTCGGTACCCTTGAGGAGTACAGAGGAAGCTACAATGATTTTAAGTTCCTTTACAAGAAACATTTGGAAGAGGGTGTTTCCCTGCCGCGGCTTTATGCATGTTGCGGTACCGAGGACGGCTTCTATCCGGGGGCAAAGAAATTTGCGGTGGACGGGAAAGAAGCGGGCTTGCCGATTTTGTTTGAGGAAGGTCCGGGCGGACATGACTGGGCGTTCTGGGACAAATGGCTTCCGGTTATGTTAGACCATATGTTAAAGGAGGATTAAGTCATGGGAATGCTTCATTTTGATTATTTGTCCCAGACTTTGGGATATCATACCAATATTTATTTCATTCTGCCGGCGTGTACCCATGAGGGCAAGGCTCCGGCGGCAACCTTGTATTTGTTACATGGTGGTGGCGGGAACGGCATGGACTGGATTCGTTATACCTCCATTGAGCGGTATGCGGATAAGTACAACATTGCGGTGGTAATGCCGGAGGTGGATGGCAGTTGCTTTTATGCGGACATGAAGCACGGCTACAACTATTTCACCTACCTGACGGAAGAAGTGGTGGCGGTGGCAGAGGGGCTTTTGCCGGTGAATAAGGAGCCGGAAAAGCGTTTGGTGGCCGGCCTTTCCATGGGTGGCTACGGTGCCTTTAAGTGGGCGTTTAATCGTCCGGATTTCTTTGCGGCAGCGGCAAACTTATCGGGAATTTCCTTTATCATGGATATTTTCGGCGGAAACGGTTTCGCGGCAAAGGATGCGGAAGATAAGTGCGGTCCGGTGGCTCTGAACTGGGGTAGCCTTGCAGAACTTCGCGGCAGTATGAGTGACTCCAAGGAATGGGTAGACAAAGCGGTTCGGGAAGGCACGAAGCTTCCGAAACTTTTTGCGGCCATCGGTACGGAAGATTACAGCTACAAGCTTTCCTGCGACTATTTGCAGTATTGCAAGGAGCAGGGCATTGAAGTACACTACGAAGAAATGCCGGGACAGCATGAGTGGAGCGTTTGGGATACCATGATTGAACGGTTTATGGCGTGGGTGTTGCAATAACAAAAGAGTGAACGGGAAAGAAAGAGCGGGGGATGCTACGGAGGATAGGTCCCTTGCTTTTGTTTGGTAGGGGAAATATATAAAGTTTAAAAAAAGTAGATGCAATAATAAAAGAGGTGTGGTATAATGGGTAAAGGATAATAAAAGATTATCCGTCAC
>JAFVSN010000032.1 GCA_017503735.1 Lachnospiraceae bacterium
ATATCACCATCAGGCAATATTCTATTGACTTTGGCCTTTGCTTGCTGTACTTGTTCTTCTCCGTATAATTTTCTCATAAGCGTTCTCCATTGTATCATATATTTCGTTAGCTTTTTCGTGACGGATAATCTTTTATTATCCGTCATATGTTTATTATTTAATACATCAAATCGTGCTGTCCATTTGAAACACCCCGCCATCCCGGCAGGGTGCAGTCTTCTCCTATATCTTAAAATCCTTCCTCGGATGTTTACTTACCAAAATATCCCTCTGTTTTGCCACCGCAACGTGTGTATAAATCTCGGTAATATTAATGGAACTATGTCCAAGCATTTCCTGAATATAGCGGATGTCCACGTCAGCTTCCAATAGGCTGGTGGCGAAGGTGTGCCGGAACATATGCGGTGTAATATGCATCTCGATAGCAGCCAAAGAACAATATTTTTTTATCATTCTCCGGACGGATTGATCGGATAAGGGAGTTCCGTTTTGGTTCGCAAAGAAATGGTGGCAGTGATGAATTTGGTTGTGAAATTCGGTGTGATATTTGTTTAATAAAGCAATCACTGCTTTGCTGCCGAGCTGGATACGCCGTTCCTTGCTTCCTTTTCCATAGATGAGAATGGTTCCGTCGCAAAGGTTGATATCGTCGGGACGCAGTGTGCAAAGTTCCGAGATACGCATGCCGCTGGAGAAGAGGAGCTCCGCAACAGTCGCATCCCGAAGGGCATTTCGTTGCCGGTACAATGAGGTTGCGGCGGTGCATTGCGCGTATATGGTGGCAAGCAGTAATTCCAAGGTCGGTAAAGGTATTGTTTTCGGTAGCTTTACCGGTTCACGGAAATGAATTTGTATCCGGTTAAATGGATTGAGGGCGATAATCTCCCGGTATTCCAGATAATGAAAAAAAGCCTTGAGGGTGGCTATTTTCCGCTTGGCGGTTTTGGGACGGTATTGCTGATGCAGGGAGGCAATATGCTGTTCCAAATCAGAAGTATTGATTTTGGTGACATCTTTGATGTGGATTTGTTCGGAAAATTGCCGCAGGTCAATCCGATAGGCTTTCAAGGTTTTGAGGTCCAAACATTTCTGCGTGTGGCAGTATTCCAGGTAATTTCGAATGAGTGATTGAATGTTGTACATTGTAAAACGCTCCTTTGTTTGATTTGATAAAAAGTATATCGTACATGAGTGGGGAAACAATGTAAACACACAAAATTATAGGCTAGGGAGGAATGGGAAAAGAGATGTTCTTGCAGAAAGTGCTTGAAATGTAACGACAACGGCGTTACAATAGTGTTAATAGGAGGTGAAGCATGGTGGAAAAGACTGCGACATTAAACTTAAGAGTAAATCCGATGGTAAAAGAACGAGCGGAAGTAGTGCTATCAAAATTGGGGGTGCCGATGTCTACGGCAATTGATATGTTTTTGAATCAGATTTCTCTTACCGGAGGGATTCCTTTTGCGGTAACTTTGCCGAAGACTCCGGATACAATCAACATGGATGTAATGACGGAGGAAGAGATTCACAAAAGGTTACAAAAAGGATACAACGAGATAGAGGAAGGAAAGGTACAGGACGCAGCAAGCGCTTTTGAGAAATTTAGGGGGAAGTATTAGGGTGAAACAATATAGGGTTGAGATTACGAATCAGGCATTGGCAGATATGGAGCAGCTTTACAATCATATTGCGTATGTATTGCTTGCTCCGGAAAATGCCATGGGACAATATAATCGGATTGCAGATAAAATATTAAAGCTGGATATGTTTCCGGAACGCAATCGAATTATGGATTCGGAACCGGAGCACTCCATGGAGATTCGGAGAATGTTGGTAGATAATTATTCGGTTTTTTATGTGATAAAAGAGGATAGAGTGATTGTGACCGATGTGTTGTACAGTGCTTCGGATATTGAAAAACGATTGAGTGGAAAAGAGATTTAAACATGAACAAGGAACCTATGCCATTGTGACATAGGTTCCTTGATTTTATACCCCGGCAAACAGCCGGTAAATATACACGGCAATGGATATTGCATACCGGTGCAACGGATAATACAGGTAGAAAAAGTATTTCTGTCCCTTCCCCTTTTCTCCGTTGTAAAAAAGGATAAACGGGACTGCCAGTACCATAAGATACTGAGGAGCACCGAGGACAAAGCCGATACAGGAATGTTGCAGGAAATCAATGTACTGCCCGAAATAGCAGATGCCACTAAACAGTAACAATACCACAGCTTTCCCGAATTTGTTTTTGACAAAATACATTAAAATACCCATGAGAATAAACAAAATGGAGTATTCCACATAAAGAGGTGAGACGATAAAGCTTGCCATAAGGTCTTGTAATAACCAAACGAACTCGAAGTTTGGTCCGAATTTCGAAAAGTTGATTTGATTGAACAATACACAGAGCAGATGAACCAAACCGGTGGTAGCAATGCCGGAAACGGCAAGTACCCCGCGTTTTAAACATTTTTCTTTTACGGCAAGAATGATTTGCTCAATTAAAATAATATACAGGGCAGTGTAGAAATAATCGAACAAAATATTACTTTGGGCAAACCTGCCGATGATATCACCCAAAAAGAAATTTGTAATTGTTGTGAAAAGACCGACCCCCACCGCTGCCAGATACAACCGGAAGAGAAACTTCGGTTTGCTTCTGGTATGAGCGACACTTTCTGTTAAAACAAAGAAAAACAGCGGCGCGGCAAGACGCCCGATAAGTCGGAGCTGATTATAGTAGGTGTAAAAAATCGGGATTTCATGCCCGTAGGCTGCCAGATGGTCAATGGTCATGAATACCACCGCAAACAGCTTGATTTGATAAGACGAAAATCCCCGAAACCTCGGGGGCTTTACGCTAGACATAGATGAACTCCTCCTTTGTACGTCGTGTGTTACCAGGCAAATCGATGCCTGAAGATTCCCTATAAGAACAGAATAGCATAGGTGGGTGGGGCAAGGCAATATTTTTAATGTCAAAAAGAAAATCCTGTGCTATAATTCTGAGTGTAAGGGAAAGGCAGGTATAAAGATGGAAACAAAAGTATTCGGGGAGAAACTACAGGACAAAGAGTATCATGACAGGGAAACAGCATATGTGGTGTTGACGGACGGAGAGTTGTTTGCGGTAGTAAAAACTCGCTCCGGCAAGCTGTTTTTGCCGGGAGGCAAGATTGAAAGCGACGAAACGATGGAAGCTTGTATTGTAAGAGAATGCATGGAAGAGATGGGTGTGAAAGTGACGGTAAAAGACTACTTTGCGCAAGGAGAACGCTATTTTTACCACGATGCAAGTAACCGACATTCGCATGCCATCGGACATTTTTATTTTGCAGACGAATTTGAAAAGATCAGCGAACCTTTGGAGGAAGGAAACGAGGTGCTTTGGTTGTCGTATGAGGATACGATACGGGATTTATTTCATCCGCATCATGCATGGGCAGTAGAATTGGTAAAAGAAAGAATGGAATCTAAGTAATAGAAATGGATTAGGATGGAATAACGGGAGAGAATATGGACAGAGACAAGCTGAAATGGTTATTTTTTGATATGGGATCGACTTTGATTGATGAGTCTGTTGCAATAGAACACCGTATCAGGGAAGTAATTGAAGGAACCGACATTACATATGAACAGTTTCTTGAAAAGAAGGTGTTTTTTGCAAAGCAAAACAAACCGGCGGATTTGACGACGTTAGAATATTTCGGACTGAAAAAAACGCCGTGGCATAAGGAAGATGAGCGATTATTTCCGGAAACGGTAGAGTGTCTGGAATGTCTTCATAAGTACTATAAAATCGGAATTATTGCAAATCAATCTCCGGGAAGCGAAGAACGTTTGGAACGCTTCGGAATCCGGAAGTATATTGATATCGTGGTTGCCTCTGCAGAAGAGGGCGTGGCTAAACCGGACAAGCGCATTTTTGAAATTGCTCTTGAGCGTGCAGACTGTAAACGGTCAGAGGCGGCGATGATAGGGGACCGTCTTGATAATGATATTGTTCCGGCAAATGAACTGGGCATGTATACGATTTGGATGAAGCAAGGAAACTGGAGTCATGCAACACCGAAGAAACGGTTGGAGTATCCGGACTGGACGATTCGGAGTTTGGAGGAGTTGAAAGAACTTGTTAAGGAGGAGAAATTTTAATGAAAAAACTGGTAATCATGTTCCCAGGCGTAGGCTACACCATGGATTTTCCGCTAATGTACTACGCAAGCTCTTTGTATGAGGCAAAGGGATATGAACAAGTCCATATGAAATATAACAGCATTCTTTTTGAACCGGATTTGACGAAGGAAGAAAAGACGTTGAAGGCGAGAGAATACATATGGGAGAAGGCAAAGAACATCGACTTTTCTGCATACGATGAGGTTGTTTTTTTATCTAAAAGTTTCGGCACTGCGGAAGCAGGGATTCTGGCGGACAAGCTTGGAATAAGCCCGACACAAATCTATCTGACCCCGATGCCGAGAGCTTTGCCGTATATCAAGGAAGGGGATACGGTGGTAATTGGTACTGCGGACGAGGTGTACCCGGAGTGTAAAAAGTATTGTGACGAGCATGGGATAAAGCCGTTGTACATAGAAGGGGCGAACCACTCCTTGGAAGTGGAAGGAAAGCTGTTTGAGAGTTTGGAGATACTGCGGGATGTGATGCGATATATTGAGAAACACGCATGAAAGAGATAAGCTTGATACGGGAGAGTATATGAACTTTAGAGATTGCATAAATCAAAACGAGTTCGTCCTCATGGAAGGTGCCTTGGGCGAACGGTTAAAACGAGAATACGGTCTTACCTTTGATGAACATATCGCCATGGCGGGGCTGATATACGAGGAAAAAGGCGCATCTGCGCTGACTGCTTTGTGGAACGAGTACATAGACATTGCACGAAAAAATGAGCTTCCTTTTATTGCAACTACGCCTACCAGACGAGCGAACCGAGAGCGTATTGCGAAGGCAAAATGTCTGGAAACGGTGATAGCCGACAATGTTGCATTTCTGAAAAACATACAAAGGAACTGCGGAATTCAAATGTATGTGGGTGGCCTCATGGGTTGCAAGGGGGATGCTTATACCGGTGAAGGTGCACTTGCCGAGCAGGAAGCATTTTCATTTCACCGGTGGACGGTGGAGCAGTTTTACAAAGCGGGGATTGATTTTTTGTATGCCGGGATTATGCCGGTGCTTTCCGAGGCGGCAGGGCTGGCAAGGGCAATTAATGATACGGGACTTCCGTATATCATCAGCTTTACCATACAGCAGGACGGAAAGCTGATTGACGGAACTACCATCGCGGATGCCATCCGTTACATAGACAGTATCACAACCAACAAGCCGATTTGTTATATGACCAATTGCGTCCATCCGAGCATCGTGCACCAAGCACTGATGCAACCGTTCAACCGAAACGATATGGTACGGGAGCGGTTTCGCGGAATACAGGCAAATACTTCGCCACTATCCTATGCTGAACTTGATAGTGCAGAAGATTTGTATTGCTCGGAACCGGAGGAGTTTGCAGAAGAAATGATAAAGTTGCAAAGTGTTGCGGATATTAAAATCTGGGGTGGCTGTTGCGGAACGAATTGCAGACATATGGCGTGTGTGGCGAGGAAATTAATCGGGTGAGAATGGAAGAAAATTTTCAAAAATCAAGAAATTCTTTCAATATCCCTCCCTTTTTTGCGACTTTATAGATAAGAGCTCTTTAGAACAAAACGACGGAAAGGAGGAGCGAGCGTGGAAGACAAGCAGATTATCGATTTGTATTTTGCCCGGGATGAGCAGGCAATTACCGAGACGGAACAAAAATACGGAAGGTTTTGCTGGCGAATTGCCATGAATGTGCTGGATGTGTGGGAAGATGCCGAAGAGTGTGTTAGTGATACTTATCTTTCTGCGTGGAAGCAGATTCCGCCGACGATACCTCTGTCCTTGAAAGCGTTTCTGGGACGGATTGTGCGGAATCTTTCTATCAGCCGGTTTCGTACTCTGCGGGCGAAGAAACGATTTCAAGGCATGGAAGTGATGTTATCGGAGCTTGGCGACTGCGTTCCTTCTGACCATAATGTGGAGCAGACAGTGGAGGCGAAAGAACTTTCCGGGTACATAAGTGAATGGCTGGATTCTCTGCCTGAGGAGGACTGTGCGTTGTTTGTCCGGCGGTATTGGTTCGGAGATTCGGTACAGGAACTGGCGGAAAAGTGCGGAATTACCGCAGCACAGATGGCACAACGGATGCTGCGTCTGCGGAAAGGCTTGCGCTCTGCTCTGGAACAGAAAGGGGTCGCGCTATGAAAGAAGAATTGATATTTGACGGAATCACAAATATACGGGAGGACATTATCGAACGTTCGGAAATGTATGAATTTCCGAACGATGTAAAGAATGCGGAAGTATGGAATGGAGTGGGAAAGAAATTCTATAAAGTAAATCCGGTTTGGGTGACGGTTGCGGTGGCAGCGGCGTGTCTGGTGTTGGTATTTGTGAGTCCCTTTGTGTACATGGCTACGAGAAAGTGCGGTTCGGCGGGTTCGGCGGCACCGCCGGGGGCGGAGAGTGCGGTACAGACAACGGACGGAAGTGAAAAGCTGGGAAGCAGTGAAATGCCCGGAAGCAATTCGACGGGAAAGGGAAATCCGGGGGATAATGCTCTGGAGACAATCATCGCCGGGAAGGATGTTTGGATTTATTATGTAGGAGACGGCGAAGTTTGCAGAGAGCAACACTATGTAAAATTACAGCCGGCAGATGTGTTTGAGATTTGGAAAGAGAAAAACGGCATCGGAGCTGAGGTACAGCTTCTGGATTGTGAGATTCGGAGCAACGCAACCACGGAACAGATGGGTGAAGTTGTAATGCATAAGTTGGGCGATTATCACTCTCTGTATCTTACGGTGTCGAAGAATCTGGAGACTTACTACGAACAAACGGATGAGCAACTTTTGTTAGAATCCTTAGAACAAACCATGACCGGATATTCGGGAATGGAGTATCAGGAATATCATTTGATTTTGGAGTAAACGAATCTAAGATTCGGTCGGAATGGAGGGGAGAAAATGAATCAAAACAGATGGATGAAGAAACAAAGCAATAGGAATATGAGCCGAAGCAAGGAGAAGGTTATTCAAAACATAGTAACGGAAAGCAACGGAAAAATGGCGAAATGGTTTGTCGGTCTGTTCTGTCTTGCACTGACATTTTTGCTTTTTGCTCCGGTAACCGCAAGGGCAGATATGGGACCGAAACCGTCGGTGCGGATTTTGTTTGAAAATATGGGAGGCGAACTGTGCTACGGGACACTTTTGTCGGAGCGGCAGTCTACCGGACCGGCCAGTGTATGGGATGGAAACGAAGAAGACGCGCGGCACAACGGAAACTATGAATGGTGCGCTCTGGATTACGAAACATGGAAGGCCTTTGTAGAATATGAGGACCCGGACGGGTATTACTTTTTGCAGGAGGGCTGGGATGTCGGCGAGACAAAGGAGATTGCGTGGACTTACTATCCGCCGAATCGTTTCAAAATTCTTTTGTATTACCCGGAGACGGGGACTTTTGTGTCCAGTGGGATATATGAGAAATATGCCTTCGATACCTACTATACGGTAGATATGAACGGTGTGGATATGGGGTCCGTGGAGTATAATGAGGAGCTAAGTACGGATCAACGGATGGAAGAGTTCGGCTCGGTGGAGTATGACGAGGAGTTAAGTACGAATGAGCGCATTGAGGCTTATCGGTCTTACAATTACCGGGTGGAAGTGATTTCCATGATTGTGCGGATTTTGGCTACCATTGCCGTTGAAATGATATTGGCGTTGTTGTTCGGGTTCCGGAAAAAGAAACAGCTACTGTTGTTGATTGGTGTAAATACGGCGACACAAGTGATTCTAAATGTATTACTCAATGTTATTAATTACAGTTCCGGTCACTGGGCGTTTGTATTTTTTTATGTGCTGTTTGAACTGTTGGTGTTCGGCGTGGAGGCAATCGTGTACTGCATGTGGATGAACCGCCTGTCCGAGAAGACAAAGCCGACCTGGTTTTATGTGTTGTATGCATTTGTGGCAAACGGGGTGTCCTTTGTGGCGGGGATCTATATCGCGAATTTGCTTCCCGGGATATTCTAAAAAGGTAACAAGTGCAGGAGGGAGTCGTTATGGAAGAAAAGCCGAAAAAGAAGTTAAGTAAGAATGTTTGGATACCGGTAGTTGTTCTTGTACTGTTGGTAGTGCTGTTTGTGCCGGTGCCTTCGGGTGTGTATAAGGATGGTGGAACGAGGGCCTACACTGCTCTGACCTATAAGATTGTAAAATGGAATCGTCTGGACGGTTTTGTTCGTGTGAAAAAGTCGAAGGTGTATTTCTTCCCGAATAACTTCAAATCCATCGATACTCTTTGGGAAATGGGACAGCCGGAGGAGGAGAGCTTTCTTGCGACTGTGGTGGAACTTTCCGTGGTTTCTGCTTTGGTGGAGCCTTTGGAAGGAGAGGAGGAGCGTAAAAGCAGTGACAGAATCCGGTTTTCTGTGAAGGGTTTGGAAGGAATCGGGGTGGAGCCGGGAGATATTGTTGAAATCTTTTATGACGGAGTGATAAAAGAGTCCTATCCTGCCGGAATTACAGTAAGCAGATGGGAATTGTCCGGGAAAAACAGAGAACAGGCCTATGGGGGACAGTGGCTTGATAAGTCTACGGCGGAAGGCTATGACAGCAATGTTTTTGATTTTACCGATTTGCAGATTACGAAAATATATATCGACTGTTTCTTTGCAAGACCGCTGCCGATAGGACAGGCGATTAAGTTTAACGGGACGCTGTCCGACGAATGGTGTGTCGGAGACCGGATTGTTTGCACCTACGAGAATGCGTGCTATGACCCGGAAAATTGGAGGATGGAAGCGGATTTGCTGACCATAGGAGTCAGTAACTGGGAACCGGAGCCGAGTGAGCCGGGGGATGTTTTATGTTACAAACCGGTCATTTACCTTTACCCGGAACAGGAAACGGAGGTGTCGGTAGAGCTTACGCTTGACGGCAATCTGACCTGTACCTATCCGGTGTATGGTGAGGGTTGGACGGTGACCGCTCTGCCGGACGGAACTTTGACGGATGCCAAGGGTCAAACCTACAATTATCTTTATTGGGAGGGCGAGACCGGGATGGACTTTGACTTTTCCGAGGGATTTTGTGTGAAGGGAGAGGAAACGGCTGTCTTTTTGGAGACTGCGTTGGCGAAACTTGGTCTTACCCGCCGGGAAGCCAATGAGTTTATCGTGTACTGGCTTCCGCTTATGGAGCAAAACCCGTACAATGTGATTTCCTTCCAAACAAAGAATTACACAGATGCGGCAAAGCTTACCGTAAGTCCGGCACCGGATACATTGCTCCGAGTATTTATGGCATGGAAGGGTGCGGAAGACCTTGTCGAGATTCCGGAACAGACGCTCACCGCACCGGAGCGTACCGGTTTTACCGTGGTGGAATGGGGCGGAACGGAAGTGAAATAGAGAAAAACGGTGTAAGGGAAGAAGTGATTAGCGAATAGAATGCCAAAGGAGGGAAAAGGGATGAGACGTGGAAGCAAAGAGAAAAACTCCGGGACGAAGAAGCGGAAATGGCTGCTTCCGGTAAGTATTATTGCGGGAGTTTTGTTGCTTTGTATTATTGGAATCGCAGTGTTTTTGGTGGAGAACTGTTCGGGAATCTATGTAAGAACAAGCGGTGGGAGAAATATGGTGGTGTTTGATAAAATAGGACCGGTGGTGCTGTCGAACAAGGAAAAGCCGGACCAATTCGATGGGTTGGAAACAGGAGACCGGGTGCTTGCGATAGGTGGTGCATTGAATGAAACATACCCGGGACAAAGCGAAGCGAAATTTGTACTCAGGCTTTGGAAGGGTGATTTAGAGGATATTCCGCAGAAGGACAGAGAGGCATTACCGGAGCTTGGAAGGTTATTTGAAATTGCAGACTCTGTTGTAGCAGAGGATGAGGGTTTTCCGGACTGGGGGCTGTCCCTTTCGGTAAAAAATGTAACCCCTACCGGTCTGACTCTTGTGTGTACCCAAAAGGGCGGTAATCCGACCGGAGAGCTACAGTGCGGTACGGAATATCATCTGATTGTACCGGAGGACGGAATCTGGAAGGATGTGCCGACGATAATTGAGGAGTACGGCTGGAATTCTATGGCGTACCTGATTTCGGAGGGACAGGATACGGAGTTTGATATTTCCTGGGAATGGCTGTGCGGTAAGCTTCCCGCAGGCACCTACCGGTTAACCAAGGGCTTTATGGATTTTCGTGAGGCCGGGGATTTTGATACGGCAAAGTACTGGGTGGAATTTGCCATTACGGAATAGCAGGAGAAATGTGGTTCCGTTTGACAATACGGCAAAGAACGTGTATAGTAGAGGTACGACAAAATATACAGAAGTCCGTGACGGAGAATGACTTTTTGTCATGGATGCGAGGAGGATTTTGATGGAAGTTAAGTTTCATTTGCCGGGATTGCGGAGAAATTATCCGCTGAATGTCATGTTATTGGGAATGCTCAAGGGACAGCCTCATCTTTTCAGAGAGGGTGTAACCATCGGCTCCTGTTTCGGTGAATTTCCGACCTCTTTGTGGAACGGCGGAAGAAACTCCATGGGAGACCAGTGCAGTAATGATTATATCAATATGGTAATCAAAAGCTTAAACGGATGGGGTGTGCCGGTTCGTTTTACTTATACCAATACGGCAATCGATGAAAACGATTTGAATGATCCGTATTGTAATTATTGTTTAAAAGTTGCACATAACGGAATGAACGGAGTCATTGTAGTTTCTCCGATTTTGGAGGAGTATGTGCGTAAAAACTATCCGAAGATGCATATAATCAGTTCTACCTGCAAGGAAATCCGGGGAATTGACGGAGTAAATGAAGAGTTGGGAAAGGGCTACGATATCGTGGTTCTTGATTACAATCTGAATAATAAGTTTGAGGAACTGGAAAAGATAACGGACAAGAGCAGATGCGAGGTTTTGGTCAATGCAATTTGTGCACCGAACTGTCCGATGCGTGGTGCACACTATAGAAATATTTCCGAAAATCAGAAGAAGATTACCGGAAACATGAAGCTTCCGAAGGAACAGTGGACACCGACGGAACCATGGAATTATAAAGGATGCAGCGGTTCGCAAAATGTGTATACCATTCAAAATTTCTCCACCTACGTATCTCCGGAGGCTATTTGGGAGAAATATGTACCGATGGGATTCCGTAACTTTAAGATTGAGGGCCGTTCCGATGATCTTTTGGTTGTTATGGAAGCATATATTCATTACATGATAAAGCCGGAATTTCAAGGACAGGTGCGTATTATGATGTTAAAGAATCTTCAAAAGTTGAATATTCTGCAGATTAACAAACCGCATCAATTCCAATAAAGAGTATAACTGCGGAACTGCAGGTTGAAGCTGTCGCATTTACGATTGAAAATCGTAGGTGCGGCAGTTTTTTTGCTTGATAGGAGATTATGCGGTTTCTTATATCGTAACAAGCTCCGCTGTGGATGTGCATTCCGGAAAAAGAAGATTGACAAAACTGTCTATCGGTGATAGAATGAGAATGTGACTATTGCGGATAGACAGTTTGGCATCGGCCTATGTGGCGGGAGCAAAAGGGAAAGTTTTGGGAAAAAGATAATATGAGTCGGATATGGAGGTACATAGTATGACAGAAATTAAGCTTGGGATGGTAGAAGCCCGCTTTGCGGACATTGTGTGGCAAAATGCGCCCTTGTCTACGAAGGAACTGGTGACGCTTTGCGAGGCGGAATTGAACTGGAAACGGACCACGACCTATACGGTATTAAAGAAGCTTTGTGAACGCGGGATTTTTGCCATGGAAAACAGCAGGGTAACGGTGTTGATCGGAAAAGAGGAATTTTATGCCATTCAGAGCGAAAAGTTTGTGGAGGAGACTTTTTCCGGTTCCCTTCCGGCGTTTATTGCGGCGTTTGGTTCCCGGAAAAAGCCAACCGCAAAAGAACTTCAGGAGATTCGAAACATTATTGATTCCTTTGGAGAGGAGTAAGTATGGAGAAAGTGTTTATTACCTTTTTGAATATGGGATTGACGGCCACATGGATTGTGTTGGCTGTGCTTGCGGTACGGGCTTTGTGTCATAAGGCACCGAAGGCGTTAACGGTATGCTTGTGGGCACTGGTGGGGTTACGTCTCGTCTGTCCGGTTCTTGTCGAGAGTATCCTAAGCCTGATTCCCAGCGGGGCGATTATATCTCCGGACATTTTGTTGGCGGAAAGGCCATCTATTTATACCGGCGTCTCCATGCTGAATTCCACGATAAATCCGCTGATTTCGGAGCATCTTTCCCCGGGATACAGCATTTCCGGTGCGCCGACGCCGGGGGCAAGTGCGAATCCGATGCAGATTGTTGCGTTTATTGCTTCGGTTATCTGGATTGCCGGAATGGCTGTGATGTTTTCTTACAGTCTCGGATCTTATTTGTGGCTTCGCCGTAAGGTAAAAGTATCTCTTTGTTATCGGGACAATATTTATTTTTGCGACAGCATCGCAACGCCTTTTGTATTCGGGATTATAAAACCGCGGATTTATCTTCCTTCCGGCATGGATGAGAGGCAGATGGAAAGTGTGATTGCCCATGAACGGTCGCATTTGAAGAGGAAAGACCATTGGTGGAAGACGGTGGCATTTTTTCTGTTGTCCATATATTGGTTCCAGCCGCTCCTTTGGGTGTCCTATTTGTTGTTTTCCAGAGACATTGAGCGTGCCTGCGATGAACGGGTGGTGCGGGAGATGAACACGGATACAAGAAAACGCTACGCAGAAGCATTGGTGTCCTGTAGTTTACAGAAGCGCAGGATGTTTGCCTGTCCGTTGGCGTTCGGAGAAGTGGGCGTAAAGAACCGTGTGAAGTCGGTGTTAAACTATAAAAAGCCGGCCTTTTGGATTGTGGCGATAACGGTAGTTGCCGGAATCGGGATTGCGGTTTGCTTTTTGACCAATCCTATTTCGGATTCGAAGAAACCGGATCAAAACGCGGACACGTTAGTAATCATCGGCGGTGCGGACGGTCCGACGGCGGTACTGGTCGGAAACGAGACAGAAGTTTCTGTCCGGTACTTGCGAAAGCGGTATCCGCAATACTTTGATTTGGATATCTCCGAGGGGTTGGAGGTGTATGTGTGGCAGTTGGCGGGAAATTCTTATTCCTGCGGTTTGATGAGTGGGAAAGAATCAAGGGAGATTGCGGAAAAGACAGAGGGAATCCGGACGGACTTATGGGGGTTACAATCAGTGACGGTAACGGAGATGAAGTTGATTCTTTCCGATTACGACATTGGAAAGGAAGAAGTGAAACTGATACCGTACAATATGCCTTATTCTAGTTATTTAAATATGGAGGCATCGACGGACCCGGAAGGGTATCGGAGGAAATTGGATGAGATGTTCTGGGGAGAGTAGATACGGGATTAGAATGCAGAGAGTCAAAAGGGGAGAGGAACGGGAAAGTAAACAATTAGGGAAAAGAAAATCGGGAGGTATCGGAATGAAAAAGAATGAAACGAAAGAGAGAAGAACTGAAATGACGGACAGAAGGGAGCAAAAGAAGTTCCGAATCTATTGGCTGCTTGCCTTGTTAGGAACTATGGTGGTATCTGTATACCCGATTTATATGGGGTTCAAAGTGATACGGAGTATGACGCTTTACGGTTTTGTTCCCCAGGCGAATTATCCGAAGTACATCATTCCTTATACGCCGATCGCGATTGGGGTGATTGTAGCGGTTTGTCTGATGCCGATTCTGTTTAAGAAGCTGAAACGATATTCCTTGCTTACAGCGTCGGGAATCGCACTGGTTGTGTTTTTTGCGGCGGAGTTTTTGTTTGAACAAAAGATTATTGTAAACGGGGTTCTGTCAGCAAAACTGGAACGTTGGCAGATGTTTATGTGCTATGCGTCGCCGGAAACGTACCAAACCCGGAATTGGCGCGCGGTGGATGTTTTAATCGGGGAATACAGCCCCACCTTTAAGATACACTTTTATATGATTTCCGTAGTATTGATTTTGACGATTCTGAATTGTTTGTATGGGTTCGGCCGGATGATTTTGACCGGAAATGATAAAAAGTTTAAAGCATTGGTAATACAAGCTGTAGGTACTGCATTGTTTCTCGGACTTTGTATTTTGGCTTGTTTTACTGCATTTTTCAGAGACGGAGAACTGTTGGTTTCTCCGTTGTCGGCAGTGTTGATGGGGATATTCTTTTCCTTGTTGGGTGTAACGGTAGGGATGTATGCCGGATCATTCCTTTTGGGAAAGAAGAAAGTCGTGGCGGTAGGAATACCGGCTGCTGTGGGTGTAGTAACGACACTTGCCATGTATATCGGTGAGATGTGTTTACTGAGCGGAAATTTATATCTGTTCGGCAGGGGCTTCTGGTTTACGGGAATTCCGGGGATTGTTCTGGCACCGGTGGATTTGCTGATTATTGTGTCGGCAGGTGTTGTGACCGGTGTAATCTGTATGTTGTTAAATAAAAAAAGGAACATTAATTAATTTTAAATTGCTTTATGTTTCGCCTTGTTGTATAATGACGGTATGAATATATGAAGAATTTTTCTGCGGTCACAGGTGATATGAAATATGCAAAAGAGTTCTTTCCGGTCACGCAAAAACAGCGGACCCGGAATGAGGGACGGAGGTAGTGTATGGCGCAAACTGTAATGATAACAGGAACCGGAAGAAGCTATGCCTTAGGCTATAACATGGTACTTCGCTATTTGGAATGCGGAGATGCGGTAATTGCCACGGTGCGGAAAGAATCGGAAGCACTGCTGGAATTGAAGAAAACCTATGGAGAACGTTTGTATATTGTTAGAATGGATATCGGCAGTACGGAATCGGTAAGCGCGGCAGCAAAAGAAGTAGAGCAACAGTTTGACTGCATCGACCTGTTGATTAACAATGCGGTAACGGTATCGCCGGATTGCGACAAGGACTTCTTTGATGCGAATCTGGATTATATTGCCCATACGGTGGATGTGACGGCGGTAGGTCCGTTACGCGTCATTAAGGCGTTTTATCCGCTCTTAAAAAAGAGTAAGAATACGGCACTTGTTATGAACATATCTTCCGAAGCAGGCAGTATCGGGCGGTGTTACCGAACGAACCTGATCGATTACGGCATGGCAAAGGCTGCGTTAAATATGGGAACCATGAATCTTGTGAATGTATTTAAGAATGATGATACCATTAATTTCTTTTGTGTCCATCCGGGCTGGATTCGTACCGACGGACGCCCGGACAATAAGGCACCGTTGTCTGCATATGAGGCGGCAGAGATTTTGCGGAAGCTTTTTGAGGAAAAGCGTGAGGACCGGAAGGGACCGCGTTTTATTACCAACGAAGGAAAAGAATATCCGTTTTAGTAAATGGGAGGATGCATTTATGCGTCCTCTTTTTTCACAAGAATGCATAGGGCTTGCAAATGGAGAAATTTTTCGATAGAATGAAGGAAAACAGGATAAAGGAGAAGCATGATGATTTACACAACCTTTCAAGATAAAAAATTGTCCCTTTTGGGCTTCGGTACTATGCGTCTTCCGGTAAATGCCGACGGAAGTATCGATGAAGCACAGACAAGAGAAATGACCCGCTACGCCATGGAGCACGGCGTGAATTATTACGATACCGCATGGCCGTATCACAGCGGAGAGTCGGAGCGTGTCATGGGCCGGATTTTATCCGAATATCCGAGAGACAGTTATTATTTGGCGGACAAGTATCCGGGCCACCAGATTTTAAGTACCGGCTACAATCCGGCAGAAATTTTCGAAGAGCAGTTAAAGAAGTGCGGTGTGGATTATTTTGACTTTTATTTGTTACATAACGTATACGAAAAGTCCATGGAAACTTATCTTGACCCGCAGTGGGGGATTATCGATTACTTTAAGGAACAAAAGAGACTGGGACGTATTAAGCATTTGGGTTTCAGTACCCACGCCGAAGTAAAAGGCTTAAAGGAATTTCTTGATATCTGTGGGGACGACATGGAGTTTTGTCAGATTCAGTTAAACTACCTGGACTGGACCTTACAGGATGCGAAAGGAAAGTATGATTTGCTGACCGAACGGGGAATTCCGGTATGGGTAATGGAGCCTGTTCGGGGTGGAAAGCTTTGTAAGCTTTCCGAAGAAGAGGAAGCAAAGCTAAAGAGCTATCGCCCGGAAGTGTCTACCGCATCCTGGGGGTTCCGTTTCCTGCAGGAGCTTCCTAATGTGAAAGTGGTGTTGAGCGGGATGTCCGAAGAGGCGCAGATGCATGACAATGTAGCTACTTTCGAGGAAAGAAAGCCGTTATCGGAAGCGGAGCTGAATTCACTTTTGGAAATTGCGGAAGGAATGAAAGATTCTGTACCGTGTACGGGATGCCGGTATTGTTGTGACGGCTGCCCGATGGGCTTGGATATCCCGGGATTTATACATACTTATAACGAACTTCGCACAGCACCGTCCATGAATGCGGGTATGCGGATTGAGTTTATGCCGGAAGAGGAACGGCCTTCCGCTTGTATCGGTTGCGGAGCTTGTACGGCAATCTGTCCGCAAAACATTGATATTCCGGGGGCGCTTGCGGATTTGAGTAAGAGGCTTTCCGAGCGGGTGAGCTGGACGGAAATCTGCAGACAGCGAGAAGAAGCGTCAAAGAAGAAATAATATAGTACTGTAAAGGAAAGGGACTTTCGGAGGAAGGTCTCTTTTTTTGTTAAAAAGGTATATTTATTATATGTTTTGAAATAAATATTGACAAATATGCAGATAAAATGTATAATTATACCAATAAACTAAAAGGGGGATATTATTATGGAACAAAACAAAGATAAAGTGCAAGTGCGCATACGTGTAATGGCAATAGATGATTATGATGCAATATATGATTTATGGATTCATACACCGGGTATGGGGTTGAATACCACAGATGACAGCAAAGAGGGGATTGAAAAGTATTTAAAACGGAATCCTACAACATCCTTTGTGGCGGAAGCAGATGGAAAAATCGTAGGGGTGATTATGGCTGGTCACGACGGAAGACGAGGGTATATACATCATACGGCGGTACTTCCGGTGTATAGAAAGCATGGAATTGCAAGCCGGCTGGTGGAACGTGCGTTGTTTGCGCTGGACATGGAAGGTATTAAGAAAGTTGCGTTGGTGGTGTTTGAAAAAAACGAAATCGGAAATGAATTTTGGGAGAAAAGAGGCTTTATTGTCCGTGAAGATTTAGTATATCGAAACAAGAATATCCATGAATTACAGCGTATTGATACCTAATCCCCTTCTATTGACAATCATACAAGACAGTTGTATAATGATGAAACCAAAAGAAAAAGGAGACCGACTATGAAAACAAAGGTATTTATCGACGGAAGTGAAGGAACCACAGGACTTAGAATTTTTGAGCGTTTTCAGAATCGTGACGATATTGAGATCTTAAAGATTGATCCGGAACTGCGTAAAGATCCGGAGGAAAGAAAGAAGATGATTAATGCATCCGATGTGACATTTCTTTGTTTGCCGGATGTGGCTGCAAAGGAAGCGGTTTCCTTTGTGGAGAATGAGAATACGGTGATTATTGATGCGTCCACTGCACACCGTACGGAAGCAGGGTGGGCTTACGGTTTTCCGGAATTGTCTCCGGAGCACAGAACGGCAATTAAGAACGGTAAGCGTATTGCGGTGCCGGGTTGCTATGCTTCCGGTTTTGTGTCCCTTGTGTATCCGCTTGTTAAGGGCGGCATCCTGCCGAAAGATTATCCGGTGAGCTGTTTTGCATTGTCCGGATACAGCGGAGCAGGCAAGAAGACCATTGCGGTATATGAGAGTGAGGACAGACCGACGGAACTGGCTTCCGGCCGTGTGTATGCGCTGACCCAGCAGCACAAACATTTGAAGGAAATGAAGGCGATTACCGGTATCGAGCGCACGCCGTTATTCTCTCCGGTAATTGATGATTATTACAGTGGAATGGTGGTAACGGTTCAGTTGTATGCGGATATGCTTGCGAAGAAGGAGACTCCGGAGAGTTTGCTTTCCTACTATGCAGACTATTATAAGGGAGAGCAGTTTATTAAGGTGGCGGCTGCAGATGATGAGGTGGCAGCAAGCGGATTCCTTGCAGGCAACGGTTTATCCGGTTGGGACGGCTTAAAGATTTATGTCACCGGTAATGAGGAACGTATCGTGATTTCCGCGCAGTTTGATAACCTCGGTAAAGGAGCTTCCGGTGCTGCAATCCAGTGCCTGAATGTGCTTCTCGGATGTGACGAGGCAAAAGGATTGAACTTGTAAACTTCGATTGTGCGGCGATATATCCGAATAATAATAGGTATCATAAACAGTAAAAAGGAAGAAAGCCCTTACATCGGCTGTACGCGATGCAAGGGCTTTCTGTTTTTTTGACTTGAGGACTATGAATTACCATGAATAAATGGGTTATTGGTTGCCTCATGGTAAATCGTAAGATTGTCCCAAGGCCCCAAAACAAAATACCGAGTGTAATCGCAGTGGTCGGTTACACTCGGTATGATTGTTAAGTTTTAAAATATTGCCACAGTCTCGTTTCTACTTCACACTATCCAAAAACGCCGCACAGAAAATCGCCGGAGAGTTCCAGTAAATCGTAATCTCATTTAAGGAATAGCATTCCCAACGGTCTGCGTAGCATTTCATCGGCGGAGTTCCTTCCGGAAGCAATTCTTTTGCCAGAGGGTCTACCCAACGGGTCCCGTTGGCACCACCGGATACGAATCCCGGAATGGTTTCGTCGATACCGTCGGAAGCCGGAACCCGGTTGTGCGGGTTGCAGAAAGCATGAGCTCCTACGCCGGTGACATAGCTGTAATCCGTGGCGTTGACACCTAACAGATAATCCATCTGACGAACTACAGCGGCATGGTATTCCTGCTTCGGAGTCAGACGGTAAACTGTACCGAACAACATCCCCCGATTCAGAACGTTTAGATTACTTCCCCAACAATATTCCCTTGGGCTGAGAGCAACGCCGTAACCGCAAGAGGCAATAACATCCAACAGGTGGTCGGCTTCTTTACAAAAGAGTTCTTTATAAGCAATTCGGAACTCGGTTTCTGCGGAAGATAAGGTGTCGGGACCTGCAAAAGAAGCATCCGAAGTTTGCATTAACTCATCCTCCAGTAATGCCCACCCGGCAAATCCGCTGATGTCTGCCCAGCCGAATTGCACCGGATGCTCCTGCTTGTCAAAAAATGTCCGGGCATCCGTCAGATAGTGAGCCTCTCCGGTGGCGCGGTACAATTCCATGGCTGCCCACATGCGTTCGTCAAAATCGGACCGGTCTCCGTATCCGCCGGTACCGCATTCTTTGATATGTTCAAATAAAAACTCAGGGTGAGCCTCTAACCAGCCATAAGACTTTTTCGCTGCGGTAAGTGCCCGGTTTGCAAATGCTTCATCAAACGGGCGATAGATGCGGGATGCCAGCGCCATGGTTCCTACAAAATCTCCAACCGCCATGGAGGAGGTCGGAAGCAAAAGCATTTGATGGGTATCCTCGTGAGGCATCACAAATCCGGCATGATGAAGGGTGGTATGCTTATGGTAAACACTGCCGTCTTCGGCTTGCATCTGCAGCATCCAATCCAGTTCATAGCGACATTCGTTCAAGATGTCCGGTGTGCCGTTGCCGCTTTCCGGAAGATTAAGATCGGTTGTAAAAGCATCCGGGAAAAAGCGATAGGCATAGAGGATGTGTCCCAATGCACAAGCGGCAGCGGTAGTATAGCGTCCGTAGTCGCCGGCATCGTGCCAGCCGCCGCGGATATCAAAGGTTTGCATATCGTTTTCTGTCAGTTTTCCGGCTAAAAACTTTTCGTATTCAATCCACAAAACGGACGGCGCGGTATGACAGGAAGGGCGGGCAAATTTTCCGGCGTGTTCGGCGGAAAGCTCCATGCCGCAACGTTGGAAGTATAAGGCTCTTGCCAGGAGAATATTTAAGTCGCTGTAAAGTTCCGTTCCGACGGTAAACGGATAGGAGGTTTTATCGTTCCATTTGATAACATAAGTGCCGCATTCCGTAACCTCGGAAAAATCCATTTGAAATACATAATCGCCGGAGGCTTCATCAAACCCGAAAGCAACCGGTTCTTTTTCTAAAATGCAGATGCCTTCCGAGGTATGAAGAGAGGCTTTGCCGGAAATGGAAGGTGCCGGAGCGTCCGGACTCTGTGTGATTGCGAAAACGGCAATTTTTCTGCTGTTTGGTAAATACCCCATTTGATTTACGTAAATATTCATAAAACCCTCCTCTGCAGATGTTGTTGCATGTTGGAAAAAATGGTGCAAAAAATTATTAAATATATTATATTATTTCTATGGAAAAAGGTCAATCCCATATTTTTAAAACAAGCAAATTTACTGTACTAAAGAGGTAAAATACGGGAGAAATTCATTTTTGTACGTCATGGTTCATATTCTTTAATAGAATGCGGATGCGGGAATGAGATTCCTATGATATACTGAAAGAGAGGGAAAAGCAATATAATGAAATAAACGGAGGATACGAAGATGAGTGTTGATGTAAGCAAAATGCCGAAACTCGGCTTTGGTTTGATGCGTTTACCGCAGAAGGACGGAGAAATTGATATGGCCCGTGTTTGTGACATGGTAGATGTCTATATGGAAAACGGAATGAATTATTTTGATACCGCCTATGTGTACCACGGCGGTATGTCCGAGGTGGCAGCAAGAGAGGCAATCGTAAAGCGTTATCCGAGAGATTCCTTTTATCTTGCAACAAAGCTTCCGGCGTGGGAAGTACACAGCTTTGAAGACCGGGATAAAGTGTTTGAGATTCAGTGTGAGCGTGCCGGCGTGGACTATTTTGATTTTTATTTGTTGCACAGCGTGGAAGACGGCGGAAACTATGACAAGTACGTGCAGTACGATTGCTTTCAATGGGCAGTCGAGAAAAAGCAACAGGGAAAGATTAAACATTTCGGTTTTTCTTTCCACGGGACACCGGCATTGTTGGAGAAGATTTTGGACGAGCACCCGGAGGTGGAGTTTGTCCAAATCCAGTTAAACTATGTGGATTGGGATAATCCGATTGTGCATTCCGGTAAATTATATGAGATTTTAAAGCAGCGTAATATTCCGATGATTATTATGGAGCCGGTAAAGGGTGGCTTGCTTGCAAAGATGGAAGATGAGCTGGAAGCAATATTTAAGGCAGAGAATAGTGAAGCTTCCATCGCATCCTGGGCGTTCCGGTTCGTGGGCTCCTTGGACGGTGTGGCTACGATTTTAAGCGGCATGTCCACGGAAGAGCAGATGCAGGAAAACATCGGCATCTTTAAAAATTTCGTTCCGCTTTCCGAAAAGGAACAGACAGCTGTTGCCGCAGTGGTGGAGAAAATGCATAATATGCCGCTGATTCCGTGTACTTCCTGTCGTTATTGTGTGGACGGATGTCCGTCGGGCATTTTGATTCCGGATGTATTCCGCGCGTTAAATACAAAACGTATGTATCCGAAAGATGACAACCGGCCGCATTTCTTTTACAACGGTCTGGTGGGCAGAAGCGGCCGTGCAAAAGACTGCATCGGTTGCGGTCAGTGCGAGAGTGTATGCCCGCAACATTTGAACATTATTGAGCTAATGAAAGAAGCAAGCGAGAAGCTGGATTCGTAATAGGAGAGCCAACAAAAATTCTTGATAACCATAGGTATGGAAAAAGTTTTTTTGTTGGCTTGAATTTTTAGAAAAAATTGTATTTCGAAGAAGTTTTGATTGCTATTTTGGGTCTTATGACTTATAATATAAATAAGTATATCTAATATCTAGTGCTAAAACTGATTCCGGTCAAGCTGTTTTTTTGGACGCCTTACGGAAAAAGTGGAGGAGGTATCTATGGTAAGACAGTCAGAACGACAAATGCCCGGCAGATGGCAACGCAGAAACGGGCAGATAAATAAAGCATATGATATAGCCAACAGAACGGCCAGAATGTATGAGAACGGTTTGGTTGTTTGGTTTGATTGTATAGAAGAAAAGTTCTTTTATCCGGATACAATAACCGAGACGTTTCCGGGTGAATTTGATGACAGACCGTTATGGGAGATTTTTGAGAGGGGCGGACTGTGTTCGGAGGTTGCCGCAAAACAGATCCAGGCAAGGATAAAAGAAGCTTGCGATGCGACAGAACCGAATGCGTTATATGAAGAGTATTTTATAAAGAATGCCGGAGAAGAGTGGAAATGGTACTGTGTCGGATTTGTTACCTATGGGTTCGGAAACATGGTAACCATTACATTTACGGATATCAATGATGAGATTATATCCAATCAGAGGTTTAAACAGAGAGCGGAAAATGATGAGCTGACAGGGTTGTTAAACCGGAATGCTTTTTGCAGAAAAGTGGATTCCATTGTGCAGAAAAATCCGGAGGATATGACAGCCGGAAAATATGCAGTCGTATATTTTGATGTGTTGCGTTTTAAAGCCATCAATGATATGTTCGGTATGGCAGAGGGCGACCGGGTACTGTGTTATGTAGCAGATTTGATTGTTCGTCTGATCGGAGAACGGGATTTGGCATGCCGTATTGATTCGGACCGATTTATTTTCTTTACCAATACATACGGAGAAGAACTGGAGAAATTAATCGATAAGCTGTTGGAAGGTTTGTCGGCTTATAATCTTCCCTTTGCGATTGCGTGTAACGTAGGTGTGTATGTAACGGTGGACGATCAGGTCTCTGCGGTGGCGATGATGGACCGTGCGATTCTTGCACAATCCAAAATTAAAGGAAGTTATACGGTAAAATGTAATTATTATACGGAAGAAATGCGAAATGATCTGTTAAGTGAACAGGAAATCTCCGGTATTATGGAAGGGGCTTTGGCGGATAAACACTTTGTTGTATATTATCAGCCACAGTACAATCACGCTACCGGAGGCTTGGTAGGTGCGGAAGCATTGGTACGTTGGAAACACCCGGAACGTGGGTTGATTTCCCCGGGATTGTTCATTCCGATTTTTGAGAGGAACGGATTTATTACAAAGCTTGACTTGTATGTGTTTGAGCAGGTATGCTGTTTCCTTCGTAATTGTATTGATAAAGGAATCACAGTGATTCCGATTTCCTCAAACTTTTCCCAATATGATATTTTTCAACCTCGTTTTGTAGAAAAGTTGGAGGAGTTGCGTACAAAGTATGATGTACCGGTAAAGTATTTACGGGTAGAGATTACGGAGTCTGCGATTGTGGGCGGAAGCGAACGGGTCAATGAGATTGTAAAACGTTTGCGGGAATGCGGTTATGTGGTGGAAATGGATGACTTCGGAAGCGGATATTCTTCCCTGAATGTTTTGCGGGAAGTGGATCTGGATGTCATTAAGTTAGATATGTTGTTCCTTTCCGAAAAGGCGAATAATAACCGTGGCGGCACCATTATCAGTTCCATCGTTCGTATGGCAAAGTGGCTGGATATGCCGGTAATCGCGGAAGGCGTTGAAACCATGGGACAAGCCGACTTCTTACGGAGCATCGGATGTGAGTTTATTCAAGGATATTTGTATTCGAAACCTCTTCCGGAAGAAGAATTTGAGAGCTTGTTGGAAAAGAGCCAGCTTGATATGGCGGCAATGAAGGAGAAACAGGAAGAAACCATAAGTGCCCATGATTTCTGGGAGCCGAAATCCCAGGAAACGCTTATATTCAGTAATTTTGTAGGCGGTGCGGCGATTTTTGAGTATCATAACGGAAAAGCAGAGATTCTTCGTGTAAACAAAAAATATTTGAAAGAGCTGGGAATGAATCTTTCGGAGAAGGATTTGATTGAAACAGATCCGTTTATATTTTTTGATGAGGAAAACGGAAAGATTTATTCGGAGGCACTGAAGAAAGCGGTGGAGACCGGAGAAGAACAGGAATGTGATACTTGGAGAAAGTTTTCCTCCTCCTGTTGCGGCGATGAGCGAATCTGTATCCGTTCCAATGTGCGTTTGATCGGACACAGCGGAAATCATTATTTGTTCTATTCCATGATACGAAATGTTACGACAGAGAAAGAGTATTATCAGGCTCTCATGGACAATGAGCGTCGGTTTAAATTTGCAAGTGAGCAGGCAAATATTTATTTCTGGGAGTACACGGTTGCTACCAGAGAAATGCGCCCGTGTTTCCGGTGCATGCGCGATTTGGGATTGCCGGCTCTGTTAACCAATTATCCGGACAGCGCCATAGAGATGGGCGTGTTCCCGCCGGAGGTGGCAGACATGTATCGTGACTGGCACCGTCAGATTGCGGAAGGTGTGCCGGAGTTGGAGGCAGTGATGCCGCTTACCGTGGGACGTGTACCGTTCCGCGTAAAGTATACGACGGAGTTCGATGAAAACGGCCGTCCGGTGAAGGCGTACGGTTCCGCTACACTGATTGTGGATGGTGAATAACGGGACTTGCGTAGGCTGTGGGAGTAAGACACAAAACGAAAAAGAAATAAAAAAGCAAAAGCCTGAGAAACGGTGATACCGGGTCTCAGGCTTTTTTTCGAGGGAATTTCGCATTTTCTATAAAGAAAACAAGTAAATTCCCTTGTTTTGCCGATTCGGCCACCTGACTCTGAACTTCAGAGAAGTGACAAAGTCAGTTCTCGTCGTCATTGTAAGGTTGTACTGACATTGCTTCGGTGTTTTTCAAGATTACGCCACAGGCGATTTTCTCCCCGGCGTTCCCGGAAGGTTGTGTGGTGAAGTCGTCCGGGTTTTGATGAATGACAACGGAACGGTTCAGTATCATCGGCAGGGTCAGAAAACTGTCGTAGAAAACCGTCCATGCATAACCGTCGTTGGAGAGAAGAGGAGGAAGGTCGCCGGCGTGTTCCGGGTGGGGAACCTGATCCGGATTGTAATGGAGTCCGGTTTGTTCAAAGTTTCCGGAGCAGTTGCCTGTTTCATGGATATGGAAGGCGAAAAATGTAGGAGTATCCTCGTCACCGGCGTCCGGCAAATCGGAAACTTCCGTGGCAATTAAGATACCGGATTCCGGCAGCACATAGAACTTTACGACACCGTTAATGTCCGGATACATGTCGTTACCTTTGATCACTGCGACAGCATCCGGTTCGGTATTTGACAGAAGGGAAAGAAAATAGCTTTTGGTTTCCATGGCAGACCTCAAAACAGTCTTTTTTTCAGTCTATGCGGAAAAGAAGAAAGAGTGAAACGAGAAGAAAAACAAAGAATACCGAACAAATATTTGTACAAACACTTGAAAATCGAACAAATGTATGCTAATATGTAAATAGAGATGAGTGGATACGGTGAAGAAAGAAGGAATCACCGTGTTGTTCCAATGTTTGACAGTGGAAGGAGGATGTCTTGTGGTATTGGAGGAAGGGTTATCCATAGAACAAAAGCTGGAAATTTTGTCCGATGCGGCAAAATATGATGTGGCATGCACATCCAGCGGCATGCAAAGAGAAGGAAAAGCGGGAGAGATAGGAAACTCCGTCGCCGCAGGCATTTGTCACTCCTTTTCTGCGGACGGACGCTGCATTTCCCTGTTAAAAGTACTGTTTACCAATGAATGTATTTTCGATTGTAAGTATTGTATCAATCGTTCATCCAATGATGTTCCCCGTGCCAGTTTCACGCCCCGGGAGCTTTGTGAACTGACCATCGGTTTTTATAAGCGGAATTACATTGAGGGCTTATTTTTGAGCTCGGGGATTTTACATACGCCGGATTACACCATGGAGCTGATTTGCGAGACGTTGCGAATGCTTAGGGAGGAGTATCATTTTCGTGGTTACATTCACTGCAAGGCGATTCCGGGAGCAAACCCGCTTCTGATAGAGTATGCCGGTTGGTATGCGGACCGTATGAGTGTGAATCTGGAACTTCCCACCAACGAAGGGCTTCGAAGTCTTGCTCCGAACAAGACCCGAAAGAATATTTTGGGTCCCATGCGGCAGATTCAGGACGGGATTGCGGAAAGCAGACAATATCTGGGGATGAAGGGCGGAAATCACAGTGCGTTCTACTTTACCAAAAAAGCCGCAACCAAAGCAGGGATTGAACAAAGATTCTACAATGATAGAATAAATGGATCGAACCGGAAGCCGGAAGGGGACAAGAAATCAGAAGAACCTAAGTTGTCGGAAGAGAAAAAAATTCCGGAAGAAAAAGAGAAAGCATCGTTGCAAAAGACATCGAACCGCTTGTCGCTTTTGGAACAGGTAGGACGTTCCACCGGGCGTGGCTTTGCGGCGGCGGGGCAGAGTACCCAGATGATTATCGGTGCTACTCCGGAGACAGACTATCAGTTGGTTTCGGTAGCGGAGGCACTTTATCGGAAGTTTGATTTAAAACGGGTGTTTTATTCCGCGTTTGTAAAGGTAAATGAGGATTCTCTTTTGCCGGATTTGCCGGGGGGACCGCCTCTTTTACGAGAACATCGTTTATATCAGGCGGATTGGCTGATGCGATATTACGGGTTTGCTGCGGGAGAATTGTTGACGGAAGCACGTCCGAATTTTAATGCAGTACTGGACCCGAAGTGTGATTGGGCGGTACATCATATGGAATTGTTTCCGGTGGAGGTTTTAAAAGCAGACTACTTCTTGTTACTTCGTGTTCCGGGAATCGGTCCGAAATCCGCGAAACGAATTGTGGAAGCCAGAAGGAGCGGGAGCTTTTCTTTTGATGATTTAAAGCGGATGGGAGTTGTATTAAAGCGCGCACAGTATTTTATTACTTGCGGCGGGAAGACTTTGGGACGTTTGTGCCTGGAGGAAACTTATGTTACCCAAAGCCTGATTCTAAATGAGAAGCTTCCGAAAAATTTGCAGGATGCTTTGTACGGTCGCCAGATGTCGTTGTTCGAGTTGCCGGCTTTTTCGGCAGTTGCCGGATAGGAAAGGGGATGCAGATGGAGAATTTATATATTTACCGTTGTGAGGACAGCGTGGAGGGGATTTTAACAGGAATTTATGATGCATGGGCATCGATACACCGCCATGAAGAGAACCGGATTGAAGTTTGCGGGAAAGAATGGGAAGAAACCAGGCTGTTTGCGGAGTACATTACCGTAATTCCCGATGCCGAAAAAAGCGAGAAGGTGCAACGTTCCGTCCGGCTACGAATTTCCGAGGAGGCTTATGAGATGGTAATGAAAGCCATTCTTTCTCAAGATACGGAAAAGGGAGAGGTGATTTACCGCTTTTTGCTCTATGCGTTTCGGGAAGGTGCCCGGGCATGCAGAAGCTATGGAAATCCATGGGTGATGCGGTTGTTTGAAGCGGTACGTAATTATGATAACGAATCACATCATTTGAAAGGGTTTCTTCGGTTTGATGCGCAGGAAAACGGGGTTCTTGTGGCGCGGTATGCGCCGAAAAATAATGTACTGGGTGATTTGATGGAGCATTTTTCAGACCGGTTAAACAGCGAGTCTTTCTTGATTTTTGATGAAAAACGACGGATTATGGGGGTACACCAAAAGGATTCGGCCTGGTTTATCTACCGGTTAAGTCCCGAAGAAGCAAAGGATTTTTCCGATACTTATGTGGAGGAGGATTCCTATGGAGTTCTTTGGAGGATTTTTCATCGGACGATTGCCATAGCAGACAGGGAGAATCCGGGGCTGCAACGGAATAATCTTCCTCTCCGGTTCCGCCCGTATATGACGGAATTCCGGGAGAAAACGTTAGCGTAACCATATATGCTTATTACATGTGAAGTTACTTAATTTATTCTACTACTATAGAACGGAAAAACCTCTTCCGTGTATTTCATGTGCTTCCAATAGGATAATAAAAGCATCCGGGTCATATGCCCTGACTTCCTGAAGGATGCGGTACATTTGTTTTGATGTGCAGACGACCATGACGGTTTGCTTATTCTCCAGACGGTAACCGCCTTGTGATTTTAGTATGGTGGAACCGCGGTTACTGCATTCTTCTATGATGTTGCAAACGTCTTTGCCGTGACCAGTTACGATAAAAGCGAGTTTTCCGGCGTTGAGACCGTAAAACACTTTATCCACCATAACGGCAAACAGGTAATTCACAATCATTCCGTATAAGATACCGTCGAAATCCCGGAACAATAATCCGCCCCAAAGAATAATGCCTACATCAATCAGAAATGCGATGGTGCCCAGACGGAGATGGGGTTTGATTTGTTTTAATGCCATAATGAGAAAGTCTGCGCCGCCGGTGGAGGAGCCTCTTGTATAGATTACGGCATATCCGATTCCGCCCAATACCCCCGTTACCAAAGCGGCCAACAGACGGCTTCCTTCATAAAACGGAAACAAAGGAGCTACATAGTCGATAAAAAGTGAGGAAATGACCATGCAGCGCACGGATTTTTGGAGGAAGGAACGTCCGATCAAACGATAGCAAAGAAGTGCTACCGGAACATTTAGCAGAATCGTAGAAATACCGATGGGAATGTCAAAAAATCGGTTCAGTATTATGGCAATGCCGGAAAAACCGGTCATGGGAAAACCGGCGGCAAATGCGAAATTATGAACCGCAAGAGCAATAAGAAAACTTCCGACGATTTCGTAAAGAAGGTCGGTTCCGAACCGTAGTTGTTTTTTGTATTTCATAAAATGTAGTAACCTCGTTCCTTTTTTGTTTCTGTAATATGGGAAGAAATCTTGTGATAGGATAGCATTTCCAAATATGACACATACTACTCCTGATTTTGAACAGATGGAAACGGTTTGTTCAAGCCCGACAGGAGGTAGAAAAATGAAATCAATTTGGGAGAACGATGTTACGATGCCGTCATTTCCGTGTTTGGACGGAGAACGAAGGACGGATGTATTGATTATCGGTGGCGGAATGGCAGGGATTCTGTGTCTTTATTTTCTGCAGAAATACGGTGTTGATTGCTGCCTGGTGGAAGCTGGGAATGTGGCGGGACGGGTCAGCGGCCATACCACCGCAAAAATTACGGCACAACACGGACTGGTTTATCAGGAGATTGCCGACCGGTACGGTCTGGAAGCAGCAAAACGATATTATACCGTAAATCAGACGGCAGTACAGAATTATCGTACGTTATCCAAGGAAATGAAGTGTGATTGGGAAGAAAAGGACAATTATGTTTATTCCGTAAAAAATCGTGGGAAGTTGGAACGGGAAATGAATGTGTTGGAAAAAATCGGAGGCAATATGAGGTTCGATGAGATATTACCGTTACCGTTCCCTACCTGTGGGAGCGTGGTGTTCCCCAATCAGGCACAATTTCACCCCTTAAAGTTTCTGGCAGAGTTGACAAAGCCTTTGAAGATTTACGAGAATACAAAAGTTACGGAATTCGGACCGTGTAGCGGGACGGAACGAACGGTTTTTACAAACCGGGGAACGATTCGAGCAAACGCTGTAATTGTAACCACCCATTTTCCAATGTTAAATAAGCATGGGAATTATTTCATGAAGTTGTATCAGCACCGGTCTTATGTAACGGCACTGAAGGGAGCACCCCACTTACCGGGGATGTATGTGGATGAAGATAAGACCGGTTTTTCCTTTCGGACTGCCGGCGGTTTTTTGTTGCTTGGCGGCGGAGGGCATCGTACCGGCAAACAAGGAGGAAGTTATACGGAGCTGCGCGGGGCCGGAGAACGGTTCTATCCGGAGGCGGAGGAGGTTTGTCGCTTTGCTGCCCAGGATTGCATGAGTTTGGACGGGATTCCGTATATCGGGAAGTATTCCAAAGGAAGCAGAGGGCTTTTTGTGGCAACCGGATTTAATAAATGGGGGATGACCTCGTCTATGGTAGCAGCAATGGTTTTAAGTGATTTGGTTCGAGGAAAGAAGAACGAGTACGAGGATTTGTTTTCTCCGTCGCGGCCTATTTTGACGGGACAGTTGGCAATCAATCTGGCAGAGTCCGTTGCCGGACTGCTGTCTGTTTCGGGAAAACGTTGTCCGCATTTGGGCTGCGCCTTGAAATGGAACAAGGAGGAGCATAGTTGGGATTGCCCGTGCCACGGCTCCCGCTTTTCGGAGGATGGATCCGTGTTAGACAATCCCGCTAACGGGAATTTAAAGTAAGAATCGTGGAAAAGTGAAAAGAAATAAGCCGGATGCACGTTTTTTTCTGCGTTCTTCATTGACGGAAAGTCAGCTTTTTGTTATACTGACTATATTACAGATATGGTACGAAAGCAAGTGATTTACGGAAAGGAGAACGCGATGAGTGATAACAGAGCTTTACTGTCACAGGAAGAAATCGATGCCTTAGTCAGTTTTTTAAAGACAAAGGAGAAAATCGGAAACGAAGTATTGGATCAGGCGAGTATCGATCGCTTAGTAGAAATTTTGACCGAAGCCAAGGCAAATGAAGGAACGGCAGCAGGAGTCGGACGATTTTACGGAAACGCGGTGCTTTCGGTGGAGAAGGATATCGCGGTACAGAGGGAACAGTGTACCCTGCTTTATGAGAAGGACGAAAAGGATTACGCTCATATCGTGTGCGAGAATTATGTGACCGGTATGAGGTATGAGATTACGCCGGAGTGTTTAAGTCAGTCCTGCTTTGTGGAAAGTTCCGGAGAAAGCTGGGGCTATGCGGTTATGCCGGTGTTGTTTGACCTTGCAGCGTTACAGTTACAGGTTAAATATACCGCAGAGACCTTTTCAAAAGTATGTAAAGATTATGCTAAGGTTTTATTCGGGTCCTCAAAAGAGGAACTTCCGAATGTGTATTTGCCGACAGCGGCACGGGTTTTGGATAACATCGGAAAGTAAGAAAAAGGTATTGACGAATTTGTAAATAAGTGGTATAAATGCTAAATATAACTTAACAGATGAGACGTCCCTTTGGGAAACGGAACTTGTAGTTGACTCATTGTTTAAGGAGGTTTGGTATATGAAAAACACTTTAATTCGTTTGAATGGTCCGGAAGCGGTACAGGAGTTTGTAAATGCAGCCGGAAGATGTAATTTTGATATTGATGCAAAGTATAATCGTATTATTGTAGATGCAAAGTCATTTCTCGGTGTGTTGGGACTGGCTTCCAATCCGATTTCGGTTTGTACCCACGGAGAGGATGTTACCTTTGAAAAAACATTGGAGAAGTTTGCAATCTGTTAGAGGAGCAACATGTATCGATTAATATGTCGTGACGGAAATGCAAAACGCGGTGAACTGGTAACGGTACACGGAACGGTGCAAACGCCGTTGTTTATGAATGTAGGTACCGCAGCTGCTATAAAAGGCGCGGTATCCACAATGGATCTCCATGAAATCGGGACGCAGGTAGAACTCTCCAATACCTATCATCTTCATGTGCGTCCGGGAGATTTGGTGGTAAAGAAGTTAGGCGGTCTTCACCGTTTTATGAATTGGGACAGGCCGATTCTGACGGATTCCGGTGGGTTTCAGGTTTTTTCACTGGCCGGACTTCGTAAGATAAAAGAAGAAGGTGTTTACTTTAATTCTCATGTAGACGGTCGCAAGATTTTTATGGGACCGGAGGAAAGTATGCAGATTCAGTCGAATCTGGCATCTACCATAGCGATGGCATTCGATGAATGTCCGCCGCATCCGGCTACAAGAGAGTATATGGAAAATTCCGTGGCAAGGACCACGCGTTGGTTGGAACGATGTAAAAAAGAGATGGCGCGGTTGAATTCTTTGGAGGATACCATTAACCGGAAGCAGATGTTGTTCGGAATTAACCAAGGCGGTACGTTTTCCGATATTCGTATCGAACATGCAAAGCGGATTTCCGAAATGGATTTAGACGGATACGCATTGGGGGGGCTTGCGGTTGGTGAGTCTCATGATGAGATGTACCGAATTCTGGAAGATACGGTTCCGTTTTTGCCGCTTAATAAGCCGACGTACTTAATGGGTGTTGGGACACCGGCCAATATTTTAGAGGCCGTGGAACGCGGCGTGGATTTCTTTGACTGTGTATATCCGGCTCGAAACGGACGACACGGAAATGCCTACACCAATCACGGGAAGATGACACTTTTAAATGCAAAGTATGAATTGGACGATCGTCCGTTGGATGACACGTGTGGTTGTCCGACTTGTAAAAATTACAGTAGAGCTTATATCCGGCATTTGTTAAAGGCCAAGGAGATGCTTGGGTTACGTCTTTTGGTAACGCATAATCTGTATTTTTATAATAAGATGATGGAAGAAATACGCGAGGCAATTGAGCAAAAGCGTTTTTCGGAGTATAAAAGGCAGAAGCTTGCAGGCTTTGAAGCCGGGGAAGAAAATTAAACGTGCAAATGCACAAGAAGGAGGAAACTATGTTTCATTTTTTAACAGGAGATCCTGCTGCGGTTAATCCGATGGGAACTCTTTTGTATTGGGTTGTGTTGATTGCGGTATTCGGTCTTATGTTTTATTTTATGGCAATCAGACCGCAGAAGAAGCAGCAGAAGAAGCAGGATGAGTTGATGTCTTCTATCGCAATCGGAGACAGCGTTTTGACGACTGCCGGTTTTTACGGAGTGGTAATTGATGTAATGGACGAAGTAATTATCGTAGAGTTCGGTAACAACAAGAATTGCCGTATTCCGATGCAGAAGCGTGCTGTTGTAGAAGTGGAAAAGCCGGTAACCGAGGAAGCAAAGTAATCATAGCGTACTATGAAATAACCGGTGAACATAGAGAAGATGAAAATAAAAGGGACATCTCATGTGAAAAGCTTAAAAAGGCTTACATGAGTGTCCCTTGTTTTTTAGCGATGTTGCAAATAGGTATAAAGCGGCTCCAAAAGACTATCCGGAATATTCAGATTATGATTCCGACCGGTGCCTAAATACAGATTCGGCTTATTGTCACCATGGAAATCCGAACCGCCTGTCATAAACAGGCCGTAGCGGTTGGCAAGACCATAGCATAATTGTTCGTCAAAACCGGTGTTGGAGGAGTAGTAAACTTCAAGTCCTTTTAAACCGGCATCGGTGAGTCTTTTTAATAGAGCTTCTAATTCGGCAGGAGGCAGTTTGTATAAAAGAGGATGCGCCAGTACGGGAATGCCACCGGCTTCCGCTATAAGTGCGACGGCACGCTCCGGTTGCATATATTCCCGTGGGACAAAGCAGGGAGCGTCGTGGTTTAAGTAGCGTGAAAAAGCCTCCTGGGAAGTTTTAACATAATGATGTTTGATTAAATAGTTGGCAAAATGGGCACGGGTAATTACGGTATCCGGATTTTCCACCCGAAGGTCTTCTAAGGTTACCGGGATGCCCATGATGCGGAAACGTTCCGCCATTTGTTCGTTTCTGATATCCCTTGCATGAACAGCTTCTTCTAAGGCACACAAAAGAGAAGGACTTGTTTCGTCAATAAAAAGTCCCAGAATATGGATGTCCTTTTTTTTATACGCCGCAGAAATCTCCGTGCCGGAGATAACCGTAAGAGAAGATTCGTTAACAATGGATGCAGCTGCATGTTTTGCCTGTTCTATGCCGGAAACCGTATCGTGGTCGGTAAGGGCAAACGCCGATAAACCGGTGGTTACGGCAAGGTGAACCAATTCTTCCGGAGAAAGTGTCCCGTCGGAATGATTGGAATGTACATGAAGATCAATCATAGGAACTCCTTTGCTACAATTGTGTTTACTGTCATAGTAAAAATAGTATAACACAAAAAATATGATACAACAAGGGAATGGATGGGAACTTGTTTTCATATAGTAAAGCAAAGGACTTTTCGGGAGAAGAGAATGGAACAAAATAAAACGGTAAAAGAAATCGGAAAAGCAATGGGAGTATCGTGTGTGGTTACGCTTTTGTTTTTGGTCTTACTTGCTTTTTTGATGCTAAAGACGGGATTAAGCAGGGAAACTGTGTCAAAAATAATGTTAGCGGGCTATGTTCTGGCGCCTGCCACCGGCGGTTTTCTCCTTGGGAAAAAGCGTAAGGTGAACCGTTTTTTATGGGGTCTGCTGGTGGGAGTAATGTATTTTGCGGTATATGCATTGCTTGCGGTTTGTACGCAGGATGTACCTGTGAAAGAAATTTTATGGGTGGCAATTCCGGTTTGTCTCGGCGGAATGGCAGGCGGGATGTTAAGCTAAACAAAAGAAATGCTTCACAGAGAACCCAAAATGTGGTATACTATCATCAAAGGGCTTTTTATGTCATGGGAAATTCCGAAGTATCCTATTATATAAAAAGTATGTTTGAGAACGAAAGAGACTACGGTTTGAGTATTACGTTATTTGAAAAGGGAGAATGCCATGAGACGAATCATTAAATTAAAAGGAGCTTTGAGGCTGTATCTGAACTGGCCGCTTTTTCTGACTATCCTTTTGATTTGTATGAACATAAGTATACTGACGGTAGATAAGAAAGCAGCAGGCTTGATGGCTATTTTTGTAATAATCTATGCCATCGTTGCCTTTTTGCTGTATTTTGTTAAGAAACCGTTGCTTGTAAATGAACTGATACGGTTTGCGGCCGGGTACAGCCAGGTACAGCGGCGTCTGTTAAAAGAACTTGCCATTCCGTATGCTGTGATGGATACGGAAGGTACGATTCTTTGGGCAAACGATGAGTTTATGGATTTGGCGGAATTGTTACCGAGGCAAAAAAATATCAAAACCGTTATCCCGGAGCTTACTTCCGACCGTATGCCGACGGTGGAAAGTGATGTCAGCCTTCATGTGACAATTCGGGAACGGAATTTTGAAGTGTGTCTCCGGGTGGTAAATACACCGAGCTTTGACGAGGATATTCTTTGGCAGGATATGCAGCGTCATAATAATGAATTGATTGCGCTGTATTTATATGATGAGACGGAAATCATGGCTTTAAAGAAAGAAAATGAAGACAGTAAGTTGATTACCGGTTTGTTATATATTGATAACTATGAAGAAACCTTTGAAAATATCGATGAGGTGAGACGGTCTTTGCTTACGGCACTTGTGGACAGAAAGATTAACAAGTATATGGTCAGCATTGACGCGATTATTAAAAAGCTGGAAAAGGACAAGTATATCTTTGTATTTCAGCATAAATACCTTGCCCAGATGGAAGCAAATAAGTTTTCGCTTTTGGAAGAAGTGCGAGGTTCCAGTATCGGTAACGATGCACCGTTAGTGACAATCAGTATGGGCTTGGGAGTAAATGCAGAGTCCTATTTGACCGGATATGAGATGGCCCGGGGAGCAATAGATCTTGCTTTGGGCAGAGGCGGCGACCAGGCGGTGGTAAGAGACGGAAGTAAGATTTCTTACTACGGCGGAACCAGTGTACAGATGGAAAAAACTACCCGCGTAAAAGCACGTGTAAAAGCACATGCCTTGAAAGAATTCGTGGAAGGGAAAGAGCGTATTGTTGTAATGGGACATTCCATCGGCGATATCGATTCCCTGGGTTCGGCAATCGGTGTGTATCGTATTGCGAAGACGCTGAATAAAAAGGCACATATTGTTATCAATGAAATTACAAGTTCCATTCGTCCGATGCTTGCTAAATTTCAAGGAAATTCCGAGTATGAAGAAGATATGTTCATTGACGGAGCAAAAGCACAGGAGATTGTGGATGATAACACGTTATTGGTTGTGGTGGATGTGAATCGTCCGAACTATACGGAGTGTGAAGCATTGCTTTCCATGACCCGTACCATCGTTATTTTGGACCATCACAGACAAACAGGAGAGGCAATTCCGAATGCGGTATTGTCCTATATTGAGCCGTATGCTTCTTCGGCTTGTGAAATGGTTGCGGAGATTTTACAGTATATCGGTGACGGTTTGAAATTAAAACCGTTGGAGGCGGATGCCATGTACGCCGGCATTATGATTGACACCAACAATTTCCTTACCAAGACCGGTGTACGTACCTTCGAAGCGGCTGCTTATTTGCGAAGAAACGGTGCGGATGTTACAAGAATCCGTAAGATGTTCCGTACCGATATGCCGGAATACTATGCGAAAGCGAAGTCGGTGGCAGCGGCAGAGATTTTTGAAAGCCGGTTTGCGTTTTCTGTTTCCGCCAGCGAAGGAATCGACAGTCCGACCGTGGTTGCGGCGCAAACGGCGAATGAGCTTTTGAATATTAACGGAATTATAGCCTCCTTTGTATTTACACAGTTCGGAGGACGGATTTATGTCAGTGCGCGTTCAATCGATGAACTAAACGTACAAGTAGTCATGGAAAAACTCGGCGGTGGCGGCCATATGAGTGTTGCCGGCGTCCAGTTTGACGACTGCGACATGACTACTGCAGTAGAACGAGTAAAGGATGTACTTCGCCGGATGATTACAGAAGGAGAAATAAAATTATAACGGAAAGGAAGAAAGGCAATGGAAGTTATTTTATTACAGGATGTAAAGAGTTTAGGGAAAAAGGGAGAGATTGTAAAAGTTAGTGACGGATATGCAAGAAATTTCATTTTGCCGAAAAAGCTGGGCGTGGAAAAGAATGCTAAGACCATGAATGATTTGAAGTTACAGAAAGCGGCGGAAGAGAAGCATAGACAGGAAGTGCTGGCAGAAGCAAAGGCTTTGGGGGAAGAAATTAAGAAGCAGAGCGTAACGCTTAAAATCAAGTCGGGTGAAGGCGGCAGAACCTTCGGCTCCGTTTCTACCAAAGAAATTGCCCTGGCGATGAAGGAACAGTTAAAGTTAGATGTAGATAAGAAAAAACTGGTGCTCCCGGAGCCGATTCGTACCTTGGGAACCACCATTGTTCCGGTGAAGCTTCATCCGGATGTGACAGCAGAGTTGACGGTAAAGGTAGTAGAGGCATAGTAACACATAGTACGTGATGCGATGAAAGGGTTTTGAAATGGATGAAGCGCTGATTAAACGGGTCATGCCGCATAGTACGGAAGCGGAACAGTCGGTAATCGGTTCCATGTTGTTGGACAGGGAGGCGATTATGACTGCGTCACAGATGCTGACGCGGGAGGACTTTTATAATCCGATGTACGGCCTTTTGTTTGAAATTATTTCAGATTTATTTAATGAGGGAAAGCCGGCAGATATCCTTACGGTGCAGAATCGTTTAAAGGAAAAGGACGCACCGCCGGAGGCTTATGAGCTCAAGTATTTTAATGAGTTAATCGGTTCGGTTCCTACGTCTGCCAATGTACGTTTTTATGCGGAAATCGTGAAGAATGAAGCTGTAAAGAGAAGAACAATTAAGGTGACGGAAGCCATCGCCAATGATTGTTACCTTGGGAAAAAGGGAACGGATGAGATTTTAGCCGATACCGAAAAACAGATTTTTGAATTGGTACAACGGCGTGGTGGCGGAGATACCGAAGATATTCGGAGTATTGTATTAAAGACCATTGAAAATATCGAGAATGCAGCAAAGAATCGGGGGGCCGTCACCGGTATTGCCACCGGCTTTTATGATTTGGACTATAAGACGGCGGGCCTGCAGCGGGCGGATTTAATTCTGGTTGCGGCCAGACCTTCTATGGGAAAAACAGCATTTGTGCTGAATATTGCGGAGTTTGTGGCATTGCGCAGTAAGGTAACGACCGCAATTTTTAGTTTGGAAATGTCCCGTACCCAGCTGGTAAATCGTATCCTTGCAATGAATTCCAAGGTAGATTCCCAGGCAATCCGTACCGGTGATTTGAAGGATGATGACTGGGTGAAACTGATGGAAAGTGCAAGATTAACCGGAGAATCTCCGCTAATCATTGATGACACACCGGGTATTTCCATTGCGGAGCTCCGTTCCAAGTGCAGAAAGTTCAAATTGGAGAAGAATCTCGGCTTGGTAATTATCGATTACTTACAGTTGATGTCAGGGGGGAAAAAGTCGGAATCCAGACAACAGGAAATTTCCGAAATATCCCGTTCTTTAAAAGCGCTGGCCCGTGAAATCGATTGTCCGGTCATTGCATTGTCCCAGTTGTCCCGTGCGGTGGAGCAAAGAGAGGATAAGCGTCCGATGCTTTCGGATTTGCGAGAGTCCGGTGCTATCGAGCAGGATGCGGATGTTGTAATGTTTATTTATCGTGACGAGTATTATACAAAAGAAAAGTGCGAAGAACCGGGGGTATCCGAAATAATTATCGGAAAGCAAAGAAACGGTCCTACGGGTACGGTAAAGCTCGCATGGCTTGCGAATTACACCAAGTTTGCAAATTTGGATAATCGAAAACAGTAACCGTGACCGGTAACGGATTATGTATTTTGTCGATTTATGTAGGGTTCGGACGAATGGTTTTGTAAAAAAATGGGAACAGATACTTGTGTATCTGTTCCTTTTTTCGTTATACTGGTGTGCGTGGACAAACAATACGCCGAAGAAGAAAAAGATACGGCGAACCAAGGGGGAAAAGAGATGGAGAAAATATATCAGGTATCGGAAGCAGCGGAGGAGTTGGAAACCGAAGTATATACATTGCGTTACTGGGAAAATCAATTGGGTCTGAATGTGCCTCGGAATGCAGCGGGACATCGGTATTACGAGGAGGAGCAGATTGTAATGTTTCGAAATGTGAAACGATTAAAGGAAGCAGGATTCGGACTTCGCCAGATAAAGGCAATGGGAGAACGAATGGCTGCAGTAGCGGCACTTCCTGATGATAAGTTGGTGGAGCTGCGTGATCGGATTGCGGGTCTGGAAGCGGAACAAGAGGAGGTGTTCCGTGGAAAGGAAGAAAATAAGGAGTCTGCCGAAGGACGTTTTACCGTATGTGTCAGTGCGCCTGCGGATTGTGTGGAAACGATGCACGAAGAGAGGGTGGATGGAGTTCGTCTGTTGCAGGAAGGGATGACAAGATGGTTAAGTGAGCTGTTGCAGAAAAATAATGACCAGCTGACGCAGAAGATTGAAGATGGCGTATCGGAACGGATGGCCAGAGAACTTCGTTTCTTGTTCCGTCAACAGGAGGAACGGGAAGAAGAACGTTACCGGAGACTGGACCGTACCATCAGAGAATATCAGCAGGCACGTGCAAACGGAAAACAACAGATGCCACAACGTGATAATTTTTTGTTAACAAGAAAATTGAGACCACTTCGTTAGCGACTATGAACAAAAAAAGTACATATAATAAGAAGACTACCGGATTGCGATGAAAACAATTTGGTAGTTTTTTTCTTGCATTACAGTGAAATCTTTAGATTTTTTAAAAAAATTTTAGGGTTCTGCTATTGATTTAAAAAGATACTGCCTATATAATAGGCATAGGATAGCAATGCTTTGGGCGCACATAAAGTGCAATGGCGTGAGAGGAAACAGAAAGGAAACAGTATGGGAGAGAACGGTAATAATAACGGGAAGAGGGGGAAAACCCCACAGAATAACCGAAGCGGGATGATTTTTTGTTTGATTCTCGCATTGGTTATGGTGATGATGTTTTTCTATATGATGAATCAAATAGAAGAAAGCACAAATCAAAAAGTATCTTACGACAAATTTATTACGATGTTAAATTCCGGAGAAGTATCGGAAGTCAAGGTTGACTCTGACAGCGGACGTATTTTGATTGTGCCGAAGCAGGAGTCACAGGCGATGCCGAGTTTTTCCATTACCTATTACACCGGTATTTTGGAAGACGGAAATAAAATTCAGGAGCGCTGTGAGGCGGCGGGTGTGACCTACAGCCGTGTAACTGTGGATAAGACAAATTCCGTACTCAGCTCCATTCTCAGCTATGTATTGATGTTTGCATTGATTTACGGTGTGATGTTCTTTGTATTCCGCATGCTCAGTAAAAGCGGCGGGGGAATGATGGGAGTCGGCAAAAGCAATGCAAAGGTTTATGTGGAGAAGGAAACGGGAGTTACCTTTAAAGATGTGGCCGGACAGGAAGAAGCCAAGGAATCCCTGACGGAGATGGTGGATTTTCTTCATAATCCGGGTAAGTATACCCGTATCGGTGCAAAGCTTCCGAAGGGTGCGCTTTTGGTGGGACCTCCGGGTACCGGTAAAACTTTGCTTGCAAAGGCGGTAGCGGGGGAAGCAAAGGTTCCGTTCTTTTCTCTGTCCGGTTCGGATTTTGTGGAAATGTTTGTAGGTGTGGGCGCTTCCCGTGTTCGTGACCTGTTCAAGCAGGCGCAGGCACAGGCTCCGTGTATTATCTTTATCGATGAAGTAGATGCCATCGGTAAAAGCCGTGATTCTCATTACGGCGGCGGAAACGATGAGCGTGAACAGACGTTGAATCAGTTACTTTCCGAGATGGACGGCTTTGATACATCGAAGGGGCTTGTGATTTTGGCGGCAACCAATCGTCCGGAAGTACTTGATAAAGCATTGCTTCGTCCGGGACGTTTTGACCGTAGAATTATTGTGGATAAGCCGGATTTAAAAGGCCGTATCGACATATTAAAAGTGCATGCTAAGAATGTGTTGATGCATGATTCCGTGAATTTGGAAGAAATTGCCATGGCGACTTCCGGTGCGGTAGGTTCCGATTTGGCAAATATTATTAATGAAGCGGCGATTCTTGCGGTAAAGCAGGGACGCACTGTGGTGACTCAGGCTGATTTGTTTGAATCGGTGGAAGTGGTAATTGCCGGTAAGGAAAAGAAGGATCGTATTTTAGGAAAAGAAGAAAAACAAATTGTAGCATACCACGAAGTAGGCCATGCGCTGATTGCATGTCTGGATAAAAATGCGGAACCGGTACAGAAAATCACGATTGTACCGCGTACCATGGGATCTCTCGGTTATGTAATGCAGGTGCCGGAAGAAGAAAAGTATTTGATGCAGAAGGATGAACTGCTTGCTCGTTTGGTGACGCTGTTCGGCGGACGTGCGGCGGAAGAATTGGTATTCGGAAAAGCTACAACAGGTGCTTCCAATGATATCGAAAAGGCAACCTCCATTGCCCGTGCTATGATTACCCAGTACGGTATGTCCGAGAAATTCGGACTTATGGGGCTGGAGTCGGTGCAGAATCGTTATTTGGACGGCAGACCGGTGCAGAATTGTGCCGATGCTACGGCAGCGCTTATTGATAATGAAGTAATGGAGCTGTTAAAGGAATGTTATGATAAGGCATATAAGATGCTATCCGAGAACCGTGAGGTGCTGGACAAGATTGCAGAGTTCTTATTTGAAAAGGAAACCATTACCGGAAAAGAGTTTATGAAGATTTACCGCGAGGTAAAGGGACTTCCGGAACCGGAAGAAGGTTCGGAGGAGAAAAAAGAAGGCGAGGCAAAAGAAGAAAAGTCTTCCTTTGATGTTGTAATCGGAGAAGCGACGGATACGGCAGAGGAGGAAGTTGAAACCGCCAAGGAAGAGAACACTGAGGAATAGAACTGCGTAGAAAGGTCGGATCCTTATGTTTGATATTGAAGAAGAGTTAAAAAAGCTCCCGGCAAAGCCGGGAGTTTATATTATGCACGATAAGACGGATGCCATCCTATATGTGGGAAAGGCCATCAGTCTGAAAAATCGTGTGCGTCAGTATTTCCAGAGCAGTCGGAATTTGTCCCCGAAAATACAGAAGATGGTGTCTTTGGTGGCACGTTTCGAGTATATTGTGGTGGACTCCGAAATGGAAGCTTTGGTGTTGGAGTGCAATTTAATTAAAGAACATCGTCCGAAGTATAATACGATGTTAAAAGATGATAAGCATTATCCGTATATCCGGGTAACGGTAAACGAGCCGTTTCCGCGGGTATTATTTGCACGCTCCAGAGGGAGGGATAAGGCAAGGTACTTCGGCCCTTATACCAGTGGGCAGGCAGTAAAGGATACGCTGGATCTGTTGAAAAAAACGTATCAAATTCGGAATTGTAATTTGAATCTTCCGAAGGAGAAAGTCAGTCGCCCTTGTTTGTACTATCATATGGGACAATGCAAAGCACCTTGTCAGGGAGCAATTTCCAAAGAGGAGTACGGAGCCTCTATTGAACAGGTAATGGCATTTTTATCCGGCAACTTTTCCTTGATTACGAAGCGGCTGGAGCAGTTAATGAAAGAAGCATCCATGAATTTGGAGTTTGAAAAGGCGGCGGAATACCGGGATTTATTAAATAGTGTACATCGTATGGCAGAACGACAAAAGGCAGATGCGGATTTGACGGTGGACCGGGATATTGCGGCGATTGCCACGGCGGGAGAGGAAGCGGTGGTACAGGTATTCTTTGTAAGAGAAGGCAAGATGATCGGACGGGAACATTTCTATTTGACCGGTGTGGAAGGAGAAGACCGTGCCTTTGTATTACAGGAGTTTATCAAACAGTTTTACGGCGGAACTCCGCATATTCCGAAGGAATTATTGTTGTCGGAAGAAATTGAGGAACGTGAATTGTTGGAGAATTATTTGTCGGAACGATCCGGACGCAGGGTGAAAATTCTTATTCCGAAAAAGGGAGAGAAAGAACGTCTGGTAGAGCTGGCAGAGAAAAACGCATCGATGGTATTGCAAAAGGATGCGGAGAAAATTGCGGCAGAGGAAAAGAAAACCAGGGGAGCTGCAGACGAAATTGCAGAACTTTTGGGACTTTCGGAATTGGGCAGAACCGAGTCTTTTGATATTTCAAATACGGCAGGTTTTGCTTCCGTGGCATCTATGGTTGTATTTGAAAACGGACGACCGAATAAGGCAGAGTATCGTAAGTTCCGGATTAAAACAGTGCAGGGACCGGATGACTATGCCAGCATGCGGGAGGTGCTGACCAGACGCTTTTCTCACGGATTAAAAGAATTGGAAGACGGTGGCGAGGAGAAGTTCTCCAAGTTTCCGGATTTGATTTTAATGGACGGTGGCAAAGGTCAGGTAAATGTTGCGGAGCAGGTTCTTTCGGAATTGGGAATTGATATTCCGGTGTGCGGTATGGTAAAGGACGATAAGCATAATACCAGAGGGTTGTATTTTCATAATGAAGAATTACCGATGAATCAACACAGCGAGGGCTTTCGTTTGCTTACCCGGATTCAGGACGAGACACACCGGTTTGCAATTGAGTATCATCGTTCGTTACGGGGAAAGGAACAAGTGCGTTCCGTATTAGATGAAATCGAAGGCATCGGTCCGACCAGACGTCGCGCCTTGATGAAGGCTTTCGGTTCGCAGGAAGCAATACGTGCAGCCGGTGTAGAAGAGTTGGCGGCGGTAGATTCTATGAATGCGGCAGCGGCGCATGCGGTGTATGAATTCTTTCAAAAAAAGAAGTAGAAAATTTGTAAAAAAGTGCTTGACATGAAAAAAGTTTCGTGGTAAGATAATCAAGCACTGTTTCGGAGAGTTGCCCGAGTGGTTTAAGGGGCTGGTCTTGAAAACCAGTGATTCCGAAAGGGACCGTGGGTTCGAATCCCACATTCTCCGCTAGGAAGATGGTGAACAGACTTCTTCCGGAACATGGAATTAAATAATGACATTAAGTCAGCAACTGGAGAAATACCCAAGCGGCTGAAGGGGCTCCCCTGGAAAGGGAGTAGGTCGTTAATAGCGGCGCGAGGGTTCAAATCCCTCTTTCTCCGTCCCTTTTTAAGACAGATTTTTCAGAAATGAAAAAAGTTGAAAAAAGGTATTGACAGAGTAGCACTTCGGTGTTATACTGTGGAAGCTGTCAAAAACGAAGCGAAAGTCCTGAAAGTTTTGAAAAACAAAATTTTCAAAATAATTCAAAAAACCGCTTGACAAACACGGATGACTGTGGTAAACTGGTTAAGCTGTGTCGGTTAAAGGACAGCAAGATGAACCTTGATAATTAAACAATAGACAACATCCCTGAAAATTCTAAACAGAGAATTATTCAGAACAGTATCAAAATGATACAAACCTATAAAACAGTAAAAGGGATACAGAAAGCTAGTAGTTTTCTTGAATCCAGAACAAACTTGATTGTTAAGC
>JAFVSN010000033.1 GCA_017503735.1 Lachnospiraceae bacterium
ATTGGTAATTGCCTCCGTTTCTGCCGGAGGCGGGCAATCTAAAATACATCATAAATTTCTCCTTACGGGCGGTGACGGGTGCCACCGCCCTGTGTTAATCTGTCCCTAATTACTTCCTATATATCAGTCCCGCATTGGGACGTTGTTTTCAATTTGAAAAATACCTTCTTAAATATAAAAAATAGTTGTGGGGTTACTTGGTTTTTGTCTTGAGAAAGGGCAAGTAGATAGGGGTTACTGTATCTCTCCCGTGACCCAAATTATGGCTCACAACCTTTTTTGCCTTCTCAGGGGATACCTTAGACACTTCCTCAAATCTTCTCTGCGCGTAATTGTGACGAAGACCATGCCAGGATATGGTTTCGTGACGAGCCTTCTTGCCTTCCTCTTTCATATCTGCACGATTTTCGTCCATAAACTTCTCACGATGAAAGCTCATCCAATTTTGCAAAGAACGCTTTTCGTGGAGAACACCGTTCTTCTCACTGCTGGAAATCAAATAATCACCGGGGGCGCGACCGGAAACCTTTGCGTAATCCAAATACTTCTTGATGATCTTCATCTGCTCTTCGTCCACAGGGATCGGTCTGGTTTTCTTACCCTTGCCTTGCACGATCAATTGCTCGTTCTCTTTAGCGTGCATCAAGTGCTCAACCTTCAGCCTACACAACTCTTCGATTCTCAAACCAAATGTTGGAACTAAATCTAAAGAAATCTCCACGTCAACTCTGCCCATCTCACGAGCAACTACACGAGCCTTGCTGATTTCTTCGGGAGTCCAGGAGCGATCTTCCTTACCGACAGCTCTCTTGGGCAAATTCAATTGGCCATTTTCGGATAGCTTGTTTTTACTGCCGGACTTTTCGTGAAAATACCGTATGCCGGACAGATCGGTTTGAATGGTCGTGGCTTCGTTGTTTTCTTTCAGATACTCGGCGTAGGCTCTGAAATGTCGATCCTCTACATTCTTAAACTTTTGCAGACGATAATTGTCAGCCAAGAACCTGCAGAATCTTTTGGAGGCTTCGTAGTACCGATACCTTGATTTGATACTGCGCTCATTGCTGTGCTTGAGAATAGAGTCAATCTGCGAAACCAAATTCTTGTATATGCCATCGCTGACGGTGGTAGGAATTTTGACTTCTGCCAGAGCATCTATATTCTCGGCAATCTCCGGAGGAGGCGGTATGGGTTTTTCGTTGGGAACATCAGACATAGGCGTTCCCTCCTTTCTGTAATATTGTTTATTTTCACGCAGCTAAGGGACAGTCGCTGCGAAAAAATCTGTGTACGAAAACATGGGGGTTAGGGGGTATTTTCGTCACGAGAATTTGACTCCAAACTGTTGACGAAAAACATTCTCTGTACGAAAATTTTTGCGCCGTCATTTCGAAATGACAGTCATATATCATATCGAAACGAACACAGAACTGTATTGCTCATTTCGAAACGACAGTAGATATATCATTTCAAAACGATTGTGGTCGCTGCCGCTCATTTCGAAATGAAAGTCATAGATCATCTCGAAAGGATTAACAGATTCTTTTTAGCCGGGTGTTTACCTATTGAATTTGGTCAGGATTCAATAGGCAAACACTCGGAACACGCCATAGGCGTGCAAAAGACAGTTTCTTTCGAAATGTCATTTCAAAGCGATAGTTGATATATCATTTCAAAATGATTGAGGGCGCTGTCGCTTCTTTCGAAGAGACAGTCATATATCATTTCAAAGAGAGAGTACATATATCATTTCGAAAGGATAATCATATATCATCTTTAAAGGATTGTCCGCAGGGCATAATTCACCCACTGTCAAAAGGGGTAGATTTACTCTCATTTCTTGCTGATTCTATTTTGACGCGGGGAATTATGCCCTGCTAATCACGGCTCTCCGACCTCGTCTCCGAGCCGTTTCTATCTGACTTGCGTCCGATAGAAACGGCTCGGCTCTCGAAAAGAGAGTCATAAATCATTTCGAAAGGACAGCTCCGGCACCTGCTTTCGGAAGTCTGTGCTTGTCGTATTCGGCTTCCTGCAGCTTGTCATTCACTAAAGCGAATGACAACTTGCAGAGAGCCGAATGGCTGTATCACGCAGGTGCAAATCCTCATTTCGAAACGAAGGTCATATTCATTTCGAAGAGATAATCATTTGTCATATCGAAAAGAGAGTTGGGGGTGCAATATTCAATTGGAACAGAGGTTAGTAATTGGCTTCATCAGAGACTTTGAAAGGATCATCATCTCCGACTTGCCGAGCGTATCCCCTTGCATTCAAGAGGCCAAATTTACGGTGGTCAATCCGTAGCTTTGAGACGCTGCGCCGAGTGCCGGTGATCCGGTTCAGGTACGATAGACCTGATCAGCGGGGATTTTCATTTTGCTGTTAGGCGATTAAATCCCGGAAACAATTCGCTGCGCGAAATTCCCATAAAGGGAGGACGGTCGCACTACCGTTTGAGCAATTTTATTTAACGACGGAACTCTCAAACGTCGTGGGCATCTCATTGATTTTCGTCACGAGCTTCGGCAGATACCCTTGCCGTCGGTGGTAAACACATTTTCGTCAGGAAAACTCACCGCCCACCGACACGGAACCCTTTTCCTCTGTACCAAAATTCCTTTTTGGTACAGAGTTACTGCAGCCTTAGAGTATCGGCTGTCAGTTGACAGTCAGACCATACAGCGATCTGTCTCAGCTCTGTCTGCCGCCTGCTTCTGTTCGCAGCAGACCAGGTTTCGTCTGCTGTATATCGCATTTGATCCACTCCTGGGATCGCCAAGCGAAGGGCTTTTCTGTGACCGGTTTCTTTCAGTCACATTGTTTTTGTTTTGACGGTCAGCATCCTCGCTTTGGTCAAAACACCGGGTAATCATTTGCTCAATGCTTTAATCTCGGATTACCCTTTACATTTCCTGTTTTCATAGTTCTTCATTTGAATTCCTCCTTCATAAATATAAAACAAGTATATTTTGAACCTCATTTGAGGTAACAAAAACAAAACAAAAAAGTCGATACCTTACATACGCATAACAAGTAAGCCCTAATTGGTTATAGATTAGGACAAGACCCGTTAAGTAGTATGTATGGTATCGACTAAGCGACACGAAAAGGATGAGCGATCAATTGCGCTCAAATAAATAAGATGCGGGGGAAAATAAGATAACCTCGGGAAACAATATTCAGTTGTACTACAATTTTACCCTAAATTTTTCCTCTTGTCAAATCAGCCAGAGCCATTTATACGAGGTTAGGTCGATTTAGAGGAGATTAAGGCTGATTATATGCCGTAATGAGTACATTTTTTGTCGTTTTCATAGCACTTTGTGCTCGTTTCAGTGCACTTTTGAAAAAACTTTGAAAAATTTTTCGGTTTCGAAGCAATTATCGTACCTGCCGTAGGGTAAAACCGGAGGGGTAGAGAATTTACACTCTACACTTAAGTAATAATCGTTTTTGGTCCAAAAGTCAAGGGTTGCACAACAACTTTTTTGGCTCAAATTGGAAACATTTTATGACGAAAATGCACGTCCGGTATTACTGCCGGACGTGCTGTGTTATATCGTGTTATGAAAGATAATGGAAATTTTTCGTGAGAAAACGGGCGGTGGCGGATTATACTCCGACACCGCCCCTCAATCCTTTAATCGACAATAAAATAGTATTCTGCCTCTGCTACCGTAATCAATCCCAATTCGGCAGATAGATACAGGCGATAACTACCGGTCTTATTACCTGCGAGAGAGATTGAAATATCCTGAGTGCCGCTTTCAGTTGTAAAATCTACTTCTTGTGTAACCGCCGTACTGCTGTAATCTCCGTTTTCGGTCTTGACCATCAATACGACCTCTAACTTGTAATTACTCGGCAGGTCTGCCCAAGAAACCGTCGCTTTGACCATTTCATTCAAGGCATATAACTTTTTATCACCAACTATTTTCAGCGATACGGGTGCAGCTCCGACACCTTCAGCATTGACTTGCGTCTTTGCCACATATTGAACGTTCATTGGTGAAGATTCTACTTTAGATTTTGCAATAATCCATTCCACGTCAAAGGAAAACTCTGTAGAGCCAACCGGCAGCAAATTCGATATTAAGGATACCGAAATTGTTCCTTCGGCTTGATTCGGCACAGAATACACAAAATTCCCATCACAGTTTGCATATATAACGGTCGTTGCGTTCCCGCAAACAATCGACAAATGTGCATCTGCAGGTAGGTCGGATTTGGGCTTGAATACAAGTGCATCATCTCGACCATCCCATTTTGATGCTGCACCTTCCGATTCGGAGTGAACAAATGAGATTTCGCCGATTGCACCTCCGGCAGTCAAAGTGTAACTGCTTTCGTTTTTCAAATCAGCAATTTCATCACTCTGTTCGGTGGTAGATCGGGAATTGGTTTGGGAGATTGCAGACAACGTTGTTGTCACAGAATCGCCGCCAATTCCGTTTGCAGTTTGGGAAAAATCAACGATAAACTGTAAATCCGCATCGCTTGCGCTTAATGCAAACCCATTATTTGCGCTATTATCTCCCATGCGAACAAAAGAGGTCAATGCCAGCTCTTTTGTTCCCGCTGCCTCAATGGATGTCCAATAATAGGAACCGTTGCTCCTGTCTTGCAAAATAATCGTTGTTCCGACAGGAAGCTCCTTGTCAAAGGTCAGCATTAGCGGCTCATACTCAGCAGAGGAGTAGTTTCTTACTTCAAAATATACGGTGTAGGCTGAATCACGGCTAATGGTTGCCGACGTTGTTGTGATTCGCCCAAACTCCTGCTTTTCCGCAATGTTTGACTCGATTTCGAGACATTTCTGCGCATCGGGAAGTGTGAGTATAACTTTACTGTTTGCCGGAATGTTATTGATAGAATAAATTTCAGAATAACGATCTGCAGGTGACAGCACTGCCTGAGAGTCAGCGTTTTCTGTCTTTATGGACGCTTTATAGTCTTTGGGGAAGAAATATCCGTCCTTTGCGGAAACCTCAATTTGGATTCCGTTTTCAGTTACGTTGCTTCCGTCTGCGGTTTTAATTGTATAAACTACGCCCTCGCCGCAGTTCACGACAAACTCTACGTTGCCCGCAAAGAAATAGACGCTGTCTGCGGTAGATTCGGGAGATGCTTTGTAGTTGTCACATTCACTGTATCGGGCCTGCACAAAATAGTTTGTAAGCGCCCTGTCCAGTTCGAACTGAACTGCATATTTGCCATCAATCAGTGTATCGGCACCCTTTTCCCAGCCGGTACTGTATTCCGTACCGCCCTCGTAATACACAATGCGATATTCGGGGTACGACTTATAGCTTCCATCATATAAGGAGTTGCCTTCCGTGCTGATGGGAGACGGATCCACAGGGAATATGCTAATAAGAGAGCCATCAGCATTCTTAGTCGTATCAAATATCGGTTTTGGAGGAGCAGGCTGCTCTGCCTTTTCAATCGTGTACGTAACGCTTGCGGTCACACCGTTTTCTGTTACACTGGCTTTATACCGACCTGCGTGGTAAGGAAGGTTATCGACAAGCTCGTCGCCGTCCAATGCTTCATGAACGACCACAGGTTTCCATTTGTCCGACGTATACACGATTTCAGCAGGGTGTGTGTCCTGATCATATACTGTGTTTTCAGCGGACAGACGAGCTTCTTCACTGTATGTTCCACAGGAGCAATCCCTTTTCAGTGTCTTACCGCCGTCAATAACGGAGTAGGTATATTGGTGTGTCGCAGGATCGTGGTCACATTCTTTCCATTGGGCATACAGGGTAACGACTTCGCCTTTTTTCGTAGTCAGATTCGTAACCGTCTCCTCGTCTTGATAGATCTTTGAGGAACCGTCCGCATCTTTACACCAACCGACAAAATCATAACCGGGTCTGGCATATTGGTTCTTGCTTAATTCGATCGGCAGGTCGTAGGTGAAATTAAAGTTATCCATTTTACCGGTATAGGTTTCACCGGACGGAACGTTCGGATCATAGACTACGGTATAACCGTTGGCCTCCCATATAGCATAAATAGTCAAATCGCCAATGATCGTGCCGTCAAATATCTTTTCATCACCGACCTTATACCATCCACGGTCGTTTTCATAGGTTCCCTGGGGATAATTATCAAGATCGGGACGACCGTTCGAGGTATTCCAACCTTTGATGGTATATCCGGGGTGGCTGTAGATGTTACCACTAATGATAACGGAATCGCCTTGCTTTACCTCTATTTCCTTATACTGTCCTGTCGTGATATTTGTCACGGGATCTGTAAAGTTTTCAAAATAAAGAAGTTTGTAATACTTTTCGGTTGTGGGTACTTCACGGTGATCCTTGAAATAATCGTCCTGTTTGGTTATATCAACCGTAATAATATCTTCAAGACGGGGGTTTGTCATTTCGCCCCAAATATCCATCTGACCGCCGGTAACATATACTTCGCTCTTGATATGGGTATTTCCGTGATAGGATGTTTGGTTATTTTCATCAAGCTGCTCGGAGGTGGTGATCGTTACCTTACCGCCGTCAACCTTCATAAAGTGGCTTTGACCGTTATCCCCATCTGCTTGGCTACCGCTTTCTTCCAAACAGAAGATATTTAAAACCGTGGAGGTATTGCCGGTTACGTAGATGCCGCCACCGGAAGCACCTGATTTGTTTTCAATAAGGACAGGACATTCATAAGCACTGTCGCCATCACTGCCGTGCTCACAATTTGTAATGAGTTCTCCGTTTGCATCAAAGTGGTTCTTGTTGACGCCAACGGTAACGGTAATTTTTTCCGTGCCGTCTGTTTTTCCAACAACGGCAAAGGCACCGCCGTTGCCTTTCGCAGTGTTTTTACTTACCGATCCACTCAGTACATCAACAGTAACGTCATGGCCATCTGCGCTGACGTAAATACCGCCGCCTGCGCCGTTTGTGGCAGTGTTATTGTCTACAGAGCCACCGATCATTCTATAGTTGCCGTTATTGACGGCAATACCACCTCCGTTATTGGTTGCAGTATTGTTGATTACGCTACCTCCGGCAACTTTTACATTACCACCGTCAATATAAGCTGCACCACCGCTGTCATTTGCGGTGTTTGAAGAAATCTCGCCGGCATATACGGTCATAGTACCGCCACCAAGGTAGACAGCACCGCCGTTGTGCGAAGCCGTATTGTTCTTAATGTTTCCGCCGTTAACCGTCATCGTACCGCCACCCATATAGATGGCACCACCGTTCTCGGTGGAAGTACAGTTTTCGATAGAAGCAGTTCCAGAAATCGTACAAGTACCCGCTGTCATATAGATCGCACCGCCATTTTGGGAAGAGCAATCCTTTATGGTGCCGCCGGAAATAGAGACAATACCATTGGGATCATCCATATACACCGCAGCACCGTTTTGTTGCGCATAGATAAACTTTGAAGTATCTGCTGTATTTACACCGTGGAGTATACCTCCGGTCATCGTAAAGGAACAGGGTTCGGTTCCTCCTGCCGCCATTAAGAACTGACCGACGATGTCACCGCCGCTGATGTTTGCTTTTGCATAACCCAACTTGCCGTCGGGGTTGTTCGTTTTACCACCGCCGATGGAGCCGGTTTCAATAAATCCGTCCGTTACTTCAACGATAGCTGCGCCACCGTGACCGCCGACACTTCCGGTACCACCACCGATAGATGCAGCCGTAAGGTTACCGCCATAAATATTTACAGTAGCGTCGCCACCATTTCCTGTGCCGCCGCCTTCGCCACCACCGATGGAGCCGTCAGAGTTGATAGTACCGCTTTTCACGGTAATGGTAGCTTTTCCGCCGTTGCCGGAAAGACTGTTACCGCCACCGATACCGCAGAAATCGCAATCGGTTCCTTCTTTGGTCAGTCTGACATTGGCATCATTATCAATGGTAATCGTAGCATCGCCACCGGCACCTTTTGCACTGTTGCCGCCGCCAATAGAGTTCGCTTTTACGGTACCGCCGGTAATATTAATGGTTGCACCGCCACCTGCATAGGAGGAGCTGTTGCCGCCACCGATACCGTTACCGTAAGCTCCATAGGCTTCCACCTCGCCACCGGTAATCGTAACAGTACCGTCACTACCGCTTGAATGAAATGTACTGCCGGAGCCAATAGCCACGCCGCCAACCGTATGATTGATTCCATCTTTGGCTGCGGTAATTCTTGCGTGGTTTTCCGCATATATCTTACCGCCGCTGATCAATATATCCGCTTTACCAGCCGCAGCATTCCAGCCAATACCGCCGCCAATTGCGGCGCCCGTACCGTTACAATGGGCAATGACTTCACCGCCGGAGATCTCCATTTGGCAGTATCCGTTACCGCCGGCACCGATAGCTGTACAGTTATCGCCCAGCGTGGTTACGACCTGTATCTTACCGCCTGCAATATGCAAATTCTGAACAAGAGAGTTTCCGTCCGTTCCACCAATGCCGGCATTCCAGTGGTTGTAGTTTGTTTTACTGTTTACAAATGCTTCAATTTCCTCGGGAGCAAGTTTGACCGGAACATACAGGCAGCCGCCCTCCACTTCACCGTCGCCATTGATGTTTGTAATTTTCAGAGAAGAGGCAACCGTTGCAGGTGTGTTTGTGTCACTGCCATTGTAGTACGAAATATAGCGGACGATATTCTCATCCCGCAAACGCAAAGTCACTTTTTTAACCGCCGAGCTCGTAGCAGGGATTCTGATTTCACCGGTTGATGGTGTATTTGATCCACTGTTGCCGGGTGCCTGGTTATGGTTCGTGGGTGTACCGCCCATATTTACGCCTGCAAGGGTCACATCAAAGGGCGCATTGGGAAGATTGCCGCTGAAAACGATGTTGTTTTCGGTCTTTGTTCCGTTTTCCTTATGTAGAATCACATAAATATTCGTTGCCGTGTGTGTACCGGAAACGGAGTTGCCGTCGGAATCCTTACCGCTGTAGGTTGTGCCAAGGGAAATGGCACCCTTGCCGATGTCCATAGTAATCAGTTTTCCTATGGGGCCGACCGCTTCGGTTTCCACACCATCAATGTTTACTTTGATATATTTTCCTTCATCATTTGCAGTGATGTCATAATACTTTCCGGTGGCACCGTCAATTGCAGAAAAGGTGCCGTCAACAGTATCTGCTCTCAACCACTGATAGGATGTGGGTGTACTATCCGATTTTGCAATTAGTCTTGAGCCGTTGTTTTCGATGCTTACCACCGTTGTTGCAACAACAGACGAGATAAAAAAGGAAACGCATAGAGATAAAGCCAAGAGAAGCAATACGCCAAGGATTGCAAATATTGATTTGTGCTGTTTGATTTTTTGCATTGCGTATCACTCCTTTAGTTTGGTATTTTTTCCTCTGCTTTTGCCGGATATTCAATGTCATTCTTTTTAATAAACACATTGAAATCCTTATTTATATCGTAGCTTTTATCTTCCGAAATAAAGAAACGATATGTATAGGAGGAATAGGCTTCGGTGAAGTTTGTGTTGTCTGTAAATTGCACCGCACCATATTCTGTGCCACTGTAATTGTAAACCTTCCGAAGTATCGGATCGGTATTATCGGGGATTAAGCCTGCCGGGGTTATGACCGTCAAGGGCCCGGTCATATTATGTGTCCAGACCGTCA
>JAFVSN010000034.1 GCA_017503735.1 Lachnospiraceae bacterium
CATATTCCTCCTTAGCTCAGTCGGTAGAGCGCATGACTGTTAATCATGATGTCGCTGGTTCGAGCCCAGCAGGGGGAGCCAAAAATGCCCCGAAAACATCGTTTTTCGGGGTTATTTTTATCTCCAGACCGGTTTGGAGAACGAAGACGAGCGAAAATCCTTTGGTTAACAGCCATACGGGTTCGAAAATTCCACCGAACGATTGTAAACCACAAAAAAATAGTGATTTTTTGAGAAAGCGTCCGCTGTCTTTTGGTTAACAATCATACGCCGAAACTACTGTTTTTCAGTGATTTTCGGCGTATTTTTGTTTCAAACGGAGGTCAGTATGGACGAACAAAAAACCACAAAAAAGGATCAAATGTGCGAGGTAAAACGAGAAAAAGTAAGAGTTATTCCGATTCAATACTTTGACGATTTCCCCGGACATCCCTTCAAGGTAAGGCTGGACGAAGACATGGAAGCACTGGTGGAAAGTGTAATGGAGTTTGGTATCCTTACTCCGCTGCTCGCACGAAAAACCGAACAGGAACGGTATGAGATCATCGCAGGACACAGGCGCAAGCTCGCCGCAAAGAAAGCGGGACTCACCGAGCTTCCCGTTATTCTCAGAGATATGACGAGAGATGAAGCGATCATTGCAATGGTAGATTCCAATCTTCACCGTGAAAGAATTCTTCCCTCGGAAAGAGCCTTTGCTTATAAGATGAAGCTTGAGGCACGAAACCGACAGGGAAAGCGGAGTGATCTAACTTCGACACCAGTGGTGTCAAAGTTGAGAAGCAACGAGGAGATCGGTTCGGAGGGTGGCGATAGCAGAGAGCAGGTCAGGCGCTACGTTAGACTCACTTACCTTAGCAAGGACCTCTTGCAGATGGTTGATGATGGGCGTATTGCTTTCCGTCCGGCTGTGGAGCTTTCTTACCTTAATCAAAATGAGCAAAGAGATCTTCTTGATGCGATTGGAAGTGAGGACGCCACACCTTCTCTTGCTCAGGCGATTGAGTTGAAAAAAAGAAGCAAGGCAGGAAAACTTAACACGGATGCCATCTTTTCCATCATGTCGGAGCAGAAGCCGAATCAAATCGAAAAGATTAAAATCCCGACGTCAAAATTTGAAAAGTACTTCTCTCGCGGAACCTCACAGGCACAAATCGAAAAGGTGATATTCAAGGCTTTGGATGAGTATTACGCGAAAAGAAGCAAAAAGTAAATATACTTTATAGGACACTATATTATTGAAAAAATAAGTAGTGTCCTTTTTTTATACCCAAAATTAAAATGAAAGGAGTTGAGACCGATAAAATGTCTTCGTAAATATGGTTGGGTAAAACTGTGTCGAATGCATTTGCCGCCGGGGAAAGGAATCCTTGGACAGTGGGCAAAGTTAGCATCGAAGGCGGCCTTCCGAAAAGGTAAAGCGTTCTATTGCGGAAACAGAAATGAGATCAGTCCCGGTATGTGGGCAGGCGGTATTGTCGGTCTCAAAAGTATCCTGAACGTAAAGAGCAGAGCCGAGGCTCTTGGTATAATGGATAAGCTTTCTGAGCTCGGATACATCTGCTATGAGCTGGATGAGAAGACCAAGAAGCTTACCTATTGCATCAAGGACTGGGTAATCG
>JAFVSN010000003.1 GCA_017503735.1 Lachnospiraceae bacterium
AGCTCTTTGATGAGATTGCACCGAAGTACGCAGATCGTAAGGGTGGTTACACCAGAATCGTTAAGATTGGTCAGCGTAAGGGTGACGCAGCAATGGAAGTTTTCATTGAATTAGTTTAGTGATTGTCGGGGCTGTCGCACTTCGGTGTGATGGCCCCTTTCTTTTTTCGTCCGCTCATCTTGGCTTTTGGAAGGCACGGAGAAGCCCGGTGACAGGGCATGGTTCTTGTCATGGACTTCGGATGTAAGTCTTTCTAATTGTTTCGGTGTGTTTTGCTTAATTGGGACACAAACGGCTCCAACGCGCCGTCCATGGCGCGCGTCGCCTTGTACAGACCTCCTGCCTGTACATTGTTGATAGGCATACGAAACAATAAGAAAGTCTAACATCCTGCGTAAAATTCCAAGAACCATGCCCTGTCACCGGGCTTCTCCTGAGTTTTCGAAAGGGGAAGATGAGCTGGTTAAAAGAAGAGGCGTTAGTTAGTTCTTTGCCTGAAAAAGATGAGCTGACGGAAAAGGGAAAGATGAGATAATTACTAAAGATTTGTACAATCGGATTTGGCGATATGGGAAATCGAGATGGTCAAAGTTTGAGTATCTATAAGAAGCGGAAGTAATATAGTAGATAAAAGAAATACACCGAAAGGAGGCCGTTATGAAGAAAAGTATGTTACGTACAAAGAATCTTGTGTTTGAGTATATCCGCCGCGATGAAGAGGGCAATGTGGAAGACATTCTCCGCGCGCTGGACGAAGTAACGTTAGAAGTGCAGAAAGGCGAGTTTGTTGCCATCTTAGGTCATAACGGTTCCGGTAAGTCCACGGTGGCAAAGCATATCAATGCGCTTCTTTCTCCGACGGAGGGTGCGGTGTTTGTAAATGATATGGATACGAAGGATGAGGAGCATTTGTGGGATATCCGAAAGAGCGCAGGTATGGTGTTCCAGAATCCGGACAATCAGATTATTGCTACGGTGGTGGAAGAGGATGTGGCTTTCGGACCGGAGAATATCGGGGTACCGACGGAGGAGATTTGGCGTCGGGTTGAGGAAAGTTTGTCAGCGGTTGGTATGACGGCATACAGAACCCATTCTCCGAATAAATTGTCCGGCGGACAGAAGCAGCGTGTGGCAATTGCGGGTATTATGGCGATGCGCCCGGATTGTATTATTTTGGATGAGCCGACAGCGATGCTTGACCCGGTGGGGCGAAAAGAAGTGATGAAAACGGTTCATGAACTCAACAAAATCGAAGGAGTAACCATTCTCCTGATTACCCACTATATGGACGAAGTCATTGACGCAGACCGTGTTATAGTCATGGACGAGGGAAAGATTGTGATGCAGGGAACTCCCCGGCAGATTTTCTCGCAGGTGGAGAAGTTAAAGGAATACCGTCTGGATGTACCGCAAGTGACGGAACTTGCGTATGAGCTTAAGAAGCAAGGGGTACCGATGCCGGATGGAATTTTGACCGTAGAGGAGTTTACGGCGGCGTATACGGCGGCAAAAGCGAAGTGTGCGCAGGGAAGCATATAGATTGTATCGGTGTTGTGCAAGTGCACGAATGGGGTAATATAGGAACAAAGCGGATAATACCGCACAGAAGTAATTAGCAGACTGACAGGAAGGAATGAAGGAAAGGTCTGCAGTAAGAATAAGAAAGAAAGGAGGCAGCGGAATGGAGATAACCAGAGATTTGCAGGAGTGCATGGTACTGGATCATGTGAATTATGTGTACGGTGAAGGGACTGCTTATGAAAAGCATGCGCTTCGTGATATTAATCTGGTGTTGGGAAAAGGTGAGTTTATCGGTTTGATCGGTCATACCGGGTCCGGTAAATCCACGCTTGTTCAGCATTTAAACGGGCTTATCACTCCGACCTCGGGACACATTTATTACCGGGGAAATGACATTTGCGCTGCCGGTTTTAATAAAAAAGAATTACGAAGTAAGGTAGGATTGGTGTTCCAGTATCCGGAGCATCAGTTATTTGAGACCACCATAGTAAAGGATGTGGCGTTTGGCCCGAAGAATATGGGGCTGCCACAGCTTGAAGTGGATTTACGTACCTTTGCGGCCTTAAAGGAAGCCGGGGTGAGCGAGGATTTGTACGATGCCTCTCCGTTTGAGTTATCCGGAGGACAAAAGCGTCGTGTGGCCATTGCGGGTGTACTTGCCATGCAGCCGGACATTTTGATTTTAGATGAGCCGACAGCGGGACTGGACCCGAGAGGCCGGGATGAGATTCTGGACCGTATTGCACAGATTCACGCAGAAGGAAATCGGACGATTATTCTGGTGTCCCACAGCATGGAAGATGTGGCCAAATATGCCTCCAGACTCATTGTAATGAAGGAAGGCAGTGTGTTCTGCGACGGAACGCCGAAGGAAGTATTTGAGGTATATAAAGAGCTTGAGAAAATCGGTCTTGCGGCACCGCAGGTCACCTATTTGTCGGAAGTCCTCCGTCAGTCCGGGATAGCGTTACCCCACAATGCCACTACCCTTAAGGAAGCAAAGGAACTTCTCCTTGCCGACTGGAAGGGAGGCAGAAGATGATTCGCGATATTACCATCGGACAGTACTATCCGGTAGATTCCCCGATTCACCGACTGGACCCCCGGGTAAAATTAGCGGGAACCATGCTGTTTTTAGTTTCCTTGTTTGTGTTTTCGGGATATCTCGGTTACGTGGTTGCGGCAGCTTTTGTCGGGATTGTCATTAAGATTTCCAAAGTGCCGTTCCGTTACATTGTACGGGGATTAAAACCGGTACTGATTTTACTTTTGTTTACACTTTTGTTTAATGTATTTTTGACCAGAGAGGGCACAGAATTGTTCTCCTGGGGAATCCTTCATATTTACGACCAGGGCCTTATTATTGCCGGCCTTATGGCAGTGCGCTTGATTCTTTTGGTAATCGGAACCTCTCTGATGACTTTTACCACGACGCCGAACCAGTTGACGGACGGTTTGGAAAAAGGTCTGCGGGGTCTACGAAAGATTAGGGTACCGGTACATGAAATTGCTATGATGATGTCCATTGCCCTTCGCTTTATTCCCATTTTGGTGGAAGAGACAGATAAGATTATGAAAGCGCAACAGGCAAGAGGCGCGGATTTTGAAAGCGGAAAATTGTTACAGCGTGCTAAGGCACTGGTGCCGCTTTTGGTGCCGCTTGTAGTATCTGCTTTTCGTCGTGCAAACGATTTGGCATTGGCGATGGAAGCCCGCTGTTATCACGGCGGTGACGGCAGAACGAAGATGAAGCCGCTAAAGTATCAAGGAAGAGATTTTGTTGCCTATCTGATTTTGCTCGGATATTTGGGACTTGTCATCGGGAGCGGGTTCTTGTTTTGATTGCGTTTTGTTGTTTGCGTATCCGGATGCCGTGAGGCGATAGGGCGCATGACAGTTTTTTGATTGCAGAACATAAGAAAGGGGATATCTATGCGGCGGATTATGTTGATTGTGGCATACGACGGAACAAAATACTGCGGTTGGCAGATTCAGCCCAATGCGGTTACGGTAGAAGAAGTATTGAATCGTGAGTTGTCCCGTTTGTTAAAAGAAGAGATTGTGGTGATCGGAGCCAGTCGTACCGATTCCGGGGTCCATGCCATGGGAAATGTAGCGGTGTTTGATACCGAAACACGAATCCCGGCAGAGAAGCTTTGTTATGCCTTAAACCACAGTTTGCCGGAGGATATCGTCATTCAGAAGTCCTTTGAGGTGGCTCCCGATTTTCATCCGCGGAAGTGGGACAGCAGAAAGACTTATGAGTATAAAATTTGGAATGCGGATTTTGTACAGCCGTTTAATCGAGGCTATACCCATTTTGTGTATCATGATTTGGACGTTACGGCCATGCGGGAGGCGGCGCAGTACTTTTTAGGCGAGCATGATTTTACCAGTTTTTGTTCTACAAAGGCGCAGGTGCCGGATCATATCCGCACGATTTACTCGTTAGAAGTGGAGCAGGAAGGACATCTGATTACCATTCGTGTGTCCGGCAGCGGTTTCCTTTACAATATGGTGCGTATTATTTCGGGAACACTTCTCCTGGTGGGCGAGCACTTAAAGAAGCCGGAAGATATAAAGACAATGATAGAGGCAAGAAACCGCGAAGCAGCGGGACCGACCGCACCGGCCAAGGGACTCATGTTAGTGGGCATCGAGTATTTCCCGGACCCGGAGAAGCTCTGGGCGGAAAAACAGGCAGAAACATTGGAAGTCTCAGAAGGGAATCAAACGGCAGTAAAAGAAAGTGATGAACCGGTATAAATGGTTCTATCAGAACGGTTGAAATGATAAAAACTCATATTGGCAATGAAAAGTAATTTAAAAAGTGATTTTTACAAATGAAAATTAAGAAAATTTGAAAAAATTTCAAAAAACCTTAGAAAAACGCTTGACTTTACTTTACGTACCCGCTATAATGCGAAATGTTGGTAAGGTTATTCCGCATCGTCAGCGGAAGCTGACCATGAAGAAATAGAATGACAAGAAGATGAATGTAAGGAGGAAAATGCTATGAAGAGTTTTATGGCAAGCCCGGCTACCATCGAGAGAAAGTGGTATGTTATCGATGCACAGGGACAGACTTTAGGACGTCTTTCTTCTGAAATCGCTAAGATTTTAAGAGGTAAGAATAAGCCGACTTTTACCCCGCATATTGACACCGGAGACAACGTTGTTGTTATCAACGCAGAGAAGATTAAGGTTACCGGTAAGAAGATGGATCAGAAGATCTACTACAAGCATTCCGATTATCCGGGTGGAATGAGAGAGACCACCTTAAAGGAAATGCTCGATAAGAAGCCGACCGACGTTATTACTCTCGCTGTAAAGGGTATGCTTCCGAAGGGACCGTTAGGAAGAACCATGATTGAGAAGTTACATGTATATGCTGGCGCTGAGCATCCGCATGCTGCACAGAAGCCAGAAGCATTAGAGATTAAGTTTTAATTAGGTCGAAAGGAGGAAATAAAAATGGCTAAGGCAAGATATTACGGTACTGGTAGAAGAAAGAGCAGTATCGCTAGAGTATACCTCGTTCCGGGTAACGGTAAGGTAACGATCAATAAGAGAGATATCGACAACTATTTCGGTCTTGAGACCTTGAAGCTCATCGTTCGTCAGCCGCTCGCATTAACCGAGACCGCTGATAAGTTCGATGTTTGTGTAACTGTTCGTGGTGGTGGTTTCACCGGCCAAGCAGGTGCAATCAGACACGGTATTTCCCGTGCCCTGTTGCAGGCAGATGCTGACTATCGTCCGGCATTAAAGAAGGCTGGCTTCTTAACCAGAGATCCTCGTATGAAGGAAAGAAAGAAGTACGGCTTGAAGGCTGCTCGTCGTGCACCGCAGTTTTCCAAGAGATAGTATTACTTGCGAATTGCAAGAAAACGAGAAGTCCGGAGGATTTATCCTCACGGACTTCCTTGTTTTTTGCAATTCATTCGAATACATCAAGGACCGAGAAGGAGCGAAGCGTATTCGAGGTAGTGATGTATTCGCAAGTAATACTATCTTGCAGGAAACGACAGCGGTTGTTTCCGAGCATAGCTCGGAAACTCCACGCTAAAAACGGTCCACCGGACCGTTTTCTTAACGCATGGACAGTTCACCAAGAGATAAGATTTTTTGCAATTCATACGAATACATCAAGGACCGAGAAGGAGCGAAGCGTATTCGAGGCTGCCTGATGTATTCGCAAGTAATACTATCTTGCAGGAAACGACAGAGGTCGATTCCGAGCATAGCTCGGAATCTCCACGCTAAAAACCTTAGAAACTTAGTGTTTCTTGGGCTTTTTTGTATATGAAATGTGATGGATGCAAAATTTAGGTTCATTCAAGGGAGCAAAATTTTCGCTTATATATTGAAAAGCAGCAAAGTATATGATATTATGAAATGGAAACATATGTTCTCTATGAGGTTTATTCAGGAGGTGTTAACGTTGGCTTTGAAAAAAAAGGATAATATGATAAGTATACGTTCAAGCGCAGCAGAATATCTTACTTATGTTGCTTCTGTTGGAGAACAAGAAGAAAGTATAGAGATGCGTTATGAGGATGAAAATATATGGCTAACACAGAAAATGATGGCAACTCTTTATGGTGTTGATGTTCGCACAATCAGTGATCATATAAAAAAGGTATATTTTGATTCTGAATTGGAAGAATTGGCAACCATCCGAAAATTTCGGATAGTTCAAACAGAAGGATCTCGTCGAGTTCAAAGAGAAACAAATCATTATAACTTGCAGATGATTATTGCTGTCGGTTTTAAGGTAAATAATGAACGTGCAGTTCAATTTCGTAAATGGGCAAATGGTATAGTAAAAGATTATACTATCAAAGGTTGGGTGATGGACGACGAACGCTTGAAAAACGGTGGCTCTGTGTTAACTGTAGAGTACTTTGACCGTTTGCTTGAGCAGATTCGAGAAATTCGATTGTCGGAACGCAGGTTTTATCAGAAGATAACAGATATTTATGCTACCTCCCTTGACTATGATCGTACTGCAAGCACGACGAAGCAGTTTTTTTCAAAAGTGCAGAATAAAATGCATTACGCAGTACACGGTCATACTGCTGCAGAGTTGATTTATCAGCGGGCAGATGCAGAAAAACCACATATGGGTTTAACCACATGGGCCGCAGCACCGGAAGGAAAAATCGTAAAGAGTGATGTAAGTATTGCGAAAAATTATCTTAGTGAGCAGGAAATGCGCTCATTAGAGCGTATCGTGTCGGCATACCTGGATTTGGCAGAAGATCGTGCGGAACGACATATTCCGATGACTATGGAAGATTGGAGCAAGCGACTGGATTTATTCTTAATGGCAGATGAGCGAGAGGTTTTACAGGATGCAGGAAAAATCACAGCGGAAATTGCAAAATCGAAAGCCGAAACAGAGTTTGAAAAATATCGTGTGATTCAAGACAGATTGTTTATGTCGGACTATGACAGATATTTGTTAGAGCTAGAAGAAAATACGAAAATATAGGGTGCGAAACTTTGAATTATCCTAGTTCTTATGGCTAAAATGCTGACAAGACATAATTGTCTAGCGGAAAACACGTCATTTCTCACTTTGTGACGTGGTTTTTGAACGACTCTTCAACGATAATAAAGCTGAAAGGAGAAAGCAAAATGATAGACCAGGTGAAAATTGGTGGTTTTTTAAAAGAACTACGGAAAGAAAAAGAACTTACACAAGAACAACTGGCAGAAAAGTTTGGTGTATCTTCCCGAAGTGTATCTCGTTGGGAGAATGGTAATACAATGCCGGAGTTAGGTATTTTAGTTGAACTGGCTGATTACTATGAAGTTGACATCAAAGAAATTATTGATGGCGAAAGGAAAAGTGAGATTATGAAAAAAGAAGAAAAAGAAACTTTGCGAAAAGTCGCAGATTATGCAGAAACTGAGAAGAAATTAGTAGTGAAACGTAAGTGCATAGTAACATTCATAGGAACATTGGTATGTGCGTTGGGTATTATGGTTGGATATATTGTGTTTCCTAAATTACCGGAAGAAAGTTTTTTAAGAAGCGATGGTTTATGGTTAGGAATCGGAGTTACAGGAGTAGCTTTATTGTGGGGAATCGTAATTCGAGAAAATCGAAAAAATTCCATGCAAGACAAGTAATATCTGTTCCTATTAACAGAATTATTAGAACGTAAACTTTCAGTGTTTACCTTTGTCTACCATAGTCCCGGAGAACCCCGGGCAGTTCGAGCTAAGACACGGGTAGAGAACAAAAGTAGGCAGGAGTATGTACGCTCCTGCTTTTTTTGCGCACGCTTTTGCAGAAGAAGGTGTCGCATAGATGCGACGCAAAAGCGGCGCGAGAGTTCCGCAAGCGGAACTCTGTGTTCCAAATGTCAGTATAGAATTCTTGATGGAAATATGGTAGAATAAACAGGAATTGGCAAATACTATACTTTTGTATACGGAGGAGAAGGAATGAAGGTAAAAGATATGTGGTATTTTCACTATAACCAGGAGGAGAGTGAGATTTTACAACCGGACCTTGTGATACCGGAGTCTCATGTGGGGATTTACTGCGAGGCTGAGGAATTGGTATTTCCGGTGTCCTTTCATATTTGGGGCTATTGTAAGGGGGAGGTAATGTTTGAAAAGGAGGTCACGGTTTCCGGGAACGGGGACGATGAAGGTGTTTCCGTACGTAGTGACGGGTATGGGGCAGTAATCAAATTCGGTGAAAATAAAGATTGTGAGCCGGATGTATTGCAGGTTACATATGAAACCGACGGTAAGACCGAAACCTTTGAGAAGGAATGCAGGTATTTTATGTTTTCCGGACAGATATCGGATTTTGACGGAAAGCCGTTTCCTGCAGTGGTAATGTTATATCGTTACGGCTTTGATGAACCGCCGTTTATTATGGGAACGTGGTCGGACCGGGACGGAAAGTATAACCTTCGCGTGCCGGCCGGAAGCTATAATGCTATGTATGCGGATGATAACACTTACGGAATCAGTTCTCTGGAATGCTGGGGCTGGAATATGATTGCAGACCGGGATGAGACCATTGATTTGAAAATCGGCAACGGTGAGGTGTATTCTTTGAATGTAGGTGTGAATAACGGCGGTATGCGAACACTGTTTCTTTCCTTTCGTCCGATGATTTATTTTAAAAAGGAGGAATACAGTACCGTAGTCGGCGAACAGAACTTCCATGTAACGGATATAGCACCGGAAATTGCAAAAGAGGATGTTACGGTTTACGTGAATGGAAGGAAAACAGAGGTGATTTCCTTACAGAAGATTTATGAGACTGCCCCGGAGGGCTGGTGTATGCCGATGTACATTGCTCAAATACCGAGAGAACTATATGCGGATTGTCTGGATAAACAAACCATCATTCTGGAATATGATACAAAGGACCGCGGAAACGGACGTGCATGTAGCAGAGGTTTTACGCAGTTTTACTATAAGGATGGATTTTGTACGAGATAAATCAGAAAGATGAATTTCAAATTTCGTCATAAAATAGTCACAAATAAAGTGTATGATGAATACAGTGATATTTATTTTGGGAGGAGCAAACGAAATGAGAAAGTACAGAAAAAAATCGGTTGCGCTTTTGTTGGCGCTGTTGGTACTTGGTGTTGCTGCCTGCGGTGGTCAGGGAGAGAAGCAACCGCAAAAGGATAATGTGACGGGAGAACAGACTCTGGGAGAAAGCGCAAACCAGAACGGAGATGCACAGGACAAGCAGGGTGACACTGCAAATGTGGATAAGGATGCTACCGGAGATAAGAGCGATGTCACAGAGAGCGGAGATAAGTCCGGTGCAGTGACGGCTACGGTGGTTTTAAGTGACAGCGGAATTAAGGTTGACGGAACCGGCTGTGATGTCAGACCGGATCGTCTGAAGATCGAAGAAGCCGGTACCTATGAAATCAGCGGCACCTTATCCAACGGCAGCATTTATGTAAATGTGGACAATGAAAGTGAAGTGCATTTGATTTTAAAGGGTGTGAAGGTACATAACGAAACCAGTGCTCCGTTTTTCTGTAAGAAAGCAGCAAAAGTAACGGTAACGCTGGAAGCGGGAACGGAGAATGTGTTTTCCGACGGTGCATCCTATGTGTTTGAGCCGGAGGAAGATGAGCCGGATTCCACCTTCTATGCGAAGCATGATTTGGTAATTGAAGGGGAAGGAAAGTTAAAGGTAACGGCAAATTACGGAGACGCTATCAAAGGCAAGGATTCTCTTTACATTAACGGCGGTGTAATCGAAGTGGATGCGGTGGATGACGGTATTACCGGAAGAGATTTACTGAAGATTACCGGCGGCACCATTACCGTGCGCTCCGAATCCGATGCCCTCAAATCCAGTAATGATGTAGATCCGGCATTGGGAGATATTGTGATTGATGGCGGAACTCTTACGTTAATCGGTGATTCCGATGATATCCAGGCTGAGAATCGTGTAATCATTAACGGCGGAACTCTTTCTTTAAGTGCCGGAGAAGACGGCATTCAGTCGGAAAACGGAACGGAATTAAACGGTGGCGTGGTATCTTCAATAAAGTAACGTGTCGGTAAGCGACGCACAATCGGAAGATATCTGAAACGTGAAACAAAACAGAAGAAAGAAACGAATAAGCAAAAGGCTTCGATGTTGTAGGATATCGGAGTCTTTTTTTCTATAGAAAATTGCACATTCCGATAGGGCCGGCCCCCATAAAAACGGATCGGGAGAAAAATTTAAAAAAATATGAAATAAACAGTATATAACACTTGACAACAGTGTTAAACTGTTATATACTGTTTAATGTCAGGAGGATGATCACCTATGAATATTATAATTAATAACTCGTCTATGACACCGATCTATGAGCAGATTGTGTCACAGATGAAAGAGAAGATAATGACCGGCCAGCTCAAGCCGGATACCATGCTTCCGTCGGTAAGAACACTGTCCAAAGATTTGCGTATCAGTGCTCTTACGGTAAAAAAGGCGTACGACGCCATGGAACAGGAAGGTTACATTGTAACGGTTCACGGCAAAGGCAGTTTTGTGGCAAATGTGAATCCGAATCTTGCCATGGAGGAAAAGCAAAAGGAAGTGGAAAAACTCTTTGAACAAGGCATTCGGAAAGCAAAAGAATGCGGAATGTCCCCGGAGGACACGAAAGAGTTGTTCCAGGTTGTGTTAAGTGATTTTGAGTAGGCGTTATTGGTTGATTTGGAGGGATAGAGATGTTATTAAAATTAGAAAATGTAAAAAAGAATTACGGGAGCTTTTCTCTGGATTGTTCTCTGGAAGTGCGGAAGGGGCAGGTAACCGGACTTGTGGGACGGAACGGTGCCGGAAAGAGTACCACCTTTAAGTCCATATTGGGACTTGTTTATCCGGACAGCGGCAGTATTGAAATGTTTGGGAAGAAACTTTCCGATGTAACTCCGGAGGATAAGGAACAACTGGGTGTAGTATTAACGGAGGCCAATGCCTGTGAGTTGTTTACGGCAAAGGATATACTTCCGGTGTTAAAGGCGATGTACAAAAGCTTTTCGGAGCAGGAGTATCTGGGAAAATGCAAGCAGTACGACATTCCGATGGAGAAACCGCTTAAGGAGTTTTCCACCGGTATGAAAGCAAAGTTTAAAATTATTATGGCTCTTTCCCATGATGCGAAGCTTTTGATTTTAGATGAACCGACGGCAGGACTTGATGTGGTAATGCGAACCGAGCTTTTGGATATGTTACGGGATTATATGGAAGATGAGGAACGGGCAATTTTAATCAGTTCCCACATTTCCACGGATTTAGAGGGACTTTGTGATGATATCTACATGATATCCGACGGAAAAATCGTCATTCACGAAGAAACGGATGTGTTGCTTTCGGAATACGGCGTGTTAAAGGTAACCGAAGAACAGTACGAAAGCATTGACAAAGAATATATTATTGCAACAAAGAAAGAGAAGTTCGGTTATCTTTGTATGACTAACCGGAAGGACTTTTACCGGGAGAATTATCCGCAGGTGGCCATTGAAAAGGGCAACATCGATGACCTCATTTTAATGATGGGAAAAGGAGGAAGAAAGTAATGAAGGGATTATTGATTAAGGACTTAAAAATACTTGCGAAGCAGAAGAAGTTTTTCTTGTTTGTGTTACTGTTAATGGTGATAATGAGTTTTAGTATGGAGGATGTATCTTTCTCCGCAACTTACTCAGTGTTAATCATATCCATGTTGACGCTGACCACCATCAGCTATGACGAAATGAACGGTGGAATGTTATTTTTACTTTCCTTGCCGGCGAACAGAAAAACTTATGTAAAAGAAAAATATGTATTTGCAATATTAAATTTGGTGTTTGCCGCAGTACTTGCATTTGTGTTCGGTTATGTGGCATCCATGGTAAAACAAACCGATATCGAGTTGGGAAGCTTTGCCGCAAGTGTTATGATAGTATTGGTTGCCGTGGGTATGGCGCTTGCATTGGCAATACCGGTTGATTTGAAATTTGGTGCGGAAAAAGGTCGTATGATAGTGATCGGAGTTTTGGCAGGATTTCTTGTAATTGTAACGGCAGGTTATAAGGCGTTGACCGGGGTGCTTCATATTGATGTAGTGGCAGAACTGGCAAAGTTATTAAGCCAAATAGAATCGAAAGTATTATTAGCCGTGTTATTGGCGGGATTTCCTTTGGTGTTATTGTTACTTGTAATGTTCTGTTCCTACCTGATTTCGAATCGGATTATGGCAAAGAAGGAATTCTAAGTAAAAACGAGAGTTGGAGGAATAATAAAAATAGTTCGGAATTTCAGAAAATAGCAGTTGACATCGTTCCAACGATATGCTATGATGAAACTCCAACTTCATAAAAATGTATTTTATACGAGATGGAAAATGAGTATAGAAAGACAGTATTGAGAGAGTTTTCTTTTGAGGTACTGTCTTTTTTTACGATAAATACCATCGGTAATATACCGGCAAAATCCGGTATAACCAGACCGACTTGGCAAGATATGATGTCAAAGACATCGCAAAGTATAACTACCAGGAGGAAGTAACAATGATTACGATGGAACAGGTATGTAAGTCGTACAAGGTTGCAAAACGAAAGGCGGGCTTAGGAGAAGTCTGCAAATCTTTCTTTCGCAGAGAGCATGAGGTCGTTCATGCCCTAAAGGATGTGAGCTTTTCCATCGGCGAGGGTGAAATGGTCGGATACATCGGACCCAACGGCGCCGGAAAGAGCAGCACCATCAAAATTCTAAGCGGAATATTAACCCCGGATAGCGGAAGCTGTACCGTAGACGGACGGATTCCCTGGAAGAACCGTACCGAACACGTAAGAAATATCGGTGTGGTATTCGGACAGCGCTCCCAGCTTTGGTGGGATATTCCCGTAATGGATTCCTTTGAACTTTTAAAGGAAATCTATTCTGTTTCCAAAGAAAATTACAATCGAAAATTGGAGGAACTGACGGAGCTTTTGCAATTATCCGAAATTCTGAAAACACCTACAAGACAGTTGTCTTTAGGACAACGAATGCGTTGCGAGGTGGCGGCCTCTTTGCTTCATGAGCCGAAGATTTTGTTTCTGGACGAGCCTACCATCGGTCTTGACGCAGTGTCAAAGCTGGCGGTACGGGATTTCATCAAAAAGATGAACCGGGAACACAAAACCACCGTCATTCTTACCACCCATGATATGCAGGACATCGAAGCTATTGCGGAACGGGTCATTTTAATCGGCAAAGGGCAGATTCTGTTGGACGGAAGCTTGCAGGATTTGCGGACGGCAGCGGGAGTTTCCGACTTGGCAACGGAGTCGGAAACTGTGCAGGTCGACGGCGGGAAGGCAGTTGAAGCGGAGAATTCTGCATCGCAGTCCGGTCTGAATTTGGACCACGTCATGGCGGCTCTCTACAAAAAACTGGATATTATGTAGGAGGGGCTCATGAAAAAATACATTATGTTTTTCAAGGTGCGTTTTGCCTCGGGACTACAGTACCGGATGGCATCCGTAACCGCTCTGACCACCCAGCTGATTTGGGGTATCATGGAGTGTCTGGCCTTTAAGGCCATTGCGGAAGCTATGGGAACAGAACTTCCCATGGAATATTCGTCGATTGTAACCTACATATGGCTGAAGGAAGCATTTCTGGCATTTTTCTTAACCTGGACCGGAGATAAGGATATTTTTGCGTTGATACAAAACGGCGGAGTTTCTTACGAATTGTGTCGCCCGGTCTCCGTGTATGCTATGTGGTTTTCCCGCATTGTGGGCGGACGTGGGGCAGAGGCGCTGCTTCGGTGTGTGCCGGTGCTTATTTGTGCGTTTTTGCTTCCGGGAAGTCTGCGGATGGGACTGCCGGTCAGCATCGAGGCGTTTGTGTTGTTTCTTGTTACGTTAGTGCTTGCGGTGGGTGTTGCGGTGGCCCTTTGTATGTTTGTAAATATGCTTTGCTTTTTCACCATTTCTCCTCAAGGCTGGCGTATGGTGTTGTTGGGTTCTGCGGATTTTTTTATGGGAAATATCATTCCCCTTCCTTTCTTTCCGGAGAACTTCCGGAAGGTGGTGGACTGGCTTCCGTTTCCTTATATGCAGAATGTCCCGTTCCGTGTATACAGCGGGGATTTGCCGGTGGCAGAATTAGGACCTGTAATGGCAAAGCAGGTGCTGTGGCTGGTAATCTTGGTGGCAGCGGGCCTCTTTACATGGAAACAAGTTGAGAGAAAAATTGTGGTACAGGGAGGTTGATAAGATGAGTGTTAGAAAAAGTATTTCCTTGTATATTCGCTATGCTGCCGTTTGTGTCAGAAGTATTATGGAGTATAAGCTTTCCTTTGTGCTTATGATATTCGGCCGGTGTATGATTGCCTTTACCGAGGTTCTTGCCATCCGCTTTTTGTTTGACGGTCTTACGGAAATCAAAGGGTATACCTACGGAGATGTGTTGCTTTGCTTTTCCGTAATCCATATGTCCTTTACCTTGTCGGAATTAATCGGCAATGGATTTAAGGTGTTCTCGGGAATTGTAAAAAGCGGCGAGTTTGACCGGATGTTACTTCGTCCTTGCAGTCCGATTTTACAGATCATCGGTACGCGGTTTGAAATCGGAAGAACCGGTCCTCTTATTACGGCAACCGTTACCCTTTGTCTCGGAATTTCCGAGAGTCAGGTAAGCTGGAATTTCCTGACGGTGTTGACCCTGCTCCTTATGATTGTAGGTGGGACCTTTTTGTTTATCGGACTGTATATGTTGGGGGCAAGTTTCTGCTTTTTCACCATTGAAGACACGTCCATTCTCAACGCGCTGACCTACGGCGCAAAGGAACACGGAAAATATCCCATTGATGTGTACGGAAGAGGCGTATTGCGGTTTTGTACCTTTGTGATTCCCTATACGTTGGTGCAGTATTATCCGCTACAGTTTTTGCTTGGGCGCAGTACAAAGTGGATTCTTGGCTTGTATCCGGCAGGAGTGGTGGTGTTTCTGTTGATTTGCTACGGGATCTGGTGCATCGGGGTAAGAAACTATAAGTCCTGCGGGTCGTAGGAGGAATCGGATAAAATGGAGGTTTTAGATGCCGGAATGCATCTTTGAGGTACATACGGTAGAAAAAGGAGGAGTACAATGAGAGAGTACAGCAAACAAAACAAGAAAGCTTGGGAATACAATGCCTACGAGTTTTGGGTAAAGCAAAGCGGAACGCCGGAGGAACGGGCGAAGCAGGATGTGGAAAATCCGGTTAAGATGTTGCGGAAATATGCCACCTACTTTGATACCTACGAGGGAATCAAAGTGGCAAACATTTGCGGTTCCTGCGGGAAAAAGGCAATCCCGCTTTCCTTACTTGGGGCAGAGGTGACGGTGTTTGATATTTCCGAGGATAACAAACGCTACGCTATGGAAACGGCAGCGGCGGCAAAGACGGAACTTAATTATGTGGTAGGGGATGTTTTGGAGATTGATTTGAACACCTACGGAGGCTACTTTGATGTAGTATTTATGGAAGGCGGAATCCTGCATTATTTTCATGATATCAACGAGTTTATGCAGGTGATGTATGCAATGCTTGTACCGGGCGGAAAACTGATTTGCAGTGATTTCCATCCGATTTCCAAGATAAATGATGTGCTACACCTGGGGAATATATTTACAGGAGATTATTTTTCTACCGACATTTACGAGGAAGAGATGGCGCATGCCAGATTTTATCCGGAAGAAATCAGGAGTCAGATGCCGAAGTGTAGCTATCGACGATACAATCTTAGTGAGATTATAAATGGTGTGATAGACAGCGGTTTCGTAATGCAACGGTTCGACGAGCACCCGGCTTGGGAGAATGATAAGGTGCCGGGGGAATTTACGATCGTGGCGAAAAAATAAAAAACTGCTTGACAATTTTACCATTCTTGTGTTAAACTCTGTCTCAAACATAAAACAAGGGGATGTTTCAGAATGAAAACTTACGTTATCGTTGCTATGAACAATAATAATAATAGTTAGGCATCGTCAATCGTGACTGCAGTCCGATTGGCAGATGCCTTTTGGACTGTGGTTTTTAATTCTGAAAGAATATAAGGACCACTTTTTTTGAACTTAAATCAAAGAAGGTGGTCCTTTTGTATTTTTCGTGTAGGCAAAGTGAGCATCTCCTACACATAATCCCCCAAAAATTTAAAGGAGGACATCTTATGAAACTTTTATCAACCAAACAATTCTATGAGCAGTACGAAGCACTTGCCGGACAGACCGTGACGGTCAGTGGCTGGGTAAAAACAAAACGCCTCGGGAAAGAGGTGGGCTTTGTGGAAGTGGGTGACGGCACCTGCATGCAAAGCATTCAGATTGTGGTGGACTTGGCAAAATCCATTGAGACCGGATTCGGACTGGGGGCATGTCTCTTGGTAACCGGTGTTCTGGTACCGACGCCGGAGGCAAAGCAGCCATTTGAAGTACAGGCAAAGGAGATTACGGTAATGGGGGATTCGGAGGCCGATTACCCGCTTCAGAAGAAGCGTCACAGCAACGAGTATTTGCGAACGATTCCGCACCTCAGACCACGGACAAACCTGTTTTCCGCAGTGTTTCGGGTACGTTCCGTATTGACCCATGCTATCTTAGAGTTTTTGTACAAGGAAGGGTTTACCTATGTACAGAGCCCGTGTATGACCTCCTGTGACGGAGAAGGTGCGGGAGAGGTGTTCCGTTTGAAAACGGAGGAATTTTTCGGAAAGGAAACTTGTCTTACCGTAACCGGCCAGCTTCATGTAGAACCGTTTGCACAAGCACTCAGAAGAGTGTACACCTTTGGACCCAGCTTCCGGGCAGAGGATTCCAACACACCGCGGCATGTGGCGGAATTCTGGCAGGTGGAACCGGAAATGGCATTTTGTGATTTGCCGGAGCTCATGGATACCATCGAAGCGATGTGCAAATACATCATCCGTGCGGTGCTTACGGAATCCAAAGAAGAATTGGAATTTTTTGACCGTTTTGTAGAACCGGGCCTTATAGAAAAGCTGGAGCAGGTAGTTGCCACGGATTTTGCCAGAGTATCCTACAAAGATGCGGTAAAAATCCTGATGGAATCCGGTGAGCAGTTCCAGATTCCGGCATCTATGGAGACACCGATTCAGACGGAACATGAGCGGTATCTTGCGGGAGAAGTATTTAAGCGTCCGGTGTTCGTAACCGATTACCCGAAGGGACAAAAGGCCTTTTACATGTATCAGAACGACGACGGAGAAACGGTAGCGGCTACCGACCTTCTGTTCCCGAAACTGGGTGAAATCGTAGGTGCCAGCCAGAGAGAACACCGTTTGGAGAAACTGCAAAAGCGTATCGAGGAATGTGGTTTGAGAGAAGAGGATTACGCTTGGTACTGTGATTTGCGCCGGTACGGAAGCTGTGTGCACAGCGGATTCGGTCTTGGGGTGGAGCGGATGATGCGTTATATTACCGGAATGGAAAACATCCGTGATGTGATTGCTTATCCGCGGACGCCGGGCACGATTTTGTTCTAGGGTGACGGATGTCAAGGAACTTCGGGGACGAAAATCTGCCGGAGAGGGGCTTGTTTTCTCATGGGTTTCGGATGTAGTCTTTCTAATTACTTCAGGCAGATTTTCTGTTACCAAAGAGATCTCTTGACACCCTGTATACGATAGAAAAGAGAAAAATCGTGCCAGACGAAAGTAAAAAGGATTACTATATATAATGATATTTGAAAGAAAGTGAGGTATCAATCATGCTTTACCTAAAAGAAATTAACTTTGACGATATCGAAAAAGAATATCTCTTTGTCCGAGAGATTCCGTTTGACGAGAACGGTTTTACCAACCAGTGGCACGGCTGTTCCGGGGAGGTTTTTGACGAGGTGGTGAGGAAACGGATTGCTTATTCTAAAGGAGAAGAGTTGCCGGAAGGCTATGTGCCGGAGTCTTTTTTCTATCTTTGGAAGGAGGATACCATAGTAGGGGAGTTCCGTATTCGGCACTTCCTTTGTGAGTCCTTACGAGAGGGGGCGGGGCACATCGGGTATTTTATCGGAAAGGAATACAGAGGGCGCGGATATGCAACGGAGGGACTCCGTCTGACCCTTGAAAAAGCGCGGGAAATCGTGCCGGAGGAGGAAATTTATCTCAGAGTAAATAAGGATAATCCGGCCTCGCTCAAAGTGATGTTAAAGAATGGAGGAAGGATTGACCACGAGGATGAAATGAAATATTATGTGAGGGTAGCAAAATAATTTTTAAAAAAAGAAAACCGTTTCTTATTTCTCGACACTATAGGTGTGAAAGGGTTAAGAAAGGAAGTATTCATGACACGGGAAGAATATTATTGCAATGAGTTCTTGGAAAAAATTTATTATTTCTGTTTGAAAAAGACTGGGGATGTGCTGGCTGCGGAGGATTTAAGCAGTGAGATTTCCACGGAAATCCTAAGTGCGCTTCATAAGGGTGTGCTACCGGAGCATATGGAAGCATGGGTTTGGCAGATTGCCAGAAACCGCTTCGCCCGGTGGGTCAGACAGAAAAAAATAAACGGTGCGGAAATCTTTGACGAGGAAGCAATGGCACAAATTGCGGCAGAGGATAATGTAGAGGAGGCAGTGTTACACCCGGAAGAAGTGCAGGAGCTACGTCGGGAGCTGTCTTTGCTGACAAAGGAGTACAGAGAGCTTTTGGTTGCCTACTATGTGGAAAACCAAAGAATCGCCACCATTGCGCAAACCCTTTCGGTTCCGGAGGGGACTGTAAAAACAAGACTTGCAAAGGCAAGGGAAAAGCTAAAGGAGGGAATGCAAATGGCAAGAACATTTGGAAAATTAAGCTATGCACCGGAGGAAATCGAGTTTTGTCAAAGTGGCGGGGTAAGCAGGAATGATTCGCCGAACCGATTTTTATATGACTCCATGTATGAGAAAATATGTAAGAATATTTTAATTGAGGCATATCGGAATCCGTCCACATTACAGGAGCTGTCCATTGAACTGGGGATTGCAATGCCGTACTTAGAGGGCTTTGTGAAGGAGATGACAGAAGAAACATTACTCGTAAAGACCGGAACCAAGGCAGAGACCGCCACCTATGAGACAAATTTTGTGATTATCAGTGCGGAAGCAATGCGCAAAATGGTGGACAAGCTGGCACAGATTCAGGGAGCCTTTGTACCGCTTGCGGAGGAATATTTAAAGACCTCCAGAGAATTACAGCTTGCAGCCGGCAATCATATTTTGGGAGAGTTTCAGGATTATGAGGAGCAGAAATGGACACTGGCACTTCGTCTGGCAGATGACGTACAGTGGGCGATTTACGACAAGAGAAATCTGCAATTTCACTATGATACGGTGCGTCCGGACGGCGGAAGCTGGGACCTCATGGGAGTACAGGAATATCACGGGCCAAACTTCCCGTGGATTGGTCATACCTACGGTTGCATCGAAGGGTATGAAGCATTTAATACCTTTGTTACGGAGAAGCAGTCCGAAAGGGACCCGAACAAAACCAGATGCGCCGAGGCGGAAAACATAAAGGTGTTGAGCGGTATTTTACAGGGAAAGGCGGAGCTGGTTTCGGAACTGGAGCTTGAAAGAGTTTACGAGTTTATCCGAAGAAATGCCAAGGGAGAGCCGGAAGTGACCTTCGGTGTGTATTCCAAGGAACATAACAGCGACACCTTGCGTTACGGTGTGCCGGTGGAGCAGTATAATGAAACCTTATTGCCGATGTATGAAAAGCTGCTCGCTCTTGCGGAGGAGTATCTTGCATACTGTGAGACTGTGATGCGCGGTGAAGTGCCGAAACGTCTCATGAGTCAGTTTAATTTCTGTATGCATTCCGTGCCGTTTTTGCGTGGTATGCTGGTAGACGGACTTGTGAAAACCGGATTCTTAAAGCCGGAGGAGGAGTTGTCCCAGATGATTGGCGTGTATACGACGATGTAAGAGAAGCGTGAGGAACGATAAACAGTGCTGTGAAGAGCCGACAGAATGTCTGAATTCTGTTGGCTTTTTGCCTGCTATCATGTATAATAGATATTAGAAAGAACCAAAGCAGGAGGTACTATGAAAAAAAGACAGTTCGGCCTTTTGTTGGCTGTAATATTAGGGCTAGCGGCATGCGGAAGTATGCCCAATGCGGAAGAATCGAAAACTACATATGAACCGGCGATTACAAGTACGACAGTTGTAGAACCGGAGAAGACCGTGACACCGGGAGAAGTGACACTGACCCCGACAGGGGAAACAGGCTCGGAGGACAAAACGGCAACCCCGGCACCGACCAACACACCGAAGCCGACGGCAACCCCGGCACCGACCAACACACCGGAGCCGACAGCAACGCCGACGCCAAAGCCAACGGCAACGCCGACGCCGAAACCGACGAACACGCCGACGTCGAAGCCGACAGCAACGCTGACGCCGAAGCCGACGAACACGCCAACGCCGACGGCAACACCGGAGCCGACAGCAACGCCGACGCCGAAGCCGACGGCAACTCCGGCCGGCATATCGAAAGAGGTCAGCCGGTTATTGGAATCTGCTACCACACATGAAAATACCCGTATCCGGGGAACTGTGTGTACCTCGGAACAGGAAGCCAATGAGTATGTTCGTCAGATGTCATTGACTTACAGCTCGTTTTCTGTGATTGTAGAGGAAGCGGCATATCTTCATTCCGCAAAGGAATACATGACACTCTATCCGGAAATAACGAATCTGAAGATTGATAAAATCGATATTTACATCAACGGAATTTGCCTGGTGTTCTCTGATGTAGAGACGGTGTATGATGCGAATCTGTGTTACGCCATGCGAACCGGCAATATGACGGTATTGTCTGATACGGAAAGACAAGTCTATGATTATGTAAAAAATGTCGTGGAAACGATGGGCGTAAAGCAAATGGACCGGGTGGAAGCCGTACGGACATTACATGATTATCTGGTGTTACAGTTAAAGTACGATGAAACATACCAAAGTATTTCCCATACGCCGGAGGGTGTTATGAAAAATAAAACGGCGGTATGTGACGGCTATGCAAGAACCATGCGTCTGCTGCTCCTGTTTACGGGAATTGAGTGCGATATTGCAACGGGAAGCGGGAGAGGCGAATCCCATGCCTGGAATCTTGTAAAAATGGAGGACGGCTGGTACCATGTGGATGTAACCTGGGATGACCCGGTGCCGGATGTGGAAGGAAAAGTAGGATACGCGTACTTCCTTAAAAACGATGCCTATATGGCAAAAGACCATGCTTGGGAAAGTGACATAACCTGTACCGGTGATGCTTATCAGATTTACATGTACCGGGAAGTATTGTGTGATACCGAGGCGACCTTAAAGGAGGTATACGACAAGCAAATACAAACAGAGAAAACGCTTACCTTCTGCTACCCGAAGGGTGGAACCCTCACGGAGGAAACGATTTTGGAGTTTGTAATGAATCAGGTGCAAATGAGCATTTCTTATTATCCGGAAACGGAAACAGAAGACTATTTGATTTTGGAAATCACAAATCCGCTATATTAATCGGCGCGGCGGACGGGATGACGTCGCAAAGAGCGACCCGTCGCAGGCAAAGGGGCTGTAAAACAGCCCCTTTGTTCCTATGGATGTGCTTTTGGGTCAAATCGTTGATATTAATATCATTTGCCCCGGTATTAGCTTCCAAACCACCATTTTTTGCACATTTTGGCCTGATTTCCGGGTTTCTACTTCCTGCATTTTCTCAAAAACTTCCTAAAAGCTTGTTTTGAGAAACTATTTGCTATTTTTCTGGGTACAAACTACTTATATCATCGTTTCAGAGAAAATGTGTTACCTAAAGCATCATAATAGGAGTCTTTTTTGTGGTTTGGATATGGTTTTTTGGGCCAAATCATGCTAATAAGCACTTTTTGAGAAAAAATGCCATAATTTTGTGCGCTCGCGCCGGAAGAAAGCGAGCATCCATGCTCCGTTGGCGTGGAAGTCAATAGTTCACCCCGGTACTTTTGATTACGATGGGAAATCCACTGCTTACAAAAAATGGCTGTACATTTACGAGTTTCAGCGTAAATGCACAGCCGCTTTTGATTTAAGAAAAAAGGAGGAAATTAAGTGTTTTTCTTTACACAACATAAATAACGATTGCCACCGTCCGGAAGCTCTGCTTTGAAAAAGTAAGCAGTCGTGTCATTGGCGGTGTCGCCGGAGGATAGCAGGTAATGAACCGAGAGACAATTGGTGTTTTCTTCTGCAAGAATCTCGTCCAGTGATGTCTTGTCCTTTACCAGTTCCAGCTTCGCCAAATCCTGCGGAGAAGTTACTGCTGCAAGATGTTGGAAAAACTCGGCAGAAGAGTATTGGACTTGCGGTTTGATAAAATCCTCGCCGTTGGTATGTAACAGTTCAACGGTATCGGCAGAGTAATCCAAATGGTAGACACGGTCAAACAGTTTTAACAAAACCGTGCTGTAATTTGATACATAACGTTCATGTTCCGCTTTCTTTAAATCCTCGATATTGTCCACGGCAAATAAAAACAGGGAGCGAAGAGAGCTTCCGCCCAAGTGGCGAAGCTTTACACTGAGCCATACATAAGTATCGTCTTCCCGTCTGTGGTGTAACTGGAACTGCTGGATTCTCGCATCTTCTTTGGCAATGCGACACTGTTCCAAAAGGAAGCTGCGTTCCGGTTCGAGGAATTGTTGATTCAAAATGTTTCTTTCCCGCGGAAGCTTATTGTAAACCGTTTCGTAATAACCGTTATTCACACGGATGAGTTCGATTTCTCCGTTGCAGACTTCCAAAAGTCCCATGCCGCCTAACATACTGTAGAACAAGACGCTTTCCATGGTGTTGGTCTGATTGAACACATCCAGAATGGAGTCGTCGGTTTCTTCGGAAGAATGGAACAAAAGGTTGGTGCTGTTGGCAGCGGCTTTGTCCAACAATGCAATGTAATCCTCCTGCGGCATCGGACGGTAGAAAAAATAGCCCTGTACGGCATCACATTCCACGCTACGCAGATACTCCCATTCTTTTTGGGTTTCTACGCCTTCCGAAACCACGCTTAATTTCATAAATTTCGCTAAGCGGATTACGGATTCCAAAATGATGGAAGCTTTCTGATTTTCATTCAGCTTATCAAGGAAACGCATATCGATTTTTAACACATCAATCGGCAAATCCTTTAACATATTTAAGGAAGAATAGCCACTGCCGAAGTCATCCATCAGCACGGAGAAGCCGTAGGTATGAAGCTTCTTTACCGCTTCCTGTACCTGAACCGGATTGTCGGCATAAGCACTTTCCGTAATTTCTATTTTCAGCAAATCCGGAGAAATGTTGTGGCTTTTTACAATATTACGAATATCATCGCAAAGGGCCGGATTGTAAAATTCCACACGGGAAACATTCACGGAAACAGGAACCGTAGCAAGACCCTGATCCAACCGGGACTGCTGCATGGTACAAACCTCATCCCATACATAGCGGTCCAAAATACTGATGAATCCGTTCTTTTCAAACAACGGAATAAATACACCCGGGGAAATCATCCCTTTGGTAGGGTGTTGCCAACGAACCAACGCCTCCGCACTGGTAATCAGACCGTCACTGGAACGGCAAATCGGCTGGTAATACACCTTAAACTGCTTCTCTGCGATGGCGGTTTTGAACTCGGTGTTCATGCGCTGTTCTTCCAACAGGGCATTCCACATACTGTCATCGTACCAGGCATAAAGAGTAACATAATTGTTTTTAATAGTTTCCATGGCAGCCCGGGCCTTGTCAATCATGACGGAAAACGGCGTGGACCGGTCGGTAATCTTATATAAACCGCAACAGGAATAGAAGTGATACTCCGTATCTCCGGCAAAATAGCTGATTTCACCAAGCTTTGTCCAATCACTGTTCTGTAAAAATTCCTCGGTTACACAGCAAACAAAATTGTCGTGGTCCAGACGGCCGTAAACGGCAGTTTCGTTCTGAAGAATATCCCGGAGGGTGTTTGCCCAATGGATTAAAATCTTGTCACCGGCTTGCCAACCGAATAAATCATTGGTGGTTCGGAACTTACGGATGTTCCAGTATATCAGACAAAAGGAAAGCTCCGGATGGGTGTCCAACATTTTTGTCATGCTTTCGAAAAAGCCCTGCTGGTTATTAATTCCGGTTAACTCGTCTAAATATTGATTCTGTTTTTTTGATGAATCGGTAGTAAATCGCATATAAGAGCCTCTCTCGCCGTTTGGCGGAATGAAATCGAAACCACAACTTGATACATCTTTTACACCGATTTTATTATACCACTAATTAAAACCATGTTCAAGAGTTTTGTGAAAAGTGTAGAGATAGTTTCTTAGTTGTGAAAAAGAAGAAGGGAGAAAAGAAAAGTTTTGTAAAAAGTGGATGGCGTAAGGAAAAGAAAGAAGAAAAAAATATGCTTGACTTTTTGAGGGGATTCGATTAAGATAAACACATATTGAAAAATGCGCAGAAGAAGAGGAGTACATAAGTCATCTTGAAAGAGAGCGGGACTCACCGGCTGAAAGGTCCTGTAAAGGCTTGCTTATGGAAGGTAGCTTTGGAGCAGTAGTGTTGAAGGAATCGGACTCCTGTGATGGCAGGAGAGGGTTCGCAGTAGAGACTACCGGAAGTCCCGTTACAGACAAAGAGGCAACGCAGTTTGTTGCGAAGTAAGGTGGTACCACGGTTAATTCGTCCTTATAGGGAGAATTAGCCGTGTTTTTTCGTGCAGGCAAAGTGAGCGTGTGAAGCGGCTGGCGGGAGTGCCACAAACATTTCTAAAGAGAACCATAAGCAAACGTCAGCACTTAGCGAGGTTCTTTCGAGCTTAGTACTGTTACGTTTGCGCATGAGCGAGAGCGGGTTCTTGTAGAAATGTATGTGGCACTTCCCGAAGAAGGAAACCTGCCTAAGTTCAGAAAGGAGATGTGCTATGAACAAAGAATTAGCTAAGACCTATGATCCGAAGGACATAGAAGACAGATTGTATGCAAAGTGGCTGGATAAGAAGTATTTCCATGCCGAGCCGGATGAGACCAAAAAACCGTTTACCATTGTGATTCCGCCGCCAAACATTACCGGTCAGCTTCACATGGGACATGCACTGGATAACACCATGCAGGACATTTTAATCCGTTATAAGAGAATGCAGGGATACAATGCACTGTGGCAGCCGGGTACGGACCATGCAAGTATCGCTACCGAGGTAAAGATTATCGAGCAGATGAAGAAGGAAGGCATCGATAAGAGAGACCTTGGTCGTGAAGGCTTCCTTAAGCGTGCTTGGGAGTGGAAGAAGGAGTACGGCGGACGTATTATCAGCCAGTTAAAGAAGCTTGGTTCCTCCTGTGACTGGGACAGAGAGCGTTTCACCATGGACGAGGGCTGTAACAAGGCCGTTGAGGAAGTTTTCGTAAAGCTCTATGAAAAGAAGATGATTTACAAGGGCTCCCGTATCGTAAACTGGTGTCCGATTTGTAAGACTTCCATTTCCGACGCAGAGGTAGAATATGAGGAACAGGCAGGTCATTTCTGGCACATTAAATATCCGGTAGTAGGAACCGATGAGTTCCTTGAATTTGCTACCACCCGTCCGGAAACCATGCTGGGCGATACCGCTGTTGCGGTTAATCCGAACGATGAGCGCTATACCCATTTGGTAGGTAAGACCGTAATGCTTCCGTTTGTAGATCGTGAGATTCCGATTATTGCGGATGATTATGTAGAGATGGATTTCGGTACCGGTGTAGTAAAGATTACTCCGGCCCACGACCCGAACGACTTCGAGGTAGGAAAACGTCACAACTTACCGGAAATCAACATTATGAACGACGATGCAACCATCAATGCGGCAGGCGGCAAGTTTGAAGGCATGGATCGTTACGAAGCAAGAAAGCAGATTGTAAAAGAATTAGACGAGATGGGACTTTTGGTTCGCATCGAGGATTATTCCCATAACGTAGGAACCCATGACCGTTGTAAGACCACCGTTGAGCCGTTAATCAAACAACAGTGGTTCGTAAAGATGGATGAGCTTATTAAGCCGGCGGTTGAGGCAGTAAAGAATAAGGAAATCACCCTTGTTCCGGAACGTATGGAAAAGACCTACTTTAACTGGACCGACAACATCCGTGACTGGTGTATTTC
>JAFVSN010000035.1 GCA_017503735.1 Lachnospiraceae bacterium
AACGTGTATTGATCTGTGCCAATTCTTTATACTTGACGCCGTTTGCTCGGACAGTAATAACGTTACCAGTAATGGATTCTATTCGATTATATACTTTGTTCACGTTCAGTCACCGTCCTTTAATAGTTTTTCGACCGTTGCGGCCAATTTACCGTCACCCTGACGATACAATGCATCAATCTCGGTTTCTGCTTTTTTGCAAGCTTCACTCTCAAACTCAGTATAGTTCCAGTCAATAAATTTCTGACGCATACGGTTAAAGAAGCTACGTGCATCATCTTTGTTTCCGACAGCGTAACTACTGCCCAGAACATATACCAGCTTATCGGTAACATAGCATTGACGCAATCTTCCGCAGTTTGCCTCAACCAAATCAAAAGAGTTCTGTTGCAGGTAAACAGCATCGAGCATTTCGGATTTCAAGTATGTAATGTAGTCCAGAAGAGTTGTGCCTTCTTCGCCTACAACCTTCATCATAGAGCCGATCTCATCGCCATGATGAAGAATACTTTTGCAAAATTCCAATTTTTCATGATCAATAACGCTATTATATTTCGACCAAGAAATAAGCGGATCAATTGCAGGATATTTTCTTGCATCCGAACGCTCACGGGAAAGACCGTGGAAAGCACCTACGACCTTTAAGGTCGCCTGCGTTACGGGCTCCTCAAAGTTACCGCCTGCAGGGGATACGGTGCCGCCGATAGTAACAGAACCATAACTTCCGTCAGGCAAACGGACGTAACCCGCCCTTTCATAGAATGCAGCAATATAAGATTCAAGGTATGCGGGAAAGGCTTCTTCACCGGGAATTTCCTCAAGTCTTCCCGACATCTCACGCATTGCCTGCGCCCAACGTGAGGTCGAGTCTGCCAGCATAAGAACATGAAGTCCCATCTGCCTATAGTATTCGGCAAGTGTTACCGCGGTATAAACTGAGGCTTCTCGAGAGGCAACGGGCATAGAGGAGGTGTTACATATAATAATGGTGCGCTCCATAAGTGAACGTCCTGTTTTGGGGTCAGTCAGTTCGGGGAACTCCGTAAGAGTTTCAACAACTTCACCTGCACGTTCACCGCAAGCGGCGATAATAACAATATCTACATCCGCATATTTTGATGTGGTATGTTGCAATACGGTTTTACCTGCGCCGAAAGGTCCGGGAGTACAATATGTGCCGCCTTTAGCTACGGGGAAGAAAGAGTCAATAAGTCGCACCTTGGTTTCCATTGTTTCAATAGGTGCCAATCTCTCGCTGTAGCATTTAACCGCACGTTTAACAGGCCACTTGAAAGACATGGATACGGGTATCTCACGACCTCGTTCATCGGTTAAAACCGCAATCGTTTCCTTAACGGTATATTCGCCCTTTTCGGCAATGGATTTTACCGTATAGTTTCCAAGCAGATAAAAGGGAACAAAAATTTTATGTGTAAACGGGCCTTCGGGAACCGTACCGATGTATTCACCCGCACGAACTACGTCACCAACACGGGCAGTCGGTGTGAACTCCCATTGCTTTTCGTCATTAAGTCCGTCTGCGTAAATTCCTCTTTCTAAAAACCAACCTGCCTGCTCCGCTAAAACAGGAAGCGGATTTTGAAGACCGTCATAGATCTGACCGAGCAATCCGGGGCCGAGATCTGCCGAGAGCATATCTCCTGTAAATTCAACAGTATCCCCACATTGAATACCATCGGTCATTTCATAAACCTGCACTTGCGCTACGCTGCCTTTTATACGGATAACCTCGCTTTTAAGGGCGGTATCACCCACAAAAACATAGCATATTTCGTTCATGGAAACATTGCCGTCAAATTCCACTGACACCAAGTTTCCGTTTATGCTTACTACCTTTCCTTTATTTTCGG
>JAFVSN010000036.1 GCA_017503735.1 Lachnospiraceae bacterium
ACCAAACTGTTCGTTCCCTCCAGTTCTTCATAGCTCGCATAAAACGAATGATCACTATGTGCCGGTAACTGATTCACCCGGAACACTTCCGGATTATCCAACCACTTAATCTCTGCGTTCATCTTATCCTCACTTTCCGCATTGCTTCTGAAAATATTCCGTAGGCTATCCTTTCTCATTACTTGTTCTCTTTTAACTTCAAATTCGCTTTTTCCACATTTAAGAAGGAAAGAATGATCGTAATGATTAAGTCAAATGCAAACGGCAACCAAAGGTACATCACACACATCATGCTGATACAACTATCCGGCTGAACCGCTCCGTTGTTAATATATCCGCTCATATCAAGCAGCCATCCGGAAAGTGCGATACCGATGCCGCCACCAAGCTTTGTTCCGAATGAGGTACAAGAGAACATAGAACCGTCGATTCTTTTTCCGCTCTTAAGATAGGTATGCTCGGAACAGGAAGCAATCACCGCACCTACGTCGCCCTGCCAAGGTCCTTCACCGAGGGATGCCAAAACCGTAAATACAAGCATTAACGGAACACTTCCCATATATCCGCCGGCTACAATTCCCAATCGGCAAACAGTTGCAAAGATATAGCTGTATTTATTTACCTTATACATCCCCTTCATCTTTGCTACTAATATAGGCGTAATTGCCAGTGCAAGGATTAACGGGATATTAATTGCCCAGGAGAACACGCCGAACAATTTCTGGTTCAAAAGTACATAAGTCATAAAGAATGTACCGACACTTAACATCGCGGCACGCAACTGCTGAAGAATGTAGATTCCACAAATCATTATAAAATATCTGTTGGATAAAAGTAGCTTAAATGTCTGACCGAATGTAAGCTTACTATCTTCCGTTTCCACATCTCCGTCTTCTTTCAGTTCTTCGTCCGATAGCTCTTTTACCGAGAATGCAGAAAGTGTATTGGTAATAATACCGATAATACAGTAAATAAGTGCAATCACTCTCCATGCGGAAGCTCCGCCACCCAGTGCTTCAACAGCTTCAAATGTAATCGCCTGGATTAATAAGTTGGTACCGAATGAGAACATGAACCGGAAGGACCCCATCTCTACACGTTCTTTGCTGTTCTTTGTCACCAACGAAGTCAATGCAGCGTATGCAATATTGTTTGCCGTATAGAACACTGCATTTAACAAGGTGTACGCTATGAAGAACCATGCATATTGCGCTGTCTTTCCGATGTTGGTCGGGATTGCAAATACTCCGAACAAAGTGATCGCGCATCCAAAGAATCCGTAAAACATCCAAGGTCTTGCTTTGCCCATCTTGCTCTTAGTCTTATCAATCAACGAACCGAAAAACACATCCGACACACCGTCCAACAATTTTGATATTGCAATCAACGTACCTACAATACCAGAATTCAATCCTATCGTATCCGTTAAATAAATCATTACGAACGAGGTGAGGAATGCATATACCACATTACCAGCTATATCCCCCGAACCGTAACCGACTTTGTTGTACCATTTAAGGTATTTCTTTTCTTCCATAAGTTTCTCCTTTCTGCTGCATCCTTCTGTAAAGTTTTTGTTGCTTCTCCTATTGCCTTTCTGCTATACTTATTATAGTAAAAGATATTACAAAAATACATGACTTATATGAGATGAAATATACAAAAAATGATACACTTATATTCACGCTCATTCCAAACGTGTTGATTACATGTACTTTTTTATTTTAGATATGCACTTTTTTCGCATGGAGGGTATTATAATGTATACAAACAACGCCTATCTCAACAACTCGACTCTTGATATTAAAGACAAATCTAAACCGTTAATTGTAACCAGTTGCGGAACCTACCACTTGTATACCCGTCCAAAACTTCCTACTTGGAGGCCTCGCGGCAGACTGGATTTTCAATTACTGTATATCGCTTCCGGAAAAGCTCATTTTCATTTTGACGGAAAAGAACAGATTGTCACCGCCGGCCATATGGTTCTTTATCGGCCGAAGGAACCACAGAAATACGAATACTACGGCGAGGACCAAACAGAGGTATACTGGGTACACTTTACCGGAGGAAATGTCACCAATCTTTTACGATCCTACGGACTTGCCGATGATAAGAAGGTCTTTTATTGCGGCTCCGGTATGGAATACCAGACGATTTTTCGTTCGATGATTAACGAACTGCAGATGTGCAAGGAAAGCTATCCTGAGATGTTAGAAATGTATTTAAAGCAAATATTTATTATGTTGCAGCGTTTCTTCCAGACTTCCGCCAAGGTAAGCAATACGCAGGCAGCGGAAGAGATTGATAAAGCCACCCTATACTTCAACGAACATTACAGCGAGGACATCTATGTAGACGAATATGCCAAAGAACACAATATCAGCATCAGTTGGTTTATCCGCAATTTCAAGCATTATACCGGTGTCACCCCGATGCAGTATATTTTAAACAAACGAATTTACAACGCAGAAGCGCTATTACAGAATCCCCAGTATAACATTACGGAAATCGCCAATATCGTAGGGTACGATAACCCTCTCTATTTCAGCCGGATTTTTAAAAAGGCAAAGGGCTTATCTCCGTCTGAATACCGCAAGAATATAAACCTGTAAAAGAAAAAGAGAAAGGATGGCCGTTCCCATTCTTTCTCTTTTTGCAAGATTTGTCTACTTTTTATTTATATTTGGCAAGTAATTCTTTCTTTTTTGCGCTATACTCAGCTCAGAAAACACGAAAGGAGATGATACCATGAAAAAGAAACTAAACAGCTACCTTCAAACCCTCATGCTTTTCTATGCCGACTTTTTTACCCGCCGAATGTACCATAACTAACCATTTCTGCCTGCTTCCTTCTATTTCACATACTGACGCCTTGCCTTACACAACTCCGTAATAAACAAATTGTCCAACTCCGTCAACCGGTAATCCTTCTTATAAATCAATACATCCTTATATATTTTCTGGTTATCCATACATTTTTTCTGCACAAGACCGTATCGCTCCAGCAGGGAATTCGGCACAGGAGATACCCACATAAAGGTTTCCGGGTTTTCCGAAAGCAGTTCAAATTGGCTTGCCCTTTCAAACACAAAAATACGACGGTTAATATTATCCGGCAACTCTTCTTTCTTTACCTCTGCCAATGCCAAAGACGGCACATAAGGGTCTGCATGAGCTATCTCTATGTAGTCACACAAATCAGGATAACGTATTTCTTCCATTCTGCCAAGCATACTTTCTTTATTCATAAGCAATACATAGTGAAACTCCGTAATCAACTCATAATTTAATCCTTTTTCCTCAAATACCGCTTTAAAATACTTATCATAATTTTCCGCATAACGAATAATCCCCAGGCGGTAATCCGAATGAAGTACATAATCTATCACACGCTTCGAATTCGTTTCTTTATAAAAAATTTCCGCAGGCTCCTTAGCAATCCCTTTTGAAAAGCGTGCAAACGCCTCTGCAATATAACTTGCTCTCGGAACACAGATTGAAAACTGTTGCTTCGCAATCAGTCCCGTTTTATACATTGTCTCCACTTCATCTATCTGTGCAAGAATTTTCTTTGCGTGACCAATAAAACGTTCTCCCTCTTCCGTTAGAACCATTCCTTTCGCAGAACGATCAAATATGGTAATTCCAAGTTCCCCTTCCAATTCCTTTATTGAACGACTCAAATTCGGCTGAGCTATCAATAAAATTTCGGACGCTTTATTAATTGAACCGGCATTTGCCACCTCTACTGCATACTTCATATGTAAAATATTCATCCCGGTCTCCTTTCCGTGGCAAAGTTGGTACATCCCTTCAAAAAATCACTTAAACTTATTGTTCTTCCTCCATATTCTACCATAACTCACCCCTATCGTCAATTTGGTTACTTTCCCACTTTTAATCCCCATCCTTTCCGCCAGTCTCCCTATCCCCCACATAAACAATTGCTCTAAACTCCCCTCTTTCTCCCTTTTTCCATATGTATCGACATTTTCTGACAATGTTGTCAGCAGCGGGGCTCCCTCACGGATTCTTAAAGTTCTTCTGATTTCCTTCGGTACTACCACACGGCCCAAGTCATCTATTCTTCTTACGATTCCTGTTGCTTTCATACTGACTCCTTTCGGTTATTTCCATAACTTTGTTGTGGAGTTAGTATGCGGAAAATGGAGAGGGTTATGCGTGGGGATGATTTACGTTTTTAAAAAAACAGCCACCACTTTTGTGGTGACTGTTTTCCTTTTTATTTCTTCTTTTTCATTGCAACAACTCTGACAAGTACATTCACTAAAACCAGTGCCATGCAAATCCATTGGGATGTCGAAATTCCTCCGTACACTCCCCGTTCTGCATCTCCCCGCAAAAATTCCAGTCCGAAGCGCATGATGGCATAGTACAAAAGGTAATCCAGCAACAGAAAATATTCTTTGTGTTCTTTCTTTGATTTCCGATACAACACAACAGCAATTACACAGTTTAACAGCGCTTCTAAGGGTTGCACCGGGAAATATCCTTTTGTGGACCATTCTCCCGTATTTATATTTTTGTAATGGATTGCAAAAAGACCGTCATACACTTTTCCGTAACAACAACCGGCTAACAAACATCCGATTCTGCCAATGGCATGTCCTACAGGTACAATCGGTATAATTAAATCTTCAAATACAACCAGTTTCTGTTTTGCCACCAAGGAACCAACCCAGGCTCCCACAATCGCAAACAGCAGGCCTCCCAAAAATACCAGTCCGCTTCCGCCCATAAAGCTGAAATCACCCTTTTTCATCAGCTCAATAAGCTCTGCCATTGAGTATGTAACAAAAATGTACATCACCTTTGCACCGATTAGCGCAAACGCTGCACACATTGCAGAAACAATCAGGACATCCTCCGTTAACACGTTTCGTTTCTTTGCCTGCTTCATTGCGTATACAACCATTACAACTGCCGCGATTGCAATGCAAAGTCCATAGGTCGGAAGCGTCAATTTATGAATATGAATGTACGGACACATAATTCTCCTTCTAAGAAAATCGACCATGAGACTTCTCCCACGGTCGATCGTTTTGTACTATGTTTTAATGACAAATTAGAAAATGCTTGCAACACATGCTGCACATGCAATGTAGAAAATCAATCCTAAAACAGTACCAATGATGGATAATACTAAACCGGCAGTAGCGTTCTTCTGACCCTTCTTCTTACCAAGAGCACCTAAGATAATACCTACAATACCAAGAATCGCTGCCAACCAATCCGGCAATCCCGGAATAACTGCGAATACTACAGAAACGATACCTAAAACTAATGATGCAACGCCCATTTTTTGTCTCCTTTATCTTATGATGTTATGTGTTACCACACAACCACATTTTAATATTTTTTTAAGAAATTGTCAACAATTTCTTTATTTTTTCTTCATTATATTGGTTGTTTCTTTGTGAAAATCAGATATTTATTGTAGATTCTCGTCCTTTGTGTTATTATTAAAGTAATAACCCACGGAGGTATTCCCATGAAAAAACATAAAGCAATGCTCCTGACAAACAGTATTTTTCTTCTTGCCGTTGCGGTACTGAATTACTTTTTTCAAATCAACCAGTTTAGCTATACACTAAAATGCATCTGCAGCTGTTGTTTCACCGTCCTTGGAATTTTAAATCTGGTTTATGCACTAAAAAACAAGACTTCTTCTCCGAAGTTCTATTATGTAATGGCAGCCGGTGTGGTTTTTGCCATGTTGGGAGATGTTTTTATTTTCCATAACCTTTTCCTCGGTGCAGGTGCTTTTGCCCTGGGACATATTTGCTATGTTGTCGCTTATTTCTACTTAGAGAAGTTTACCTTAACCGACTTACTTGCAAGCGGCGTTTTATTTCTCATCGCATTATTTTATTTATTGTTTTGTCCGGTTCTTTCCTTTGAAGACCCGGTGTTACTGCCGATTTGTATCATTTACGCCGTTATCATTTCCGCTATGACCGGAAAATCCTTCGGTCTTTTTATTGCAAAGAAAACGCTGTTTCGCGGAATCGTCTTTTTGGGAAGCTTCCTTTTCTTTGTATCGGATTTGATGCTTGTGCTTGATTTATTTGCCGGACTTTGGGCTTGGCCATACCATGCCTGCATGTCATTGTACTATCCGTCCGTTTGCCTGTTAGCACTTTCTATGTTGTTAAAGACCATACAGGATGACACTGCAAAGGAACAATAACCCGACATTCTTCGAAGCTCTTAAATCTTTTCCGAAAACACTTGCTTTACTACCGCCGGCAATTCTTTAAAACAGGAAATTGCCGGCGTTTTCTGTGCAATCTTCCCGAAACCGTACGCCGCGTGGACAAAGGAGAATCCCGCCTCTATAGTGGCATCGTAGTCCCCCTGAATATCCCCTACATAAATCGCATCCGTTAATCCGTTTCGATCAGCCAGTCTGCGGATGTTTTCTCCTTTTTGCAAACCGTTATTTCCGAAGCACTCGATATCCTCGAAGTAATGCCCGAATCCGTAGTACTCCAAAAAAGCTTCAATATATCCGCTCTGACAGTTGCTGACAATATAGAGCGGATACTCTTTTTTTAGCTCCTTCAAGGTTTCTTCCAACTCCGGATACAGCACCCCTCCGTGTACACGGAGGTACTCGTTCTCATCATTACAACACTTCTCCAAAAGTTCTAACCGCGGTGCCTCCGGAAGCTCCGGAAAAAGTACTTCCGCAATTTTATCCATGGTCTTTCCCATAACACCGTGAATATCTTCCACCGTAATCACACGGTTCTTATCGTGTTCTCCGTTCACAATCCGTGTCCAGGATTTTGCCACGCCCTCCGCAGAATCCCATAATGTACCGTCCATATCGAAAATAATTCCTTTTTTGTCCATGTTCCTATCCTTCCATATATTAATATCTCAATTATTCGATTTGTAATTTGGCTCAAACCTGTCTCTTATTTCTTTTCTTCGATGTTTGCCACAGTTTCTATCATCTCAAGCACTACCGCATTCAACTCCGACGCATTCTTTGAAGTAAGTACAGATTGTCCCAACTCCTCCTCCAGTTCTTTTCTGGCATTTCCTGCAATGCTGCCACCACGTTTCGCAACCTTTTTATTTTCTTCAAAGGTTCCCGGTTGCATCTGTTTAGAGATTTCCTTTGTAGCGGTTTCTGCTAACATATTTAAGACAATCTCCGTCGTACTCATATTATCCCGAAGATTTTCTTTTTTCAAGCCCTTAAAATTCTTGTAGTCCCTCGTAGACATTCCCGACCAGGCTTTTGTAATCTCATCTGTTAAAATGGCATATTCTTTTCCCGGCTTCACACCTCTGTCCTGCCATTCGTCCGTAAGCTCCTTCCGCACTTGAATCGCCTGCAAACGCTGATTAATCCATTCTCTCGAATAACCCTTTTTCAGGTATGTAGCCAATGCCCTGTCAATAATCAATTCCGGGTCGATTGTCTCCTCCATCCGTTCACGACCAACTTTTGCAAGCCAAAGCTTAAAGGGCTCAGCTTTTGGGGAAGGAATAGACTGGATAATACGAAGCAATTGCTCGGCATCCGCAACGTCCGTTTTATACATTTTTCCGTCCTTTGGAGACTTCATTTTCAGTTGGTTACAAGATGTAACCAACTGACTTCCCTCTTTGAACAAACGATTCTTTAATACCTTCCAATAATTCCGTGCCCCGTCATAATCTTCCTGCTCCGTCAGCACTCCCACCACATCAACCACCGAAAAATACCATTCTTCTTTCTCCCCATCCCACGCCGCACGAATCGGCTGATTTTCAAATAACTGAAAATTTTCTCCCATACTATTGCTCCCCTTTCCGTAACTCACATTCCTTTGTCATCTGTTCCATTCCCACTTTGTACGCCATCAATCGTAACAAATACTCCGGCATCTGACGATTCCCCAGTTCCCAATCCTGCAAGGTACGATAAGGAATCCCAAAATACTCGGTAAACTCCCTTCGATTCATCCCTGTGCTCTTTCTAAGTTCAATCAACTGTTCTTTACAGTCCATTCATTCACCACCTTTATAAAACGAAACACACCACAACGTACGCCTTGCGTATATATTTATTGTACACATCAACAAATTTACTGTCAATCGAACAAATCATTAAAATTCTTTTAACCGTTCCTCACTTCTTTTCCCACATCTTTCCCCCTAAGCCAACACTTCTTACACGTATGTTTCTATTTTTATATCTTCCTTCTTATATTCTATTGACTTTAGCCGGTATTTTCAGTAATATGTACTTAAAGAAACCATCTAATATTTGTTTATATTTTTACAAATACATTACTTTAGGAGGACATATGACAAATTACGAAAAGGTAGCTCACCGCAGAGCAAAAAAGACATTACGTGTCGTGGACGCTTCCGGCACTCCGCTTGCAAACACTACATTGCAGCTCAAACAAACCAATCACAAGTTCTTATTCGGTTGGGGTTCCTTTGATTTTAACGCACACTTTGCAATCAACGACCAAAAAGCAAAGGAATTCTTTGCAGAACGCATGAAAATTTGGATGGAACTGTTTAATTACGGTACCCTTCCGTTCTATTTGGGACAATATGAACCGAAAGAAGGCAAACCGCAGTGGGAAAGCCGTATGGCAGCAGCCTCCTTTATGAAAGAGCACGGTATCAAAGCAAAAGGACATCCGCTTTGCTGGCATACCGCTTGTGCGGATTGGTTGATGCAGTACGATAATGCTACTATTTTAAAGAAACAATTAGCACGCATCGAACGTGACGTTACCCAGTTTAAGGGTACTGTGGATATTTGGGATGTTATCAACGAAGTCGTTATCATGCCGGTATTCGACAAGTACGACAACGCTATCACCCGCATCTGTCAGGAATACGGAAGAACCGAGCTGGTAAAGATGGTATTCAACGAAGCAAAGCAGGCAAATCCGAATTCCACCTTACTGTTAAACGATTTTAATACTTCCGAAAAATACGCAGAACTTATTGATAATTGCCTTTCCGCCGGTGCGCCGATTGATGTAATCGGTATCCAGTCCCATCAGCATCAAGGCTACTGGGGCGCGGAAAAAGTACATGAAGTATTGGATCGTTTCTCCCGTTTCGGTAAGCCGATTCATTTTACGGAGAACACCTTGATTTCCGGCGACATCATGCCGGCTCATATCGTAGACTTAAACGACTGGCAGGTAAGCGAATGGCCGTCCACTCCGGAAGGGGAAGAGCGTCAGAAGAACGAGTTGGAAGAAATGTATCGCATCCTCTTTGAACATCCGCTTGTGGAAGGCATCACCGGTTGGGATTTCACCGACGGTATGTGGCTCAACGCTCCGAGCGGTATCCTGCGCAAGGATAACAGTAAGAAGCCTGCCTTCCTCCGCTTACAGGAAATGATACACGGTGAATGGAAAACCGACATTAACGTTACCACCGATGAGAACGGCTTCGTTACCGTAGAAGGCTTCAAAGGTGAATACGACCTGATTCTCGGTGATAAGAAAGCGACGCTTTCCCTTGACCTTAACGAATCCGAGCCGAAGACAGTTACCCTGTAATCCGGACTACCGATTCACATAAGACAACATTCAAAATTCCCCCTAATATAATTCCTCAAAAATCGAGTCCGCTTTGCGGACCCACACAAGAAAAGGTCGCCCGGAATTTCCGGGCGACCTTTTCTTTATCACGGGTAAACTTTCTACCTCGTTCCTAATACCAATCTTATTCTTCCGTCTCCTCATCCTTCTCCTTGGAAAGCATTACATTCACGATGATTCCGAGAATCAATGCACAAGCAATAGCGGTAAGCGTTACCTGACCGAAAGATACGGATAATCCGCCGATACCGGCAATTAAGATTACGGAAGCGGTAAACAGATTCTTATTCTGTCCCAAATCCACCTTCCGCAACATCTTCAAACCGCTGACTGCGATAAATCCGTACAGTGCCATACATACACCGCCCATAACACAGGACGGAATGGAATTTACAAACGCTACAAACGGGCTTAAGAAGGAAATCAAAATCGCCCCTACCGCAGCACTGATAATCGTTACGATGGAAGCATTTCTTGTAATTGCCACACAACCTACGGACTCACCGTAAGTGGTATTCGGACAACCGCCGAAGAATGCACCCACCATAGAACCCACACCGTCACCGAGAAGGGTACGGGAAAGTCCCGGTTCCTTTAAAAGGTCCCGTTCAATAATGGAAGAAATGTTCTTATGGTCCGCAATATGTTCCGCAAATACTACGAATGCCACCGGAACATATGCCACCGCAATGGTTCCGATGTACGCACCGGTAATTTCATCAAATCCGCCGAGAGCAGTCATAAAGGTAAATTCCGGTACCGCAAAGAAGGTCTTAAGCGTCACGCCGAAGCTTCCGTCCGCGGTCTGAAAAAGAGCCGCCAAGGAATTGAAATTCATTACCTTTAATGCATTCACATCTGCCGCATTACCGATTAAAGTCAGAACAAGTGCCACTGCATAGCCTGCCAAAATACCGATAATAAACGGAATCAGCTTTAAGGTCTTCTTACCGTAGGTAGAACAAAGAACCGTTACAAACAAAGTCACTAAGCCGCAAAGAATCGTTATAAGAGGGGAAGCATATTGTTCAAGGAAGCCCTTTGCCGCATCGCTTCCAAGTAATGCACTACATTCCGCACACGCATCTCCCACAACTTGATTACAAGACGAGCACCATGACACTTCGCCGGACTGTAAATCACCGATTGCATTTCCCGCAAGAGAAAGTCCGATAATAGCAACCGTCGGACCGATAACCACCGGCGGCATTAACTTATTAACCCAGTCAACACCCACTGCCTTTACTACAATCGCAATTACCACATACACAAGTCCCGCAAAAATCGCACCCAGAATCAATCCGAGATAGCCTACTGCCGCAGAAACACCACCGGCAAAGGCCGCTGCCATGGACCCGAGGAATGCAAAGGAAGAACCAAGGAATACCGGACTCTTCTTTTTTGTGAACGCAATATACACCAAGGTACCTACGCCCGCACCAAACAGTGCCGCCTCAGACTTCATTCCGTGTCCCACAATCATCGGAACCACAAGAGTTGCAGCCATAATTGCAAGCAACTGCTGAATTGCAAAGACAACCATTTTGCCGAAGCTCATTCTGTCTTCCACATCGTAAATAAGTTTCATTTGCTCGTCCTCCTAAAGTATTTTGTTATTTATATAAACGCCGTTTCCGACCGTTTATATCAAAAAAACGGCAGAATCCCACCTATGGAATTTCCGAATGCGCAAAAAAAAATCAAGTCGGACACGACATGATTTCTAACTCCCTTGCGAACTCCCCTTCACACGGCAATACTTTTTCACTCACAAGTTAATTATACCAAAACAAAAAGGGGCATACAACCCCTTTTTAAAAACTTTACCTAAAAATTTTATTTGTTTTCCGAAACACCTTCTACACAACAATTTCCGGTGTACGGTGCAAGCTCCAGACGAACGAAATATCCGCGATCATGAGCGCATACCGGACACTGCGGCGGAACTTCGGTTCCCTCAAATACGTGGCCGCAATTCAGACAAAACCACCCGGTCTTTACATCGGAAATAAAGAGTTGATTCTTTTCCAAAAGCTCCGCCAATGCCCCGAACCGGTTGCCATGAATCTTCTCGATTTTCGCAATCATATCAAAAGAAGCCGCCACCTTTAAAAACCCTTCTTCTTTTGCTTTCTCGGCAAATGCACGGTAAACATCATCGTGCTCTTCATACTCGTTATGCTGTGCCATGCGAAGAAGTTCTGTAATGCTGTTTGTTATGTCCACCGGATAACCGCCGTCCACATGAATGGTTTCTCCCGCAAGTTCCGACAAATGATTGTAGAAAATTTCCGCATGTTCCTTTTCCTGATTTGCGGTAAAGGTAAACACCGCCTCCACCACATGAAGCTTCTGCTGCTTTGCCTGATTTGCCGCAAAGGTATAACGGTTTCTTGCCTGACTTTCTCCCGCAAACGCGCGCATCAAATTATCTTTGGTTTCACTGGTTTTAAAATCGACTGCCATATTAAATCCCTCCGTTTTCTTTATATAGGAAGTATGTGCAAACCAAAGAAAAATCATACAGATTCACCACGTACTTGCGAAATCTGTTTCTCTTTGCTATACTAAAAACAAATGTTCGTCACGCCTGATACATAGTTCCGATACCGGTGAACCGCAACCGGACACAAACAGGGAAAGGAGAGTTCTTATGGCAAAACCGGTTATTTTTCATATCGATGTCAATTCCGCTTTTCTAAGTTGGGAAGCCCATCACCGTTTGCATGATTTGGGTGAATCCTTAGACATTCGTGAGATTCCTGCCATTATCGGCGGAGACAAAGAGGCCCGTCACGGTATCGTTTTGGCAAAATCCACCCTGGCAAAACAATGTGGCATTCTTACAGGCGAACCCATTGTAAAAGCATTGCAAAAATGCCCAAATCTCTATATTGCAAAACCGAATCACTCTCTGTATCTGGAGCGTTCCCGTGCTTTTATGGAACTCTTGCGGCGATATTCCCCGGTAGTGGAACAGTTCAGTATCGACGAAGCCTTCTGCGACATGACCGGCACGGAAGGGTTATACGGGGATTTGATAACGTTTGCCCACAAAATAAAGGATGAGATAAAAGAAGAACTGGGCTTTACCGTCAATATCGGTATTTCCGTCAACCGTCTGTTAGCAAAAACCGCCTCCGATTTCAAGAAACCGGATTTGGTACATACCCTGTTTCCCGAAGAGCTTTCGACAAAGTTTTGGCCGCTTCCGGTAGGAGAGTTACTGTATGTAGGGCATTCCACCGCAGAACGTCTGCGGGCACTGGGCATCCGTACCATCGGTGATCTGGCCCATACCGATAAAGATATCCTTGTCTCTCATTTTAAAAAGCAAGGCATTTTCCTACATGAAGCCGCTAACGGCATCGACACCGCCCCGGTATCGGACGAGCCTTCCGCATCCAAAAGCTACGGCAACTCCACCACCCTTCCGGCAGATGTGGTAAACGGTGCGGAAGCCGAGCGGATTCTCCTTGCCCTCTGTGAAAAAGTAGGAGCCCGGATTCGCAAAGACCGTGCCTACATTTCCATGGTTTCCGTCACCATCAAAGATACCGAATTAAAAAGCCGGAGCAGACAGGGACAACTGACCGCTCCGGACAATACTACCGAACAACTATATATTGCCGCCCGCAAGCTCTTTTACGAACTTTGGGACGGTTCCCCGATACGCCTTCTCGGGGTTTCCACCGGCCATGTCACCAACGACGATAACTTCCAGTACGACCTCTTTGACACCGGCAAGCGTGAGAAGCTCTCCAAACTCAATGCCGCCGTAGACGAAATCCGCGGAAAGTTTGGAAGCTCCGCCCTGAAGAGGGCCTGCTTCTTAGAGAATGAACCGGACTTAGGGAGAAAAGAATAAGGCTATCACCAACCATGCCGTTGTGATAGCCTTGTTTTTCTACTTTTTAGTTCTAGTCCTCGGTCTCTACAAGTTCCCATGTAACAATTCCGTTCTGTCTCTGCAAATACCAGACGCGTTTTCCGTTTAACTCCATGTCATCCGGAGGTGAAATCCGCACATTGGACAGTTCCAGTTGCACTTCCCCGTCTGCTACCCACCGAAAGGTAAACACATGGTACGCCGGGGAATCCCCGCTTTGGAACAAGCTTCCCTTTCCGGTCACGGTTTCCTCCGAAACCGATTCTGCCGCCTCCCCTTGTATCTTACTTTTCCAACGGTACGGAAGCGCCTGGTTTTCCTGCAAAACAACCGTTATGGTATCTTCCGTAACGGTCAGTTCCTCCTCCTTCTCTAATTCTCCATAGGCGCTTTCCTGCTTCTCCGGTTTCTCCTTTTCACCGGCAACATCAGAATAGGTGCAGGCCGTAACCCCGCAGAGAATCAGCATACAAAAGAATATAATTCTACGTTTCATACACGCACCTCCGACCGTTTTCCGGTAACTCTTGGGGGTTATTTTTTCTTAATTAAAGCAATAGACACAATCTTTTTTCACTTTTCCCCTGTCACAATTCGGACAATCAACTTCACCCTTGCCCCAACATTTACTACATTGGACTTTTCCGTTGGTACAGGAATAACATTTCACCGGACCGGACCCATAGGAACCGGTGCGCTCTCCGTCACCCCCGCAGGAGGTACAGTCTTTTTTCCCATTGTAGCAGCTGGAACAGTCAATCGTGCCGGAGAAGCAGCGTGTACAGTAGCTTTCGTTGTACCCCTTTCCGCCACAATGAACACATTCCGGGTCTCCCACAAAAGAGGAACCGGATGAGCTGCCTGTACTTGCAGTGTTTTCCACGGCATCCGTAAGTTCTGCCGCGAACAGACCTTCAATACGGAACAAATCTCCTTCTTCCCCGTAAATCTCCACATCAAAGGAAATCACAGCGAGAGACTCACTCTTTTCAATTACCTTGACGGTAATCGACTTGAAGTATTCGATATATGCCGTTGTAGGTGCTTTTATTCCGTTCACTTCTTCTCCGCTGATAACAAAGGAACAAAGAGCTCCGCTGTTTACATTGGCTTGCGCTTCAAAGTCATCCAGTGTATAAACGGAGCCGGTTTTGTAAAGCTCCGGTCGGAGGGTGATTATAACGGAGGCCGTAGAATCCTTTGTCCATCCGCTGACCTTAAAACTATCTGCGCCGGTTGAACCCTTCGAATAGGAAACCATGGTGGTGTTGGTATAGGTTGTAACATCTTCCACGGTAGCGGTGGAGCCATCCATACGTTCTCCGGTATCCAAAAATCCGATTTCAGCAGGCAACATAAACTGGAAATAGTACCCTTCGTCTGATGCAGTGGTTTGAACATCGCAATCGCCGATGAAAGAGGAATCGTTCACCGAATCATGTGGAATGTCCCAGGCTCCGTTGTACACCAATTCCTGCCAACAATAATTTTTGAACGTAAATTGCATTGTGTGAGATACCGTTTTCCCTAAGCTAAATCCGTACTTTTCCAAAAGCTTGTAATATTGCTGTATGGTATCGTGTGGAATAGAAATTCCGGAGAAGTTATAGCTTATGGTACGTACTCCGTCTTCAACCAGATCATAGCTTTTGGTAAATACACCGTTGGACCAAGCTTCCAAATCCGGCAAGTAATACTTTGCTGTTTCCTTAGCTTTGGTATAAAGGTATCTTCGCTTCACGGTTTGTGCAAATTTCGGTTTTACATCAAACTGAATTTCTTTCTGGGAATCCCATGCAGTGTAGCCTTCCTTTGCCGGAGTCGGCTTCGGTGTCGCCGTTGGCTTCGGCGTTGCTGTCGGCTTCGGTGTTGCAGTAGCCTTTGGTTTCGGGGTAGCTGTAGGCTTCGGCGTAGTAGTCGGAGCCACAACACCGAAACGTTCCCCTGTGTCGTCAAACACCGCAGCAGGCGGGAACTCTAATATAGCATAGAGGCTTGACCCCGCTGTGTAGAACCACAGGTAGCTACTGTATGGTAGGAATGTACCAAGCTCATCCAATTCTACCAGCTCTGTCTTGGTACCCTTATAGGTGAGATAAATACTCAACATGTCAACAGAGCCGTTCGTAGCATAGCTTTCATTTTCATAACATATTTCATATCCGTACGCGGAAAGGGTTTCAACATAAGCCTCTGCAAGATAAACGATTCCCACAGAAGACGGACCGGAATAGCGCATTTCTAATACGTTATCCTTAATCTCCTTTCCGGTGTTCTTAAAGCTGCCACCGGACCAGACTGAGAATTCCGGAAGAACAGAAGCGTCTTTATAAACAACCGGCTTCGGCGTTGCCGTCGGTTTTGGCGTCGCCGTCGGCTTCGGTGTTGCAGTAGCCTTTGGTTTCGGGGTTGCCGTCGGCTTCGGTGTTGCAGTAGCCTTCGGTTTCGGGGTGGCAGTAGGCTTCGGCGTCGCCGTCACCACGGAATCCTCTTCTGGCTTCGGTTTATTTCCCGTAAGCGTGGTTCCGTATATGGTAAAGGTTCCGTACATTCTTTCCTTTATTTTAACCAGCTCCGAATCGCTCAAATTATTGCCCGTGATTGCAATCTGGCCGTTTACTGTCAGGCCTTCAAAAGACTTCGGATTCTCGGATAACCGATTGTTATCCAGCCAAACATCTTCCATACTTTCCGCACTGCGGAGCGGAGACACATCCGAAATTTCGTTTTCTCCGAAATATACATGAGTCAGCTTTGTACAACCCTCTAACGGACTGATGTCCGTCAAACCGCAATTATGAAAGCATACCATTTCCAATTCTGTTTTTTCGTAAAGTGCTTCTATATCCGATAGCTTTGCCTCGTTAAATCCTACTTTCGTGAGACCGTCACTTTCCACCAATGCAAAAATATCCGTTATCTGATTATTGCCAAAGAAAACTTCCTTCAGTTTCGTTTTCCCTGCAAGGGGAGAAATATCCGAAATCTGATTATACTCTCCGCATATTATCTCCAAATTGTCCATACCCTGTACAAAACCGATGTCCGAAACAGAATTATTATTAAAGCTTATGCTTTCCAGCTTTGTATTTCCGGAAAGCACCGATAAGTCCGTAATCCGGTTATCATTTAAATTAATACTGCGAAGCTCCGTAAGCTGTGCCAACGGCGCAATCTCCTGATCGGTAAGTGAAAGCCCGCTTAAATCCAAAATCTCCGTGTCTGTGGCAAGTTTTCTTCCACGAATACTGATTATGGATGCCTTCTCTTCCGTCTCCTTCTTCTCCTGTTCCGGTTTTTTCTTATCCTCTGCTTCCTTTTCGTCTATGTTCTCTTTCTCCTCCGGACGGTTTTCTGTTTCCTCCTGTTGCTTATTCTCTTTTCCGTCAGACCCGGAACTCCTCCCCTTACTCCATAAAACAACTCCGATAACAGCTAAAATCAGCACTGCGGCAACCGCAATTCCGATTATGGTTTTTTTACTCTTCTTCGGCACAACCACATCGGCTTCCTGCTTTGCAGGCAATTCCGGTTTCCCATCCTGCATTACAGGCACTTCCGTAATTTCTTCCTGCTTTACTTCCTGCACCTCATTCTCCTGTTTTCGCCCGCACTTATTACAAAACACGCTATCCTCCGGCAACTCCTGTCCGCAATATCTGCAATACATAAAATTCCCTCCTTCGTTATCCTACTGTCTCTGTTCTCCTTCCGAAATCTTTATATTCAATTATCACTTTCTTTTGTGTTTGACATATATTATATCACACCAAGCAGAATTATTCAACTTCTTTGTGGTTGTATGCACTGTTGTGCGACTATCTCAGCAAAAATCTTACATTTTGTCAACAAACAGGGCTGCCGCCGGAAATTGCTGCAAGTAAAAGGGCGCAGAACTTTTCGATATTAGTGCACGCAAATATAATAGCCGGAATTGATTTGTTCGTTTTTTGAATTTGCCCGAAGGGCCGCGTCCTTAGCTGAGTCGAAATCACCCCTTAGAAAAGACTAGGCGCGAGGTCGCTCCCGAGCGTCCTAGTCGTTCTTAGAGGAAGTTTGACGAAGCGTTGCGATGTGAAAAAAACGACAAATCAATTCCGGCTATTTAAAATTCAACACTCAATCGAAAAGTTCTGCGCCCGAGACCTTCGTCCCCGGTGACAGCCCGTGCCCGGCTACTTCTCCGGCTCCATAAGGGCGGTGAGTCCCGCGATATCTTCTACCGGCAGGGAGAATACCACTGCCTTTGCCTCGGTCTGCGGACCTGCCTTTTCCATAATGGCACGCATAATGTCCGCACGTTCGGACTTTCTCGTGGCAATATAAATCATTTCCTTCTCCGGACTGATGGACACTCCGAAAAACTTGGCATCTTCTTCTCTTCCGGTTCCCTTAGCATGGACTACCGTACCGCCTCTGGCACCGACTTCTCTTGCCGCATCCATCACCATATCCGAACAACCCTTTTCCGCAATTACCGTAATCAAAGAATATTTTGCTTCTTTCATTTTCACATCCTCCGTCGCCAAAACTTCCTGACCTTCCGTCAGATACTTCATGCTCCAGGTCCCTCCGATGCTTTCCATCGGAATCGACATTGCCACACCGGTTCCCGGCAAATTGATTCCCATCCGGCTTACCAAGCCTCCGAACAAGGAATCCACCTTGCCTGCCGCAACTACTGTCTGAATTATAATCTTCTCGTTATTTTCAATCCCGAGGTAATCCAAAATACTCTTACTTGCGGTTCCGTGTCCCAACATTTCCGTCATATGTGCAATACCGTTTTGTTTTAAAAAATCTACATAATCTTTTTCATAGCTGCGATTCAGAATCATTAGAACCATGTTATATCTACTCATCGTCATCCTCCAATTCAAAGATTTCGTTATCAAAGATATCCACAACAGTTTCCGTTACCTCTACCGGAACCTCAACCTCTACTGCCTGCTCTGCCTTGCGAAGCTTAAGCTTATACACCAGACCGAGAATCTGAATCGCAATGAGCGGTGTCATAGCTACCATGGCAACCACGCCGAAGGCTCCCGTTACTACATCTCCGCCCACACCGGTACATACACCGATGGACATCGGAAGCAAAAACGTTGCCGTCATCGGGCCGGAAGCAACACCACCGGAGTCAAATGCAATTGCCGTAAAAATCGGCGGTACAAAAAAAGACAATACAATCGCAATCAGATATCCCGGTACCAGAAAATACATAATCGGAAGATCCGCCACAATACGAAGCATGGAAAGTCCCACGGACACGGCCACACCGATGGAAAGACTGGTACTTAACGCCTTTGCCGGAATAGCACCTGATGTCATTTCATATACCTGCTTATTCAGGACATGTACCGCAGGCTCTGCCGTAACGATAAAGTAACCGATAAGAGCTCCCAACGGTACTATAATCCAACGGTAGGAAAGACCTCCCAGCTCTCGTCCGATATAATTTCCTACCGTCATAAAGCCTACGTTTGCTCCGCAAAGGAACAATACCAACCCGATAAACGTATAAATAAAACCGACACTGATACGGTAAATATTTTCTTTCTTCAATTTTAACCGAAAAATCTGGAACAATGCAAAGAACGCCATAATCGGAAGCAACGCCTTCACCACTTCCAATATGTATTCCGGGATTTCGTGAGAAAACAGATTCCACAAATCCTTCGAAGTCTCCACCGTCGGAATCTCCACCGGCGTGTAGTTACCGCCCTCTACCCGGAAGAACAGACCGAGAAGCATTACCGCCAGAATCGGTCCTATGGAACAAAGGGCAACAAGGCCAAAACTGTCATTTTGTGCCTCGCTGTCACTTCGAATGGATGCAACACCTATACCAAGCGCCATAATAAACGGCACCGTCATCGGTCCCGTGGTTACGCCACCGGAATCAAAAGCCACCGCCAAAAAGGACTTCGGTACAAACATTGCCAATGCAAACACTGCCACATAAAAGAAAATCAATAAATAATTCAGCTTCCATTTAAACAAAATACGAAGCATCGCTACCACCAAAAACAATCCAACACCGCCGGCCACCGAAAAAACGATAACCTGGTTCGGAATATTCGGCACCTGCTCTGCAAGGACCTGTAAATCCGGCTCGGATATGGTCACAATGGCACCTACCAAAAAGCTGATCAGCACAATAAACCAAAGTTTTCTGGACTTGGTCACTGCCGAACCGATATGCTCGCCTACCGGTGTCATGGAAAGATCCGCACCCAGGGTAAACATCCCCATACCGAGAATCACCATTACCACGCCAAACACAAACGTCATTAACAAATCCGTCGGCACAGGAACAATAGTAAAACAAAGGACAAAAACAATAGCCGCAATCGGCATTACCGACGCAAGGGATTCTTTTACCTTTGAAAATAGAATTGTTCTGCTGTTTCGGAACAAACTAACACCTCCGTTCTACTTTTCCAAGATATATTGTACCATATCACGCCCATAAATGCCAACCCGGCTATTCTTGTTTCTATAACTTTACGGATTCTTAACATTACACAATTAATGTCACGGTTCCCTTACCATTTCTCCGGATAATACGGCTCAATTAATTCTTTCTTTTCATACTCCACGCCAAAAGGACACATGGCAATCAATGCCATTTGAAAATACTGTTTGCCGATAGGTGCTCCGATGATTGAAAGACAAAAAGCACCGGCAACAATCAAATGCATTTGAAACAGAAGCACCCCCCAAGGAAACCACCATATGAAATTTGCAAGAGGCGCACTCCACAAAAAGGCTGTAGCGGTCGTATCATGAGGCCAAACGGCATACCCTGCTATCCGGAAACATTGTTTTCCCAAACGACGGCCGAAGTAGGTAAGGTATAAAACACCGCCTATCATAAGCCAAAGCACGGAGCAAATCCATCCGCCACAAATTAACCATGCAATATTTAATATCTGACGTCTTTCCTTCTCTTTTTTCTCCATTTCCTCCATTGTATTGTTCCTCCTTGCCGGCATAAATCTTCGATAAGTAAATTCTATTTACTTACATGCTATCACAAATCATACCGCGTGTCAATATTATTTACATCTCGCCTTTTATCAGAGGACTACATAAAACAAGACCTGCATATCACTCACGATTTGCAGGTCTTACATTCTCTATTTCTTTTTTCCTGTCCACTCACTAAACAACGTAGAACCTAAAATTAACACCGCCCCGATCATACCAAGCGCACCGGTTTCCTCCCGCAAAACCAACACGGAAAGCACCACCGCAAAAGCCGGGTCAATATAACTGTACACCGCAACCGTCTGACCGCTTAACTTATCCATACTACCGAAATACAGCCAATAAGCAATGCCGGTATGTACAATTCCAACCGCCAACAGTAACAATATCTGCGGTACAGTAAGAGCAGTAAACTCCTGTACTCCGCTTGTGAACACCGAATACGGCAAAACCACAAGTGCCGCTCCGCCCAATTGCATAATCGTCTTATCATAGGCAGAGATGTCCTTAATAAATTGATTCATCAACATAACCGATGCATAAAACATAGCCGCCCCGAGGCCAAACAAAATCCCTGTTCCGCTACCGCCTACAACTGCTCCGCCGTCGAATATGCCGGATACCAGCAACATGCCGGCAATTGCCACTGCCGCACAAACCGACTTCTTTGCGGTCATTTTTTCCTTTAACAAAACCGGTGCCAGCAAAATCACAATGACCGGTGCCATGTAATAGCATAAGGTTGCGATTGCCACCGTCGTATAGCGATACGCCTCAAACAAAAGAATCCAGTTTACACCGATTGCCGCGCCGGAAATCAGAAGCAATACTAAATTTTTTCGAATTGCTTTTTTGTCTATGCGTTTCTTCGAAGCCGCCACCACACAAACCAAAAATACCGTACCGATGACGCCTCTGACACATGCCATCCAAGCAGAAGACAACGGAATATACCGGCGAAAAACGCCGATGGAACCGAAAATCAACATTGCCAGAGATAATTTTATGATTGCGCTTTTTCTGTCCTGACCCATACCTTTTCCCTCACTTTACTCCTATGTTACAAACACAGACAGCCTGCGGGATTCATTCCAATCCCACAGGCTGTAATTCCTTATAGTCCTTCTGCTGCATTTGCCAAAAACGCCTGCAATTTTTCACTCTTCGGATTCGTAAATACCTGCTCCGGGTCACCCAGTTCCTCGATGATACCGTCTGCCATAAACATCACCTTATCCGCTACACGACGAGCAAACTCCATTTCATGGGTTACCACAATCATGGTACGTTCCGAGGATTTCAATCCCCGGATAACACGAAGCACCTCCCCGGTAAGCGCCGGGTCCAGTGCACTGGTCGGTTCGTCAAAGCAAAGAATATCCGGATTTAACGCCAACGCTCTCGCAATGGCCACACGTTGCTGCTGTCCGCCGGAAAGCTCACACGGATACGCATTCTTCTTTTCCAAAAGGCCCACTTGCGTAAGCAATCCTTCCGCATGCGCCGTTACCTGTGCCAAAGCTTCCTTCATTTCTTCCTTGGTAATCTTCTTTGCCTTACAAGCATCCTTAATCTGCAACTCTTCCGCTAAGGTTACATTGTGCAATACATTATACTGCGGAAACAGGTTAAAGGACTGAAACACCAAACCGAAGTGAAGGCGTTTCTCACGAATCTCTTTTTCACTTAATTTATGTATGTCTTCTGCATCAAAAATGCATTCGTCATTTACAAAAAGTTGTCCCTTGTCCGGGGTCACCAGAAAATTCAGGCAACGGAGAAGCGTCGTTTTACCGCTTCCGGAAGAACCGATAATCGCCAGCACTTCACCCTTTTCCATAGAGAACTCAATGCCCTTTAACACTTCTTCCCCGTCAAAGCTTTTTCGTATGTTTTTTACTTCCAATACCGCCATATGCTATCCCTTATAATAATCCATCTTCTTTTCAATCCAGTTAAACAGTAACGTAAGTGCTCCGGATACTAACAGATAAAACGCACCGATATAGAAAATCGGCCAGATGATTCCTTTCAGTCCTACAATGTCCTGCGCCGCCTTTACCAGCTCTACTACAGAAATTACGCGGGCAAGAGACGTATCCTTTACGAGGGTAATGACTTCGTTTCCCATAGACGGCATGATCCGCTTGATGACCTGGAACAATACCACCTTAAAGAAAATCTGACGTTTTGTCATACCAAGCACCTGGCCCGCCTCATATTGTCCCGCCGGAATACTCTCGATTCCGCCCCGGTAAATTTCCGAAAAATAGGCCGCATAATTGATAATAAAGGCAATGAGCACCGCCGTCATTCGCGGCAGTGCCTTTGCCCCAAAAATCAATCCCGGACCGTAAAACACAAGAATAATCTGCAACATCAGCGGCGTTCCCCGGATAATCCAGACAAAAGTCCGGGTCAGCCAGCGAAGCGGCTTTATCTTGGACATGGAACCGAAGGTAATCACAAGACCAAGCGGCAGGGCTCCCAGCAATACCACAAAGAATATGAGCATGGTTACCTTAAATCCGTCCAAAAGCTGCATGGTAACGTCAATAAATGACATAACGTCCTTCTCCTTTTGGTATGTATCTTACTTAAATGCCAAAGATTCGCTCATATCGTACTTTTCGGCAAGCTTTGCCATAAAGCCTTCTGCCACAAGCTCATCGATTGCCTTATTTACTGCTGCAAGAAGTTCCTTATCCTCCAAACGGAAACCGATTGCATATTCTTCCGGAGCAAGGTTAATGCTCTCCACAATCATCAAATCACTGAAATCGGAATCCTCGTTTACTACAGCCTTTGCCATGATATAGTCAAGAACCGCAACATCGGAAGTTCCTGCCTTTACTTCAAGAAGGGCATCCTTCTGAGCTGCAGCTGCTACAAATTTATTCTTGGACAGAGTTGCGTCGCTCTCAATTGCAGTCTGTCCTGCGGAACCGTTCTCCGCAATCATGTTTGCACCTGCCATGCTTGCCACATCCGTATACTTCGCGGCATCTGCCTTACGGATAATTGCTACCTGACGATTGCTTACATAAGCGGTGGAAAATGCCATATTCTCCTTACGCTCCTCGGTAACGGTAAGACCGTTCCAAATACAGTCAATTGCCTTAGACTTTAACTCGTTTTCCTTCTGCTCCCAGTCAATTACCTGGAACTTTGCCTTCACACCGAGCTTTTCGCAAACAGCGGTAGAAAACTCCGTCTCAAAACCGATTAACACACCGTCTTCATCATAATAGTTCATCGGCTCAAACAGGGTAATACCCATAACCATCTCGCCGTTATCCTTGATATACGCAAGGTCTTCTTTCTTGCTTCCACAACCTGCAAATAAAGACAGGCAAAGCACAGCCGTTAATAATACTGCTAATCTCTTCTTCATAATAACTCTCCTTTTCTTCGGGCAACGCCCGGTAAAATCGTTATCTCCCTAAGGACCGTTTATCATACATTTTTGTCTTCTAATGCTTTATCATAGTAGCATGAAAGGGGGAGTTTGTCAAGAATTGCACCGCATTGTCCTTCTTCATCTCGGTAAAAACTTATTTCCCTAAGACTTTCTTAATTTCCCCTTATCATTTCCTTAATGTTTCGTTTCCCCGATTGACTTGTATGAAAAATTATGTTAATTTTACGTTGCGTACGTATTTTCTTGAAAATTTTCAAAGTCAAAAAAACATAAACAAAATCAAAAAGGAGATTATATCATGTTCAAATTAAAGAAATTTGCAGCAGCCATTTTAGCCGTTGCTCTCTGTGTATCCTCTATTGCCGTTCCTGCTCCGAAGGAAGCTGAGGCTGCCACCTATTGCTGTCATACTATTTATTTTAAAGGCTCTAAAGTAAAAGTTCGTAGCACTCCTTGTTGCACGTTCCCATATTCTTACAGTTGGAATGGTGTAGGGGCCATCTATAGTGTAGATGCAAGATGTTTTCTTGAAACTGACATACATGTTAAAGAATACGGTTGTTACAAATGCAGCTACACCTACAGCACCTCTACCACCGGCGCAACGCATCATTCTCATCCGGAGTGTCCGAATCGCTAAATAACAACTAAACCAAATGCCCTTGTTTCGGCGCAAAACAGTCCGAAACAAGGGCATTTTTCAAATATTCAACACGTCAGCCCCGCTGTCATTCTTAATATGCCTTACCCCAGTATACCAGACTCTTTGCCGGCTTACCGCAGCAAACACAAGTCTTTGCGATTTCTTCCTGTGCAAACGGCATACAACGGGAAGTAACACCCGCCTTTTCCTTTAACGCTTCTTCACAGGCCAGTTCGCCGCACCACATCGCCTTGATGAAACCGGACTTATTCTCAGCCACATCCAGCATTTCCTCCATGGTGGTTGCGCTGTAGGTGTGCTCGTCGCGATGTACTCTTGCACGCTCCAACATTTCCTTCTGCATGGTGGCAAGAAGCTCGCCTACCTTTGCTTCCAGTTCATCTAAAGATACGGTAATCTTCTCATTGGTATCACGTCTTGCGATAACCGCCTGATTTGCCTCGATATCCTTCGGACCGATTTCGATACGAAGCGGCACACCGCGCATCTCATGCTCCGCAAACTTCCATCCCGGAGACTTGTCGGAATCGTCTACCTTTACGCGGAAGCCCTTTAAGATATTGCCAAGCTCGTACGCTTTATCCAGAACGCCTTCCTTATCCTGACGTACCGGAATCACCACTGCCTGTACCGGAGCAATTGCCGGCGGCAACACAAGACCGCTGTTGTCACCGTGTACCATGATAACCGCACCGATGAGACGTGTGGTCATACCCCAGGAGGTCTGGTGCACATACTGTAACTTATTTTCCTTATCCGTATACTGGATATCAAACGCTTTTGCAAAGCCGTCACCAAAGTTATGGCTGGTACCGGATTGTAATGCCTTACCGTCGTGCATCAATGCTTCGATGGTATAGGTTGCTTCCGCACCTGCAAACTTCTCCTTATCGGTTTTACGACCGCGCACCATCGGAATTGCAAGAATCTCTTCACAAAAATCCGCATAGAGATTTAACATCTGGATGGTTCTTTCCTCCGCTTCCTCTGCGGTTGCATGAGCGGTATGACCCTCCTGCCACAAAAACTCCATGGAACGAAGGAACGGACGGGTGGTCTTTTCCCAACGAACCACAGAACACCACTGGTTATATACCTTCGGCAGATCACGGTAAGAACCGATAATCTTGGAATAGAAATCACAGAACAAGGTCTCGGAAGTCGGACGTACACACATACGCTCCTGCAACTTCTCACCACCGCCGTGGGTTACCCATGCAACCTCCGGTGCAAAGCCTTCTACGTGATCCTTCTCTTTGTTTAACAAACTCTCCGGAATGAACATCGGCATATACACATTCTCTACGCCGGTCTCCTTAAAGCGACGATCCAATTCCTTCTGAATGAGCTCCCAAATCGCATATCCTGCCGGGCGAATAATCATACAACCCTTAATACCGGAATACTCAACCAATTCTGCCTTCTTCACGATGTCCGTGTACCATTGTGCGAAATCCTCTTCCATAGAGGTAATCGCCTCTACCATTTTCTTGTCCTTTGCCATTTTCTTTCCTCCTTTTCTAAGACTGGAACTTTTCATATGTATGCTATCTTTTCTCTCCTCCCGGATGTAACACTTTCTAATTATTCCGATCGAATATTTCCTCAAACGACACAACCGGTTCCAACGCGACATCCATGCCGCGTGTCACCTCGCTTAAACGTCCTGTTTAAGCGTTGCTGTCAACCTTCGGAATAATAAGAAAGTCTAACATCCTCACGAAAGTTCAAAGATAGCATACATATGAAAAGTTCCTCGTTTACTAAAATGTCGAAGATAACTGCGCAAAAGAATCCTCTTCCATTCCTCACAATTATCTTCTTATGTCCGTCTGAGGGCCCCTTTCCTTTCCGCGCGCCGGCTCGGGCGTGGCGGATTCTTACGTTCGCAAAGTGAATCTTGCCTGTAACCTTAGCCCACGCGGGCATTATTCTTTTTTTGCTTTTCCCGAAGGGGCGCGCCTTTAGCGCAGTCGAAATCACCTCTTAGCGGTTCTAAGTCTCGAGGCCACACCCGAGAGACGTTTAGAACCGGTTAGAGGAAGTTCGACGGAGCGTTGCGCTTTGCAAAAAAAGAAAAGATGGCCGCAGGGTTAAGGTTGTCTGACATATCACCGCGAACGTAAGAATGGGCGGCGCGCACATAAAAAGGTCCCTCCTACGGGAAACCCGTAGAAGGGACCGAAATTCGTCGGCGGTACCACCCTTCTTAGCCGGTCTGTCCGGCTCTCTCACACAGCCTGCACTGTGTTCCCCCGATATCGCAGGGTCTGCGCCGCGCTTCTCACGCGGGACTCCGAGGCCGGTTCCATCTGCAATATCCCGGAGGCTCTCAGCTTACGGAAAATCCGTATCCTCCTTCTCTGTACAGACTGCTCTGATGTACTATTCCTCTTCTTCGTCACGTTGTTTCGAAAACCCGAAATCTATTGTGTATCTTACCCGAATTTTAAAGATTTGTCAACCACAAATTATTCACTGTAGTTCTGACTGATGTATTTTTCGATTTCCTTGTTATCTGACGGCATGCGGCAACCTACCACATATTCTCCGTCGTTATTGGAACAACGAATCACATTACCGATTAAATATTCTCCGTTCAGAACATCAAAATCATCAACCTCAAGAGAAACCTCCGCTCCCTTTAACTCCGCAAATGCAGGCTCCTTCACCGTAAATGCAAAACCGTTCGCACTGATATTTACCATCGTACCGCAACACAGAAGGTCTGTTTCTTTTACACGAATGGTACACATACTGGTAAGCGGCATTCTCGGGTACTTTCTCCGGTTGAACACCCGCGGATTGGTTTCTACCTGAAGTATATAATCGCCGGCTTCACCATTCTTTGCAATACGGATTGCAACCGACTCCCAATTGTACAATACATTGTCCACCACAATACGAAGCTGACATTGTATCTCTTTTGCCCTTCTGTCATCCAGCTCTGTAACACGATTCTGCGTCGAAATGCTGATTGCATTTCCGGACTGCGCCACCACTTCACCGATGTATTCGTTCTTTTTCCCTTCTTCATCGGTTTTCACGGAAACCGCAACCTTCATGCCGGCACTTACGTCCTGTACACCCATAAATCCGCCGACACCAAGCTCCTCCATCAACTTTCCTACAATCGTCTCAATGTTTAATGCACTGTTTGCACTTTCCTCGTATTTACTGAGCATGGTTCTGGTGGTCAATTCCGCCTCACTGATATTGCCGGTCATAACATCCATGACCTCGCATACTTGCTTCATGTTTGCCACCAGCGTCCGATTGGAAGCCTCCACTTCCTTAACCGCATCGTCTACTACCTTGATATTTTCTCCGAGACCGGTAGCATCCTTCGTAATTTCTTCCACACTGGTGGTTACATTGGATACCTTATCAATATTGACCTGAATGAGTTCTACGGTCTCCTCAATCGCCTCCATCATCTTCTGGGAAGTATCTTCCAGATGAGCAAGGGCTTCCATAATTCTGCTGGAAGAGGTCTGGGTTCCGCTACTCAAATCACGAATCTCGTCTGCAACAACCGCAAAGCCCTTTCCGGCTTCTCCCGCTCTTGCCGCCTCAATGGAAGCATTTAATGCCAGCAAATTGGTTTTATTACTGATCCCTTCGATGGTACCGGTTTCCTTCTTTACGTTATGGAATTCCTTTTTGAATTCCTCCAAAATCCGCTCAATTCCCGCGGACAGCTCTGCCATTTTATTTGTGGTTTCTACCACTTCTCCCAGTTCTGCGGAACTGGTATTGGCATGTTCTATGGATGCACCGATGGTCTCCACCACCTGTTCCATAAGCTCTGCCACATTTTTTACCTGAGTATCGATGACCGTCGTCATTTCCATGGAAGACATGGTCCTGTCGTTTAATATCCCGTTATTATCCGACAGCTCACCCATTCCCTTTACAACGTTGTTCGCACCTTCTTTGTTTTCATCCGCAAGCTCTCTCACAACGGTAACGCCATCCACTACCGCGTTACTTGCCACCTTAACCTGCTCTACGGTCTGAACCACTCTGGCAAGGTTCGCTTCAATAGACTTTGTCAAGGCTCCGTCCGAGTGAATCAAATGCTTTACCGCCATAAGGGTACATGCATAACAAGCCGCAATCATACCGAAGGCTAAAACCAGGGTGTCATCCGACTTACCGGCTCCCATAGCTACCACCTTATAAATATTACTGCCGATTACAAGGATCAACGTCAGCCACATCATCCGCCCGATAAACTTACGGTCTTTAAACAATACAAAGGTCGCAATAATCGGCAAAATGAAAACATAGGAATCATTCCCCATCTGAGTCCAAAGAATATACGCAAAGAACAACTGATATCCGACTCCCATGAAATATCTGTACTTTTCATAATCATTTCCTTTGATTTTAAGGGTAATTGATACCGCCAAATAAATCGACCACCCGATTACGACCATCTTAACAAACCAGTCCCGGTCAATCTCCCCCTTATTCATTTTAAAGAAATAGAAAATCGATGTTAACAACACCACAACCAAAAAGGTGGTACCGGCACGCATATTTGCTTTTGCTCTGAAATATTTCTCATCGTATTGCTCCATACTTCATCCTTCCTTCCCTGACAATTTATAAAGAATGGTTTTGGATTATTATACCACAAAATGTCCAATTTTTCAACAAAAACTTTGCTATTTTTTGTCATTTTCGCGCATACGCTTTAATATACTACAAAACTATTGCATTTTCCATCAAAACCGCACTACAAAATTAAATCATCTCCGTATAACTGTGGTCTACCGTAATCACACAATAATAGTTCGGATAGGTCTGTTGTACCAATCGACCGATGTTCTCCTTGATTTCCTCATCACTTTGGGATAATCCCCTCGGAATCACACAATCGAATATCACGTTGGTATGGGTTGTTCCCGGTACCAGACGTAAATCATGAACCGTCAGTTCCGGGTGCACTTTCTTTACTTCCTGCGCCAACCAGTGACGCATATTTGTAACCGACTCGTCTTTCGTCACAATCGGGTCCATATGTACAATCAGATGGAGATTTAATTGCTCCAGAAAATCCCGCTCGATATTATCAATGATATCATGACTCTCTAACACATCCTCTTCCGCTGCCACCTCCACATGCACACTGCCGAACTGCCGTCCCGGGCCATAGTCGTGTATCATCAAATCATGGGTACCGAGAACTCCCGGGTAACCCATAATTCTCCGTTCGATTTCTTTTACCAGCTCCTCATCCGCCGCCTTGCCGAGAATCGGGTCCAGCGTTTCTTTTACCAGGTTTATCCCGCTGTAAAGAATAAACAATGCCACACCAAGACCCATATAGCCGTCCAGCTCCAGCTTCGTTACATGGGACAGCACCGTTGCTACAATCACCGTTCCCGTTGCGATTACATCATTTCTGCTATCCGCTGCCGTAGCCAGTAATGTCTGGGAGGCAATCTTCTTTCCTATGGAACGGTTAAAAAAGGCAAGCCAAAGCTTCATTCCAATCGCCAAAAGCAATACCACCAGAGTCACCGGAGAAAACACCACCGGTGTCGGGTTCAGAATCTTTCCGAAACTTTCTTTTAACAATTCCACGCCGATCACCAAAATCAGCACACAAACCGTCAAACCGGCCAAATACTCATATCTGGCATGGCCGTAAGGATGCTCCTTATCCGCAGGACGACTGGCCATCTTAAATCCGAAAAAACTTACAATGCCGGAGGAGGCATCTCCCAAATTGTTAAAGGCATCTGCCGTAATCGCCACGGAAGCGGTAATCGTTCCGAGAAAAAACTTCGCCGCAAACAGCAGCACATTGCAAAAAATCCCTACCAAGCCCGAAAGCTTTCCGTAAGCGGCACGCACCTCCGGCAACTGTGTCGCTTCGTAATTTTTCACAAAAAGTTTCACTAAAAGTTTTGTCATGCTTTTCCCCTTTCCGCACTCTTTATAACCTATCCTCTTTATGCGCTCTGTTTTTCCTGATCCGCATCCAACACCGCACGGATAATTACCAGCCCGAACGGTCCCAATATAACACCGAATACACCGAACAACTCTACGCCTACATAAACTGCCATTAACGTATACAGTGGCGGTATCCCGATGCGATTTCCCAAAAGCTTCGGTTCCAAGCCTTCCCGAACCAGAAGGCACAGTAGATACATTACCGCAAGAACCACCGTCTGTATATAATTTCCCTTTAAGAGGCATACCACTGCCCACGGCACCAGAACAAGCCCTGAGCCTAACACAGGAAACGCATCCAGAATCGCAACCCCGATTCCTAACAACAACGCATACTCTCTTTTTATAAACAAAAATCCCACCGTACAAATCAATCCGATTAACAAAATCAAAATGCACTGGGTTTTTAAATAGGCCACTCCCGCCGCCGAAAGCCGCCCCATAATCTGTTTTACTTCCGCATAAAAAGGACTTCTCCGGTACCCTTTTGCATATTTTTCCCGATTACTTAGCAATAACACCGCCGCAACAAAGGCAATGATTGCTCCTGCAACTGCGTAGGCAAAGGTTCCCAATGCTTCTATGGAATGCTTGGACATCGCCGGCAGTACTTCCTTATCTACCGTTTCCCCGATGCGGGCAAGGCCCGTTTGCATCAGTTCTTCCGCCGTTCCGGCACTTAAGGAAAACCACCCGTCCACACGACTGCAAAACCGTGTTGCCGCCCCCATTGCCGCATCCCGGTAACCTCCGTAGTTTTGGACAAACCGTACCACCTGTTCCACCAGGAGTTTCCCGAGAAAAAAGATGCCGCTTCCCAGTGCACCCACCAATCCTAACAGTGTCCCCGTAGCCCCAACTCCTGTGGGAACATGACATTTTCTCTTTAAAAAAAGGACCACGGGACGAACCGCACCTGCCAACAAATACGCTGCCACAAAAGGTGCAAATAAAGAAAGCGCATAACGGAATACAAGATACACTCCCACCGTTACTGCGATTCCTTTATAAAGCTTCACGTATTTTGGTTGTAAAAATACCGGTTTCTCCATATCGTCACGCTCCTTTCGACATTCTGCTACCTTCAGTATGTCCATCTTGGCGATTCGCTATGGTGTTGTATTGCTGTCAATACTACCGGTTTCTTCCTTTTTCAATTTGTTTCAAACGAATCCGGCACCCTGCCTCTATAACTCGATTACAGTAAACTCCACTCCGCAAACGGTCTGTGTGCTTACGGTTCCCTTTGCACGCTCCTTAGCAAAATCCTCTGCCGGGCGGTTCTTGTCCAAAATAAGTTTTGTTCCCAGCGGTTCGCCCTTTGCCGCTTTTTCTTCCGCCGCAACAGCTTCCTCTACCAGAATTTGTGCCAAAATCTCCGGTGCGCAATCACTGGAATCCAGCACCAGATTATAATTGGAATAATTAAAATATTCAATTCCGTAAATCTCTTTGTATCGGCGGTCTTCTGTTGCCGCACGTTCCTTTAACCGTTCCTTACACTCTTCTACCGAGGCATATGTCTCAACTGCGCCACGGCTTACATCCGCCATTACACGGGATGCCGCCACGGAAAGATTTACCGATAAAAACACTTTAAAGGATTCTTCCACAAAATTCCACGCCAGACGGGAATCAAATAAAAGCTTCTTATCCTTCTGTTCTTTGGAAATCCGCGCCGTAGTATCGTCAATCATATGGTCATATTTATGGTCTTTCTCCATGAGCTTATTCATTTCCAATACACTGACACCCTGTTCTTCGGCGATTTGACGAATCACTTTTCCCGTGGAAAAAATCTCGTATCCGTACTTTGCCTCCAAAATCTTGCTTAAAGTAGATTTTCCGCTTCCCAAATTTCCGGTTAATGTAATGTGCATTTTTCTTCCGCCTTTCTCTTACTGTTACTTTTATTCTTTCCTGTATTTCTTTCTATTTTACTTCTTTTTCGAAAAAATCGCAAGAGGCAGACGGTCCCTTGATAAAAAGACCTCTGCCTCTTAACTATTCTTTCATTCCTTACTGTATCTTGTTAAAAATATCCGCCATCGGAGAATCTTCCGACAAAATTACCGTCTTATTCTTTCCTACCAAAGATGCCTTTGCCGCATCCAAGGAACGCACGAAAGTATAGAACTCACTCCGGGACTCGTCTCCGTATACCTCGGACAAAATCTTCATATACTCCGCTTCACCCTCTGCAATAATTCGTTCCGCATCAGCCTTTGCCTCGGAAAGCATAACCGTTACCTCATTATCGGTCTCGGTATGAATTTTAATTGCTTCAGCTTCTCCCTCTGCGGTATGTTTTGCTGCAATATTATTCCGCTCGGAAATCATACGCTCATATACAGCCGCTTTATTATCGCTCGGCAAATCCAAGTGCTTCGTCTCCACAGAAATCAAATCAATCCCGTACTGTTCCATGGAAGTACCGATATTTTCACGAATCTTTGCAGAAAGTTCACCGCTTCTTCCACTAATAACTTCCGTCCGCCCCATGCTGGAAATTACGGTTTTCATGGCATTATATACCGTAGTATTGATACGATTTTCCGCATCAAGCTTGGAGTTTAAGGTCTGGATAAACTTCTGCGGATCAGAAATCTGCCAAAGCACATAACTGTCACATACCATCGTCTGCTTGTCTACATCAATAACATCCGACGGCTGTAAATCGTATACAAGAATCTGCTTCGGAAGGGTATCTACCGTCTGGATAAACGGAACCTTAAAGCTAAGTCCCGGCTCTGACACTATTTTCTCTACCTTACCGAACTGCTTAATCAGCTTATACTCATTTTGATAGGTTACTACCAAACAGGTCTGGGACAGAAGAAATAATACAACTACTACAATCCCAAGCACAATCCATTTTCCTGCACCCGACTTCTGCGGGTATCTCTCTAAATTTTCTTCCATTGTTATCCTCCTCCCTTACTTCGTTCCTGCTTCGGACAAGCCTTCTAACGGCAGCCATTTCTCAATGGAACCGTCGCTGCTGTCGATAATCAGCTTCAACTCCGGAAGAAGCTCTTCCATCGCTTCATAGTACATCCGCTGCTTTGTAATCAGCGGGAACTTAATATATTCCTCATACAATGCATTGAATCGTGCCGCCTGACCCTTTGCCTCATTGATACGGGCTTCCTTGGCAGCTTCCGCTTCCTTCACGATTTTATCCGCCTCGGCCTCGGCAGCCGGAAGCTTTTCATTCTTATATTTTTTTGCATTATTTTCCGCAGTTTCCTGTCCCTGCTTTGCGGTTTCTACCGCCTTAAAAGCCTCCATAACCTCTACGGTCGGCGGCTCCGCGTCCTGAATGGTAATATTTATCAACTGAATACCGATTTCATTGTCACTTAGCTCTGTAACAATACGTTCTTTAATCGCCAACTGAATCTCGCTTTTTCCGTTTGTAATAACACTGTCTACCTCATACTGTCCGACAACGGAGCGAATACAGGACTGGGCAATGTTCTTTAAAATCTTCACCGGTTCTTCAGAGGCATATAATGCCTTTACCGGGTCAGATACCTGGTACTCTACATAGAAATCCACATTTACAAAGTTATAGTCGGATGTAATCATAAGAGATTCATCCTCTTTCGCCATGTTGGTTGTCTCGTCGTAGCCGATGGCAAAGCCCTTAATGGTCGTACCTACCTTTTTCACCTTTTGCACAAACGGAATCTTCATATGAAGTCCCGGTTCACTCACCGTATCCGGCACACCGAAGGTGGTGACCACTGCCTGTTCCTGTTCTTTAATCGTGTAAAACGAATTAAAGAGAATTACCAGTACTGCGATAACGGCGATTGTAATTCCGACTCCTTTCAGTACCGCTTTTGTTGTTCTGTCCATAATTTCCTCCTTCTGTCTGTGGCTATACGCCACATAGTCTGCCCTAAAATATCCCACACCCCTTATTCTTCCTCCCACCGCTTGTCCTATCCGCCATCTGTCCGGTCCCCTAACCTCAGTCCATCAGATAGTCGGCCAACTCCTGCGGTGATTCCACAAGCCGGATTGCGCCTGCGGACCTTAACTCCTCTGCATCCCCAAACCCGTATAATACGCCGATGGTTTTAATCCCCACCGCGGCAGCGCCTTCTACATCATACTTCCGGTCGCCCACCATAATTACTTCCCCTATATCGGTGATTCCGTTCTGCTCTAAGGCGTAACGGACTACCTGCTCTTTTGTGCTGCGGTCCTTGGCATAATCGTCTGCTCCGCAAAGCATGGTAAAATACTTCGAAAGCCCGAAATGCTCCATAATGCGCACCGCAAACCGCTCCGGCTTTGAGGTGGCAAGGATAAGCTTTGCCCCTTGTTCCCAAAGAGTCTTTAATGTCTCTTCCATCCCCGGATATACTTCGTTTTCCGCCCAGCCCATGTCCTGATACCGTTCTCTGTACTTGGCGGTTGCTTCCAATGCCTGTTCCTTTGTGAAATGATAAAACTCATCAAAGGATTGAAGTAACGGCGGCCCGATGACCTTACGAAGCTCTGTCCGATCCTCCACATGGATTCCCATATATTCCAAAGCATAGGCAAAGCTTTTTGTAATTCCCTCCTCCGGGTTTGTCACCGTTCCGTCCAAATCAAATAATATATAACGATACTTCATGTTCGTTCCTTTCTAACATACCATGTTCTTCCAATTTCCACAATCCAGACTTCCGACCTATCAGTCCATGGAAAACTTCCAATACACATCCCCTTCAAAGCTTTCCTCGTCAACCGTTACGGTATATTCTTTCTCTTTTCCGTTTTTCTTTATCGATATGGTATAGGTACCCAGTATTTTTTCAAACTCCACCGGTGCCGTACCGAGACTGATTCCGTCAATGAAAACCACTGCTCCCGACGGTTCCAGTAAAAAGGTACGATATTCCTTCTCAAACTCATACCCGCCGGCCTCTCCGATGGGTACAAAACGACGTTCGTCCTCATTTCCGGAGGATTCTCCATCTTCGCCGCTTCCCGTATCGTCTCCGTCATCGGTTCCTTCTATCGGATCTTCCTCCGGGTCGTCTCCGGTTTCTCCCGTCCCCGGCTCGTCTGTCACCGTCCGTTCCTGCAAATCTATCCGGAAAGTCTGATAGGGTTTTGCGATGGTAAGATAGGCTTTATAAGGAACGTATCCTCCCAGCTCCGCTTCGATTTTATGCTCCCCGTATTCCAATACCAAATCCTGTTCGTAATAATCCACCCGTTCGCCATCAATCTTAAGTACCGTGGAAAACGGTGTAATCTTAAACCTTACTTCCGCCCTCTGTACCGGCGCACCGCCGTATTCGTATAAATCGACTACAATCTGTTCGTTCCGGCCTACTGCAATTTCCGCCACCGCTGCGTTTTTCTCTCCCACAACGGATACGGTATACTTTCCTTCCCGTACCAGATAAGACGGTTCTCCGGAAAGGGTATGACTCTCATCTCCGAAGGAAACCTTGGCTCCTTGGAACTCACTGCAATTCACCAGCTTAATGGAACCGTGTCCCTTTACTACCCGGATAGTTAAAATCTCGGAATCTTTTCCGCAAAGTTCCACCCGGTCCACATCTTTTACTTCCCCCGTTGCAATGACTTCTCCTTCACAATAAGCTACGGTCTCGTCCGTAATCTTGTAATTTGTCCCGTTTACCGTAAGCATGGAATCCGCAACAGAAAACTCTTCTACCCCGTGAAGCTCCCAGTGCTCCCCGGACAACTGCATCCGCACCAGACTGTTTTCCCCAGTGTACTCTGTCCGGACCACATCTCCGAACGCAAGCGACGCCGCATAGGTCAGATTTCCGTACTTACTGCGGATATCCGCTGCCAACCCGTAGGAAAGGGTAACTTCTCCGCCCTCTTCCAAATCAAACAGCGTAATGGTAGCCGCTTCGGTATCCACCGTCTTTACCATCATTAATTTATTATGCTCTGCCGTTATTTCCTCCACCGGTGCCGTCCCTGTGGGCTTTATCCCCGGTTTTTTCGTCCCGGCAGGCTCTTCTTTTCCCGAAAAAAGTGTCAGCACCGTCACAACAAGAATCACCAATGCCGACGCTGCCAACAAAAAAAGAACGCGTTTTTCACTTTTCATGTAAACTCCTCCCGGCATTATGCCAATATAGAAACGCTGTCAAGCGTTTCTCGCCGAATTTGCGCTGCAAAGCAGCAGTTTCCCATGCAAATTCGCGCGATCCGCCGGAGGCGTTCCGGGAAAGCACTGCTTTCCTAGAAACATTATAACGAAAAACGCGCCATATTTCAATTCAATTTTTCTAAAACGAATGTCTCCTTGATTTTACATTCGATCACTTCACAGTCAAGGAACCCATCAGCTCCGTCAATAATTTCTCCTTTTCTTTCTCCTGCTCCTTTACCGCCAGAAGCTTTTCCGTGGTTTTCTGAGGTATCCAGGACTTTTTCCCGTTATGATAGCTGTTGGAAATTTTCCAGAATTTTTCCGGATAAGCCAAAAGAAGATAAAAAACCTGCCATTCCGCAGGGTCTACCTTACGTATGGATTCGTAGGCTGTCAGCAGTTCTTCCGCCAGTCCCCTGTTCCATCCGGTTTTCTCCATCAGTTTCCGGAAAAACAAATAAAAATCCGCAATCTGTATTCCCAAACATGCCTTATCAAAATTAACCGTTGCAAAATTCCCGTCCTGTAGTACCAGCAAATTATGGTGAGTATAGGCACCGTGGCAAATCTTTCCCTGCTTAATTGCCTCCGAAAGCGTTTCCCTGCACCCTTTGTTTGTTGCCTCCGAAAGTGCCGCTTCCGCTTTTTCATAAAATTCCGAAAAGGTGTTGATATAAACCGTTTCAAAATAAGCCTTTTTCTTCTTTTCCCGGATGAAGGAACGCACCCGGCGCAGTTCCCGGTTTCGTTTCTCAAACAACTCCGGCAGGCTTTTTTGTACCGCTCCCGGCAACTCCTCTGCGGACAACTTTATTCCCGTCATGGCATTATGTAATCCGGCCAGATGCTTTACTGCCGCCACCGCCTGTTCCGGTTTCCTTATATTGCATTCCTCTCCGAAGTACCAGTCCTTCAGCAAAAAACCGTCCCCACATTCATCCTTGGTTACATACGCCCCTTCTTTATTTGCCACATAACCGTCTGCCGCAAATCCCTGCTCCTTTAATCGCAAAAGTACTTCCTGCTCAAACACCGCTCTGGCTTCACTTCCGCTATATGGCATAAGCAGTTTCGGTCCCTGCTCGGTATCAATGCGGAATGCTCCCCGCGTCCTTGCCGTTCCCGTTACCGCAAGTTCATAGTTTTCAAAAAATTCAAGACTCTTTTCCTCCACAATATCTCCTCCGATTCCTCATGCCGAACTGTGGGGTTCACAGCTCAGACAGGTATATTCATTACATACTATGAGGACGGATGACGAATCATGAATCGGAAATTACATTATTTCCAATAAGAAAAAAGCCACCTTCGTTTTTAGTGAAGATAGCTCATTCTCATGATATTTTCTTTTTAATTCGTTTTATTTGAGGGACTCTTTTGAGTCGCTTCCTTAAGAAGGATCTCTTTTACATTCTTTTCCGGTTCTTCTATCACAAGCAAAAGCAACCGGTTCAGTTCCTCGCCCAGTTCCTTTCCCGGGGCAAATCCGGCTGCAATCAAATCGCTTCCGTTGATTGCCAGTTCCTTTAAGGAAGTACATTCCCCTCGGGCCTTAATTTCCGTAAATACCCGCCACACTTCTCTGAGATTTTTCGGTCCTTCCGTGCGATACGGCTCGGCATGGGCCACCAAATCAGCCCGCCGGAGTTCAAACAGTAACGGAAATAAGTCTCCGCCGATTTTATTCATGGCACGCCGCAACGGACGTTCCTCCGGCACAAAGGGATAATCATGCCAGCGCACCAAACGGGATACGGTATCTATAGTGGCGTTATCCGCCTTTAAGCGGCGCAATATTTTTTTCACTGCTTCGGCTCCCGCCTCCCCGTGACCGTGAAAATGATCCGTTCCGGTTTCATCCGTACCATGACACTCCGGTTTTGCCACATCGTGAAACAAGGCACCGAGCCTCAGATAACGAAACTCGTCTGCCAAAAAGCCGTTCTCTCCTCCGAACTCCGACATCCGTTTTGCCAACCGCACCGTATCCAAAGCGTGCAAGCCCACATTGGTATAGTGGGCGGGATGACGCTGCGGTGTTTCGCACATCCGGTCAAATTCCGGCAATATCACCTCTGTAATATCACATTCATATGCCGTAAGCAGCCGTCCCGGATGCTCGGACAACAACAGCTTCGTAAGTTCCGCATAAATCCGCTCCGCACTGATTTTCTTTAAAGTGCCTGCCAGCTCCGTTGCCGCAGAAAGGGTTTCCTCCTCAATGGAAAAATCCAGTTGCGCCGAAAAGCGGAATGCCCGCAAAATGCGCAACGCATCCTCGGAAAAACGCTCCTTTGCCACTCCCACGCACCGGATGATTCCCTTCTCCAAATCCTCCGCTCCGGAAAACAAATCCACCAAACCTTCCGTCTCGTTATATGCCATGGCGTTGATCGTAAAATCCCGCCGCCGTAAATCCTCTGTCAAACTGGCGGTAAAGGAAACCTCCGTAGGATGTCTTCCGTCTTCGTAGGCTCCGTCCACCCGGTATGTCGTTACTTCAAAACCTTCCTTATCCAGTAACACCGTTACCGTTCCGTGCTGGATTCCGGTATCCACCGTGCGTCGAAACAGGGATTTTACCTGTTTCGGCAGAGCCGATGTGGTAATATCCCAGTCCTGAGGCTGTTTCCCCAGCATGGCATCCCGCACACAGCCCCCTACCGCATAGGCTTCATATCCGTGCTCCTGCAACGTATTTATAATTTGTTTTACCTGTTTCGGCAATTCGATTTTCATGCCCGTCACCTCATTTTTTCACATACACTACACGCTCCGCCAACGCCTCGGCTTCCTCCGCATTATGTGTAATCAGTAATGCACTCCGTCCCCGCAGATTCTTTTTTACATATGCCGCTACCGCTTGTCTGTTTTTTTCGTCCAGCCCCGTAAACGGCTCATCAAGAACCAATAGCTCTCCCTTCGACAACATTGCGCGTACAATGGCCACCCGGCGCTTCATTCCGCCCGAAAGAGCCGCTACCGGAATTCCTTCCACATTCGGAAGACCCACTTCTTCCAAAGCCTTTGCCGCTTCTTTCCGGTTTCCTGTCACCATGGCTATATTGGTTATTCCGTCAAACTCTTTGCACAACCGGTCTTCCTGAAATACCGCTCCCACATACTTCGGTCGTTTTACCGTTCCTTCCTCTGCCGGCAAAATCCCCAGAAGAAGCTTCCCCGCCGTACTTTTTCCGCAACCGGATGCCCCCATCAGTGCCACCGTTTCTCCCGGCGCAAGCCTTAAGGAAAACCGTTCCAATACCGTCTTTTCCTCAAACCGTTTGGTGACTTCGTAAAGCCCGTAGTCTTCCGATACGGCAGTTCCTGTCACCGCTTCCTCCTGCTCGTCCGTTCCCTGCTTCTTATCATATAAGCTTTCTGCGCTTTCCTTTTTCTCTGTTGTTTCTTCCCGGAACCTCTTCTCTTCCTCTGCCGCCTCCGGAATCTCTGTTGTATTGCTTTCGGAACCGGACAACGCTTCATACTCCGACACTTTTTCTTTTCCCGTCAACATCCGCTCCATGGCTTTTACCAACAGCATCACCGCTTTTTCAAACACGACACTTACCAGTACAATCACCGCAGTCCATGCAAATAACTCTTCCGTCAACAGATACAGCTTTGCCTCATACAGCCGTTCCCCGATGGAATTTGCCGGGAGTCCGATAATCTCTGCCGCAATTCCGGATTTAAAACAAAATCCCAACCCCACGGAGCACGCGGATACAAAATACGGCAATACCGCCGGAAGATAAATAAACCGAATCCGTTTTCCGAAGGGAATACGAAACACGGTTGCCATCTCCAACAACTCCTTCTCCGTAGACTCAATTCCCTGCAATACATTGGTATATATCACAGGCAAAACCATAAGAAAGGAAATCAAAACGGATAAATTCCGGGAGGATGACAACCAAAACAGTGCCAATATGATAAAGGATGCCACCGGCACCGCTTTAATCAAACGTAACACCGGCGTCAGCAATGCGCGAATTACCCCGGAACCGGATGCAATCACCGCACAAATGACCCCCGCCAGTACCGCCAGAAAAAAACCGCCGGCAATTTTCCCAAAGGAATGTCCCACTGCCTTCCAAAAATCTGCGGTTTGAATCAGCGAAAATAAGGTTTTTACCGTCTCAAAGGGAGATGCCACCAATAGGCGCCCTCCCATAAGGCCTCCGCTTTTCCGGTCCAGCACAATCACCAGCAACTGCCACATCAAAATCCAAAAGCAAATTGCCACACAACCTTTTAGCCTTGTAACCCTGTTTTTCTTGTGTTGTTCCACTGCCGAAGCCTCCTTTCTCATTCGATTTTCCCTTTTCTCTATTTTTCCTTTTCAAAATGCTGATAATCCTGAATTTTGTTCCAATTCCCACCCCAGGTAAATCCATAGTCCGTAAACAAACGGTAGCACAAGTCTCCGTTTGTAATCATATGTGTTTCGCCCAGGGAACGATCCGTAAACGCTTCCGCATTCTCCGGATAGTAGTAGATCTCTTCCCCGGAATGACCCACATAAGGATTCTGCAACGGATTAATATCGATGGCTCGTCCTAAGGCATGATTTGATAAAGACTTACTATCCGTGACAGTCCGATAACAAAATGCAGAGGTATTGTTGGCCTGCATGGACGCTTCATCGGTGGTTGCCCCGTCTCCGGTCCAAAAGTCATCCACTAAAAACATACTGTATATTTCATATTCATTCCGAAACAGCATATGAAAAATATCCCGGAACACTTCCGCCAGTTCCGCGTGTACAATAAGCTCTCCCACCTGAATCTCTTTGTCAAAATTATAGTGAAGCACTTTTATATAACGCAACTCCTCCAGTTTAATGTGCTTATTCTTTACATAAGATTTTCCGTTAATTCTCCGGTAAACTTCATCCCCTTCCGCTATTTCATAGCAACGGAAATATTGTTCCGTATTTCCACGGTCCACTTCCTGTTCGGAAAGAATGGTTCCCGCCGGAAGTTCTTCGATATCCGTTCTGTATACCGGTAACGGAGTCGGGGTCACCGGCACCTCCTCCGTCTTATTTCCTGTCTGGTTTCCTGTCTTACTGTTTTCGTAAGAAATACTTTCTATGGCATCCAATTTCCCTTGCAGGGCCTCTCCTCCCTGCTTCAGTAACTGTAGCTCTTCCTGTAATTTTTCTGCGGTTGCGTACTCTTCGGAAAGTACAAAAAAAAGTCGCAGGCACCCTGCCGTTAAAAAAAACAGCAATAAAAGAAGCGCCGGCACTTCCCATTTATGACCGCTTCGCTTTTTGTTTTGTGTTTTTCCCGCATTCTTCGTCATACCCAACCTCTTTTCCTTTCTCCCAAACAGCCGTTTTTGCTGTTCTCTTCACAGTATAGCACACTCTCTTCCCCAAAAGCAAGAAGGAAGGTCTTGCGACCTTCCTTCTTCCCTCTCTTTGATTCTACAACCTTCCCTATTTCTTCTCTTACGGTGTAATGGCAAGCCCCCAGCTTTCGTCCCATTGTTCCACATTCTCTGCCAAGGTGCAAAAATAAATATCCAACGGCAGAAACCCTATCATCTCTTCTTCATAGGACGATACTGCCTGCATTACAAACCAATCGATTTCTCCATCCTTTATTTTCTGGATTTCCATCGCCTCTGCTATTAACCCGATCAGACAATCCATCGGCGACCGATTACAAAAACTTTCCAGTTTTTTCAGCAGTCCCTCCACATCATCTTCCTGATAACTTTGCTTCCAAAAATCGCTCAGATTATAATAAAACGACTCTTCTATGTGTGCCAAACACGCAAAGGAATCTTCCGCCACTGCCTGATTTGCCAACTTCTCCGCCGTCTCCCAGTCTGCCTCCCCGTTACAATCAAGAATTGAAATTGCTTCATTTAATCGAAAGGGTCTGAATCCGCGTTGTTCCGCCTCCGCATATGTATTTTCTCCCCGCACTCCCTCTGTGGTTTCGTAACCTTTGTTAATGCGGAACACCTTGGACACGATACTTTTCTCGGCATTTCGCGCTCTGGTGTAATAAGATGCGAAATAAGCCGTCACAAAATCGCTGGTATCCTTCGGAAAATCCTCCATCCCTATTTCTATTTCTTCCAACTCCTTAGAAGTCTTTAACTCCGAGCCTCCGATGTCATAGTACTTCACATGGATTCCGTCATAGACATATACCTTATCTTCGATATTCTGAAAATCGGAAATCCCGGACTTCGCACTGTATTCATAAAATGTTCCGTTGACTGTAATCCCCGGCTTTTTCGGTCCTTCCGGTTTCTCCGGTTCCTCGGTCGCTTTGTTCCCGGTTTCGTCATATTCCGTTACTTCACCCGGGGTTCCGCCTCCTTCCCCACAGAATGAACCGTCTTTTTCATTGGCACAACCTCCCACTGCCAGCATCACAAGCACTGCCCCTATCAGCCATAAGTTTTTCTTCATTTTTCCACTCCTTTCCTGTCTCATTGTTGCATATCACCTATAATACACTTCACCATCGGAAAAAGTTTCATTTTTTTAAAAGTTCTTTCTCAGAACCGAATAAAAAGAAACCATACATTTCTGCATGGTTTCTCCCGTACTTTGTATTATCTTTTATAATAAAAGGATTCTTCCGGCAATGCACCGCCCACAGAAGACGGATTCTGCTCAAACAGCACCTGCAGATAAGCTGCTGCTTTTTCCTGCATCTCATTTCCTTCCATTAACACAATATTACAATACGGAATTGCCTTCTTTGCGATTGCCGCCTTGAAAATATCAAACTTTTCGGCTAACGCTGCGGCCTCCTCCACCTGTTCTACCGTGTATGCCGCAGATACAACATACTCATCCATAAAGGCATTTACCACATCCGGATTTTCGGTTAAGTACTTGGTGTTTGCCACAACCACGCCGGTCACAACCGTAGTTCCCGGATTTAACGTTTCCCATTCTTTTGCAACATCCAATGCAATCCGCGCCTTTTCATTGCTGTTTAATACCGTGGTTACATACGGCTGCGGAAGCATTGCCACCGCATTTTCCGCCTGAGACAAAATCGTTGCCACTTCCGTTGCTTCCGACTTATACTCCACCGTTACATCCTTACCCGGCTCCATGCCTGCAGACTTTAACAGTTGATTTAAGGTATATTCCGGTGTCGTTCCTTTTCCGGTAGAATAAATGGTCTTTCCTCTCAGGTCTTCTACCGTCTGCACCGTTTCTCCGGTTTCTACGATATACAATACCCCTAAGGTATTAATTCCCAACATGGTAACCCCGCCCTTAGACTTATTGTAAAGTACGGATGCCAGGTTACACGGTACCGCCGCAATCGGAATATCGCCTTTGATAATGCTTGCGGTAATCTCGTCAGCTGCACCGGCAATCGTAAACTTATAGTTATTTGCCGCCGTGCCTGCCTCCGCATCTTCCATCATCTTTAACATACCTAATGCCGTCGGCCCTTTCAACGCTCCGATTGCCACATCTACTTTTTCCTTCAACGTCTCCGACTCCCCGGCAGGCTCCTGTGTCTGACTGTCATTGTTGCCGGACACTTCTTGTGTCACTTCCGGTGCCTTTGTGGTCTCTGTTTGACTGTTATCTTTCTTTCCGCAACCCGCGAAAAGACACAACACAAATACCGCTGTCAATACTAATGCTAATTTCTTTTTCATACCATAACCTCTCTTTCTTATGACCGGGAACTGCCCGCATCCTCAGAATAAACTATTTTCTCACCGTTTCCTCGGAATTCCTTGGAATAGGTGCGAAAGGATCTCTCCTTTCTTTAGCGTTCGCCTATCTTAATTTTCACACATGAGCCAATACTCTCCGCATCTACAAAAACCACCGGAAAACTTTCATCCTCATAGGATGGAACCATGTCGGAAAATCCGCACAGAACTCCTTTTCCTTCCAATTTTACACGTACCATCGGCGGCACCTTGATTACGATTTTGCCTCCTAATGCACGCACCTTTACAAAGGTTTCATCGGAAAGGATAGCCTCACTTAAATCCAGTTCCGTAGAGGATGCTGCCGTAATGACCTCTACCCCGGAAACCTCTTCTCCCTCTAAGCAAATCTCCCGTAAGCCGAGGCAGGAAAGAAAACGCTTCGATTCGTTTTCCTCGTTGTCCTCCTCCAAGCGGGTCGCCAGACGGGTCAACACCTTTTTTGCCGCCATTACCGCACCGTACACCGCCACAGCAAACGTCGCCAAACGAAACAAGCTTCCGATCAGTGAACATTTTTTCTCTTTTACTACTACAACCTCATCTTTCATCTTTGTACTCCTTTCCTTTCCCACCCATGTGCATCCCACGGGGTGAAATCATATGGGCCAATCATGCTTTAAACCGGTATCCCACGCCCCATATGGTTTCGATGTATTGTGGGTTTGCCGTATCGGTTTCTATCTTTTCCCGCACCTTTTTAATATGCACCGTAACCGTAGCAATATCTCCTACGGAGTCCATATCCCAAATGGCACGGAACAGTTCATCCTTGGAAAATACACGATTCGGATTCTCCGCCAGATATGTCAATAAATCAAACTCCTTTGTGGTAAACGCCTTTTCTTCCCCGTTCACAAAAACGCGACGGGCCGTTTTATCGATTCGAAGCCCTCGTGTTTCCACCACTTTGTTTTCACGAATCCCGCTGCCAACCAAACGCTCATACCGCTGAAGATGGGCTTTCACTCTTGCAACCAATTCGCTTGGGCTGAAGGGTTTTGTCATATAATCATCCGCACCGAGACCAAGGCCACGGATTTTATCCACCTCATCCTTTTTCGCAGAAACCATCAAAATCGGAATGTCTTTCGCCTCACGGATTGTCTTACAGATTTCAAAACCGTCGCTTCCCGGCAACATTAAATCCAAAACAACCAGGTTAAAATCTTCCTCTAACGCTGCCTTCTTTCCTTTTATGCCATCCTCTGCAATGGTCACCTCATAACCGGAAAGCTCCAGATAGTCCCGCTCCAGTTCCGCAATTGCAGTTTCATCCTCAATAATCAAAATCCTTGCCATACTTCCTCCTTTCCACAGAACACGCTATGCTTTGATTCCGTCTAAACCGCGGTATGCCTGTGGTTTTCTTTGTTCCTTACCGTCCTTCCGCACTTTTATCAAAGTAAACGAAATGGTAGTACCTTCCCCTTCTTCGCTTTTTGCATCAATGGTACCGCCATGGTCCTCCACAATCTGTTTTACGATTGCCAGTCCCAGACCGGAACCTCCCTTCCCCGTATTTCTGGAAGTATCCCCTCTATAAAACCGCTCAAAAACATGCGGCAAATCTTTTTTCGGAATCCCTGCTCCGGTATCCCGGATTTCCGTCCGGATATACTCTTTCTCATCCGAAAGCGAGACGGTAATCTCTCCGCTTTCTTTGGATAAGTATTTTACCGCATTTCCGATAATATTCATTGTAATACGTTTTAGCTGTTCACGGTCGGCATATACCTCATCCTCTTCCGTCAAACAGTCTGTTAACGTAATCCGGATATTCTTTTGCTCCAGTTCCGGCTCATCTTCCGCAATACAATCGGAAAAAAAGTCTTTTAAACGAACTTTCTCAAAATAATACGGATAAGATTTACAGTCAATCTTCGTATAAAGCGCCAGTTCCTCCACCATACGTGTCATGTCTTCCGCTTTACTCCGTATGGTACGTAAATACTTCTCCTGTTTTTCCGGTGTGTCCGCCACACCGTCCATCATTCCTTCCGCATACCCTTTAATGGTAGTAAGCGGTGTCTTTAAGTCGTGAGAAATATTTCCGATCAGATTTCGTAAATCCTCTTCGTATTGCACCCGGGTATCGATTTCTGTTTTCAAATGTGCACGCATTTCTTCAAAATCCGCACTAAGTTCTCCGATTTCATCCTCTCCGGTTTTTTCCAGGCGAAAATCCAAATCCCCTTCTCTCACCCGGCGCGTTGCCTGTTTTAATTTATTAATCGGCTTTATTATTCCCGCATAAAGCCAGAGAATCAAAAACAAACCGGTAATTAAGAATACAATAATCATTGAACCGATTGCCTGCATCAAAGAAGTCCTCGTCTGCGGCATCAGCGTATTTACGTCCGAAATAATATATACACTGCCGTTTTCATCGTCGGAAAACAAAAAATCCTGCTGTTTTACCAAATAGGGAATCCTTCCGCTGATATATAGCCCTCCGTCCACGTTGGCTTGATAGGAGCCGTATTCCGGCAAGGAATCCTCTACCATTTCATACAAGTCTTCATTTCCGCAGTATACCAGTGTCGTTCCCTTTTGCACTACCAAAAAGGCTTGTCTTTTTTCCAGACGCTCATTCAATTTCTGCAAATATGCTTCATCCAGCAATTTGTCCGGCTTACTTCGCGTCATCGTTTTCAATTCGTTATAAGTCCCCCGTGTCAGTCGGTTTAATACCTCTACCGGGTTTTGCAATGCCTGCAACGTGCTTACTTCTGTTTCATACGCCTGTTGCATGACATTTGCCTGATATTTAATGATTATGAATCCGAAGCTTATGAGAAGAAGAATCGGAAACACCGTCATAAGCATAAACATCACAATAAGACGTTTTCGAAAATCCATGACAGCCTCCTTCCAAACCTATGCTTCCTTAGAAGTTCTGTGCCCGGAACTCGTTCGGTGTGATTCCCTCCAACCGTTTAAAATTGTAACAGTAATAGCTGACATCACGAATGCCTACCATTTGACCCACTGCCGCAATTTTCATGCTGCGATCGGCCAGATATCTTTTGGAAATCTGAATTCTGCGTCTTGTAATATACTCAAACGGACGCATGGAAAACGCTTCCTTAAAGGTACGGCACAAGTGCTGCGGTGTAATGTTCAGAACATTTGCCAAATCCTGCAATGTCATCTGCTCCGTAATGTGTTCGTCGATATAATCCAACAGCGGAAGCAATCTCTGCTTTCCCTTCGTCTGCGGCTGTGCCAGCTCATGCTGCAACATATAAAACTCCATCAGCAAATCATAAATGTGCACCGAACTACGCTCCATACCGTTCAAACGGTCGTTCTTCAATTCTGTCAAAATCTGACGCATAATACGTTCAAAACGGGAAGTGTCCATTCCGTTTAACACGGTAGCATCCTTGATTCCCATGCATTCCAAAGCCTGTGGCATTCCTTCTCCGGCCAGATGAATCCAGCTGGTAACCCATTTCCCTTTTCCGTAATAGCGATGCTCCCGTCCTTCCGGAAGATAAAACACACAGCCTTGCTCTAACTGGAATATCTTTCCTTCCGTTTCCAATACACCTTCGCCTTCCACACAAAAGATAAACTGTGGCAGACAATATCCGGTTTCTCTCACAATCGGACACTGCTCCTTATTCAATCCGATTGCAGGGGTCTGAAACAACAACTTTGACTTTCCGATGTTCGGAAATACTGCTTCCGGCTTCATACGCATCCTCCTCTTTTGTTTATAAATCGCAGGTTCCTACGGTTCTCGGGAACGGCACTACATCACGAATGTTGCCGATACCGGTCAAATACATCACGCAACGTTCAAATCCGAGACCGAATCCGGCATGTCTTGCGGAACCGTATTTACGCAAATCCAGATAAAAATCATAGTCCTCCGGATTTAACTTAAGTTCTTCCATTCTCTTATAAAGCTTATCGTAGTCATCCTCTCTCTGGCTGCCTCCGATGATTTCACCGATGCCCGGCACCAAAAGATCCATTGCCGCAACGGTCTTGTTATCCTCATTCATCTTCATATAAAATGCCTTGATATCCTTCGGGTAATCCGTTACGAATACCGGCTTTTTAAATACCTGCTCGGTCAGATAACGCTCATGCTCCGTCTGTAAATCACAGCCCCAGCTTACCTTATAATCGAAGTTATCATTGTTCTTCTCTAAAATCTCAATGGCCTCGGTATAGGTAACATGACCGAACTCAGCGTTTGCCACATGGTTCAAACGCTCAATAAGACCCTTATCCACAAAGCTGTTAAAGAAATTCATCTCTTCCGGTGCATTCTCAAGCACATACTTAATGATATACTTAATCATACTCTCCGCAAGCATCATATCATCCTTTAAATCCGCAAAAGCGATTTCCGGCTCAATCATCCAGAACTCCGCCGCATGACGGGTGGTGTTGGAATTCTCCGCACGGAAGGTCGGTCCGAAGGTATAAATGTTACGGAATGCCATGGCATAGGTCTCACCGTTTAACTGACCGCTTACGGTAAGGTTCGTGGACTTTCCGAAGAAATCCTTTGTATAATCTACGGAACCGTCCGGATTCTTCGGCACGTTTTCCATATCCATGGTGGTAACACGGAACATCTCACCCGCGCCCTCACAGTCACTGCCGGTAATAAGCGGCGTGTGTACATAAACAAAGTCTCTCTCCTGGAAAAACTTATGAATCGCATAAGCAATCAAAGAACGTACACGAAATACTGCCTGGAATGTATTGGTACGCGGACGAAGATGGGTCATGGTACGCAAAAACTCTAAGGTGTGACGCTTCTTCTGGAGCGGATAATCCGGCGTGGAAGTTCCCTCTACAACTACCTCTTCTGCCTGAATCTCGAACGGCTGCTTTGCATCCGGAGTAGCAACCAGCTCACCGGTTACGATAATTGCGGAACCTACGTTAAGCTTGGAAACCTCCGCGAAATTGTCCATGGTATCATGATATACAATCTGCAATGTCTCAAAAAAAGTACCGTCATTCATTACGATAAAGCCGAATGCCTTGGAATCTCTGACACTTCTTACCCAGCCTCCGACCGTCACTTTTTTTCCTAAATACTGCTCTCTGTTGCGATACAACTCTCTTACTGTTACCAAATCCATTTTATTCTCCTTCCGGCGGAGCTTCTCCGCCATTTCATTCTTCATTTTCCATTGTCATCCAATCTGTTCCGAATGACATATCCGGCACGGAATCCGTTTACTTTCCGTACTCTTTCGCAAGCTTCTCAAATAACGGCAACGCTCTCTCTACCTGCTCGGTCTTTACACAGTAGGAAATGCGGAGGAATCCCGGACAACCGAAATCCGTTCCCGGAACTAAAAGCAAATCGTACTTTTTCGCACGCTCACAGAAGGCTCTCTCGTCAGCTTCCAACGCCTGCGGGAACAAATAGAATGCACCCTGCGGCTTTACCACATTGTAACCGAAGGAAGTCATTCCTTCGTATAACAAATCACGGTTTTTCTGATAAATGGAAATATCGGAAGTCTCTTCCGCACATTTTGCCGCCACACGCTGGAACATACTCGGTGCATTTACATAACCGAGAATTCTGCCCGCACCGCAAACCGCAGCATACGCATCCTGCCAGTCTTCCATCTCACACGGTACCACAATATATCCGATACGTTCTCCCGGCAGGGAAAGAGACTTACTGTAGGAATAGCATACAAAGGTATTCTTATAATATTTGGTCACATACGGAATCTCCACGCCGTCATAAGCGATTTCACGATACGGCTCATCGGAAATCAGGTAAATGGCATGTCCGTACTCTTTTTCTTTTTCCGCAAGAAGTGCGGTCAGACGTTGAATCGTTTCTTCGGAGTACACCGCACCGGACGGATTGTTCGGGGAATTGATCACAACGCCCTTCGTCTTTTCATTGATACGCTTTTCAAACTCTTCGAAATTAATCTGGAAACTCTCCGTATCCGCCGGCACAATCACACACTTTGCACCTGCGCCCTTTTCAATAAAGCAGGCATACTCCGGAAAGAACGGAGCAAATACGATGAACTCGTCTCCCGGTACGGTAAGTGCCTTAAACACGATACTGATGGCTGCTGCCGCTCCTACCGTCATGTACAAGTTGTCCTTTGTGAAATTTGTACCGAATCTGCGGTTAATGGATGCGGAAATGGCATCACGTACAAAGTCCGCTCCCTGGGCACTGGTATACCCGTGAAGAACCGCCGGATTCTCGGACTGAATAATATCAAGTAATGTCTTTGTTACCGTCTCCGGAGCCGGCACATTCGGATTGCCGATACTGAAGTCAAAAATATTCTCTCTTCCTACAATTTTGGCACGCTGGTTGCCGTATTCAAAAATTTCTCTGATTGTGGAACGCTTTTTCCCAAGCTCCACCATTGCTTCTGCTAACATACTTACGCTTCCTTTCAATAAATATCCAATGATATAATACCACGAAACAAAGGACGATGCAACAAAAATATTAATTTTCTTATGTAAGACCTTTTCTGCCCGCTTCCATGGAACCTTTCAAGATATTTGCTATTTTCCTCGAAATATGATATACTATTTTGCAATAGATATGCCTTACATAAGGATATAAATCACTTGCTGAATTAAAGGAGGAGTTTCCTATGATAATGAACGGAATTACCGTCGAATTCGAATGTCCGCTTTCTTCCTATGAAAAGAGAGACGATGTGACTTATCCGGAAGTCATACATGAAACTTATTTTTCTACCACCACAGGCTTAGACCGAGGTGCCAACGTAGTACTTCCGCCAAACTATGATACCTCCAAAAAATACCCGGTGCTTTACTTGTTACACGGCATTTTCGGTGATGAATATGTTCACCTTCGGGACGGCGATCGCAAACTATTGGAATTATTGGGAAACCTTACCGCAGACGGTCTTTGTGAAAAAATGGTTGTGGTACTTCCTCACATGTACGCCACCTCCGATCCGAATCAGCAACCGGCCTTCAATCCGGAAGCCGTAAAACCGTATGACAATTTTATCAACGATTTAGTTACAGACTTAATGCCGTTTATCGAAAGCAAGTATTCTGTTTTCACCGACCGGGAACACCGGGCAATTGCCGGATTCTCCATGGGCGGACGGGAGACTTTGTTTATCGGATTTACCCGTCCGGATTTATTTGACTACGTGGGGGCCATCGCACCGGCTCCGGGTGCTACTCCGGCTCAGGACTGGGCTATGACTCATCCGGGACAGATGCAGGAACACGAAATGACCTTTGCCGGCAAAGAATACGCCGCCAAATTAGTTATGGTATGTTGCGGCAGCAACGACGGCACGGTCGGTCAGTTCCCGCTTGGTTACCACAAGATTCTGGAAACCAACCATGTTCCTCATACCTGGTTTGAGATTCCGGGAGCAGAACATAATGCAACCGCAATCCGTCCGGGCTTGTACAATTACTTACGCGCAATTTTTAAATAAGCGCAAGGAGTGTTCCCATGAAACATGTCGTTATCGGTATGCTGGCACACGTGGATGCCGGAAAAACAACTTTATCGGAAGCAATGCTTTTTTCCACCGGTGCCATCCGTACGCTGGGCCGCGTCGATAACAAAAATGCGTTTTTAGATACCAATTCCATGGAACGGGCAAGGGGCATTACCATTTTTTCAAAACAGGCAAGACTGTCCTTGAAAAACTTTACGGTTACGCTCCTTGATACCCCGGGACACGTGGATTTTTCCGCAGAAATGGAGCGGACTCTTCAAGTGTTGGATTATGCGGTTCTTGTCATCAGCGGTGCCGACGGTGTTCAAGGTCATACCAAGACCCTGTGGCAGTTGCTTAAACATTACCGCATTCCAACCTTTCTTTTTGTCAACAAAATGGACCAGCAAGGCACAAACAAACCGCTTCTTTTAGAACAGCTTCGCAATTTGCTTTCCGACTCTATTGTTGATTTTTCGGTGCCGTCCGCCATCGACACGGAAGCGGTTGCATTGACCGATGAAGCTCTTTTGGACAAACATCTGTCCGGTGAAGAAATTACCGATGCCGATATTGCAGCTGTCATCGCCGAACGGAAATTGTTCCCGTGCTATTTCGGTTCCGCCCTTCGGGTAACCGGTGTCGAAGCACTCCTTACAGGGTTGGATACCTACATGAAACCGAAAGAATATCCGGAATCCTTCGGTGCAAAAGTATATAAAATCACACGGGATTCCCAGGGCAACCGCCTGACCCATTTAAAAATTACCGGTGGCACCTTAAGTTCCAAAATGTCCATTACCGATACAGAAAAAATCAATCAAATCCGGCTTTATTCCGGCGACAAATTTTCCTCTGCAAACGAAGTAAATGCCGGAGAAATTTGCGCCGTTACAGGACTCGAATCCACCTTTGCGGGGCAGTCTCTCGGCGATGATATTCCGTCAAATATTCCTTTATTGGAACCGGTCATGACTTACAAACTTCTTATTTTAGACGGAACAGACCCTTTGCTTGCGATTCCGAAGCTTCGTTTGTTGGAAGAAGAAGACCCGAAGCTCCACGTGGTATGGAACGAATTTTTAAAAGAAATTCATCTTCAAGTTATGGGTGCCGTTCAGATAGAAATTCTGAGAACCGTGATTGCGGAGCGTTTCGGAATCACGGTAGATTTCGGTGCCGGCAATATTGTTTACAAAGAAACCATTACCGACACGGTAGAAGGTGTCGGCCATTTTGAACCCTTGCGTCATTATGCGGAGGTACATTTGATTCTTGAACCGGGAGAACCGGGAAGCGGAATCACCTGTAAACTCGATTGCGAAGGAAGCGGACTGGACCGCAACTGGCAACGTCTGATTCTGACCCACCTGAAGGAACGCACTCATCGCGGTGTTCTTACCGGTTCACCTCTGACCGATGTGGTTATCTCTTTGGTAGGCGGTCGTGCGCACCAAAAACATACGGAGGGCGGAGATTTCCGACAAGCCACCTATCGCGCCATTCGTCAGGGTTTGATGCAGGCTACGTCTGTCCTTTTAGAGCCTTATTACAGCTTTACGTTAGAATTACCTCAGGCCTCCGTAGGACGTGCCATGACGGATTTGGAACGGATGCAGGCAGAGTTTGAATTAAAGGAAGCCGATGCTTCCGCTGATTCCGCTGTAATTACCGGATTCGCTCCGGTTTCTGCTTTTACCGACTATCAAAACGAATTTATTGCTTATACCAAGGGCCTCGGAAAACTCTATCTCGGTCAAGGCGGTTACAAGCCTTGCCATAATGCAGCGGAAATAATCGAATCCATGGGCTACGATCCCGAAAGAGATACAAGAAACCCGTCTTCCTCCGTTTTTTGCTCCCACGGAAGCGGCGATATTGTGCCGTGGAACGAAGTATTTGCGCATATGCACATTGAAAGCATTCTGGACGCACGAAGGAAAGGCATTGCCGGTGAACCTTCCCGCTCCGGCCAGTCGGTTCCCAACACTGTTTCTGCCTTGGATGCTGCCCTCGGCACGGAAGAAATCGATGCAATTCTTCATCGCAGCGGCTTTGCTAACAGCAATACCAAGGAAGCAAAACATTATCGTCCCTTTGCAAAAACAAGAAGTTATGACCCTGTAGCCTCCGGCTATAAGGGCAAAGAAACCGTCCAAAACAGCGGTACTTCCTATCTTCTGGTGGACGGCTATAACATTATTTTTTCCTGGAACGAGTTAAAGGAACTGGCAAAGACCAATTTAGATGCTGCCAGAAGCAAGCTTCTTGATACCATGTGCAATTATCAGGGAATGAAAAAATGTGAATTGATTGTAGTATTTGACGCTTACCGTGTGCAAAACCATGCCACGGAATCCTTAGATTACCACAATATCCATGTGGTTTATACAAAAGAAGCGGAAACCGCCGACACTTATATCGAACGTTTCGCCCACGAACACGGACGAAAACACTATGTAAGGGTCGCCACCTCGGACCGTCTGGAACAGGTTATTATCACCGGACAAGGCTGTCATATGGTATCTGCCGGAGAATTCGAACAAGAGGTGAAAGCAATGGAAGATATGATTCGGGAGGAATATTTAGAAAAAAATTTGTAACGTCTGCATCCTCCCTTTACTTCCACAACCACATAGAACAACAGCCACCGAAGCACTATACTCCGGTGGCTGTATTTTTAATTATCCTTTTCTTCCCGCCTTTAAAACACATCCCGAACCTAACTATCCCATACTCCATTTCCCACATTACTCATGGAAGTACATATCCAGTTTACGGTCTGCCTCCTTGATGAACGCTTCCAAATCCATCTTTCCTTCCATCACTTCATCAAACCCGTCCGTCAGATTCGCATCCGGATAAAACGTAATTTCACCGTTTTTGTAAAGCTCATATAAGGAGCCTTCATAACTGTCCCCGGATTCATCCGGAGTCTGAAAATAAAGCGGTCGTTGTTTCAGATTCATCTGATAGTCAATCAGGTCTTCCAGATACGAAAGTGTCGCTTTCAAATTATTTGATTCCGGATTCACAACAAGAAAGACACAAGTTCCCATATTCTTATCTTCCTTCGTTATTTTCGGATAACCGTACGCACGTGCCGCCTCTCCGTAAGACTCACTGTTTATGCTTCCCCGCAAGAACACCGAAAGGCTCATGCAGTCATATATATAGTTTCCTTTTTCATACTCGTACCTTAATTCTCCACGATAGTTCGGGAACAGCTTTTGATTGTCGATAAACAATCGCATAACCCTTCGGAATTCCTCCGTGTCTAATGAGGTATTATAATGCAAATATCGGTGCAGAAAGTCCTTTTCAAAGTTCCCGAAAAAGGCCACTTCCCTTTGCTCCTCCGTAAGCGCTTCCTGTGCCTTAAAAAAATCCTCATATGTCATATCCGGGGTAAATGGAACCGGTATCGAATCGTCCATGGCCGTATCATAAACAAATGCGGGAATGTCCACTTGAATCGGAAGCATCCAAATGCTTCCGTCCTCCTTTGTTGCTGCTTCCCTCACATACGGGAAGCAGGCATCCAGATATTCCTGTACCCCCGGTACATCATTTAACGGATAAAAGGAGCCGTTTTTCTTAAGGGAATCCGCAGATTCATACGCACTGCTTGCCAGACACAAGTCAAAATCATCGTCTAATGCCAGCAGCTTTAAGGTAAGCTTGTCCTGCGTATATTCTTTTTTCTCCATCCGGTACCCGCAACCAAAGGGTTCTATCCATTCGGTTCCGGTATATATATACCGGATGGTCTTATTCTCTTTTTTGATTTCCCCTAACGGAAACTGTGCCAGAGTTCCGTCATTTGCGGCGAGACACACTACTCTTCCGTTATAGCAAACCAACCGGTCTTCCCAAAAGCCCCAGGGATATACCCCGCACACATCGTTTAAGTCAGAAAGTGACGCACAGACCAGTCCCACCTCCGAAGACGGTATATACAGTACACTGTCCTCCTCCGGGCTGTAGGCAAAATATAACATCCCGGTACCATCCGTGTTATTCAGGACTTTTACCGCCTCCCTCTCTGCATTGTATAACAGCAGACAGAAACCATCCTCCGTGTTTGCATGAATCAGCAGATCTCCCTCCCCGTTCAGCGCAATGTCGATTGGCTCGGCAATTCCCAGCGTAACCTCTTCCTTAGTAGACGGTGTATACCGGACAATCTTCTCCCCTCCGGAAACATAATCCTCTGTTGACAGTCTTCCGATTCCCGGATCGGTATTATCCCTGCCCAGCAAATAAATATGCTCCTCTCCGATTAAAATGCGGAGTACCTGCTTGAAACAGATAAATTCCCTCAGCTTTGTGACGGTATCGCTGACCGGATCATAGGAAAAAAGGACAGAACAGCGAATGGCACCTTCCCCTTCCATCCGATTTCCTTCAAGATACTCTCTCATCTCTTCCGTTACTTCAACCCCACCCGTTTCCGGATCCTGCGACATCCGATCCACACTTTGATAAAAGGTCTCATCTACCCAACGATACGGGGCAATATACAAAATGCCATCCTTTACCGCCATGGCACCGAAATTGGCGCAGGTGTAACCAAACAGCGTATCACATGGTTTTGAAAAGAGCCGGTTGCCCCCCTTATCGTATTTTCTCAGATAATACCCTGCATCCTCACCGTCTCCCATCACAAGCTCCACTGTATACAGATTCCCATCCTCATCAATGGTATGAGCCTGCCTATTTTCCATTTCATACTGTGTCATCACTTCATAAATCGACTTTCTTTCTTCCGGTTCCTTCTTCTTGCAGGATACCAAACCAAGTGCCAGACAAACAAGTACTATGAAAAAATACCTATATTTTTTTCCCATCCAAAAAACTCTCCTTTCTTACGGTTCCACAAGAGAATAGATATATTCTCCGTATACCACCGGAACCTCTTCCACTTCCACCATACTCACATCTTCCTCAGCCGCCTTTTCTAACTCTATTTTCCAAAGACGTCCGTCATAAACACCAAAGAGCTCTTCTCCGTCGGTATATAACGTGTTTACCGTAGAAAAAAAATCTTCCCCTTTGCACGCAAGCATCGTCAGTCTGCCATCTTCCAGAGAATAACGGTACTCATTCCCGAAATATACCACACCCTCCAAAATAATAAAATCCGACGCATTAAACTGATCTCCGTGAGGTTCAAACTTTACCACCTGTCTATTTTCCCCGGTCTCACAATTAAATTCCATCAGGGCTGCTTTCTGTTCCTCTATCATAGCTTTTACATAATACATACTGTTTCCCTGTATGCGGTAATACCACGTACGGGAACCGGCATTCGTCAGCTCCGCCAGATGCTTTCCTTCGGAATCTACCACTGCCCATCCGTCAGGCAGCATCCATTCATCTTCCGCCCCCTCATAGCCAAAGCTCTGCTTCTCACTTTCCGTTAGAAATCTGGACAACTGCTCTATCCCTTTGTCCTTCCAACGGTCAATCCCTCCCAAAAGCGGATTACTCTCTCCCGTCTCAAAGGAGTAATAGTAGAGTTGAGAAGTAACCATATCCGCAGGCAACCTCACTAGGTTGTTATTTTCATCTAATATCTCCAGTATACGTTCCTCATAATTAATACCGTCCGGGAAAACTCTCATGTTCAATACATACTTATTTATCACCGGCTCCACAGTTCCGTCTACCGGATTATACTTTAAGATATTTCCCTGTTCCATTCCGTCTAAGATGTAGGTGTCATAGTTTTCTACGATGAAATACAGCTCCCCCTCCCGACAGAACAGATCCTTTGCCGGAATCTCAACCGCCACTTCGGACGCTCCGGAACGACTGGCATAAATAAAATAATCCCGCCCGTAATTCACAAAATATGTAATGTCATACACAGGGTCCTTACAGACCAAATGGGACTCTGCGTACCTCTTTCCATTGGAAAGATTTGCCTCCACGTTACAATAATACGGGTCATCTGTTCCCACTCCGGTCAGGTTCGCCAATGCCTTCCCCGAAGCTATGGATGCTCTCAATTCTTTATTTTCTGCATGCTCAATTTTTTCCCAGTTTTCTTCCTGTTGATTTAAGGTTACGGCAGGCTTCTCCTGTTCCTGCTCCGTTTCCTTGTTACATGCCATAAAACAAAGGCACAACGCCATCCCTGCACAACACAAGTGAAAAAGATTTCTTCTCATAGTCCCTCCTATTTCTTCATGTGAATATACCACAAATCCTCTTTCCATCTATCTAATATTGCACCGCAACTGTTACACATTTCAGCAACCTCACTATGATTCCCCAATAATCATATTTAACCTGATGCGATGTGGTCTCACTGTATAGAAAACTTCCTACCTTTTTTGTACTACTATGCGGTGGGCAATTAGCTGCTTTGACAACCTTCGTTCCTCCAAACGCTATGCACATACATGCAATAGCACCAATTAAGACTTGCAAAGACACTTTTCAACGCTCTGCCACAGTGTCAATTCAGTACAGTGCAGTACCTCTTTAATAGAAAAATCCCTTTTAAAAGCATAGGAACTTTTCTACCTGTGCTTACATGCACAGCTTCATATTAACACATTACAACCAAAATGTCGATATGATTAAACCACAAGGACACCCTTTGTATATATGTTTCTTATTCCTTTAGAAGAAACTATAAAGGATATCCCAAGTGACATAACGACTTGCAAAATACCCTCCCTTTCTATTCGGTCGTTCTTCTATTCGAGAACAAATGTATATCCGTCATTCAACGAAAGAATCCCTTCTCCTTTCCGCTTCTCAAACATCCCCTCTGGAACTTATTATCATTATAGCAAAAGAAAAAGCTCTCCGCAAGGAGAGCTTAGAGGCGACAATCGGATTTGAACCGATGAATCAGGGTGTTGCAGACCCACGCCTTACCACTTGGCTATGTCGCCTTATACTATAATATATGCCAGAACCACAAAAAACGTTCCAACAATTTAGCTCCCCGAGTTGGGCTCGAACCAACAACCCCACGGTTAACAGCCGTGTGCTCTACCATTGAGCTATCGAGGAATATCAGGCTTCCTTTGCGTCTCTTAGTATACCCGCAAATTCTTCCTTTAAACAAGTTTAGAAGAACTTTCTTGTTCTTCTTCCCTTTTTCCCTTTTTTAAACTGTATATTGACCCGGTTTTACCCGGTCCATCCATTCTATAAACACCGTTATGGTTAAGCCCTCGACCTATTAGTACAGATCAGCTGCACATGTTACCATGCTTCCACCTTCTGCCTATCTACCTTATCGTCTTTAAGGGGTCTTACTAGCTTATGCTATGGGATATCTTATCTTGAGGGGGGCTTCACGCTTAGATGCCTTCAGCGTTTATCCCGTCCCGACTTGGCTACTCGGCCATGCCCTTGGTAGAACAACCGATACACCAGAGGTCAGTCCATCCCGGTCCTCTCGTACTAAGGACAGCTC
>JAFVSN010000037.1 GCA_017503735.1 Lachnospiraceae bacterium
ACAGTGTTGACGAAGCACTGGAAATCGCTGATAAGTTAGGATATCCGGTTGTTCTCCGTCCGGCATACACCATGGGCGGTGCAGGCGGTGGCCTCGTTTATAATAAGGAAGAGTTAAAGACCGTATGTGCAAGAGGCTTACAGGCAAGCTTAGTAGGACAGGTTCTTGTAGAAGAATCCATCCTCGGTTGGGAAGAGCTTGAAGTCGAAGTTGTTCGTGACGCAGACAACAACATGATTACCGTTTGCTTCATCGAAAATATTGACCCGCTTGGCGTACACACCGGTGACTCCTTCTGTTCCGCTCCGATGCTTACCATCTCCAAGGAGTGTCAGGCACGTTTAAAGGAACAGGCATTTAAGATTGTTGAATCCGTAGAAGTAATCGGCGGTACCAACGTGCAGTTCGCGCACGATCCGGTTTCCGACCGTATCATTGTTATTGAAATCAACCCGAGAACCTCCCGTTCTTCCGCACTTGCTTCCAAGGCAACCGGTTTCCCGATTGCACTTGTTTCCGCAATGCTGGCGGCAGGTCTCACCTTAAAGGATATTCCGTGCGGCAAGTACGGTACCCTTGACAAGTATGAGCCGGACGGTGATTACATCGTAATCAAGTTCGCACGTTGGGCATTCGAAAAGTTCAAGGGCGTTGAAGATAAATTAGGCACTCAGATGCGTGCCGTAGGTGAAGTCATGAGTATCGGTAAGACCTACAAAGAAGCTTTCCAGAAAGCAATCCGCAGTCTTGAGACCGGTCGTTACGGCCTCGGTCATGCAAAGAACTTCGATCAGAAGACCAAGGAAGAACTTCTTCAGATGTTAATTACCGCATCCAGCGAGCGTCACTTCATTATGTACGAGGCACTTCGCAAGGGCGCTACCGTGGATGAGATTCACAATATTACGAAAGTAAAGCACTACTTTATCGAGCAGATGAAGGAACTTGTGGAAGAAGAAGAAGCACTTGCCGCAAACAAGGGCAGCCTTCCGGCAGACGCAGCTCTCATTTCCGCAAAGAAGAACGGCTTCTCCGATAAATACTTAAGCCAGATTTTAGGTGTGTCCGAAGATTCTGTACGCGAACGTCGTATTGCCCTTGGCATTGAGGAAGCTTGGGAAGGCGTTCACGTAAGCGGCACCGAAAACAGTGCTTACTACTACTCTACTTACAACGCAGAGGACAAGAATCCGATCAATGCCGACTCCAAGAAGATTATGATTCTCGGCGGCGGTCCGAACCGTATCGGTCAGGGTATCGAATTCGACTACTGTTGCGTACATGCTGCTTTGGCATTAAAGAAGCTCGGTTTCGAAACGATTATCGTAAACTGTAATCCGGAAACCGTTTCCACCGACTACGATACCTCCGATAAGCTTTACTTCGAACCGCTTACCTTAGAGGACGTACTCAGCATTTATAAGAAAGAAAAGCCGCTTGGTGTGATTGCACAGTTCGGCGGCCAGACTCCGCTTAACTTAGCTGCAGACCTTGAAAAGAACGGCGTTAAGATTCTCGGTACCTCTCCTTCCGTTATCGACTTAGCCGAGGACCGTGACCTATTCCGTGAAATGATGGATAAGTTAGAGATTCCGATGCCGGAGTCCGGTATGGCTACCACCGTTGAGGAAGCGCTTGAGATTGCTCATAAGATCGGTTACCCGGCAATGGTTCGTCCGTCCTACGTATTAGGCGGTCGCGGCATGGAAGTGGTTTACGACGACGAAGCAATGACCAGTTACATGAACGCTGCGGTAGGTGTAACTCCGGATCGTCCGATTTTGATTGACCGTTTCTTAAATCACGCGTTAGAGTGTGAGGCAGACGCAATCAGCGACGGTACCCACGCTTTCGTTCCGGCTGTTATGGAGCATATCGAGCTGGCAGGTGTTCACTCCGGTGACTCCGCTTGTATCATTCCGTCCGTACACATTTCCGAAGAGAATGTAAAGACCATCAAAGAATATACCAAGAAGATTGCAGAGGAAATGCACGTTAAGGGTCTTATGAACATGCAGTACGCAATCGAGAACGGCAAGGTTTACGTGCTTGAGGCAAATCCGCGTGCATCCCGTACCGTTCCGCTTGTTTCCAAGGTTTGTAACATCCGCATGGTACCGATTGCAACCGACATTATTACTTCCGAAATAACCGGTCGTCCGTCTCCGGTAGCCGACCTTAAGGAACAGGATATCCCGTACTACGGTGTAAAGGAAGCTGTATTCCCGTTCAACATGTTCCCGGAGGTTGACCCGATTCTCGGACCGGAAATGCGTTCCACCGGTGAAGTATTAGGACTTGCTCCTTCCTACGGTGAAGCCTTCTACAAGGCACAAGAAGCTACACAGTCCAAGCTCCCGCTTGGCGGCACGGTTCTCATTTCCGTGAATCGCAAGGACAAGGTAGACATCATTGAAGTAGCGCAGATGTTCTCCAACAACGGCTTCAAGATTCTTGCTACCGGCAATACCCACAAGGTTATCACCGAAGCAGGCATCGAAGCAGAACTTGTAAAGAAGCTTTCCGAGGGTCGTCCGAACATCCTTGACATGATTACCAACGGCGACATTGATTTAATCATCAACTCTCCGGCAGGCAAGGATAGCGTAAACGACGACAGCTACCTGCGTAAGGCAGCCATTAAGGGCAAGATTCCTTACATGACCACCGCTGCTGCGGCAAGAGCTACCGCAAAGGGTATCCAGTCCGTACGTAAGCACGGCAACCGTGAGATTAAGTCCTTACAGCAGTTGCACAGCGAGATTAAGGATAAGTAAGAGACTATGAAAGGCCATCGCACCAAGTGTGGGATGGCCTTGTTTTGCGTGTAGGCAAAGTGAGTATGCGAGCAAACTGCGAGAACTTGTTCTCAAGCAGTTGCGCAGTCATACGAGCGCGCCCACGACTGAGTGGCTATGCCACGAAGTAGGGGCATGGGTGCGAAGCACAGCCTACACGCAGTATTGAAAAAAGGGACCAAGTATAAGCATTTCTCTCATGATTCGGATATAAGTCGTTCTAATTACTCCGGGGAAGAATTCTATAAAGTGACGCAACCGGTCATTACGCGGCGTCCATGCCGCGTGCGACCTCGCTCGTACGTCCTGTCCGAGCGTTGCTGACAAACATGCGGAGTAATAAGAACGACTAATATCCTGCTCAAAGTTCGAAACGCTTATGCCCTGTACCCCCTTTCTCGTTTTACAATCCCAATAATATATCCATAAAACAAGGCCTATTCTACTCTTCTACGCGATGGCCGGTATACTCTACTATAATAACTTTACTCCCACACTACTATTAAGCTTAAGCTATTTAAGTACCTTCACCAGAAATAAACACGGATTTTCTTCATCCCATACGCAAGTGAATACTTCCAACGGATAGAAACCTTCTTTCTTATAAAAGGCTCTGGTTCCGTTATATGGTTCATATTCCGCCGATTCATCCAGTGTCTTAACAGTCAGAAAACGATATCCATGCTTTTTACAGTATTCCGTACAATTCTCCATTAACCGATGTCCGATGCCGTTTCTGTGATATTCCCGAAGAATACCGAAATTATAGATTTCTGCGGTGTAATGATTATGTCTTTTGATTACCGCAAAACCTATTGCTTTTTCATCGTCGTACACCGCAAAAAACGGATACTCCCTGTGAATCATCGATTTTCTTTCAATATCCTCCGGTGGCGAAAACCATTCCGGTAGTGCATTCATAATTTCAAGTGTTACTTTTGTTTTTTCGTCTTTGTTTTCTACCTTTTCAATTCTTATCATAAATCCTCCTTATTCCGACAAGGCACAAAAAAACTACAGAGTTTCCATTTACTCTGTAGCCGAATCAACATTATTTACAGAGCAAAAATCATTCATGACATCAAAATAAAACTGCTTATGCAGCTTATTTTCTGATTCAATTCTGATTTTCACTCGTTCCGTCTATTTTCCTACCGGTACCCGGCAGTACGATAATCGGGCAAATCACTTCCTTTTCTGTATTGTTGCCTTGTCTTTTGATATTATATCATCTAAGTTTGTTTTTTGCAAGCGGGTGGTTTAAAAGCACAAAATTTAATCTTATGTTCGATTGAACTCACGTTCGACTTGCAGTATAATATTCTTGTATAATTGAACAGGAAGCAGGATGCGAATTTCCGATGTTAGATGCCCTCTAGTACACAAGATAGGGGGTGCTGCCCAATGAACACAATGGAAGTTTTAACTTTGTTGTTAGTAGTTTTTGCAGCTGTATCGTTTTTAGACAATCGTTATAACAAAAAGAAATAGCATCCGTACCCTCGCAAAGTCAGATGCTATTCTTGTAATCGTATTTAACTGAGGGCACTCGGAGATTTGATTCCGAATACCTTTCTAAGTACATTATACACGAAGGGGCTTGCATTTGCAAGTCCCTTTTTCAGAAGTCCCCCATCATTCAAACACATTCTTCATCCAAACCCAACGGAATTTATCATACAAATATATCAATGCGCCGTTTCCTTTTTGGACAAAAACATTGTTCTTAAAGTCTGCGTCTAAAGATTCATTCATTGAAATCAGGCCGTATTTACTTCCGATACAAACATTATCTTCGATGATGATTTCCTTAGCAAATTGTACCGGGTCAGTACATATGGTAATTGCGTAAAACCGTTCAAAACAGTTTAGGCTGTAAGTAGTTCCCATGTCAATTATCATATTATCCCTAAGAATCATTTTATCAAAGGAATTCTCCAGCGCCCCTATGACACGAATGCCCTCTCCACAGTTTTCTGCGAGATTCCCCTCCACAACATAGTTTCCCATAGAAACGCCTGCTTCTGTATTTTCAAAGGTACAAAGATTGGAACATTGATAAGCATAATTGTTTCGTATGATTGCATTGTTGGTAGCACAATATATATTATCGCCAATGATACTGTAACCTTCCGTCGGTTCCTCTGAAATAATATTATGCATGCGGCAAACCTGCCATTCAAAGGTACAATTCTGAATCACTGCATCTTTGTCATTATTATTGCCCCAAATCGGACACAACACATATTTGAACGAGAGATTATCGATTACATACCCCTCCACGTTCCAAGCATCAAACACGCTTTGTATGGCCTTTCCTTCCGAGGCACCTACCACTTCAATATCATAATAAATCTCTCCCGGATTACCTGCATCACAACGTAAATATACCGGTCCTACTTCACCGCCGCTGTTTTGTTCTCCATCCCACTTCCAACAAAATTGTACCGGATAGGTAAGCCCCTCCAGGCTCACTCTGGAAACAAAGGTCATATCCTCTGTCAGTGCCTCTTCTACACTGCGGTATTCTCCCGTAGAAACAATGGACGCATTCGTGGCTCCGTCCGGATATACTCCGTCTACCGGACGTTCTCCCTCTGTAAAATCAAGAGCAAGCCAACCGTCCTTTGTCGGCCACTCCCACACTCTGGTAGCATAAACCTCTCCCTCATTGAAAATAATACCGCCGGTGTCCTGTAAATTCCGGTTATACTTCCAGATTTTCTTTCCGGTAGCATCTTCATAATAAAGCTCCCAACACTCCGGGTATGCTGCATTTTCTGCCGCCATGGTAAATACCGGCTTTGCTCCTTCTCCGTATGCGGAATAGGTCACGTACGCTCCCGGAACAATCGCCTGCTCTACCACCCGGTAGGTTTTGCCTCGTTCAAAGAACACCGCATCCCCCGGCTGCAGGGTGCCGTCATACTGCCACACGCTCAACACGCCAATATCTTTCTTCGGTGTTTCCGGCGATAAGCCGTCATTATCGTCATCCCCGTCCGTAGAGAAATAATATGCCGTTCCGGTATAGGTTTCTCCACGAATAAACTTGTCAGACTTCACAATCTCTGTTTTGGAGTTACGAATCTCCTCCCGACGTTTATCTGCCGCATCCAGATACGGCTGTACCGCCTTGGTATCTTCCTGTTTGATAAAAGTGGAATCTCCCAAAACATCATGGATTAAGTCATATTCCGTTCTGGTTAATATGATTCGCGCCACAGCCAACACTGCTTCGGCATAGGTTACCTTATCTCTCCCTCGAATAGAATTGTCGGCTTTATCCCGTGCGTATGGATACTCCCCGCTGTAGGTGGATTTTCGTCCGAAATTATAGTAAAAAGCTCCGTTTTCCAACCAATGATTCACAGTGCCATAGTCATCAACACAATAGATCATTTCATACGCTTCGTCCCCGTACAGGTCCCATGTCAGATAGCTTTCATCCCAATTTTGATTGGTGGCTGATGCGGCTTCGTAACAGTCCTCCGCCACCACAGCCCAGCGTCCGCCAATGGTTCTTGCCGCCAAGTAGGTAATGGCCATGGCATCAAACCGGGTAAGAGAATCCTTACTACTGCGGTATTTCGGATATGCTTTCTTCCACTCTGCCACCTTATCCGGTGCCGCATAGCCAACAAAAGCATCCAGAAGTTCTGCTAATTCTGCACCGGATACTGTTTCTTGCTCTAATTTCTCTACCGGAAGTCCGATTTCTTCCGCCAAAAGGAGTTCCTCAATCCAAGTTTCTTCATATGGAAGAGATTTTATCATAGTACGTAGCTCCGCCGAGCTCATAGGTGCCGGAGTTGGACTTGGAATCGGCGTAGGTGTACTTGTCGGTGCCAATGTAACTACCGGTACCGGCGTTGCGGTCGACGCCGGTGTTTCTGTTGGTACTGGCGTATCTGTCGGTGCAGGCGCATCGGTTATCATCTGTTCCGAAGTTATAGCCTCTGTCGGTTCCGGTGTCGCTGTCGGCTCCGGCGTTGCGGTCGCTTCCGGTACCCCTGTCGGTGCGACCGTAGGCGCTTCCATCGGTGTCACGTTCTTCGTCGGTTCTTCCGTTGGCTCCGTTGTCGGCACTACTGCCTCTGTCGGCTGATTTGTCGGTGTAGCCGGGCTATCCCCCTGCGAGGTCTGACAGGCACATAAGCCTAAGCAGATACATAACACGATGGCAAATAACTTAGAGTTTCTCCTTGGCATATCGACTCCTCCTTGGCATCCGTAATCTACCTCTATTTTATCACGCAATTGTAATATTTAAAAGCGAAATCTCAGACCAAATGCGCTTTTAAGCAAATATTTCTTTCAAAACACAACTCAATCCCACAACCTTCCGTTGTTTTTTCCGCCCGTAACTATACTTTGCAGTTCTTGAAACATATACCTTTTCCCACTATAATAGAGTCAGGATAAGCGCTTACCAATCAAAACGAAAGGTGATTCTATTATGGAGATTATGATAAAAGACAAGCTGCGTACGTTACGTCAGCAGAAAAATGTTACCCAGGAGACTCTTGCCAATCATCTTGGCATTACTCCGCAATCAGTGGGCAAATGGGAACGAGGTGAAGGCTTCCCTGATATTACGCTTCTGCCGAAGCTGGCACTTTACTTTGATGTGACCGTGGATGAACTGCTTTGCGTAGACAAGGCCAGAATCGACGAAGTCATCAACAGCTATATTGCAGAAAGCAAGCTCTACAAACAAACCGGAGAAAATGCAAAGAATCTTGCCCTCTGGGAGAAGGCCTATGCGGAATTCCCCAATGATTGCCGTGTGATGGAAGGGCTCATGTATGCCATCAATCGAGACGGAGAATATCCTTGTCCACCGGAAAAAGCAGAGCGTATCATCGCACTCGGTGAAGCAATTTTGCAAAAATCCACCGACATCAAGCAACGTGAAAATGCGATTCAGTACTTGTGTTATACTTATCGAGAAAATGACAATGAAAAAGCCCTACAATATGCGGATATGGGCGGCAGCTTTTATGTGACAAGAGAAGAGCTTCGTTCCTCTGTTTTGGAAGGAGAAGAAGGTGTAAAACAATGTCAGGAATATCTTATGTCCCTGATTCACTCTGCCGCAATGACCGCTTCACAGATTGCTATAAAGGGAAGCTTTTCCCCTGAAGAAACCATTGAAGCCCATCAATTTTCCATTGATATTTATAAACGGCTGTTTTCGGACAGGAACGTGGGCTTCTATGCAAACTATATTTCTCAGCATTATCGTTGCATTGCTCTTTTGTATGCGGAGCTTGGCGACGCCGTACACACACTGGAAGCATTAAAGGAAAACTGCTACTATTCCGTTACGGAAGCAACCCTGCAAGACATGAACTACACCGCTCCGATGATAAACCGTGTTCAGCACAAGCAAGCAGACACCTTAAAAAACTATACAGGAAATTGCTGCAACATAAGTCTGAAAACATTGGAAGCGAAACGATTCGACTTTGTGCGGGATACAGATGAGTTCCGGAAGATTGTTGCCGAGTTACAGAGGTACGCGGAGTAAGCCGGTGAATACTACTTAACCTTAAGAAAGCAGGCAAGCATATTGTCTGCTTTTTTCTTTAAATATACTGGGTACACAAAAATATATCCTACTCCTTTCCATAATCGTTCAAATCCTTATTTCATAAGGCTTTCATCCGTTTTTCATCATACAATTTCATTGTGCAAAACCACCAAAATTCCGGCAAATCTTTGTAAAACTTTCCGAGATGTTCATTCCCTTTATTTTATGCTATACTATACCCATGATATCAAGTACATTTCTTTCGGCGAATTCCGCCGGTATTTCCATGGAATTTTTATGTAACACAGCGTATGATTGCAAAAAAGGAGAAAAGAATGGCAAATTTACAAACCTGTGCATCCTTACAGGATGCCACCGGTACGTTGGAGTACCGGCTTACCAACGACTGCATGTTCCATGTGGTCTTTCAAAAGAACCCAAAGGCCTTACGAGGACTTTGCGCTTCCCTGCTACATATCTATCCTGATGAAATCCGTTCGGTAGAGGTTCTAAATCCATTAGAATTCAAGAAAATGCCTACGGACAAGTCTTTCGTTCTGGACTTAAAGGTAATGTTAAACGATGACCGCATCTTAAACTTTGAGGTACAGGTCGTAGACGAAAAAGACTGGCTGGAACGTTCCTTGTCTTACGCCTGCCGTACCTTCGACCAACTACAAAAAGGACAGTCGTATCTTGATGCCAAGCCGGTGTGGCATATCGGATTTCTGGATTACGACTTAGAGAACTTTACACCGGAATTTTTCGCCACTTACAAACTATTGAATATGAAAAATCATGAAATCTATAGTGACAAACTTACCCTATCTGTGGTAAACTTAAACCAAATAGAGCTTGCCACAGAGGAAGATCGTAAATACGGCATCGACCACTGGGCGCGGTTATTTAAGGCAACCACTTGGGAGGCGATCAAGAAAATGGCACAAGAGAACGAATACATTTCCAGTGCAGCGGAAACCATGTTTGAATCCAGTCAGGATGAGTCTATGCGCATCTTTATGGAAGGTGTTGAAGAGGCAAACCGCATTCGTCGCGGGCAGGAGATACGCATAGAGCGGGCAGAGGCCACCATCGCCCGGAAAGAGGCAATCATTGCTGAAAAAGAAGCGGTCATTGTCGAAATGGACGAAGTCATTGCCGAAAAAGATGGTGTCATTACCGAGAAAAATGCGGCCATTGCAGAGAAAGACAACATCATTACCGAGAAAAATGCGGCCATTGCAGAGAAAGACGACATCATTACCGAGAAAAATGCGGCCATTGCAGAGAAAGACGACATCATTGCAAAAAAAGAAGAAGAAATTGCTCGTCTAAAAGCACTTCTGGAACGTAAATAAGATTTATCTATACACAAAAAAGGCGACCACCTTAATGTCGCCTTTTTCATTTTTATGACCTTCTACTGCACCTTTACAAACCTAATCCACTCATTTTCCCACCCAACTTATTCTACACTTCCTCCTTATAAAACACCACGGAACAAATCTCCCCTGCTCCTACCACCCGATAGGAATGCAGCTTCCATCCTTCGGCAGAATATTTATCCAACATTTCCTGTAAAACAGCCACAAACCGTTTCCCGGAAATAAATCCGCAGGCAAAAAAGTCTGTACAATACTTCACATTCCCCATAATAAAAGTCTCCTTTTTCTGAATCAGAATAAAACATCTGCTGCGGACTCCCGCGCCCGGCGCGGTCACTTGCAGCTACTACCCAATTTATTCTTAGCTTTCCTGTTTTATGAGACTTTTATTCCGCATTCCTACGTTTCAAATACAAGTAACGGAATCAACATTTCATCCTCTGTCAGACTTCCGTGCAAAGACACGAATCTCTCATCCGTATAAAAGATGGAAAGATTTCCCGTAGCAATGGCTAAGTAGTTTCCCAACATTCCCCGGAAATTTTCATGATGTACTCCCGTTCCGAACAGATTTCTTCCAATGGCTTCTTCCATGGGCATGAGCAAAAATTTGTCCCCGAATTCCTTTTTAAATTCTTCCTCGAATATATTCCTTTTCTCTTCCTTTACAAAGAAGTTCAGCACCCTCGGTTCCAAGGAAGGCAACCGTACCAGACAATCACAGATGGCCGGATAATCCTGAAGCACCACATACTCCGTATCGATATGACCGTGATCTGCCGTTACAAGAAAAAGCGTGTCCTCACATTCCTCTACCAAGTGATTTACCATACATTCCAGCTTTTCCAGTTCTTCTTTTACCACTTGCGCATTACAGCCGTTTCTGTGCAGCAGATTGTCCGGTTGATTCCAATAAGCATAAATGTACTTCCGGTCAGGTGCTTGGCATAACGTCTTAATACGGGCACAAATATCCTCCATACTCTTCGGGTACGGTGAGAGAAATGGCATAGCCCCATAGGCCTTTCCCCCGGCCTTATTGATTTGCTCTATCACACCCTCATAAGGCGTGACCGTCCATGCCACGTTATAGTCTGCCGCCGGTTCTTCTGTCCCCTGCACCTTATTCAAAAATACCGTAACATTCTTATCCACTTGCGGATAATAACAGTCCCAACCTAACCAGCTATGTTCACATGGCTGTAATCCGGACAATGCAGAAGTTGTAGCCGCCACCGTCGTTGACAAAAAGACCGACTTATAGATTCCCGCCAAATGACTGCGAAACGGTCCTTCTTCCGCAAGGAAATTCTCCAATATCACTTTCCCCATTCCATCCAGAAGAAGCAAAACAACATTCTTATACTCCTTATTAAGGTACCGATCCGCTAAAGGTAACGTCCTCCCTACAGTCGGAAGTCCCCAATACTTTAAAATAGAATTCGGTAGATTGGCAATACAATTTTCGTAATCCGGCCAAACTATATTATCTTTTGCTTTCATCTCTTACACCATCCTCCCTCACTAATATATAAATTCCTCTACGCTCTGTCCGATTTTAATAACCCATACCAAACCTGATCCATAATGCCCTGATTATTTCTTCCGGCACCACGCAGGGTTCCTTCGTACTTCATACCGGCCTTTTGCATCACTCTGCCGGACTTCGGATTATTGCTGTCATGGCATGCCGCTACACGGTTCATACCTACTTCGTCAAACAAGTAGCGCATGACCTCCGTCAAGGATTCCGGCATAATCCCGCGCCCCCACCAGGCCTTGCCCATGCAGTACCCGATTTCTGCCGCATCTGCTCTTTCTTTTATATACACCACAGAAATGTTACCCACAATCTCGCCGGTCTCTTTTAATTCAATTACCCAGTTATAATAGTCCGGATTCTCATAACGTGTAATCCAGTCCGTCACAAGAGACTTCGTCACCTCTACACTGCTATGCGTCGGCCAGGTCAGATATTTGGACACCTCCGGGTCCGATGCCCAGTTTTTGTACATCGGCTCCGCGTCGGCTTCCGTGTATCGACGTAAAATCAAACGGTCGGTTTCCAGTCTTTTTGTTCCTTTATGCTCCATAGCTTTTTCCTCCAATACTATAATTCAAATCGATAAATACACTTTTCTGTTTCGCCCCGTGCCCGCATATCGTTATCTGCCGGCCAGTGTCAATATCATATCCGGCAATACCACACTTCTTCCCCGATTGTACCGTTCCTCTTCCTCTTCGGTACGTCCCACCAAAGCCGTCCCGGTAGCAGAATTGTCCGACACCACCAAAAGAGCCACGCCAGGCACTTCCAGTAAATCTGCCATCAAATAAAAGGAGGCTGTTTCCATTTCAATTAAATCCGTATCAAACTCCTTGATTTCGTCCAAGTGATAGTATTCCAACGCAATGGAATCCGTACAGAACACGGAAGATTTCTTGATATCATACCCCTTTTTCTTTCCGATGTCAATCACTTCATCAATAAAAGACAGCTCCGGTTCTACCTTTTCAAAGGGCACAAAATCCCGTATGGATTCCTTCAGATACGTATTAGTGTAACCGCCGGATATGGAATAGGACGGCGTACAAATATCCCCCAAACCGAATTCCTTCTTCAGTGCCCCTACTGCGCCGATAAAAATCATGGTTTTAAACTTCAGTTCCCCGCATATGGCCACATGGTCAATCAGATTCCCGGCAGATGAACCGATTTTCACCCAGGCAATCTTTAAATCATCCTTCTCCACCAAATACCCTGCGATATATGCACCTTCCCTTAACGTCGTCACCTTACAAAACCGCTCCATCTTCAGCTTGTACGGGGAAAAACTTGGTGCCACCACCAACGCATCGTACACCACATCATCCCGCAAACCGAAAGCCTGCAGTGCCATATGTTCCGAGTTATATTGATGGAACTTGTCTATAATCCGTTTCATTTTTTCTTTCATGTAGATTTACTCCTTTTTTCCTTTTCATCATACAAACGAACCGTTTTCTGGGAAACGCCGGTTTTTTTTGCAATTTCCCCTGATGTCATTCTTTTTTCCATAGGCATCCTCCGTCATGTACAGAAACGTCTGTTTCTCTAATCTTACCTATAGTATAAGGGGTCCCCCTAGGGGAGAGTCAAGTAATAGTTCATTGTTTTTTATACAAGTCTTCGAAAATCAAGCGTTTCGCTGCCGATTTTCCCCTCCTGGCATACACGCTTACAAACTCAACGAATCCTTTACTTCTCAACAACGAATTGATAATTGTTTTCCCAAAATTATATGTTATACTAAAATCACACCGGTGATAACAACAAACGGAGGATACATTTATGCAGATAACCATTGGAAAAAATATCAAAGACTTACGAAAGAGAGATAACAGAACCCAGGAGGATTTGGCAACAGCCCTTGGGGTAACCTGCCAGGCCATTTCCCGCTGGGAATCAAACGGAGGCTACCCGGACATGGAACTGGTACCTGCCATCGCCAATTATTTTCATGTCAGCATTGATGAACTGTTTGGCTATCACGGCGACCGGGAAGCTCAGATTCAGGCCATTGTGGACAAGGCCGGTGCGGCGCTTCGGGCCTTAGGCGGTTTCTTAGGCGAAGGAAACGGGGATTTGACGGACACTGTAGAAATGCTACGAGGAGCCGTAGAAGAATTTCCAAACGAACCGGAGCTGATGATTAAACTGGCAGAATGCCTTTTCTATCTGGGTTGGCAGATAAAGGGCGTGAACCCAAAGATAAAAGAAGGTGACCCATACCGGTACGATGACACCGAACGCAACAAGAACAACATCTATTGGCAGGAATCCTTGCAGATGTATGACAAGTTGCTTCACCTGGATGTCCCGACCAAATACCGGGAGGCTTCCCTTCATTCTATGATACACATGTATAAGTACATGGGAGAGTACGAAAAGGCAAAAGCCATCGCCAACGAACAGCCTTCCGTTCACTCCTGTAAAGAAGTCTTTCTCTCTTTGGCTACCGTAGGAGAAGAACAAGCAAAATACGAAGGTGAGCTTATTATTACGCTTCTCTCTCACCTTTACGGCACCGTTTCCCGCTCCATACTGATGAATTCCGACCTTTCTTCTTCGAACTACGGACGAGAAGTTTTGCTCACCCTCATCCGTCTGTTTGAATCAATATTCCCGGATGGCAGATGCGGACGGGTGCATTGGGATTTACGTTATTTATATTTTATCTTAGCAAGATTGGAGTCGCAACACGGTGATTCATCTAAAGCACTTACCTATTTTGAGAAAGGCTTTGACCACCACACGGAATACCGTCGCATTTCAACAGACACCTACAACTACACTTCCCCTTTAGTGGAAAAGGTTTCCTTGGAAAAAAATCAATTTCAGGAAATCCCGGAGAATTTCTGGGCAATTACCATGCCGCAGTTTTCGGATGAGTTCAAGACCGAATTGAAGAAAAACGAGAAGTTTCGGGAGTGTTTTGAGTAAAATCTCCTTTCTCCCGCAAAGCAAACAGCAAAAGTCCTTCGGAGCAGAACACTTCGAAGGACTTTTCATTCATTCTTCATTGCCACACCATCAGCAATGTTCCCGCACCGATTAACAAACAGCCAATCATCGATTTTATGGTAAATTCCTCATGTAAGATAACAAATGCCAATATCAGCGTAAATACCACACTTAACTTATCAATCGGTACCACCTTGGAGGCCTTTCCGATTTGCAATGCTTTGTAATAACAGAGCCAGGACGCACTGGTAGCCAGACCCGATAAAATCAAGAAAATCCAACTCTTTTTACTGATATGAAAAATATCTTTTTGTACATGCGTAAGAAAAACCATGCCCCAAGCCATGACAACTACAACAAGGGTACGTATGGCAGTTGCCAGATTAGAATTCACTTTCTCAATTCCGATTTTTGCTAAAATAGATGTCAGTGCCGCAAAAACAGCTGACAATAAAGCAAATACAAACCACATAATGCTTCCTCCTTTGTACATCGTTTCCGTGAAATATTTCTTCCGGTTCTATCCTTCCACTGTCATCTTGCCTATTACTTTTCTCCCAAAAGACTTTCAAACAGCGTCGTTACCGTATCTTCTACACACGCACAAGGATATTTTTCAAACTCCTCCCTTGTGGTCGTTCCCGTCAACACGCCGGCAAACTTCATCCCTGCCGCTTCCGCTGCCCTGGCATCTACATAACTGTCCCCCACATAAAGCGCGTCTTCTTTCTTAACGCCTAACCTCTCTACTGCAAGCAGCAATCCCTCCGGGTCCGGCTTCACCTTCGTCACATCCCCGACACCGATAAACACATCAAACAAATCCTCTACGTCAAACTTTTTCATAATGTTTCGTACACGATACGCAAATTTCGTAGTTACGATTCCAAGGCGGTATCCCTGCTCCCTAAGACTTACAAGCATTTCTTTAACTCCCGGGTACAATTCCGCGCTGTCTACCATCACCTCATCCGCTTTTTCTTTAAACAAATCAAAGAAACGGTCGGCACGTGCCTCGTCCATATTTCCGGTCAGTACTTTGTAGGTTTCGGAAAGAGATAAACCGATGGTTTTCTTAATCTCCTCATAAGACCGTTCTTCCTCCCCCATCTGTGCCAAAGCATACCGGGTGCTTTGCACAATACCGTTTGTGGTGTCCCCAAGGGTATAATCAAAATCAAAAATAACCGTACTCAAACCGTTCTGTTTTAACATTCTGCCGTTCTCGAAGGCATAATACGGGCGTTCACCGATGACCTCCACCACACCGTCATTTACGAAAAGAGTTACCTCCTCCGGCAAAGCCAGTACACGACGATGTTTTGAAACCTCAAGCAAATATTCCTTGTTCCGCGCATCCTCCTCCTTTTCCCTGCTGGTAAAATGGCAAAGCAAAGAAACTCCCTGTAACACATCCATTCCGGCGGTATCCGTAAGTCCTACCTCATTCGAGTCATCCAAGGCACAGGACTCCAAATCCTCTCCGAAAATAATCGCCCCCGCACTTCCGCCGAAAGCCACGCCACCCTGTTCCAGATAAGTGCGTAATTGCTCACATGCACCGCATTCCTTTAATTCCTTCAACAGTTTAAAGGTGTTTCCGCCACCGATAAATACTACACTGTAATCGGAGAAATTTTTCTTAGCAAGCTCTGCGCCGCTCCGCACCATTTCGATATAGGGAATCTGTACCTTGGCCAGTTCTCCCGCAATCCACCGATAACAACTGTCGTACATTTCCGCCTCCATTGCCAACGGAATATACAAACATGGCTTGGTATGGTCAATTACCTCGTTTAATCTTTTATTTGCTTCTATGGTCTGTTCTCCGGCTCCACCGCCGCACAGAAAAACTTTCATCCTGTATCTGCCTCCGTTCTTTAAAATATGCCTTACACCTTATTACCCCTACAACAACTTCTTCATAAACACATCCGACCTTATGGTTTCCTTATACGGTGCGATCTCCGTAAAGCCTACTGCTTTATATAAGCGTATCGCCCTTTCAGACGTAGAAATCGTGTCCAGATATATAGCCTCATAGCCTGCCTGCTTTGCCGCCTCCAGAGCCGCAACCAATAACCGATATCCCAAGCCTTGTCCGTGATATTTGCTGTATAAATAAAGTGCTTTCAATTCACATTTTGCCTCATCCAAACCTCGCAAGCCTACAGTACCTATCAGGGTGACTCCGTCATATAAGCACCATACCTTTTCAAACTCCTCTAAACTTTTCACATACTGTTTGATTGCATCAGCATCCAGATTCCTTCCGGATTCCGGAAGCACCGCTTCTAAAAAATGTAGGACTTCGTTTTGTTCCGATTCCGTGTTGGTGTATTCCTTGATTTCCATCCGCTTACTCCCTTCTGCTATACTCCCTCACTCTATTTCTCAAACCTCATATATCTGCTGATTTCTTTAAATCCACAGCTTTCCCAAAACTTCATTCCACGCTCATTCCAAGGTAATAGTTGTTTATTAAGTCCTGCCAACTGCGACACATCATCTAACGTACACTTTTTAATCTCCATTCTAACCTCTCCTTCGTTAGACATATATTATCTACCATAATATCAATCCCTTTCTCTCTTGTCAAATAAAAAAGGCTGCCTCGCGACAGCCTTTTCCCCATTTACTTTACAAATACTCTTTCAACTTCTCCATGAAATCTTCTTCTTCTTTTACAAGACGTTCCGCTAACTTCTTGCTTTCCTCGGACGCATTTTCAAATTCATGCGCCTTCTCTGTAATGGTCTGAATTCCCATGTTACAACCGTTCATCATGATTTTTGCAATCTCGGTATCGCTTCTTTTCACAAGCATCTTCATTTCGGTGGTCAGCCAGGACATGGCAGATGCCATCACCCCAGGGTCCTTCTCATATTCCCCGTTTTCCTCTAAGAGCTTTGCACTCTCCGCTTCCAATTTTTCATGGCGTTCCTTGCTCTCACGAATCAGTGTGGCAAGCCCCTCGGAAGTAGTGTAATCCTGAATCTGATTCATACTGTTAATGGCCATCTTACAACCGGAGTTACACTCTTGTAATAACTTTCTGGTGTCTTCCTGCATAAAAAATACCTTCTTTCCATCTTATTTTATCCCTAGTATTTGGAAAGAAGGTCCTATTTATACATATATTCTATTTTCCGTGTTCATTCATAAACCTATTTGCAAAAAAACTACTTCATTGCTACCGACAACACGATTCCGGCAATGATCACCCCGGCGCAAAATAACTTATATCCGATATTCTTCTCTTTAAAAATAAACTTTCCGGCTAAAATCGTTACAATACATCCCGCCTGCTTTAACAACGTCATAATCGTCACTTTACTGTCCGGGGACTGATTTGCAAGAAACAGGGCCTTGTCACCAATAACAAAAATCAAACTTAAAATCCAAATCCAATAATTCTTTAACGCACTCCATAACCGAATTTTAGTCTTGGTAATAACAATATATAACAAATAAAACAACACCAAAAACAGCATATACCAAAACTGCAACTGGGTACTGCTCATCCGTCGCATCAGTACCTTGTCCATGGTGCCGGATACACCGTTTAACAAGCAGGACAACAGCGCAAAACAGACTATTTTAAATCCCACTTTCTCTGCCGGTTCTTTTTTCAACAGTTCTCCGTCTCTGCCTTTTTTCATAAAAAGGCGCCTTCCTCCCGTCTGATACCGATACAATAAAAGCCCCGCACATACAAGAAGCAGACCTACCGTCTGCCGGAAGGACATTGCCTCTCTGAGAAAAATCACACCCATCAATGTAGAAAAAATCACCCGGGACAAATCCAACAAGCCATACAAGCTGATGGGCATCTTTTTGATAGCCTTAAAACTGAAAATCCACGCCACAAAGATAACAAAGGATTTTACCGCAATCCATAGCATATCCTGCCACGGCACACCGCCTGCCTTTGTTACTCCCGGTGTTACCATCAGAAAAGAAAGGAGGGTATAAACAAACAGCACCTCCAATATCGTATTCTTTTCCATGGATTTTTTCTTTATAATTTCCCGTGTTCCTTTAATCACGCCATAGAAAAGAGTCAGCCAAATCCAAAGCATAACAGTCTCTCCCAAAATGAATTCCGCCCTATCCGCTTCTGCGAAAGGGCGGTCCTTATCCTCGGAATGTTATACCATATCCGCTTTGAATTGTCAACAAACCGGCTACTGTCTTTTCTTTTTAAACACCTTGCAGATCTTCCAGGTCAGGCCACCGAACAGTCCCGCAAATACAACTCCTAACAGAATCCGAAGCGCCACACTGTCATCAGTCAGTCCCAGAAAAACAAAGATAACACCGACTCCGATCAACAAAGCAGATAGAACAACTGCCGCCAGAATACGCAAAGACATAGGCACCTTCTTAGACTCCATCCCAACCAAAGACCCTTCCACAAGACCTTCAAAAATAAATTCAACAATCAGTTCAATTAATAATTCCATATAACTCCCCCATCTTCCGTTTATACATTTCTTCGTAATCTTTAAGCAACTTATGTCTATTCTCTTTTACTTCACTTCAATCTGGCACATCTTCATGGTCGTAAGAGCCGCCTCATGACTCTCCGGGGATACTCCCGCACAACAGGTACTGTCTACAGAAATGTCCGCATCCGGAAACTGTGCCTTTAATATCAACGCATTGGACACCACACAAATATCGGTACAAAGACCGATTAGCTCCACTTCTTCAAAGAAAAAGTTCTTCTTCCAGTCCGGATACCCGAAATTCGGCTTATCTACCACAACCGCTCCCGGCACCATTAATCCGTCCGCAATTTCCCATCCCTTGGTGTCCTTCACACAATGTACCACCGGAAGCTTCTTACCCTCCGGAGTCTCCAGATAATTTTTCCCATGGGTATCTCTCGTAAAAATAATTTCGTCCCCACGGTCAAAATATTCCTCAATCTTTTCCTTTACCTTCGGTACAATTGCCTGCGCTTCCGTCGTGCCGAGTGCACCATCGATAAAATCGTTCTGCATATCAATGACAAGTAAAGTTCTCTTCATAATCTTACTCCTTTCTGTCATCCCGGTATCCTATCATTCAAACAATGTAAATTGTTTTTCTTTCAACGACACCACTTTCCGCTCTGTCACCTTATCACTTTCTTCTATCTTACCACACAAAATCGAAGAATGCACATCATACTTTCTTAAGTTCTCCTTAACCTTTTCCTCACTGTGGTTCGCATAGCAATATACACAACCGTTTCCGCAGGTGTGATAGGTGCCGATATCGATGCTTTCCATACAGCCGCATTCTCCGCGTTGGTTCTTATCCTTTGCGCCCTTTAACTTAGCCCCTGTGATTTCCTCAATCAACACTTTATCAATGCAGGCATTATGTACGATCCCGCAATGTGAAAGATCAATCTGCTCCGCGCAGCTTGCCATCATCATACCGTTTTCCCTTGCTATCTCGCACAACTTCTTTGCAAAAGCTTCCGTTTCTTCCTTGGACAAATCATATACCCCCAGCTCCTGCAATTTCTTCTTATTCTTGGCATAAGTATCCACAAAACTGATGACACATTTTTCGGTATACCCGGAAAGTGCTTCTGCCATCTGCCGGAAGGCTTTTACATGATACTCCGGCGTATATCGGTTTGTAAATAAAATCGGATCATACCGCCAGATTACCCGCTTACTCCCGATTGCTTCGGAAAGTCTTTGAAATACGGGAATCATAACCTCACGTTTATGTGGTATGTTCGCTTCGATATCTGCTCCGTAACTTGTCAGGGTAAACTGAAAATAAAACGGATAAGGTTCCAACTCCGAAAGTCGGGCAAGCATCGGTTCCGGATTCTTTGTCCAAAAGACAATGCAGTCCACCGTTTCCGGTGACAATTCCAACTTGCTGATCTGCTTCGAATTCATAGGATTGCGCATATACACAAAACCTTCTTTCATTCGAGCAAAAAACCAGTCCGAAAAGCAGCTCGGAACATCGGTTCTTCGACTGACACTCAGAATCATGGGGCATCCTCCTCTTAACATAAGATCGGCAAAACGCCTACACTATCAAAAGTATAGAATCATTTTGCCGATATAAACTCTTATCTACATTATGACACAGCTCTTATTCTGCCTGCAGCTTCTCCGCATTTTCTTGTAAACGTTCCATAAGATTTGCAACATTCGCAATACTCTGCAAGTTCGTGTTGCAGCTTTCCAACGTCTCGTTTGCTTCTTCCATTACCTTCTGTGTCACTGCTTCCACATTCACAATACCCTCGGATACCTGTGCATTTGCTGCAGTTACTACATCTACGGTTTCCTTTAATTTAGAAACCTGCTCTACAATATTCTGGGTACTGTTGTGTATCTGCTCAAAATTGTCTGCCGTATCATCTACATACTGATTCTGCAAACGGCTACTTTCCAACAAACGCTCCATGGACTCCGTAACTGCTGCAATAGAATTTACAATACTACCGATTAACGCATTAATCTCACCTGTCGCCTCATTGGTTTGGGAGGACAGCTTAGAAATTTCCGATGCAACCACCGCAAATCCTTTTCCGGCCTCTCCTGCTCTTGCCGCCTCGATACTGGCATTTAAAGAAAGAAGTCCGGTCTGATTTGCCACATCACTGATAAGTCCCATAATCGTCTGCATCTTATCCGCATTCTCTTTTAATTCCCCCATCTTTTCCGCTACCAATGCGCCGGACTCGCCGGATACCTGTACCTGGCTCAATAACTCTTTCATTACTTCATTGCCTTTATTTAAGTTTTCTTCCGCATTCTGTACCTCGGAAACAATAGAGCCTACCACTTCATCTACCTGTTCTACATTGGAACCGATGGTTTCCGTATTCTGCTTCTGAATCTGAATTGCGTCCACACCGTCTCTTGCACCGTCCGTAAGCGACTCCATGGCACGCTGTGTTTCACCGATTGCCTCCTTCAGCCCTTCCGTTTCTTCTACGGAAGCCTTAATATTCTCCGTCATAGCCGCTGCTACTTCCAAAGTATTCTGTAAAATTTCTTCGGATTGCTGTTGCTGTAATTCAGCCCTCTCTATATTTGCCTGATTAATCAAATTAATTTTCTTAAGTGCGAGTATGGTAAACAATTCCGTCAATAACAAACATGCAACGACAATCTCTGCTTCTGTCATTTCCGTTCCCACCATAATTCCTGCCATAATCTTTTTCACCACTACAATCAGGTTTACTACAATTGCCCATACACCCATTCCGGTCAACACTTTATTGTCCATAAACGTCATCAAAATAACGTATGCCACAATAACGTAACAAAAAGCGAGGTTTGTCGTAGTAGTCAACATAATGTAAGTATAGAGTAACGCAAATCCCACCGCCAAAACATAACGGATTGCCACCGACTCCTTTTTCCGTGAAAAAAGAAGGAAGGAAATCAAACACGGAAGCACGCATAACGTCGCAATAATCAAATAACTTCCCAATTCCCTTGCACCTTTAAAAACTTCCAATACGTATGCCACCGCAATTACCGCATTCATAACAGACATGCCTGTAAGGACCGTCTTATTCATGCTTTTTGTTGCATTCTCTTTTACTGATAAATCTTCCGTTATGTACTTCATGCCCTCTTCCTCCTATGTCCCTTCCATATTTTTCACAATTCAGACATCTTTGTGGTATATAATATATTTTACAGTTTTTCAGCCACTTTTGTCAATTCATTTTTAACACATTATCTTGCATTTTTTCTGAAAATATTCACATTAACAACCAAAGGCCGTGAATTACAAATCCACGGCCTTTGGGCTTATTTCATTATTTTTACTTACTTCACTTTCAAACGAATCATATTGTAGGAGTGTGGCTCCAGCTCTACGCTATCAGCCTTTGCATTACCGTCGCGGGCAACTACCTCCTGAGTGTCTACGGAATTGGTCGCCTTCATATCGTCATGGTTCAAAATCTTATGCTCCAGAACACTCTCTACGGCAAATCCTTCGAAACCAAGATCTAAAGTAACACTTTCCTTCATATTTCTGTTCACTACGAATACGGCCACTTCGCCTGCTTCTTCGTTGTATACTGCGGAACAGTCTACATACGGGATGGCATCCCACTTGCCCGCTGCATACTTTTCACACTCACAGGTAGCCTTAAGAGCAGTACCGCGTCCGTAACGGGAAGCATACATATACGGATAGAAGGTGGTCTGTAACCAAAGCTTACCGCCGGTTACGGTCATCACCGGAGCAATAACATTGACAAGCTGTGCCAGACAACCGATTTTTACACGGTCGGAATGGTTAATGAGGGAGTTCAACAAACTACCTACAACCAGCGCATCCTCCATGTTGTAAATATCCTCCAACTGCGGCGGAGCAATACTCCAACGCGGAATCTGCTTATCCGCTTCATTGGAATGGAACCATACATTCCACTCGTCGAAAGAAAGGTGAATGTCCTTCTCGCTCTTCTTTTCTTCCTTAATCTTATCACAAATCGCAACTACCTTCTCAATGAACTGATCCATATCGATGGAACTGCCCAGATACTCCTCTGTATTATCGTTACGATTGCCGTAATAGCTATGTAAGGAAATATAATCAATGTGCTCATAGCACTCACGCAACACGGTCTCTTCCCACTCTCCGAAGGTCGGCATACCGCTGCCGGAGCTACCACAAGCAACCAATTCGATGGATGGGTCGGTCCACTTCATAATCTTTGCAGCTTCACAAGCCTTTCTTGCGTAATCCTTTGCCTCCAAGTGACAAATCTGCCACGGACCGTCCATCTCGTTACCGAGGCACCAGGTACGAATACCGAACGGCTCCTCAAAACCGTTTTTACGACGCATGTCCGCAAAATAAGTATCCGTTACGGCGTTACAGTACTCTACAAGATTTCCTGCTTCCTCCGCACCTCTGGTACCTAAGTTTACCGCCATCATAATCTCACTGCCCACACGCTTTGCCCATTCCTGGAACTCGTCGATACCCACCTGGTTCGTCTCGATGGTGCCCCAAGCCAGCTCCAAACGACGCGGACGTTTTGCCTTATCACCGGTACCGTCTTCCCAACGATAACCGGAAACGAAATTACCGCCCGGATAACGAACTAACGGAATCTTCATCTCCTTAATGGTTTCCAATACATCCCCACGAAATCCCATGTCATCCGCGGTCTCGTGACCCGGCTCGTAAATGCCGCCGTACACCGCACGTCCCAAATGCTCAATAAAGGAACCGTACAGTCTGTCATCAATCTTACTAACAATCTTGTCCTTACTTAAACTAAGCTTTGCCTTCATAAGAAACTCCTTCCTTCTGTAAAATCCGCCGTCTTTTCGGCGTATTATCATAATTTTATTGTATCATCCTTTTTCTTGTTGTACATACACGATGTTGCAAAAAAACTAACATATTGTGCAAACTTATTTTTTATGATATGCTATTAAAAAAGCAAAAAACGTACAAAAGAAAGGAGCCGGACCTCATGCAGATAAAAAAAACAGGCTATCACCATACCCACGACACCTCTTTCCATATCGATCGTCCTTTCGGTTCCGGAGACTGGTTACTTCTTCTTGTATTTACACCGTCCCGCCTCGTCCTTAACGAAACGGAACATATCACGACAGAGCCTTATTTTATTTTGTACGACAACGGCACCCCACAACATTACGGAGCTACCGACACCGACTACACCGACGACTGGGTACATCTGACTTTAAACGAACGTGATCTGGCACACTTAAAAGAACTGGGGATTCCCTTTGATACGCCGGTGTTTCTCAAAAACATAGAGCAGCTTTCAAAACTACTGGAATCCATCGCCTACGAGTTCCACTCTCCCCATCCGTTAAAGCAGGAAAATTTAACCCTGTATCTACGCCTGTTTTTTAACTATCTGAGTGAAGAATTCGAGGCCATCCGGCATCGTGACCCACACTTTCTCCTGTTTAACCGCATCCGCAGCCAGATGTATAATGAGCCGTATTTATACCACTCCCCGGACGAACTGGCAAAAGAGGCGGGCCTTAGTCGTTCCTCTTTCCAGCACATCTACCGGAAGCTCTACGGCACCGGTGTCATCGCGGACCTGATCCGTGCCCGGACGGAATATGCCTGTTACCTCCTGTCCTCCACTACCCTTCCGGTGTATCAGATTGCGGACACCTGCGGCTACCACAGTGAGATTCACTTTATGCGGCAGTTTAAAGAACAAACAGGAAAGACCCCGACAGAGTATCGAAGAAGTGTAACAAAGGAAGAATAGCGCTTTTATCTTTCTCTCCGATTTTAAAAAAACTGCTTGCAATCTTTTTCATTCCGTGTTATGATACACCTAAATTTTTTGAAAGGACAACTGCTATGAATCCATTCTTGCAGAACAGCTTAAGACGCAGACAGAGACGTATGCTCTTGTAGCCTTGTGTATTATCGCACGGTTACAAGAGAGTACGTCTTGTGGCCGTGCGGTGCTGTGAAAGAATTCATAGAGACATGGAACCGCAACGGATTTCGCAGATGCGAGCCTTGCGGTTCTTTTTTGTTTCCGAAATCCGCCCCCCACTATATGCGATTCCTTGTTACGTTTGCAACCTTTCAAAACATCATCACTTAGGAGGTTTCTTATGAAAACAACACTTTGTAACCACATCACGACTGCACTTCCGGGCATTTCCGCGGACACCGTCGCAGAACTGTTGGCAGTCCCTCCGGAAGCAGCCATGGGCGACTTTGCCCTGCCTTGCTTTTCCTTTGCCAAAGCCTTGCGAAAAAGCCCTGCGCTTATTGCAGAGGATATAAAATCCGCTCTTTTTCCGGTTTTTACCATGCTTGGAATTGACCGTATCGAAACCGTGGGCGGCTACTGCAACTTCTTTTTTAACCGCACCGCTTACGCCAAGGACTGTCTTCTCAAACTACAAACCGAGACTTTAGGTGTAGACCAACCGGGCACCGGCAAAACCGTATGCATGGACTACTCCTCTCCCAACATTGCCAAAAACTTTCATGTAGGTCATTTGCGTACCACTGTCATCGGCAATTCTCTGTATAAAATTTTTGACAAATTGGGCTGGCATGTGGTTCGTACTAACCACTTAGGCGACTGGGGTACCCAGTTCGGAAAGCTCATTGTCGCTTATAAGCTTTGGAGCAGCAAAGAACAAGTAGAAGAAAAAGGAATCGAAGAATTGCTTCGGATCTATGTGAAGTTTAATGCCGAAGAAAAGGTACATCCGGAACTGACAGAGGATGCCCGCGCCTGGTTTGTGAAAATGGAGCAAAACGATCCGGAAGCACTTTCTTTCTGGAATTGGTTCAAGGACATCAGTATGATTGAATTTGAGCGTGTCTACAACCTACTCCACATGTCCTTTGACTCCTACACCGGAGAGAGCTTCTTCCGGGAAAAAGTCCCGGCACTGGTCACAGAACTCACGGAAAAGAACCTTCTTACGGAAAGTCAGGGAGCCAAAATCATTGACCTGTCGGCCTATGATATGCCACCTTGCCTTATCCTGAAAAATGACGGCGGTTCCATCTACCACTCCCGTGACATTGCAGCTGTCCTGTACCGAAAGGAAACCTATGACTTTGACAAATGTCTCTATGTTACAGGTCTCGAACAAAGCCTTCACTTTAAACAGGTCTTTCAGGCAGTGAAGCTCATGGGCTATGATTGGACAGACTCTCTGGTGCACATTCCTTACGGTCTGGTAAGTCTCGGAGGCTTGAAGCTTTCCACCCGTGGCGGACACATCATCTACGCCGAGGATATTTTAAAGGAAGCCATTTCCCGTGCCCTTGCCGCCATCGAAGAAAAAAATCCGAACCTAACAGACAAAGAATCCGTGGCGCGGATGGTAGGCGTGGGCGCGGTTATTTTCCACGACCTCTTTAACCAGCGTATCAAAAACGTAGAATTCTCCTGGGACGAGGTCTTAAGCTTTGACGGCACCACCGGCCCTTATGTGCAGTACACCTGTGCCCGGGCAAAAAGCGTGTTGCGGAAAGGCAATTTCTGCTCCGATACCGCCGATATTGCCGACACCTCCGCTGGCATAGCAAAAGACACGCTTGCGGATATTGATTTTTCCGTTTTCACCGACGACTGCAGCTATGCCTTAATCAAGACGCTGTCCGGTTACAACGACGCGGTACAGGCCGCCGCCGAGCGTTACGAACCGTCCGTTATCGCACGGTATCTGATTTCCGTTGCCGCCGCCTTTAATAAATTCTACCATGAATGTTCCATTCTTCATGCCGAGGAGCATGAGAAAAAAGCCCGTCTGGTTCTGACGGACTTAGTACAAAAGGTATTAACAGACGGATGCGAATTGCTTGGCATGGAGTGTCCGGAGGAGATGTAAGATATAGTGATTACCATTTCCTGAAAACTCCAATAACTAAGCAACGAGTAAGTCTTTTATTCATTAAGGCTTACTCGTTACTTTTTCAAATTTGTAACCTGCATTACTCAAGTTCTTCCCCGTCAAAAAACGCACATATTCCTTCTACTGCTTCTTCTATAGGAATCTCCAACCAATTTTTATCTGATTTCTTTACATTCTCTATATACCGTTTATTATCAAATATGGATCTTAAACGATTTCTAATGTCAAAAATATCATTTTCCCTCATACCGGAATCTTCATATATGTATACTGCAAGACACTTCTTCAATTCACTAACCGACACCAAATCCTTCAAATATATAATGTCAAATACATCTTTAAATCTCGTAGAAAAGAAACCGAACTTTAATAGCGAACGTAACTTTTCTGCAAGCATCTGCTCCATTGAATTAATCAATAGACTGGCCCCATCCTCTTGAATACATACATCAAAGCAATACTCCTCTTGCTCAATCTGAAGTTGCTTATGTACGCCTAAATCAATTTTACTTTTTACCACATTTCCGAACAAATCCCGGATTATTACATCAACACGTTTCCCATGATACTCTTGTTGGCTGAGTTCTTCAAACGCACCGACGGATTGTATCGTAATTCCATCTACACAATTCATTCTTTGTATAAACCTCTTTATGGATTCATCTTCTAAAGAATACCGAATAAAATCAATATCTATATCCTGCGTAGCTCGTCTGATATTTCCTGTTACACTGCGCATTACTACTCCACCTTTTATCGTAACATTACGACATAAGGAACTGTTTGCGATTGCCATCAAAATAATATCCTGACAGACACGTGCTTCTGCATTTTTTCTGGAATATCCCTCTTCTACAAATCTCTCTACCCAATCCCTAATATTATACACTAAAACACCTCCGACTCTAACCGCTCTATAATCTTACTACTCTTCGGAAAAGCCGCTGCCATCTCCTGTACTTCCTGAATATCCAACTCGTTTACCAGCTTTCTGTATCGTCCGATTATCTCCTTGTAGTAATCGTAAGGTAGTTTTGACTTATTTCGCACAACTTCAATCAGCATACGCTCCTTACTGTAAATCTTAATCTCATAGTCAATCTGTTTTTCCCTAACTACTCCCAGTTTCACCACTTCCTTGGGCAAGAAACACTGCTTTACACGTTTATCCTTCATCTTAGATGCATCCCGGTCTGTTGCCAAATGGGAATAATCCGGAATTGTATCTGTCAGACCATAATGATAAAATGCGCTATCCATCGTTAAAATAGCGTCCGGATATTTTTTCGCAAGAATCTCTTCCTCTGATGCATATTGCGTGTCCGAATATATCCCTTTTTCTAATTGAAATAACTCACCCTTCTCAATTACTTTACGCATTTGATAATCAGACCCGTATTTCTCTATACACTCCTGATAAGTATATAACATCCTCTCACCTCCGTTTTAATATTCCTCCGCTTTTTTTATGTTTTGCGGATGTTCACTTTAATTATACCACAAGATTACTATCTGTCAACTGTTTTTCAATATTATAAGCCATGACATTCTTATATACATAAAAAGGTCGCATCCGCAGTCCTCGCCACAGATACGACCTTTTTCTCTTACTCCTGCTTTTCCAGCTTTTCTTTACACCGTTTCGCCTGCTCTCTCGGCCAATTTGCACTTACATCAGAACCTTTTTCAAGCAACATATCCACCAGCCTCATCCAAGCCTCATAGGCCTTGTCGTATTCTCCCAGCTTCTCCCGACAGAACGCAATGGCAACTAAGGACTCCAACCATCTTGACTGCAATTCCAAATGCTTTTCCCAATATGGAAATGCCTCATCATACTTTTCCAGCTCTGCACATACATCCCCGGCGTAACCGTAAAAGCGAGGGTCCTCCGGATATTTTGCAATGGCATCCTTCACCACCTTGTAACATTCCTCATACTGTTTTGCCCAATAATAAGCACATACTAAGGAAACCAGTTCTCCCACATTTTCCGGTTCATTCTCTACTGCCTGCAACTGCTCCTCAATACACCTCTGGCCCTCTCCCAAATCAGCACGGACAGAAATCATACAACCTTTCATAAGATAGTAAAACTCTGTATCATTTTCCTTGCTCAGTTCCATTGACTTTCCGTAGTACTCCAATGTTTTCTTTTTACAAACACCTCTCATTACATTATGCAGCCAACCATATCCCCGATAATCCTCCGCCGTCATGGTGCCTTCTTTTTCCATTCGCTGGTATTCCTGATACGCCGTCATAAAATCATCATGCTTATAAGTATCCTCATACACCGCCAACAACCGGTCCGCCAAATTGGTGTATCCCTGCGGGCTTTCCTTAAACAAATCATCCACCAGCACACCATACAATTTCGATAGTTCCGGTAACATCATCACATCCGGAAATGTCGCTCCCGTTTCCCAACGTGACACCGACTGGGCACTTACCCCAAGCTTTTCCGCCACCTGCTCCTGGGTCATCTTCTGCTCCTGTCTCAGCTTTCTGAGATTCTTTGAAAAATTATCGTTCATTCTATACTCTCCTTTTATCACTCCGCAAATCCGGCACGCGTTACCGGATTTGCATTCCATCACAACTTCAAGAAGACTTCTTGACTTTATCATACAGGAAAGTATACAAAAAATCCATATCACAATTTAAGTGAATTTTCTCAGTTTCTAAGAGTTTCATCAAAGTAAAGCTCGGTAAAATCTCACTTTTTACCGATAAATACAGAAGGTTCGCATCCGCAGCCACGCCACAGATGCGAACCATGTCTTTACTCCTGTTTCCCCATCTTCGCCTTACATTCATCTGCCTTTCTCATCGGGAACTTCACCGCAATATCATAATCCCCCCGCCGCTCGTTCATTATACCGACAATCCTCATCCACGCCTCGTAAGCCTTATCATATTCTCCCAGTTCCTCACGACAAAATGCGATGGAAAATAAGGAATCTAACATCTGCGGTTTCAACTCATAACGCTTCTCCCAGTACGGGTATGCATCGGCATACATTCCCAATTCCTTACACGCATCCCCGGCAAGACAATAAAGCTCCGATTCCTCCGGGAATTTCGCAATCGCTTCCTTTGCTACCCGATAGCACTCCTCATATTGCTTTGTCCAGTAATAGGCAGCCTCCAGACATGCCCATTCCATCCAATCCTCCGGATGCTCTTTTACCGCCTGCAGCTGTTCTTCAACACATTGCGGACCTTCCGCTGTATGAACGCATCGATTACCCACCTTTCCGAATTTTGCGCTAAAATAAAGCTCCGGATTATTTCCCTTGCTCAGCTCCATGGTTTTATCCGAATCTTCCATCATTCTTCTTTTACAAACCCATAACATATTTCCATACAAAGAAGCACGTCCGTGATAATCACCTGCCTCCATGCTACCTTCCCGTTCCATTCGTTCATACTCTTTTACCGCTGCCATGAAATCATCATTTTTATAAGTATCACAGTACACCGCCACCAACCGGTCGGACAATTTTCCGTATTCTTGCAAATCCTCCTTAAACAAATCATCCACCAACACCTCATACAATCTTGCAATCTCCGGCAACAGCAAAACGTCCGGTAAGGTAGCTCCCGTTTCCCAACGGGACACCGCCTGGGCACTTACCCCCAATCGCTCCGCTACATACTCCTGAGTCAATCGCTTTCCCTGTCTCAGCTTTCTGAGATTCTTTGCTAATATTTTATTCATGCTCTATTCTCCTTTTATTCATCCGCAAATCCGACGCGCGCCACCTGATTTGCTCTTTCTGTCGTGTCACTCCGATTCACTTCACATCATACCGTTAACACATTTCCAAGAAGCTTCTTGACTAAATCATACAGGAAACTTTGTGGAAAAACCATATCTTATTTTAATTGAAGGACTCTCAAAAACTGAGAGTCCTCTGAATCTGTTCTTATAAAATTTTCGATAATGCTCTGCAAAGCGCACCGCTCTCAGCCTTACGCTTCCCGTACCTTCCGGAACGGATTCCACCGCCCCTTGGCATAACAAATCAAAAACAGCACAAACAGGAACAGATTGTGCGCAATCATGCACGCCCAGGCTGCCACCAGTCCCAAATCAAAGAAGCTCGTACAAATGAAAGTACCCACAATGCGCACCAACCACATGCCCACAATGTTATACACAAACGGCCGCTTCGTCTCACCGACGCCCTGCATCATACCTTCCATAATAATGGAGAATCCATAAAACGGTTCCGATACCGCCACCATACGAAGCACCGTGGTTCCGAGGTTAATAACCTCCTCGGAGTCAGAGAATATTCCCACCAAAGCCGGTGCCGAGAAAAATAGTGCCGCTCCCGAGAAAACCATTAAAGCAATCTCAATCGGAAAGAACATTCGCGCCAATTCTTTCAGCCGCTTCTCATCGTTGGCACCGTAGGCATTGCCCGCTAACGTAGCCGCCGCCGTCTGCATACCGTAACCCGGAATGTAAAAGGCTGACTCCACCGTATTTGCAATGGTATGGGCCGCTGTAGACACATCTCCAAGCGCATTTATCATAGACGCAAAGGCCACATAGCCCAGCGATGTACCGAATCGCTGAAACAGATTCGGCATTGCCACACGAAGACACGGCTTAATAATTCTCATATCCGGTCGCAAGGACTCCCCCTTCGGAGAAACCTGCGGATGCCTCCAAAGCACAATCGTAATCAAAACACCGCCTACCGTAAATGCAATAGCACTGGCCACCGCCGCACCGATGACGCCCATATCCGCGCCCCACATAGTAAATTCAAAAGAAAAAACATGTAATTGTCTGGTCGGATAAATCAGTAAAAAGTTCAATATTACATTGACCAGATTCACCACCACGCCGATTTTCATAGGAGATTTCGTATCTCCCGCCGCCCGGAGTACCGTACCGAAAATTACACTGGCGGTTCGGAACAGCATCGGCAAATATAAAATCAAAAAGTAAGTTCCTGCCAAATCCCGAATGCTTTCATCCACCTGCATCCATTTCGGAATCTGACCGGATAGCCCTACAGTAATCAATGTGACCGCAACACCTACTACCAATACTGCAAGCAAAGCCTGAGACGCCGCCTTCTTCGCGGCCTCTTTATCACCGGCTCCCAATGCTTTTGCTATGTACGCCAAAAATCCCACACCTACCGCAGATATGGTACTGCCCACCAGCCAATTTACCGTGGTGGTGGCACCTACCGCTGCGGTCGCCTGAGTTCCCAGACTGCCCACCATGGCAGTGTCGATATATTGCACAGCAGTCTGCATTAACTGCTCCAACATGGTCGGCCACGCCAATGCCAGGATGACTCCTGCCATACCGAAATTCAGCCGACGCTTTCTTGTTTCTTTCATATATTCTGACCTCATACTATTCCTTTGCCGAAACAAAGCGCCCTCTCTTGGCTGTCTTCTCCAAGTACAGACGCTTGTTATCTTCTCTTTAAAATCCCATCTTTTTCTTTTATTACGCCCTACTGCTCCGGCTTCTTCTTCGGCGGGCGCGGTCCCATAAATTGATAGAAATAAGTCTTTAACATGCCGTTGTAAATCTTACGGTTCTTGTCCGCCTGACGACCGAAATACTTCTGGGCCTCCTCATAAGAGGTAATCATATAACAGGACCAACTGTCCAGTCCCGCGAAGGCCTTTCCGAACTCCTGATACAGTGCCGGAAGCGCCTTTTTCTCCTCCAGACGCTCTCCGTACGGCGGATTCGTAATCACAAATCCGTATTTCTTCGCATGGCTTAACTGGCTGACCGGTCGCTGCTGGAAATGGATGTAGTCAAGCACTCCCGCATCCTCTGCGTTCTGTCGCGCCGCCTTTATCATATCACCGTCAATGTCATAGCCCTGAATCTGCATCGCTACATCCCGTTTAATTAAATCCTCCGCCTCATTAACGGCATCGTACCAAAGCTTCTTCGGCACAAGGTGCATCCAATCTTCGGAAAGAAACTCACGATTCATGCCCGGTGCAATATTTGCTCCGATCATAGCCGCTTCAATCGGTATGGTACCACTGCCGCAGAACGGGTCCACCAAAATGCGATCCTCCCTCCACGGAGTCAGTAAAATCAGTGCCGCTGCCAAGGTCTCCGTAATCGGTGCCTTGGAGCTGAGCTTACGATAGCCTCTCTTATGCAAGGACTCACCGGAGGTATCCAACCCCACCGTTACCTCATCCTTTAGAATAGACACGCGAATCGGGAACGGTGCCCCATCCTCCGGAAACCATTCCTTCTTGTAGCTCTGCTTCATGCGCTCTACCATAGCCTTTTTCATAATACGCTGGATATCCGACGGGCTGAACAGCTTACTCTTTACCGAGTTTGCCTTCGTCACCCAAAACTTGCCGTTCTCCGGAATATACCGTTCCCACGGTAATGCCTTGGTCTTCTCAAACAGTTCCTCAAAGGTAGTTGCCCTAAACCGCCCCACCACCAAAAGCACGCGCTCCGTAGTACGCAGAAAAATATTCGCCCGCGGAATTGCGGTCACATCTCCTACAAAGCTGACCTTACCGTCCTCTACCGCTTTTATCTCATATCCCAAGTCCGTAATTTCTTTTTTCAAAACAGACTCCGTGCCAAAGTGACACGGAGTCAGAAACTCAAACAACTCTGCCATTCCTTTGTCCTTTCTGACCTTATCATCATGATGCTTTTGTATCATCTTATCATACTCGGTCAAAAAAAGAAACTCTATTTTTGAAAACGTCGATATCCTTCATAGCCTCCTGCCAAACTGTAGGCCGCATATCCTGCCTTTCGCATCCGCAGAGTAACCTTCGCACTTAAATTTCCTCGATCGCAACATACTACAATAACTTCTCTTTTTTGAAATCTATTCAAAAAATCCGGTTCCTCCGAATAAGGAACTGAGATTGCACCGGGAATATGCCCTTTCTGATACCTTTCCTCTTCCCGTACATCCACAAGTCGTGCATTCCCTTTTGCTTGTAACTTTTTCCATTCTCCTAAGGTTATTACATATCGGTACATTCCATACGCCTCCTTTCGAACGGTAAGGGAAATCCTTTCCCTTTTATATTATATGAACAGAAACCGGTTTCGTTTATACGGACAATATAATCGTTACCGGATGTAAGTAACGTCACCCCGGTATTACCATATAGAACCAAGAAGCTCTCTTGCAAGATTTCCTTTAGAGCAAAAAAAGCGGTCGATACCCGATTCCCGAATATAGACCGCTTTTCAGTATTTTACTATCTATTCTCCCTTATTTTAAATCCACCACAACTTCCTGCTCCAACCGGCATCGTTCGGAATACTGAAGCTCCATCCGGATCTCCTCATGAGGATACTCATCCAGAAGATATCCTACGGAAATACGACCTTCCTCACCGATTTCCAAACCCGTATCTCCATCCATCATAACTGTAAAACTGTACAAATTCCCATCCGTATCATAGCCGAAATACCCTAAGGAAGCACAATACGAATTTCCACCGATGTGTGATTGTTCAAAAATCAGCTTTACACGACCGTCATCGGTTCTTTGAATCTCTTTTAACACGGTATCCTCCGGAAGCGGCCCGGTTTCTTCCGTTTTCAAATCTACCCAAGTTTCCTCCATCCCTTTTTCCAACCAATCAACGCCGGTGATTACCATCTTCAAATGTTCCGCCTCATAGAAATACGGACTCTCGGCATAATAGGACACCACATCATCCTCCTGCGAAGAACCGAAGGATAGCATTCCGTTTGCGTTATTGGAAAAACTTTCTCCTTCCCCGTTTTCCACATAAAACTCTAATCCCTTAAACCATGCGGTATTCTCCGGAGCATCCGTTACGTTGATTCGCATATGGGTCGGATACACCTCTATCTCCGTTACGGTAAGCGTTTGTCCGTCTATTATAAAAGATTGATTTACCGGGTACTTCTTTCCCTGCTCGGTAAAGGTTGGGTCAAACTCCAACAAAAAGACAAATACATCAATGCATTCACTTCGGTTCCCTTCCTCATCATACGCATAAATTTCCATACGAAGATTCAGCTTCCCCGGCACATCTCTATTACTAAAATCAATGCTTGCATGACGCAATTCTTCATTTGCGAGACCGTGTTCTGCCCCAAGAACGGAATACCCGTTCATCTCTTCACCGTTTTCGTCCAACAGATCACAGTATGCATCCAGACACACATATGTCTCCGACTCAAACCGGTAAAATACATTCACCTGCTTCCGATCCACAATCAGATAGGGAATTTCTACCGTAACATCACCTTTTGTCTGTTTCAGATTCATCTCCTGTACATATTCATTGTCCACCGCAGTGCTTAAAGACTTCGAAAATTTCACCGCTTCTGCCAATTCTCTTAAAAACGGTACCTTTGCGCAGGCCTCTGCCACAGGTGCACAAAAATTAACCGATAAAACAAATACCGCAAAAACAGCGACCAAACTCATAAGCGGCTGATATAAAAATTGCTTTCTTGCCTTTCTGCGACTTCCTCTTTGAATGGACTCCCTTACCTCCGGTACACTCTCATCCAACTCCCTCATTAATTCCGTAAACTCATCATTCCTATTCATAATTTCCCTCCTCCCCAAGTTCCAAACGTAACAACTGTAATGCCTTCCGTTGTCTGGTTGCTGCGGTTCCCTGCGGGATTTTAAGTAACTCTGCCGTCTCAACTAAAGTAAAACCCGAAAAATACCGTAACACAATTACATCCTTCAACTCCTTCGGAAGCTTTTGTAAAGCCTCCTTTAGCGGTAAAGAATCGAACTCCTCCGTCGTGGTCTCCGGCAAATCCTCTATCGGGCAGAAACGCTTTCTACGGCGCAACTCATTATTACATTCATTGATTAAAATCCGGGTCATCCAAGTCGTAAAAAACTCCGGCTTCCGAAGCCTCTTATATCCACACAAGCCTTTATAGATTGCTTCATCAAGCGCATCCAGTGCCTGCGCATGACTTCCCAGATATAGCATAGCGGTTTTATACAACTGTCCCCGTATGGCTTCCACACGATATGTAAACTCTTCTTTGTTCAACTCCCTTGCCTCCTTTCACCTATTAGACGCAGTAAGAGGGGAAATTTATTTTAAATTATTTATTTTTTTATTTTACCTTTCATATTCTACTAAACAGTTCAAAAAATGTCTACCCGTGAGAAGGATATTCCGGTACTCTTTCCGAAACGCTTCTTTCCGGTCACCGCTCTTCCGGTACTCTCCTTTCTCGGACAAGCCGGCGCAAGAAAGAAATAGTTGAACCCGATTGCGGCGAACTCTTGCTTTCTAACACATCTCTAAAACAAAAGTCATCGCATTCTTTCATTGAGTATTTGCTTTTCCCGAAGGGTCGCGTTCTTAGCACAGTCGATATCACCTCTTACCGTTTCTAAGTCTCGAGGCCGCCCCCGAAGAGACGTTTAGAAACGGTTAGAGGAAGATTGACGAAGCGTTGCGACTTGCAAACATCCAATGAAAAAATGCGATGACTTATGAATAGAGCCCTAAAAGCAAGAAGGAGCCGCCACAACTTCCTTGCGACAGCCCCGCTCCGGCTAAAAAACTAACGATTGCTTTCGTTCTTGCTTGCGTTACGAGCACAGTTACGGCAGTTCTGAGTGTTGTTCTGAGTATTGTTGTTTACACCGTTCTGGGTGTTATTCTTCATACCACCGTTCTGCGCATTGTTCTGGGTGTTGTTCTTTGCATTGTTCTGAGTATGCTCATTATTATAAGACATAAAAATACCTCCTGCTAAGACTGAGTTGTCGGTTACAGGGAGTATTATTTGCAGATACCACTGATTTATACACTTCCTTTTTTTGTCGCTAGAAAGGAAGCAAACATGCTGAAAGAAAGTACCGCCAGAATAAAACAAATGGAGCATGCCGTGGAAATTGTCCGGTCAAACACGGCGATAAAAAGCTTAATCCCCGTAAAAACCAAAATCGTCGCGATTCCGTATTTTACATAAATAAATCGCTTTGCCAATTTTTCTAACCCGAAGTACATCTGGCGTAATCCTAAAATTGCCAAAATATTCGATGCGTATACAATTACCGGATTCGTTGTTACGGAAAAAACCGCCGGAACCGAATCAATGGCAAAAATAATATCGGACAATTCAATTACTACCAACACCACAAACAACGGTGTCGCATAACGATATTTCTTTTTTGTATCTCCTGTTTTTTTCTTCATTACAAAAAAACATGTACCGCAAAACTGTTCCGTTACCGGCATAAACTTACGAACCAAACGCATCCCAAGCGATGTCCCGATTTCCTTTTCCTGTTTTTCTCCGGGCAAAAACATCTTAATACCGTTTACAATCAATATCATTCCGAACAAATATAAAATCCATTCAAAACGGGATACCATTGCCGCTCCACATACAATGAACAATAAACGCAAAACTGCCGCTCCCAGAATACCGTAATGTAACACTCTGTGACGTAACTGCTCCGGTACGGAAAATGTTGTGAAAATGGATAAAAAAACAAATAAGTTATCCACGCTCAAACTGAGTTCTATCAGATAGCCACCTAAAAAATCCAATGCGATTTCACTTCCGAACAAGAAATACAAAAAGATATCTGTCAGGATTGCTACAATTATCCACATACTTGTCACTTCGATTCTTACGTTTCTTCTCGTTTTACTATATGCACCATTCTGAGTTCTCTTCCTATTTTTCTTTATTTTGTTTTTGCATTTGTTTATACTTTTTTAATTGCATTTTGTCGACATGTACAATACAATAAGAGTGTGTTAAAGATTCCCCTAAGTCTTTAGCACGATATAACCCCTTATTAATATTTATACTCCCCTCATGAGAAGAAAACCCTTGAAAATCAAGGGTTTTCTCTCTTTTTGTGTTGCTAGTTTGTTGCTATTTATGTACTTTTTCGACATGATACCACGGTCCAAAATCCGGTTAAAGGACTACCCAACTTCCGGCAGAACCCTTATTTTTCGTGATGTTCACGGAACCGGTTGCCGCATCAATTTTATAAACGAAGTACACTCCCGGTTCATAGGCTTTCTTTAATGCCCTCATTCCGTTTTTCGCATCCATAGCGGTATTATACCTCTGCAACGGAGCTACGACGGATACCATATCTCCTACAGCAAGTTCCGCGCTCTGTTCAATCCAATCCGGAACACCATAACAATCCCACTCGGATTCCTTAAACTCCCGGTACTCACATCCATTATACATCTCGTACAACATTCCATCACCGGTATAAATTGCAACGTGTACGATTTTAAGATTCTGCTTACGGAAAATCAAACACATCCTATTCATCGGCATCCGTGAAATTTTACCTCTGTCCGGACACGAAGAGTAGTACCCGGATGCGGTATCATCTTTACCGGACAACGGTTTTAAAAAACCGCTACAGTCCGCCCCGATTTTACCTTCTACATCCTCAAAACGTATTTTCTCATACTTTTTTGCTCCGAATGTCTTTTTAAGAGACTCAAACAAACTTTTAGTTATTACCTCCGCGTTTGCGCCCCAAAGGTATACCGCACACGCAAGAAACAGAGACTTGCAATAACGTTTTACGCCTTCTGCACTAATCTTCCCCATTCTCTTCACCTTCCTTCGGTGTTATATCAGCCTTTTGCTCCGCTTTGCTCTTAATATACACTACGAGCTTTTCAAGGAACGGCGGAAGCTTCACACCGATATCCTTTAAATTCTCCAATATGGAAAGCAACTCATTACAGATAATCCATACACACACGACACAAGCCACAAGGAATGTGAACGGAACCGTCAGCCCCATTATCTCGGTAGTGTATTTAAGAAGCTCGTCCACAATTACGCCGACAACAACCAACAGCCACAAGCATATCTTTTTTACGATCCCGCGGAGTCCTACGGAAGAACTTATCTTCTCCCCTCTCGCCGGTGCAGCAAATAAGCCTGTGAAATAATCAATCACGTTACACGACACCATGAGAAGCACAGGGATATATAGAACCCCAAGAAGGCTTGACAGTGCCGAAAAGAAGCTTATGAATACTGCTTTTATTTTAGTCACGGTTATTCCCCCTCTACAGTGAATTTTTATCATTAAGTTTTTTACATGGTTTTTGACAACCCCACCTATCGAGGCGGGGCTGTCTTTTGAAGCGTCTACACGGTCTTGTCGATCTCTAAACCCTGTTCCTTGATGTAAGCATCAATCTGCGCTGCGAGAGTATCATCTTCTTTCACAGCCTTAGAATCCATGACCTCTAAATAGGTCACGTTTTCAAGTACGATGTTGCGCACTAAAAACTTTGCTTTTGCACTGATCTTCATAGTATTACCCTCCTTTCCTTTGACTTTATCCCATAAGCACTTCAAGAAGCGTATCGTTAAGCATTGTGATTTCTTCCCGTTGTGCTTTAATGAGTTCCTCCAGTTCCGCAATCCGTTCCTCCGTCGATACATAGGGCTTCCAGTCCGGATTGAGGACAAATTCTCCGTCCGCGAAGAAATACTTGTCACCAACATAATCTTCGGGAATAGTTACGTTATCAACCACGGTATAACCGTTGTCGATGTAATACTCAATGAACTCACCCCTTTGAATCTGCCACTTTTCAAAGGGTTCATCAAAAACACCAAACTGAATATCATCTCCGAATGTGATGATATGAGTACCTTTTAATAAAAGTTTCATGCCTTTACCTCCTAGTCATAAATCAATGAATTGTCAGTCGCCGAATATGCACTAACTGACACCCAAGTCCATTCGCCTTCCGCAGAACAATACCCAGCTTTAGCATAACTTGATTCCTCTGTTGTAGTTGTCAATTTCGTGCATGTCCCAAGCAAACGATGTATATTCCAACTTCCATCTTTCACACCCGTTTGGTCTGTTGCTATCTTAACGGCACTACCTCCCGATTTGTGAACTTTGTACAAGTTAGTAGTGCGTGACGGAACTGAAATCAACAAATAATCTTTATCAAATATTGATTCGATAAAGTATGGTTGATAATACTGTTCAAGCCCCGATGTATCTAAGCCACTTATGCTCATAATCGTTCCGTCGGGCTTATACATGTTCCATTTGGTGTCGTTGGTAACAAATTTTGATGTGTAGTATATACCATCCTCTGCAATGCACACATTACTCCATGAATATACAACTTTGTTTCCACTGGAATTTTTGGGCCAATCCCATGACACACAATCATCAGATACTAATACCCCAGAATTTTTTGTATCCGTGGTATAATTATAAAACAGTGCATACTGCACTTTTCCGTGGAACATGCCTTTAAAAAGCACCATTTGGAGTGAGTATGTACCAAAGTTACCATCGAGAGTATACCCATTTGGAAGCGAGGTGAAAGATGTAACCAATGTCCAAGTGAGCAAATCCATAGAGGTGTATATGCTTATTGTAACGGTGCTATTAACGGTATGTTTATATACTGCGTAAAACTTCCCATCAATTACTGTAATACACCTACCTTGAATGTTACTCGTCACTGGTTCATGGCTTTCTGCAACTGTCGTAAAGTTGATACCATCCTCTGTGTATTGGAAGGTACCGTTAGTGTTGATAAAGTAATATTTTCCATTAAAAAACAGAGAATAGGCAAACGAATAACCACCAAAATTAACGTGTGCAAAATCACTACCATAAAAAGTAGAGCCTAGCTTTACTGCTTCTGTCCAACTTGCAAAGTCCTCCGAACTTCGTGCATATACAGCTCCATATTGAGGACGGTATCTGTGGACAAACCTCTTCGTGAAACCACTGTAAAACTCCCTTGCTATCCCGTTTACGCCAATCCACATCGTATCAATTTCTCTTGCAACATTGTTTACACCAACCCATCCTTTATCACCCGCACGGGCAAGGTTGCTTACGCCAATATCTAAAGACATATCCTCGCCCCCTTACTTATACTTGATGTAAATATCACCCGTAGGAAGTGCGGAAACACCGCTTTCAAGTGCCGTATCTCCCACATAGACATTTCTCACCTGCTTATCTCCGAGAGTGGCTACCGCTGTTGCATTTGCAACTACCTTACCGGCAAGCGTACCGGTTTTGATGTTTGATGCAACGTGGTCGTGAGTCGATTCCGCCGCTCCGACATCCGCCGCTTTTGACGGTATGCTCGGCGTGTCGGATAGATCCTTATAACTTCCACTGAAAGCAACCTCCTTCAAATCAGTGAAGAACTTTGCAATCTTTCCGAAAATAGTAGACAGTTTCTCACCGGTAGCAATATTGTTTCTTGAAGACGCTGCACTAAACGCAGCGGTCACATGGCTTCCGTTCCCGTCGGTATTGAGCTTCTTTTCAAACTCCTCGTAAAGTGTCTTATTCTGCACCGGATTCGTGCTTGTCGGGCTGAGTGAAGCGTCACTGTTTGCGACTTCTCCTCTCGGTCCTTTCAAATTTCCGGTATATACCCACTTTGCAACGGATGCGTCACCGCCTAATACGCAGCGGTATGTGTTGCCGTTCTCTGTGTTTAAATACTGATCGTCAACAAGTGCTTCCGCAATTCCGCTTCCGGAAAACACGGCTTCTGCGGTAGAGGTCCCTGTGATTCCGGTACCGTCGAACCATTTGCTTCCGCGTTGTCCTGTTGCACCGGTATCTCCGGTTTTTCCCTGTGGACCTTCCGGACCTTCCGGACCTCTGACGTTACCGATTACAATTTCTTTATATTCTGACATCATTTTCTCCTTTCCTACGGCTTTGCCGTAATGTAGTATAAATTTCCTTCTTCATCCAGTCGAAACTCCGGTTCAGAGTCCCCGGAGCGGACGTATGCTTTAAGATTCCCTTCCGCATCGACACCAAGAGAAAACATTCCGCTTATCGGAACAAACACACCACTCTCACCGGTCTCGCCTTTCTCCCCTTTTTCTCCGGGTTCTCCTCGTGGTCCAGGGTCGCCTTTCTCTCCCTTCGGTCCTTGCGTACCGGACGGGCCATTAAACAATCCAAGAGACAACCGCTCGTTAATATCATCAACAAGATACTGAACAGACAACTTCGAATTGTAAAAATCCGTCTCGCGCTTTTCCTCTGCTTTGGCAAACTCTTCCTTTGCCATGGTCATTTCAAGGATTGCCTCGTTTACCTCGTCCTTCATGCGCGTTAATGAATCGGACTCATACACGGACCCATCCGCATAATTAGCAACAAAAGTAAAATCATCTTTTAACTCTATAGACACAAGCCTCGTGTCGTATACAAACTGTGCCTTTGCAACCATTGCTTCCAATGCAGAAAATTGAGGTGCTGTCTCTGCCGCCTCGTCACTCTCCTTGCTTTCCTCTACCTCCAGTGTAAAAGTAGGCGCATAAAGGACAGTATTCTCGTCCATTACTTTTAACTGCATTTCAACAATACCGGCAACGTCTGTATCAGCTTGCAGAACATTGTAGTATACCGTGTTATCTACAACCTCACACGCTCCGTAGTTCGTGACACCATTTTCCTTCGTAACGTACATAATCGCCGTAGTTCCAACGCCGAACTTACATGACGTGCCGCTTGCGTTAATGCTTATCGCTATCATGCGTGCAGACACATCACCGGTAAAGAAACCGCGAAGCACTTTTTGAACTCCGCCCTTGTGCGCGTCAAGGATGATTCTGTAATTGATTTTATCCATCGTTATCCCCCTTTCGTTCATTCTCCATCCTTTTTCTCAGCGTACACGAAAAAGAGAGGGCTTTTCTAACCCTCTCTTTCAAATTATTTCAATTTTAAGGACTCGTACACTTCCCCGACTGTATTGTTCCAAATCATAACCACATCACGCACAAAACTTCCCATCGGGAGTCCGGTTAACTGAGAGACTGTCTTTAACATGGAGTATACAGCCTTATAGTTAATCCCTTCATCCTTGGCTTTCCATATTTTCTTTAATGCGTTCCATGTACTCGTCATGAATGCCTCGTCCATTCTCGTCGGGCTGTATCCTTGTCCAAGTGAAAAGAAATCTTTTAGCACAGGAACCATACCCAACACATCGGAAATCATGTTTTCGGTAACATTTTCGATGTATGCGTCCGTGAACTCCTCTTCTTCATCATCGCGCCATGTATCAAATAGTCCGCCGATCGCTGCGCCGGTAAGACTCGTAATGCAGTAAGTGAACACCGACCGAAGAATGAGATTCTTGTTCTTCCGTAATGCAGCCGCCGCACTTTTGGTCTTCCGCTTATCCGCATTGAACTGAGTGTATCCGTCCATAAGAAGATTATAGGACATCATCGGCTCCGACATGAAGGATACATACATCTGAGCGATTCCGGACTTGCTACGCATCATCTGCGTTCTCGTCATGGTAGAGTCAACTACCTGGGTAGCATAAATCACATCGCGGAGGCGTTCTGCAACAGCCCTGTCCTTTGCCTCTCCGGTAAGTCCCGGCTGTGTATCCTTAATCTCTGCTTCGCACGCATTGTAAAGGAATCCCCATGTCATTGAATCGCCCCACTCAGCGAGCTTCATAGACTTATCCTTAATCCAATCGAAAGCACTCTCGTCGTGCTTAATCATGGACGTTACACCACGGTTTATATTCGTATCATAGAATCCGAGGGACTTCCATAATGCAATACCACAAGTGTCCTTCGCCTTCTGAATCTGAGGCTTGTGCAACAGTGCCGCAGACAGATACTTCGGGTCCATTACCGCGGACGCTCTTACATAAGATACCGGCTGTAAGAAAGCAACTCTAAGGTTTGCACCAACTGCCGCTGTCTTATAATAGGAAATCATCTTACGCCCGAACTTCTCAGCCTCTAACATGCCGCCGCTGTGCGCTCCATTGATGTCCTTCATAAATTGGAAAATATACTTTGTAGCACCGTCGCCGTATGCGCTCTCCAAGGACTGTCTCAAAGTCTTCGCCGTTCTTCTTTTGTCTTCCGGATCCTCCGGATTAAACTTGTATGTTTCCTTGTAGCTGTACCACCGGAACATATCAAGAACAGGAAGCGCAAGCGCATTATACTTCGCCATATCGGAAGTATGGGTTGCAAACACATCAAAGATGTTATCTACCATAATACGGTTACTTGCATTCGGATTAAGTTCCTTTGTGAAGTCCATATTGAGAAGTCGGAATACCTCACTTCCTTTTCTGCTGTTCGGGCTGTCCTTGCTAGGTGTTACATTTGCATCGGACTGAATCGGGAAATAGTTCTCTTCACCGAAGGACTTGATACCAAACCGTCTCATGGATACCTCATTACCCCAATCGGAACAAACGGTATTCATGAACTTTTGCAAATCATCCGCAACCTTCTTCTGCCGTTCCGTCAGAGTAGAAACTACCTTGTCAATCTCATGAGGGAGCAACAATGCGCCCTTCTCATTCGTGATGGTATTCGCTCCGTTTTTGAAGTTTTCTACTCTGATTCCACCCCTTATTAAGTGGTTCCGGGCCTGTTCTCTCTTCTGCAAACAGTAAAGGGACATAATATGCGCGGTTGTCATTTTTGCCTTGCTTCCATCTGCGAACTTAAACTCATGTACTTCCTTACTCCACTTGTTTACTTCCTTTGCTTCATAACAAGCCTCGGAGTAGTCAATAATCTGCTTTACATGGAAGGCCATCTTATCCCATCCGTTTTGCATATTGCGGAAAATCTGCTGTCCGCCCTCTCCCATCATCTTAAACGCATATACCGGGAGCTTATTATCGAAGTTAAAGAAATTGGAAATTCCTCCAACCTTCTTGTTCTTTTCTCCGAGACTGTCAGCGTAAAGCATCGTACTCTGTGCCATGTTAGAGATTGCCTTTCCGTTGGCATCTGCAAGGGCTTTGTTCGCGGATCTTACGATGTGGCTAAGAATGGAAAGCATCTTGTTCACGTCCTGTAATTGTTCTAAGGTCATGTCACGAAGAACAAACTGATTATCTCCAACCTTTTCTACAATACCGTCTATCTGCTCCTTTATTTCTCCAAGGAAGTTCACATAATCGATCGGCATATCAAGAGAATAATCTTCCGGTCCCTGTCCATCGTCGATATCTTTCATCTTCTTATAAAGATGTGCAAATGCTTTCTTTAAGGAAATGTCCTTTTGCGTCGGTTCTCCGGTACCGAGGAGGCTTTCGGAAGAAAAATCCAACGCCCGGAGTACCGCTGCGACCGGTTCCTTTAACTCTTCAACAATATGCTCCTTTTTGGTGTTGTTCTTCAACCAGGTATTGAGTTTTAAGGACTTCTTCGTAATCTGTGAAATCTGATTGCGACGTTCTAACTTCTCTCGGTATTGCTTCGTGTACTCGTGGCTTTCCTTTTTGAGTTGTGCAATCTTTTCGTCCCGCGCCTCGCGTACCTTATGAATCAACTCGGAATAATGCCATCTCGTCTCAAATACCTCCGCATCCTTACGCTCTCTCAGTTCCTTCATTTCCTGTCGGTGTTCAAACTTCAAACGCTTTACTTCCTTGTCGTGCTTGTCGGCAAGGGTACGCACCGGAGATACATTCCAGAACTGATTGTAAATCTCAAATGCAAGCTCACGAGCCACCTCGGACTTATCGTAAGTTTCAACAACCTCGGATGCCGTTTTTGTGGAATCATAAATGTCAAGAAGTGCAGTCACCATATCCGCATCCGAAATATCGGCATCGAAAACATCCGGATACATTGCCGCCCACTCGCTCCATGCAGATTCAAGCGGGATACCGTCATTCGCTACGGTAACTCTGCCGAAAAAGTTCCGGATCCAGTTCTTTCCGTATGCGTACTCAGCCTCGGCCTTCTGCGTGTCGTTAAAGGATACTCTTGTGTTGCGGATTGTAGAAAGAATCATTTTCGCGTAATCATCCTTTACCTTACGTTCCCGTGCCTCTGCCGCAACTCTCTGTGACAAGTCTGTTGCCTTTGACATGAACACATCCCACTCAACATCCTCGCCCTGTAGGTATTCGTAAATACCCTTTAATTCCGACGCAAGGTCTGCTTTGTTGTAACTACTATCCGCCAGTTTGAGGATATGTCCCGCTACTGCGGCAATGTGGCTTTCGTTCAGCTCCCTTCCGCCGGTAACGGTACGCTCCAGTTTGTTCTTCTTCCGGAGTCTTTCAATATCAGCTTTCAGTTTATTATTTTCACGCTGAATTCGCTTCAACGCGCCTACTGCGTCATAGATGCTTTCGGTCTGGCGGTCGGAGTAGTGGATATCCGCATCGGAAGTAGGATTCTTATTATCTATGGATTTGATTTGGTTTGGATTAAACGGCATCCATGCAAGTCCTTCTTCTTCCCAGACCATTCCGTCATATCCGGCATCTTTGATTTTATCGGTAAGGTTTCCGTCGCCTGTCCAATAGGCCCCGGCATCAAACAAATCTACCATCGAATAATAAACAACACCATCAAAGTTTGCGCCTTTTAATGTGTCTCTTGTTCCGTTCTTTCCAGTCACAGAAGAATCAAAAACCACACCATTTACGCCGTTCTTCTTGAACCATGATTTCCATTTGTCAAGTGGCATTGCAGTATCTTCAAACCTCAAAGGATTTTTGATATCAAGATAGTACGCACTTGTTATTCCGTAGTTCTCTGCATATGATTCATTTTCCGAAAAATAACCAGCGATGTTTGAACCACCGTTCTGCTCTGTTATATATTCGTTAGGTCTGAATACCGTAAAACTCTCATGTGTGCCATGATAAACAACTTTAAGATTGCCGTTCTCGTCACGAACTTGGGAATCCTTGAAGAACTGAATCTGCTCCTTGGTGAGACCATTGCCTTCGGAGTCTCTAGTTGAATACCGGATGTCCTCGTTACTTGTCGGCGTTTGGTTGGAAGTGAGTTTCGCCTGGTTGCTGTTGAACACGATGTAGTGAACCGTACCCTTTCCGATTCCCATGTTCTTGAACTTCTCGGAAACCGTACTGTCGATAATTCCGTCATATCCTAGCTTTTCAACGATAATACGCGCAACCTCATTCGCCACAAGCTCGCCGTTCTCACCCTCGATATAAAGGTCATTCAATCTTGTCTTTAAATCTTCCAAGGTAATTCCGCCCTCTGCATAGGCATCGTACAGAATAGAAGGTATATCGTCCGTGTTGTAGAATCCTTCTGCATCAACAGCAGCCATTATATCATCGATATAATCACTCGCCATCTGCTCTACAGCCTCGTCGTATTCATTCTCGTCTTCGAAGTCTTCCATATCATACTCAGAAGAAATATCGGACATAAGGTACGTCTGATGCTCTCCGACGTAGCACGGATTCTGGATGTTTAAGTACGTTTTAAGAGTAACCGGCTCCTCGGATGTAGCGTACTTCTCACGAAGAACTTCTACAATCTCGTCAACATCCATATACTCACCATCTTCGTTCACATATTCTTCGCTATTCGGCCATACAAGCATTTCTGCCTCGTGTTCGAGCTTTATTACAAAATCCGGACCGTCAAAGTTCGCATAGTTTCTCTCAACGTCTCCGATGTCGTTAGTGAAGTAGAAGCCACTACCCATATTGCCCTCCGGATTAGCGTACTGCTTATCGAAGGTATAGAACTCTCTAACAGTTCCGTGATATACAACCATGAGATTTCCTTCTTTGTCCAAGGCCTTGCTGTTCTTAAAGAACTCAATCTGCTCTTTGGTGAGACCGTTGCCTTCGGAGTCACGGTCAGAATTTTGCACGTTTTCTGCTTCGTTTTTCTTTCTATTCCCAGTATTATCAACGTTCTCCTTGACTATACTGTCATTGTATGTTACAATACCATTAGAACCAATGGTGATTGACCCGAAAGGCAATTGTAGCCCAGTATCGGCCAACCAACTGTTGGTTCTTTGCATATCCGGATTTATGTACCGGAGTACGCTATTCTCTATTAAATACTGCATTCCGCTGTTTCTTGCGTATGCACTCGCAACTCTTATTTCATCCAACTCTATTCCGTTTCTTCCTACCGGATGCAATTCCAACGCAACCATTACCGGGTTGTTTTTGATTTTGTAATCAACCAATAGCTCGCCGGTAAGAACGAGTCTGCCAGATACAGAACGAGAGTCCATAACAAGAATCGGGTCGTTAATCAATAACGGTAATTTTTTCACAACATCCTTCATTTCCGGATGGTCGTTGAGTATACTTGCCAACTTCGAAGAATCTATAAAGATACCCTTTTTCGGAACTCCTAACGTTTCCAACGCATTGCCAGTCACGCCGACCTTAAATCGAAGGCGTGGATTTTTCTTGTCCCATGCGTCATACTGACGGCCAAAATCTTGCATGATTTTTTTTGTAATACGGTCACTATTCTGCGTCCGTTCCGATGCCGCAACATCCTCAGTCTCGCTATTCTGCATCGCCTGGTTTGCCCTCACAGCCTTTGCAAATGCCTCGTCCCATGCCTTTTGTAACTCGGCCATCTTAGCATCATACTTCCGGACAGCCTTTGCTTCCTCACTATTGGACTGATACACCCCAAGTAATTCCTTTAACCACGCTCTGATTTTATCAATAACTTCCTTGAACTTCTCCGAAAAAGTCTTCAAAGTCTGAACGTCCATCTTCTCAATAATCTCATTCGCGGTCTTGTTACCGGAAAGCATATCTTCACACGCTCTTGCGATTATTTCATCCTGTGCGTATTCATCGGACACATCGCGTCCGCGCTTCTTGTGGTTGTTCTTCTCTGCCGCAACCAACGCCTCCGGAGTGGACTTGTAATGTACGGAAAGCGTATCCATAACAACCTCAGACAGCTTCGCATAAGCCTCCGGAGCTTTTTCCTTCATCCAGTGAGTAACTTCATGAGACATAGTAGGAATCATGGAGTCCTCAAATACACCCTCGTTCTCTTTAAAGCCCGCGTATACATCGACGTATACCGTGTTTGTTTTCTTGTCATAGCGTCCGTTTTCAGCGGTTCTCACGCCGTTCTTGTCCGCCTTAGATTCAAACAGTACGACATTTACTCCGGTCGCCTTCGAAAACATCTTCGCAAAGGAAGCCGATGCCTTCTGTCTGCTGTTCAAATTCTTATAATTTACTCCCTTATCAGAAAAAGTACCGGCATTTATGGTCCCTCCCTCAGAAAAATACTTCTCTGTGACTGCATCCGCCTTCTTCTGCGGGTTTGCTGTTCTTTCAGAGATACCGAGCTTGTAAGCCTGTATTGCCTGTGCTTCTGAGAGTACGCCGCGTCTCTTTACTGCGTTATCTACTCCGAAAGCGTTCTTTCCGTAGGCATACGCCATATCGAAAGAATCTTTATATGCGGTCACGTCCTGTCCGTTATACATAGACACAAAAAGGTCGGCGTGAGACGGTTCCATTCCTTCCGCCATCTCCACCAACTCAGCATCTTTTCTGTTGAGAGTGACAGCATCCCGCGCTCTTTCCCCCATGCTCGTCTTTAATACAGTATTCCCGGTTTCGTCTGTGCGGATTCCCTGTAATCTGATCGCATTTCCGGTCACATTATCCACCGTATCGGATACATCCATAGAGGCCATTTTACCAACCGCATCCGGAGCGTTTCTTTTCATGCTCTCATACGCTTTCTGTCGCTCCGCTGTGAGGTCTTTTTCCACCTGGCTATACAACTTATCCTTTTCTCGTTTGGACAGCTTCTTACCGTCCTTTTCTGCCTCTGCAAGCCGAGACTCATACTCCGTTTCGACGTATAATTCTTCTGCTGCGTTTCTATCAGTAACATAATCTGTACCGTATCTGTACGACTGCAAAAGGGACGGGGACTGCACAAAAGCACTTGATAATGTACCGACAAGGAAAGCGTTTAACAGTTCCTCGTCCTCAACCAACTGTCCTAATTCTTCATCGGACATATAGGTAAACTTCTTTGCTACGGCGGAGCCAAGCCCGGCAAAAACTTCTTCCAAGCCCTCGCCGGCTGCTTTAATCCCGTACTCTGCGGCGTTTCTCAGAACAAAGTTTCCAATCTTGTTTCCAACTTTCTTCGCAAACATATCATCAAGACCGGCAATACCACGGCTTAACCCAAGTGCATTTATACCTTTACCTAAACCACCGAACATTAACTCAGAACCGGATTCAAATGCACCGCTCATAAGACCATACAAAAAAGCCTCTCCGTCCGTTGCTCCGTTTTGATATGCTTCACTCATGCCACTACCGGCGGAAGACGCGAGCAACGAACCACTTGTAAGAATCTGAGTGCCAACCTTACCAAGCCCAAGACCCTTTCCAATACCACCGGTTGCAAGATTAAAGCCCATCTGGCCTACACCTTCCATCACAGCATCGCCCATGCCACCGAGGAAAGAATCGTTCTGAATGTTGGAAGAGTAATACGGACGGTACAAATCTTGCGTCATGTTTCTATTTGCGTGTTCCTTCATAGACTCCGCCGCTTTTTCCGCACCGAAGAAATCTGCCACCCTAGAAGCTCCGTGAGTCGCAAAGTCCGCAACGCCTTCCATTGCGCCAAGAAGACCTTTACTACCCTTTACAACCGCATCCACAGCGGTAGCACCAAGAGCGTCCAACACATCGCCCGGCTGATATCCGTCAGCAAACGCATCACTTCCCTTAAAGAGTGCATCACGGTTAATCATCGTTGCATCATACAAACGGTTCCGGTAGTCCTTCCACGCCTTTTGTGTTTCTCCGGAAGTAGTCTCAATAAGATAATCAACCGTTCTCAGTTCCTTTTCCGCGTCCGCCTTGTTTGCATACCCCACATTCAAACCGTACTTAGAAAGGAAGTCTGCATCTCCCGGATTCTCCTTTATCGCCTTCTGCACCCCATCAAAGTCAAGTCCCTTGTACTTTTTCAGACGGTCCGCATTCTTTTTCGCCATGTTGTAGGAAAAAGAGTCAGAATACTTCCCATACTCAGCGGACAAGGAGCCCCAACCGGTCAGCGCATCATCATAAGACTTAATCAATTTGTCCATGTTGCGGTTAAACTCTGTGAGGTCCTTTCCGTTATTGTTACTGTTCGTGTATCCCTTATAGGCGGTCAGACGGTCACGCATAGAAGATACCGTCTGATACGACTTTTTCATATCGTCTGCGGAGTGCCATCCTCTATAAACACGGTTTACGAGCTTAGAGGCTGATGTGAGGTCGGATTGTAAAGTATCAAGGCCGATATTCTGTTCCGCAACATGACTTCCAAACTTTCCCGTCCCCGTCTTCTTTGCTTTGTCCTGGCTGTTTATATAATCCAAAAATTTACCCATGCGTGCCTCCTAATTGTTTATTTTCCTCTGTTTCGTACGTAGTCTTCCTGTATCTTTTTGATAAGCTCTGCCTTTCTCTCCGGGCTGAGGTTATCATCGCCTATGACAGCATCAATGTATGGCTGATACGGAATGTTTGTATCTTCGAGCATATAATTAAACGCTTCGCCAAACGCTTCATTACCGGCGTTTTCCTTACCCATGAGGTAAAGCTGCGAATACGCCGCATCATATCCGTCTCCAGATGCCCCCCCGTTTGCGACCCAGGTATCCTTAATGCTTTCAATCTCAGAAAGAGATAGCCCTTCTGTTTCTCCGAGCGGACTAAGTGCAGCCTGTGAATCCCGATATTCGCGTTCTTCGTCATCCAATGCTTTTCCGTAATCAAAATCCCTAGCGTCAGTGTAAGCACCAAACCGGAAATTCCTATCATCCACAGCCTGGTTATAGGCATCAACATACGCACCATACTTAGCATTAAAATCATCCCAATAAGACTTCTCCGCCGCACTTCTGTCGTTAAGATACCTATTGTACTCTCTCTCGTACATACTTGCTGCATTGTCGCGGTTTGAGGTATAAGCATTAAGCATCCGGTTATACTCCGCGCTGTCTGCGTCCTGTAGCATCGCAAGTTCAGATAGCATCTTATCTCCCTCTGCGTTATACGCACCGAGCGCAAGATTATAATATTCCGGAAGGTTGTTGTATGCTTCGGAAATGTACTGATTATACGCAGAGTTTCCTACGGCTTGTCCGTATGTGCTCCCGTATCCGCCGGTAAGTGCCGCCGCCTGTCCCATGGAGTCTTGCATTGCCATCTTGCCACTGTTCATGGATGCGGAAAGCATCTGCTGAAACATCGGGTCGGTACTCATGTCATACGAGAACTTGTCCCGGTTTCTATATTCATCCATCAACGACTTGATCTGACTCGTGTAAGAGGTTTTTCCGGAATTAAGCTGCGATAAGAGGGAGTTTGTATACTCCATCGCTTTTTTGTATTCGTCGGATACTGCAAACTGTCCGTACTCAAAACCGATATTGTCCAAATCAATTCCGTAATCCTCCGGAGAAATCCCGATAGAGGCGTTTAAATCAAGCCCGTAATCTTCCGGTTTTACAACCGGGGCATCAACGGCGTTCTTTGCAACCACACCGGCCGTATTTTCTTCTACGGCTTTACTCTCCTCCGGGACAGTATCAAAAACAGAATCAACAAGGGACATATCGACCATAGAAGGCGGCATCTGAGGTCCAATATATTCTTCTTCCGGAATCTCCGGGACTGCGTTGTTCATCACCGTAAACTTGTCGCTCAACAACGAAGCGGCCGGACTTGCTTTCTCGGTAACCGATGTGTTAGCCTTGTTTTGCGCGGATTCCATCGCCCGCTTCGTAATAAGGTTGTCAACCAATCCTACACCAATCCGTGCGCCAAGTTCGGCGGGAATGGTAATTAACCCCGCTGTGCCCGGCTTAATTACAGTTCCCGGCTTAGATGCAAGCGGTCCGTTGTAATTTGGTGTCGTATTGTTCTTTAAAGCAAGCTTTTCCTTTCTTGCATCATCCGAAGATGTCCCGACATTTGATTTATTCGCCGGCGTGTTACTCTTGTTTTTGTTTCTGTTCCAAAAGTCCATATTAACGATTGGCATCTTAATCCCCCTTTTCTTCGTATCGTCCTATTGCAATCCAGGAAAACGTGCTCGATTCTCCTGTTGTAAAGCCGGTATTTGTGATAGTCACATCAACGTGCGGGCTTGTGATAAGCACCGGTACCGCACTGTATTCCTTTTTAAATGTAACTGTGGTCCCGTTGTTCATGTTGCCGTAGCATATCCTGGTTCCGTCCGGTAGTCCGACATATCCATCCTCTCCCTCGGACATCACTGATTTTAACGATTCCTTGTATGCTTCGGAATTAAGTACATCCGATACGGTAAGCTGTGATGTGCTTACCTTCTCTACCCTCTGTTGGCTTTCCTCGGCGTTTGTCTGCACGCTCTGCATTTCCATACCAAGGTTTGAAAGCTCCATGCGGAAGGCTGCTGAGAAGTTCATGGGACCGATATCAGTAAGAGCAAGTTCAAGAGTCTCACGAAGCTGATACAAATAGTCCTCTATCTGTCTTACTTTGCTCCTTTCGTCCGCCGCCCTAAAATTCGGGTACGGTATAAGATGCTCCATTAAACATCGCTCCCTTCCTCTATGGTCTTCGTAACGGAATATATCTTACAATCGCCGGTTCCTTCCAAGCGGTACTTGAAATGGTCACACCGCCTCGGCATTACCGGAATTGTAAAGGTCTTCGTTGCCTTGCCGCTCATGTTGAAGATATGATCCCATTCCCCGCAAGAATCGTACTGTAAGTAAAAATCCACGCTCGCACCTATCTCCATGGAAAGACGGATATTGATTCTGCCGACATACTTATTGTCCGGGGAAGAAAACCCAAGATTCCCGCTTTCTGCCATCCATTTGACACGCTTTTCGTTCTCCCTATCGTCTGTGTCATACACAATGGTTCCAAAAACTGATTTCAGCTTCTTGTCCTCGGAATCTACATAATACAAATCCTCGTCGTGCCTACAGAAAAACATTACGGCCGTATCGTCTTCTTTACACCACAAACCTTTTTTCGTGTCATACACAAACAACGCATACTTACCGTCCGTCCCCTTCATAGAGATGTAATATTCATCTCCTATTGTGCCACCAACAGCGTCCAAATATCTAACCTCGCCAAGATTATTTGATATGGTTTGTGGTTGGCTTCCGCCATAAGCGCAAACAGCATCCGCGCTCTTGTAATACAGTACCTCGTTTACGATACACAGGCTTTTATGGCTTCCCCTCTGCACACCCCTACAGTACGTCTCAACTGTTCTGTGTGCGCCGGTACTACTCACAATTACCTTTACCATACAATCCTCTTTGAAAAAGATAGGATTGCCAAGGTACGTTGTTGCGCCGGTAAATTTCCCGTCACTACCAATCGTTGCCGCCCAGGAGTCAGTCGATATACCCGCATACGCTTTCCAGTTCGTCACATCTCCAAGCTTACAACAATATACCTCGTGCCCGTCCGCAGAACACCCCCACAGCCGGTTATTGCATTCCGTGACAAACTCCATATCCGGGACTTCACGCACAACCTCTATAGGAACCGTAAGCGTCTTGTTTGCTCCGAGAAGTCCCACGATGGTAATGCAATCGTCTGTAAGGTCGGTAATGCAAGTATTGATTGATACTTTCCCGTCGCCCTCGTCGTTTACAAAGATGTTCTTTGCCTCCGTCCATTCCACACCGGTCAAATCAAGCGTGATTTTTATACCGTCCTCTTTCTTAAAATTCTTTCCGATTCCAACCTGGGAAATCTGAATATAGGTTGTGTTCACGTTTACCCAAACAGAAGTAGCAGAGGACCATTGACGCAAGGTAGACTTGCCATTGATGGTAGACATTAGGTAATCGCCGGTTTCCGGTTCTTTGTCTTTGTAATACGCCTCGTCGTGCCACACAATCGCCTTTCCACTTGCATCACACAAGGAAAACGTGACCTCTGCATTAGAATTAAATCTTGACTCAATTTCTCCGGAAGTGTTATCCGATGTGTTATACCACACCTTATCCGGAAAAATAACGATGTACGCGCCCATCTTTGCAATCGTCTTTTCTCCTTCTATGGAAATGGTTCCGGATACTTCCTTTTCTTCTCCGTCAAGATACAGCTTCCCATTATCAACCCATACAAGACTTTCCTTTTCGATTAACCCTTGCGGATTCTCAAACGTCCGACACACGCCTCTCCTTCTACGCGGGGACAACACAGGGAAATACCTCGAAGTCATATTTCGCATATCGTAAAATTCTCCGTCCGCACAGGCAAGAGTATGATTATACCCGCCGAAAGCTGTTGTCATTTCCCTTCCTCTTGTCTGCTCTACATACTGTGGAAAATACATCAGCTACGCACCCCCTTGAAGATTTTAAACCCTACACGCTTCCGGGTATGGGTCTTGTTATAATACTTTTCATAATTTAACAGTAGCCCGTTAAACGTGGATGCGCTGTTATTGTATCTCGCTGCTTCCCCGTTTGCTTCATCTATCTTCGCTTTAAGATATGCAACATAAAGCTCGTCATACGGGAATGGGACAAGAAGCTCTTTCGAAAGGTCCTCCGCTGTGTAACCGGCAAATTCTACCGGACCTGTCTCTTCCTCCGGAATCTCCTCTCCTTCTCGAAGAATAACAACCTTGTCTTCTTCCTTTTCGGCGGGCTGTTCGTACATATCAATGATGTCATTTTTAATGGATGCCTCTAAAACGGACAGCCAACGTAATTTTTCCTCAATACCGTACTGATTCGGTTTGGTTGCATCTACTCTGTTAATGCACTCTTCTATTATCATGACGTACCCCCTTCTAAGTAAAAAAGGGAAAGCCTACAGCTTCCCCTTTTGCATCTCTTCTTTCTACTGCGGCTCTCTGAGTCCGTTCTTGTCGATATAATCAATAGCCGCGTCCTCGGCTTTCTCATTGTTCTCGATAATCTCTGCAAGACCTTCCGGAACCTCGACATACTCTCCGCGCTTAATGATATAGTTCTTGAAATTATAGGAATAAAACTCGTCCTGGACGGCTTTCTGTCCTTTTAACTTCGGGAGCTTAATTCGCACGGTCTTCTCAGTGGTTGCTTTCTTCGAAGAACTTCTCTTCTTCTCAGTGGTTGCCGCTTCTGCTACGTTTGCTGTAACATTCTCTTCATTATTGTTTGCCATGCCTTATCATCCTTTCTTTAATAGGGAGCGGAAGGCGAACCCGCTCCCCTTAATATTATCCCTAGTTCTCCTCGTCGATATCGCCGTAGGAAGAACCGGATTCTACACGAATCATTCTCTCCTGGTAGAGAATCTTTGCACCGTGGCAGAACTTATATCCGATGGTGCTGAACTGTTCAAGCGGACCGCCGATAGTTCCCTTCGGCTTAACGATCATCTCCATGCCTTCTCCCTCCGGATCAAGAACACCGTACGCCTTCTTACCAAAGAATAAGGTGGCATAAACAGCATTCGCGCCCCCGGCGGTTTCCTTGCCCCATACCTTAGCTTCGTTGCACTCGATAAAACGAACATTATGAAGCTTGCCGATTTCTCCTTCGAAAATCGGGGCTACGGCGTTATACTTGTGGAACTCCTTCCACTCCTCGCTGTTGCGGAGGTCAAATGCAACGGACGGATGGATAATTGCAACATAGGAACCGTCAATAAGCGGTGCACGGTTCTTCTTTAACCAGGTGGCAGTCTTCGCAACCATCTCCGGAGTAAGTACGTCTGCGTTAGTAAGTGCCGCTCTGGACTCCTTACCGCCACAGTATGCAACAGAATTACCGGCAATAAGTACGTTTCTCGTAAGAGTGTCGTAAGTCTCGCCCTCTGCCGCACCCATCTCCTCGGTTGCGCCGAAAATAACATCGTCGAAAGACTCCAACTCTAAGCGGTCGGATACTGCGGTGTAATCGCCGTGCTGAGTCGTTTCAGCCTCTAAGGAAATCATGCCGAAGCTCTTTCCTTCCGGAATAACACCCTCAGTAAGCGGGGTCAACGCCTTTGCAAAGGTCTTGAACTTTCTCCACTCGATCTTGTTGCCCTTCATCGGCTGCTTGTCACCGAACTGAGTGAACACCATCTCCGCACGAGCATTTTCCAACAAAGTCTTGTTGTAGAAAGTCTTCATGGTCGGAGATAAGCTTGCCTGTGTGGTTACATTGACCGGATTTACGGTCGGAGTACCGGCAGTGGTACCCTGGGTAAAATCAGCGAATAACTGTAAGTTTACGCGATTCAATAAATGGTTCTTTCTCATTTTTTCTCCCTTCTGTGTACAGGGAGGTATTTGCTAACTTCCCTGTCGTTTCTTTCTTCTTTCTGCGTCTGCATATGCCCTAAGCTGTTCGAGGGACATCTTGCTGAAATCTTCTTTCGTGGTTACGGCCGCAACACTTCCGCTGATGCCATTCTCTACCGGTCTTGCCTTGTTCGCCGCTACCGCTTGTGCGGTCTGCGACGTAATCTGCTGTGCGGCGTTCTGTACCGCACCGGACATTACCGACTCCCAATGACAAGCCATATAGGCCGCTGTAGTGTCGCCATTTGTCTGTAAGCACAGCTGACGAAACTTTTCATCCTTCATCTCGGACTCCAAGTCAAAGCCAGGGAAGCGGGCTTTGGTCTTTTCGGCGTTCCGCTGTAAAACCATCATGTGCTGTCGCAATGCCTCCTGTCTCTGTCTCTCCTTTTCCTGTGCTTCCATCATCTGCACTTTGCGCTCCATTGTGACAAGCTTTCTTGCTTCCTCCGGAGAAATATCATGCTCCATTGCATAACTCTCGTAGTAGGAATCATCCGCATTCACCTTCTCGGCGAGGGATTCTAAGAAATTCTCTGCGGTAGTATCAACGCCGTACTTAGAAGCAACAGTTTCGAGAAGTCCCAACATCTGAGCGTTTTGCGCCTCAACGCCCTTGTACTTCTTCAAGCGGTCGCCTATGGTCTTCGCCATGTACGCCTCGTGCTCTTCCTTGTAATCGTCGCTCTTGATAAGCTCCGCATAGGTTGCCTTTTTCGCGCCTTCCTGTGGCTCCGTAGTGGTCGGTGCCTCTTCTTTCTGAACCGTAGGAGTGTGTTTCTCCACAGCCTCCTTATAGTTCTTTCTTGCCCGCTCCGGGATTACGGACGGAATTTCTACTCCGGAAGTTTCTCCACCTACTGCGCCATCTCCACCGGCTCCACCATCGCCGCCTTCTCCGAAAAGCTGTAAGTTGAGGTTAAATAAATAATCACGCATATAAAATGCTCCTTTCGTCTGTGCTATTTAGGGACACGAACCCTTATGAACTCAGCGTAACAAAGTAAATAATGTTTTTTCTAACCCCGAAAACAAAATTTTTTTTCATGCAAAAAGGACACCCTTTCGAGTGTCCCTTCTGCGTAGGATTGTATGATAAAAAGAATGAAATTTGTATACTAAAGATCGATATCTTCAATGACTGCTCGTACTTCCAGAACGTGAAGGTATTCGCCCATACTGGACTGCTGTTGCCTTAACAAATCGGTCGGACAGTCGTGTGTCGGCATAGCCACACGCTTCGGACTGTCGTAATAATTTGTTCTCTCAGCAGCCTCAATCTTATTGTTAAAAGCCTTTAACCTTTCGTATCTGATTTTTGTCTGATAGTACTCAGCCTTGAACCTCTCCTTGTAATCCTGGCTATTCATCATTTCTACAGTATCCTTTAATTCAATGTTACTCATAATGATTCTCCTCTCTTTATTCAACAGTGAAATTGATGTAGTTCCCGTGCATATTCACAAGCAACTCAAAACCACATAACACGGTCCAATATGTTCTCTGCATCGTTGCAAGGAACGGCTTCTTCGGGACGCATGATACCAACACATCGCCCTCTTCAATGTTAATCACCGGTTCCTCTTCCAACATGCCTCTGCTTTCTTTTACAGCATAAGCGAGCTGATATGCGAGCATGGACACCGCACTACACACGATGTCCTTTCCCTTCTCCGCAGCTCCCGCGTGTCCTTTTATCGTGAGCTTTAATTCGCTCGGTTTAAATGTAACTTCTACCATGATACACTCCTATTCCGCCGCAATGGTAATCGGTTTGTTTTCCCCCGGCTGCTGAACGGCAAATTTGAATCCTACGGTGCAGAAACCATCAAACTCCTTTTCAATGAACATCCACTCCGGATGTAATTCTGCAAGCCGATGTAATTCTTCACAGATTTTATTGATAACTTCCTTTCTTGCCGCGGCTTTCTTTTCGTCTGTGAACTCGCCCTTGACCTCTACATAGTCTCCAAACTGTCTTACAAGTGGAGTACCGTCAATGAGTCTGATAAATTGTCTTCCGCTCTTGTCTTTGAACAAAGCCTTGTCATCTCCGAGCTTCTTTACAAACTCCGCACCATCCATTTCCTCATACGCTTTTACCATTTCTTCAAAATTCATATAGATTCTCCTTTCGTCTGTGTTGTTATAGGGACACGAACCCTTATGTACCCATCCTATCAAAACACTATTTGTTTCTCTAACCCCAAAACAAAAAAAGACCACCCGTACAGAGTGGCCTTTTACTGTGATTTAATTTTGATTTATTCTGCCTGTGTGGATGCTCTCGCCTGTTCGCGTGAACGCTCAACATACGGATGCTCCGCCATTCCTCCGGAAATATTTACATCCCCACCTTGTGGGAGAGGTTGTCCGGATTGCGAAAGAATTGTTTGACCCACTCTCATTCCCTCGCGCGGGCTATATGCCTGTGCGTACTGTAACGCCAACTGCTGCCACATAAGCACTTGCTGTTGTAATGTAACGTTTTGCTGTATCCGCTGTATAATTTCTTCTTTGTGGTTAAAATCCATCATCTGCAAACAAGCGAGTGCCTGGTCCGCCATCTGCGGATTAAAGAACCCTTGTGAGTAGAAATTGAGCGCAAGTTCATTCATCTCCATCTTTTTGTATGGGTTTGCCTTTTCACTCGTAACCTCGATATCAAATTCCGGTAAGCGGTATCCTGTCTCATATCCCATGGTCTGCATCTTCTGCGGCTTAATACCAACGTTGCTGTACTCTATATACTGTTCCTGTCCGTTTACGTCCGGTGCAATGCGGAAGGTACGCGGGACATCATAAAACTGTCGGATTAACTCAACAACAAGGTACACAACCTCTCGATATGCTCTGTGGAATGCCTTGTTACTACTTCGCGCATTCTTACCGGCTGTTTCCTGTAATGCCGCAATAGCAGAAGCAGCAGTCACACCGGATGGAGCAACACCGTTATTTGAATCCTGGTTGGATGTGATGTATTTCAACTCTTCGATTTTGTTGTTATACAGTTCCACATAAATCTGAGGAAGTTGGCAGTTATCAATCGGGCGGATGTTAGTCTCGTCAATGCTTCCAGTAACATGAACGATTTTCTTGCTGTAATCCGCAAATTCCTCCTCTTTAATGCTTCCATCGCCCTTAGAGAAGTACCGCGGTGTTGCGCCGGCCTTACCATTCTCCATGATTGCTTTGTTCATCTCGTCAATCTGAATCTGCGTGTCCCTTCCGATGTCTGTCAAGCCGTACCCGCAAAGGCTTCCCTCTACCGGATACAGCGGTTGTACTACAAACGGGTACTTTGCATGGTCATACAATCCTCTTTCTGCAACACTCGGCTGACCGGTCGGAACTTCAATCTCAATACCCGTGTCCGGATCCATTGTCTTTCTTAACGGAACCTCCGTCTCATTCTCTGTGGCGTACAAAACAATATCGTTTACATACTTTACAAATTGAAGCACGCGCTTTCCGTTGTACTCCGTATGATAATACCAATCAATTACCACGCTCTTTTCTGATGTATCAATATTTTCGTCATACAGATACTTTGCAAGGGTAATTCCATTCCCTCCTAGCTTTCCGACACATTGTGGGTATCTCTGCTCTAACAAATCGTTATTCACAAGCTCCGTATGGAAAAGATGCGTCGAATCCTGTATGTTCGTAATGCCCGGCTCCCAAAACAGATTGATGAAGTCGATTTTCTTGATCGAAATATCTCCGAGACCGTTGTGCTTGCTTCCGTCCCAAAATACACCGTGGACCCCTCCGCCTTGCTTTAACATATACCATGCATGATCGGAATAAGTTTCCTCGTATCTGTTCTGTTCCATGATTACCGGAATGATAGCAGACAGCTTCGCTGCTTCTCCCTTATCATCCCTCTGTCTCGGCTTTATGTTACAAGTCGGATACGAGTCCATAACATCGCTGTATCTGCTCTGAATACAACTCCATAGCCACGCAGTAGCCGGTTGGAACTCCTTCTCTGCATTCTCCTCGTCGATATACCGCCATTGCCGAAGCTTCCAGAACTCCTCGTTTGCAATTATCTTCTGCTCCAGTCTTGCTTTGCCGGCCTTATACTTCTTTAAAATATCGGATGCCCTCAAAACCTCGTCTGAACCAATCTTCTTCGGTTGCATGGATTGGGCTTCTCTTGCCATCTTATTCTTTTTAAGCATGTCCATCTCTGCCGCCGCTCTCTGTAACAGTCTTTGTCTTTCCTTCCGCGCCATAATTTACCCCCTTCTGATAGCGTTGTATTTGTGATATTTTCCATGCTCCGCATACTGATTCAGCGGGTCATGCATAGGCTTCTTCTTTGTTTCTATTACTCTCGGTGCAATCGGACGCATCATGCAGAAATAGCGAATTTCATCACATGCATGGTCTTCCAAATCAGAATCCAAATCCTCAACAACATGTTCATCAAACATCATCAACGGAATTGTTCGGATTGAATCTTTGCACGTATCGAAAAAATATATCATCGCATATCCGTTCTCATCGAACTTCATGCGTTCTCTCACTTGCATCCATCCCGGTATTCTGTCGTTCACCCCAGGGTCAAACCAAAGCTGATGTTTCTCTGCTACCTCGGCAGCAGAAACGCCTCTTGAACCGTCCCATATGGAAGGATCTGCAACGCCTTGTATCGTCTTACCCCTTAACCACGGATGCTCTCGCTCTATTTGTGCTATCTTCCCGAACATAGCCTCATTGCTCCACTTAACACCCTCGTTCGGTGTGCCGGTGCATCCGTACAGCTCCAATATCCGGTACGCAACACCTTCATAGTCCACGGCCCACCATCCGCATGAGAACGGTTTGCCATAACCCCAGTCATAGGACCGGTATATCTTCCAGTCCTTCGGAATCTCAAACGGCTCAATAACATGGGTGAACTTATGATCTTCCATTGCCTCTTCTTCCGTTATGCCGGCATCGTGACACATCTGCGGCTCCGGTGTGATACGGAACTCCTCGAAGTATGCACCCTCAAAGACATCCCATCTGCCTTCCAACCACGCCTTTCTGAGTTTCGGCGGTAACGCTTCAAGCTGTCTGATATAGTCTGGATCGCTCTCCATGAGTGCCTTATTATCCGTCACAAGAGACTGAATGAACTCATAGTCCTCTGGATACTCACCCTTCTCGTACTTCTTATCGATAAAGAGACGTTTAATGTATCCATGTCCGATTCCGCCCGGATTGCAAGTGTAGTACACGCGCTTCGGAAATCCGTTTACACCACGCACACACGCTACAATCTTCTTAATCTGCGTCTCGGAAAGCTGTGTTGCTTCGTCCAGGAAGAGGACATCTACCTCAGTACCCTGATACCGGTCTACATCTTTCTCTGAGTCGCAGTATCGGAATAGGATGCGGCTCCCATTCTTGAACCGTATCTCCTTCTTGCTGTCGTTGTACCTCGCGATGCTTCCGGGCATTCCGCACTTAAGCAACTCTTTTAACGGATTGATATGGTTTTCTGTAAGCTCCGGATATGATTTACGGACAATCATTACCTTTATGCCGGCCCACCTCAAACACATGAGTACCGCCTTGATTCTTACCACCCAGGACTTGCCGCCACCTCGCGCGCCGCCGAAGCAAACGTGCTTCTTCCTAGCCTTAAGGAACTTCTTCTGCTTTGGTGATGGTTCCGGAATATCAATCTGCATAATCCTCACCACCTTTGATAACTACCGTAATCTCCGTATCCGTCTGCTCTTCCTTCGCTTCCTTACGCAACTTAGCAATCCTTGCCTTTTGCTCCTCGGTTGCCAGATTCATATGTTCTGCAAGCCACTCCAGGGCTTTCATCTTGTCTGCAAGTTTAATTGATGCACCATTCTTTCCTTGCTTTACCTCTGCAATCAAGGTCCCGTCCACATCCGCGGACTTTTTAAACCGTACAACATTCACATCTTGCATAATAGCTGTTTTCTCTCCGGTATCTTCATCCTTTATCACTACCGGGCCAAACGCTCCCATTACCGGCACGGTCTCACGGCCAAACTCCACATAATCCGTTATGTCTGCAAATGCTATATCCATAAACTTCTGAAAGATGTCCTCTTCCTTTAAGAACTCTCGGTTTAGCTTTGCCTGTTTAAGCCTCTCTATTTCTTTCCTCACGCCATCTTTCGCCAACTGCCTATAACCTATGGCCGCCGCGGTCTCATGACTCACTCCATATGCCTTCTGATATGCCTTTGTTGCATTGAACGATCTCACATAGTAAACGCAAAATAACTTCTGTTTATCCGAAAGCTCCTCATTCTGCATTACAGTCTGTACCTCTTTTGAGGCTTCCGCGTTTACCTCTTCATTGCACCCTTTGTTTTTGGGTGCACCCTTTTCTTTTTTTGGGTGCACACCTTTTCTATCCCATTCATATCTCTTCTTCCACGATTTAACGGTGTCAATGGATACTCCGTATTTCTCGGCAATCTCTCTGTATTTCATGCCAAGCATATAATCATTTTCAGCCGCGCTACGTTTATCCGTATTCACCACCTTCCTTTCCTACTATCGAAAGCATATCAGAAGAAATGTGTGCATCTCTAACCCGGAAAAAAATATTTCAAAAACCTCTTGACATCGGTGTACACCTATGCTATAATGGACTCATAAGATACAGAAAACCACCCACCGAAAGGAGAAAAGACATGAAAGTATTATTTGACAGAAAGAGAATCGAAGTAAGAGAAGTAAAGATGCTTGAGGCAACGACGGGTTATCACCACAGCCTCTACACAGACGGAACCGCCTACTACGTTACCAACTCAGAAGGAAGCGAGGAAGTAACTTCCTTCGGCAATTACGAGTCCGAGGAACAGGCTATTGCCGAATTTGAAGAGTACGTTCAGAACGTGGGAGCATCCACTCTCTACTACGTCCGCACCAACGGATATGATATGATGGTCCTTAAGAACAACGAGACCGAGGAATGTTGGTACGTTACCGGAACTCTCGGAAACGAGGCATTATTCCCTGTCATCGCTAACGAGGCCGAAGCCGAGAAGCATCTTGAACTCTTCGCAGAGGAAAATGATTTCTCCGATATCTGCGCCGCATGGGAGAACGACTTGCTCTATGACCGGCTTTTTGAAAATGTAGAGATCTTGGCTCAAAAGAAGGTTTATTGGTAAAGGAGAGAACTCATGGCAGCCCAAAACCCACAGGCAAAATATGATGCCAACAACACCATTGCGGTAAAGTTCAAGCTTAACAAGAAGACGGATGCAGACATCATCGAATATCTCGCATCAATGGATAATAAGCAAGGCACCTTTAAGCGATTGATTCGCGAAGAGATAAAGAGAAGCCGGGGGAATTAACCCTCGGCTCTTTTATGACCCGGAAATAAAAAAAGAGTGCCGAAGCACTCCTTTCTTCCAAGGTACTAATGTTTCATGGTTATACACCCCCTTATTCCGACTTCTTTTTTTCTCTCTCTTCCACTACCGCAATGAGATTTTCCAGATACAACATTGCCATCTCGCAGATTATATACATCCTTGTGTCTTTGTACACACTCTCATAAAACGCTTTCCTAACACTTTCTATCTCGTCCAACACTCTGTGAAGCATAGCGGGTGTGGAGGATTCCAATGCTTCTCTGTTAAGATATCCAGTAGCGTTGTTTAACTGTAACTGCACATCTCTTATATCATCTTTCCCTACGCCTTTATACTTAGCGTCTCTCAGTAAATCCGCCCCGGATACATCCGGGAACCGTTTACGCATCTCTTTTTTGAACTGCTTTTCAAATTCTGCGTCCATAGGCATCCTCCGTTCTATTCCGCCGGCATGTCGTAGCATCCAAACTTCATTTCTCGATAAGGTTCCATATCATCCGCTGTATGGCACACTCCACTATAATAATCTTTGACAATCATGCAATACTCAATAAATTCCTCTAATACCTCTTTTGCCCTTTCCTCTGTCCCATATCTTCCGATTGTCTGTCCTCCCATATTAAACCCTACACGAATCTCATACACCGTCTTTCCATCCTCACGATCGCTAGCCATGTACAAAGCGTCACACGATGATAGAACGATTACAATATCCTTATTCTGTGACCTAATCAGCATACAATCACCTACCTTCCCGAACTACCGAATCCATTGTTTCCTCGATCCGTTTCTTCCAGACTGTCCACATGGACAAGCTTAGTTTCCGGAATCGGCAGAATAACAATCTGAATGACCTTATCTCCCTTTTCGAAAATGTAAGGAGAATTGCTGTCATTATACATCTTTACCTTGATACTTCCTGTGTATCCCGCATCAACTACGCCTTCGCCGGTCAGACCATGCTTTACATTCAGACCGGACTTGCTCTTAAGGAAGCCCACATACCCGTCCGGGATAACCATGTGGACACCGGTATCAATCGTCCAACTGCACTTCGGCGCAACCCCAAACGCATCCGGAGCATAGATATCGTATCCCGCATCGCTTTTGTGTGCCTTTGTCGGCATCTTTGCTCCTTTATCAAGCATCACCTTAATCTCAACCATTTTTATTTACCTCTCTTATCTTTATTCCGTACCTTTCGAGCATGAGCTTCCGCTTCACTACAAACAAATCATATGCCGCGCCCTTGCGGCATCCCTTTACGTCTTCCACGACGGTCTTATAAAACAAACCATCTTCATCTCTTATACTGTAAACAAAGTCGGCAACATAGGAGCATTTGCGCTCTATCAGCTTCCCTTTTTTCTTTCCGTCCCCCGGTTCTCTCTGCTCCGGGATAAGAATATACTCAACTTGTCGTTGCAAATTGCATATTCCTCCGGAGTCTTCCAGGAGCTTCAATTCTTGCCACCGGTGAAACTCTGCCATGCTGTCAAACTTCTGACCGTCAACTACAATCTTTTTTGCATGATACTTGTTTTTCTTCCACATAACTACCTCACTCGTATTTTTGGATAATCGGATTGTACAGCTTGCAATTTTCAAAGTTACCGTTGCAATACTTTTCCTTCACCTTTTCCTTGTATTGCTTACCCCTAAATTCTAACGCAATTCTGCTCCCTATCTCTAACCCTTCGCAATGTATTCTTTTCTCTTCTTCGGATAAGTAAAAAGGGCATTTCACATTTACGCTTGCATAATCTGTAGGCATTCTCTCCCTCCTTCCCCCGTAAGTCTCTTTGATTCCTTCTCCGCAATCATAGCCTTTACGTCTCTCGGCAGCCGAATCATCTGATTTTTCTTTGCAAGGACCGCCCTGTATGTACGCATAAAGTTTGATTGCACTACGCTGTGAATACTACCGGTATCCATAGTGGCCCATTCTCTGATATTCCCGGAATTACCCACCGCCTCCCTCACTTCCGGTGGGAGCTTCGCAAACTCTTCCTCTGCCGCATAGATTCCGTTTCTTATTGCCTTTGCCACATATCCCCACGCTTGCATCTCGTTCAATTCTTCCGGAGCTGTCAGCGAATGATAGCAACCCAGGACTTGTCCCACGGACGGAGCAAAACCGCCTGTATCCGTCGATATAAATGCTTTAAGCGCAAGGGCTATGTTTTTGTAGTCGTACTCTTCAAGCATGAGATGCCACACATCCACCGTATCAGTGAGATTTGTTGGGCGATAGTTTGGATACGCAGCGCACATAACTTGAATCAGCTTCTTCGTTTCCTCGCGCGTCATTTTCCTTCTCCTTCCTAAACATTGTCCCAATTAACACCACCAACCTTCTGTTGTCTATCCCTCAAAGCGAATAACCCTTGCCACGAATTAAGAATTGACTGCTCCAGGATAGCAACAGCGGTATCCGCATCTCCCCCGGACAGTTTCTCCAATTCCTTCATCGCAAGCTCTACCGCCTTATCCGTCATAGGTTTCTTAATCTTCACACGCATCTGCACATAGCTCTTGAACGCTCCATCGAGTACGATATCATTCGGATAGTAAACCACCGGCTCCGCAGCTTTCTTCGCAGTGGCCTTCTTCGGTTTTCCCTCGGTGTGCGCCGGTTGCACGCCATCTGCGCGCTGTTCGCACGCCGTTTCCCTTTCAATCAGCTTTGAATCATCAATCGGACTTCCCTCGGTGAGCGAATATGCCCCATTATCTTTCAAAAGCAGCTTCGCCTTTATATCCGTGTACTGCGTCTCGTGGTATCTGTTCCGGGAAATCGTGTTGTGCATCCGCCAGTGTTTTATTATAACCACGCCATCAATCACCAGAATAAAACGTTTGTCCACCAGGTACTGATAATCCTTCTTTGAAGCTCCTACGTTTCCCATAACCTTCTTCACCTTATTCACGAACCCATCATCATCCGCATTCATGCAGAATTGAAAATACAGCCCTTGTGCCGATAGCGGCATATCTGTGAACGGATCACTGTCCGTTATTTTCGCGGTGAACATCCTCTTACTTGACATATCCTCGCTTCCCTTCTTATGTTATTTCTCCGGCTTGTACGATTCCGGTAATGGCATCCACGCTTCCGGATGCACTATGCTCCATCCATCCGTGAAGTTCTTTCCGGTCCAAAATGCCCTCCACGGATATTTTGTGCCTTTGAATGAAACAAGGTATACTTCTAATGGTTTTCCGTCAAACTCTGGATTCTCTTCCGGTTCTTCTGGCAATCTCTCACTGCAAGGAATCCACCCATTGTTTCCGCCTGTTATTTGTAACTCCTGTAGGCGGCATCCGTCTTCGCAACCGAAAACACATTGCGAACAATCACTATCTTCTCCGCAGTTTTTCTTTGCTTCCAACAGTTCATCCATGATGTTCTTCGTGTATTCCGCTTCGACTTCATACATAAAACATCCCATCTTACCAAGAGAAACCACAAGGGTGTTTGGTTCAAAATTTCGGGCTTCTTCTGCCAATTCATCCAACTTGTCGTGTATCAATTCAAACGCTTCTTTCATGGTTGCTCCTTTCTATAAAAAACTAAAAAATGCTTTTAATATCGTTTCGCAATATCACATATCCACCTCGTTACACCTATAAAAATCACAAATGCAACAAGTCCTACTACAGACAACCACCACTTATACGACCATCCCACCAAAAACAATGCACCCGAAATAAAAATCATAAAAACCAAAGCTACAATGATAACGACTGCAATTATTTTTAAGAAGGTATCAAATATCATTTCCAATAAATCTATTAAGTGCATCCCTTACTCCTTTCCTTCTTTTACGGTCAAAACATTAAAATCATAACCGCTTTCTATGAATCTGATAGTCTTTTCGTGGTTGCAAGCATTTCCGAGATATGTATAAATAATATCCATATCCTTTTCTGTGAACGATGTTCCAAGAAACTTATTGATTCCATTCAGCATAAACGCATGAAACTCATTATTTTTCTTGTCGGTTCGGTACGGACAAGTTTTGTATGCAGGTCTTGAAAACCATTCAAGCACTTTGCACTTTATATCAAGTTCCGTCTTACAATCCTTCAAAATTAAGTATTGATTTGTATATCCGTGTGCGATAAACTCTCCGCACTGATTTATAAAACTTCCGCTAAAACAATTCATAAGCCTTTGTATCAATTCCCAATTCATACTTACTCCTTTCCTCGGACAATCGAGATTGCCTGTGACACCGCAAGTTTCTGATTCATATTTACCAGGTCATGCAACACTTCCAGTTCCGCAACCTTTGCTTCCATCGGTTTCCGTGTGTTCCATGCTTCGATGGATTCTTCTTTGTTGGAATAATCGAAATATACGTTTGCACAACAATCACCATTTTGACATACAAAGTTATATGCCACTGTTCTTGCATCCACTTGTTCCGGGATGATTTTCACTTCCCCACCGCAGAACGGACAGGATTTTAATTCTGCCATGGTATCACTCTCCTTTCATGGCTCCGGATTCTCGTTTACCTTAATCAATACCTGTTTATCATCGACATTGTATGCGATTAAGCCCGTTCGCTCATAATCAATATACCCTACACCGCTTCTTTGCAAGTTTTCCATTGCTTTTCTAACCTCATTCATAATCAAAGTTTCAATATGCGACATGGTATCACTCCTTTCCTTTGCTCCAATCAAGTTTCTGTCCGCAACCATCACAGTATCTTTGATTTCTACGCACTAAATGTCCACACAAGGTACATGAAGCAACATATAAATCCTTACGTTCATTCAATTCCCTTACCTTCTTTGCCGTTGCCTTTTCCAAAGCATCCTTGATTTTCAATTTTCCGATGCAATCAGAACATCCGGTTTCCGCATAGGAGCATTCCCCTACAAGATGCTTAATATCGCAATCATATTTCTTTTCCTTCAACTCTCGGAACTCGGAAACAGTGCCGATTGCATGAAGTTCTTGAACTTCTTCAAGGGCGGAAATTGCTACATCAAGTACATCATCTGATAGACTAAAACACCTTTGTAGCCTGTATAATTTCAATGATTGCAAAGCTCCCTCTTTAGATACAGCATTACTCATTTCTGCTTATCTCGCTTTCTCTTTTTCTGCAAACTTTCTCCGTACTTCTTTGGGGAAATACACGGTTTTTCTTCCTTCGGCTTTATACGAAAAGTAGTCTTGTATTTGGGAACTTCGAACTCTCTCATTCCATACCGCCTTTCTCCGCAAGTGCGGATTCGGCTTCTTCACGGGTGAGGTAAAAATTGATTTTAAACATATCCAAAATAACCCATTTATTTTGCCGTAATCTGACATACCAATCATAGGTTTCCAATGAAAATTCCATTACGGTATCTTCTTCAATCTTTTTTTGATAAAAGTTGATATAATAGACCGTATCTCCTACACCACACGGCAACCGCAGAAGAAGTCCTTGTTCCTCTGACGTTTCATACTCCTTCAACTTCTTCTGAACCTCGATAATGTAGTCATTTTCCACATCCTCAACCTTCCCTTTGAATGTGTAAATATCGTCTACCAATCTCTCCATTCCGTCACTCTCCTATCTGCTCAATCGGCTCAAAATATTCTGCAAGATGCTCCTTTGTTATCTCAATCCACGGATGGCTTTTTGCTTTTTTGGATTTCCAAATTCGTTCAAGGTGAACACAATCTTTATCACCGATGATATTGTAAATCAGTTCCGATTCCTGTCTTTGCCATACACTGCCAACCGGAACGGTTAAACACTTTCCTTCTATCAAAAAGCCATCTTCATCATATTTATCTACAGAAAATTCTTTAATACATCGGTACTTCATGCACTCACTCTCCTATCTGCCGAACAGTTCCTTCGTTTTCTTGTAAAGGAACTCCACATCTTCAACTCCTAAAGTCGGTGATACCATCTGCCAGTGTCCGTACTTTGCAGAATGCCGAATCCACTCACTTTCCATCGGTTCAAGCATCGGAGTATCGTTTCGGATAAAATCACTCATGCTAATATCTACCGTCTTAATGTTCTTGTTGAATATCATTGCCAATTCCACAGAACCATCACTTTGTTTATAAACCACGCAACTTTCCGTTTCATCGTATTTGTTTCTTTCGTCCATGCGCTCACTCTCCAATCTGCCGAAGCAAATCACCGATTGAAATTTTCTTCCCGGTCTTTTTCAAATCCACTTTGTACCAATCCTCAACACATCCGTTTTCCGTAAAAACAAAGCAAGTGTTTTCTAAACCTTCGTCAATGACAAGTGCCTTCGTTCCTTCTTCATCCTCCACCACATCCCCCACCTTGATTTCCTTTTCCTTCTCATAGGCTTCGATTTTGGCAAGGGCTTCTTCTGCGGTGAAATCTTTAAATACGAAATATGGTACTCTTCCAAAGATGTCCATTACACTATTTGAATCAAATCCGCCATCTTTTATTCCCAACAAAACCTTCTTTGCCAACTCCCACGCATCCGCAAGCCCCTGTTCGTAGGTTTTGCCTATCACGTCCATGTTGCTTCTGGCAAAATATACTTCTCCGAAATAATGGGCTTTAACCACTACTCCGCTTTCGCACACCTTTGTAATCTCTCCCTTTACTGATACTTCATCACCAACTTTAAACATACTTGCTCTACCTCCTAATCAAATACTTTCCTTTTCTTCTTTTCATCCCTTATTCTGTGAAGTTTTTTTGCCAACTCCGGATCGGCGTTTTCGATTTCCTCTGTGTGCCATCGTCTGCCACACCCGGAACATTCCCTTTGCCGATATACCCGGTTTCCTTCTTTGGCGCAGTTTATAACCTTGCTTTTCCCTCCACACTTAAAACAAATCATGCCTTACCCCTTTTTAACCTCTTTCCACACTTCACGCATTTGTGATACTTCGTCCTTTTGGTCCGCAACGGAAGAAACTCGTGCTTACATTCTCCCGGCTTTATATCTTCCACTGGCTGCGTTCCAAAAACATCCGATATATTCATCTGTCCGTCACACTCGTAATTTTCTCCAATCATGTCATACTCCTTTCTTGTACTCGTCCTCTTTGCCCGGCAGCATCTGTCCGAAAATAGCAACAAGCACATTACGGACAATGGAGTTGCCGGCCTGTTTATAAAGCTGTGTATTGCTGTTCACCGCTTCCGCTTTGTGGAAGTCCTGGTCCGAGAAGTCCATGAGTTTCCAACATTCAAGCGGAGTCAGTTTACGGATGCGGTAACGTGTCAAAACGTGATGATTTGCATAACCATGTGTACCGGCCACAAGATTTGGAGATAACCCATCATCCGAAACCACCGTCCCGCATTGACTTCCCTCGTTTGAAATCTGCCCTACTTTCTCAATAACCTTTGGAATATTACCGCTACCACCACCGGCTTTTACTGCTCTAACTAATCCATTAGAGTCATAAACATTTTGCTCGAAGTGCCACCCATTATCACTTAAGCCTTTTAATGGATTTATAACCTCTGCTTTCTCGATTCTACAAATCTCACTCTCCGTTGCCGTAAGAGTCGGACACACATCTCCACCCTCTTGCACTCTTCCTCTTCTCGTTTTGGAGCTAGGGAAACTCAGGTCTGCCACCCCCCCCTATTTTGCATTCGATGTATCCTTCTTTGGTTGCTTGTTTGATTTTTACCGTTTCCATAACCATATTGTCCTTCTGCACGCTCGTTATCGTGTTGCAGATACCTTGACTGTTCGGCTCTAACCTTTGTTCCGTTGGTGCGCCTACGGTTCTGTCCGAAGGATTCTCCGGATTTCTTCCTCTCATGGCAACTATTGTTTTATCTTCAATTATCATAGGTTGCTTGTACCCCCCCTGCATCGTATTAAGTGTAGGGGCAATATAATTTTGGTCGTATACATTTCCGGCATAATTACCGCCTGTAAAACCGAATATATTGCCTAATCTTTTTTCCATTCAATCACTCCATTACTTTCGTAGTTGCTCAAACCCTTGTAATCTCGTGACAACAAGGTACATGAAACATCCGCCTTCCTTGCACTCGGTTCTCTGCTCTCGTCAGAACTTCCCATATTCTTCAACCACACCGCTTCCTTCTGCCCTATGGTTGCTGATTCCTCGGTCTGTTCGTGCTGCGATGCAGTTTGCGATGTCGATTCTTCTCGGCTCGTTAATCGAGAAGTCGATGCAAGTCTGCTCTGCTCTGAGGAATTGTACCGTCAGAAATCAACTTGTCAATCAATTTCTGTGCCTTTTCGTTGTTGATGTAATACTTCTCGTCAACCTCGTCCTCCAGGTAATCCTTCATGGTTTTTGTGAGAGGTATAGGCTTCGGAAACTCGTATCGGTAGTCACCCAGGATACTCACCATGAAACAGCGGTTTCTGTTCTGCGCTACACCGTAGTCCTTCGCATTCAAATCTTGCCAGTAATTCGAATACCCTTTCCCGCTAAGAAAATTTATCCAATTTTGAAAGTCTTCCATATTGCTTTTTCCGTGTACTTGTGGTACATTTTCCATAAGCAAGATTTGCGGAAGGTTGTCCAACTCATTTATCAACCGTTCTACTTCCCACAGTAGACCGCTTCTTGTGCCGCTCCCCTTTTTCATTCCCTTGCCGAGTCCAGCCACGGATAAATCTTGACAAGGGAATGAATAGGTGAGTATGTAACAATATTTCTCAGTTTCTGTTATTCCGAGGTCGCTGCCCCGTATCTTCGTAACATCCATCGGCGGAAAATTCGTTCCATGTATTGCGTTATAGCTTGCAATCGCATACTTATCAAACTCCACTACCCTATGATGCTCGAAATCTGCTCCCAAATCTCTGAGTGCCATTGCCTGTGATCCGATGCCGGCGAATAACTCAATTAACCGTATCGGTTTTCGTATTTTGTATGCCTCTTGTGTAAGCTCAAATATATTTATCTGACCCTCACAAGTATACTTATCTCCAGTCATCCGACTTTCTCCTTTCGTGCTTCCCAATCAAACATCTTCTTGCCGAAGATAAAATCCGGTCTACCGGAGCGGTCTTGTCTGCGGTTTGCTTCCGTTATTTTCTCGTGACACGATGCACACACGCGCTGATCCTTCATCACCGCCTCTCCGCATAGGTAACACATACCAAAATCCGGTCTAAGCCTTCTTGGTACTCCGGTACTTTTTTTCCTTCTGTACTCGTTTACCTTTTCAATGCACATCTTGCAACGCTTCTGTCCTTCCGCAGCCTTCCGCTTATTGCACCGTGTACAAATTCCTTTTGCAGAAGACTCGTGGTATATCTTCTTACTACTCTTTCTGTGAATCTCGTTATATCGTTCCCTGTCCCTTTTAAGGTCCCTTTTATACCGGTCCGCGTTGCAAAGAAGACACGCCCTCTCGTCGCCGTACAGCTTTTCCTTACGGCATCTCGGACATATACCGATGCTTATGTAATAGCTGTACCCTCTCCGACTGTTTTTATTGCCTTTCTCTTTACACTCTGAGCAGCGAACCCCGGATGTGTCATTTTCCTTCCCACACTTTACGCACAGACCATTCTTTTTCCGCTCGTTATACAAATCCTTGCTATAGGCCACATCTATTCTCCTTTCTCCCCCACGATTGACGGTCATGGGGGATTTGAATAATCGTAGAACCAAATACACCGAATAAATGTGATATGCAAAACTGTCGGTGCATTTATATCTAAGCAGCTTGCAGACGGGATGTAACAAGCTGTTATAGATAACTCTTTCCAAAAATCTCCCGGAAGCTCAACTCCGGGTATGTCTCTTCAAACTTCCTCTGCGCCATGGTTTTCAACGCGGTATCAAGTGTCTTGTTGAAATGAACCCCGGCGTTACTGCCGTTGTGATGCAGATAGCAGAGTGGAACGGTAAGCTTGTACTTTTCAGACCACTTCCGATTTGGACCAAAGAACACATGATGCACATGGGGATTCGGTGCACCGCATATGATGCAGTGGTCCATATCCTCGGCTAATATGCTTTGTTTCTTTGTTTTTCCCATAATTCTATCGCTCTCCCCATTTCCTCAGACGGTGGCGGCGTTAATCCCATTTCCTTCATCTCGGAAACCACGCCATCAAGTAACCGGCTAAACTCTGCGGTATCGTAAGTCGATGAACCGAAGTAGCAAAGCATCTGTACCGCCTTCTGACCGTTTATATCAACCTCTCCTATGACTTCGCATTCTCTCCACTGTGCCTTGACCGCATCCACCACAGCCGGTTTCACGCATATGTAAGTGAATTTTCCGTACCGTTTCAGCATCATCAGATACACATCCCACTTGTCGGCTCGGAGAACGGAGGCCATCTCGGAAAGACACGCCCACAGCATCCCATTTGCATCAAGTGACCGCCGTTTCTTATGTTTCCCGGCCTTAATATCAATCTTTTCAAGCTGTGCCAGTGCATTCAAATCATCCACCGGCTCAGTGTCGATTACGAAGGATACCATGAGTTTTTTGCTGACGATATCCCGCGCAACCGAGACTAACCTTCCAGTCGTGTCCACCTACATCACATCTCCTTGATTTTCGACCAATTATCCATCGCATTACGGAACTGATTCTCCGTCATATCCTCGAACTTCTTGATCTTGTACAGCGTCAAAACCTTCTGAACATCGACTCCATCATCCGCACACTTCTTCGTGATTGCATCCACCTTCATTTTCGCAATCTTCATCTTCCCGACTTCTTTCACCTGTTTGTCGAACTCCTCTGCCGCCTTCATATTCTCGTCATCCGCATCCTTTGTATCATCCAACAGGAACAGACCGTTCAATGCATACTTCCGAGCGTAAGAGGATGCCATACCGGTAATTTGGGAATCATCAGCACCCTTCTTGTCCTGTGCTTCCCTTGCGTTTGCAAAAACCTCAATCTTCTCGTCGCTTTCCAAATCCCTCAGTGTTGCGGTGGCCTTTACATAAACCCTTTCACCAACCACAATCATCTCGTCCGAAAGAAGGAGCAGACATTTTTCTCTTGCAAGAAAAGGTTTTGCCGCCTCACATATTCCCTCTGCACTTCTGTACTTGTATTTTCCGAACTCGTTATACAAGTTCTTCGGTACTTTTAGCTCCGTCTGTATTCTCAGCAGTTTCTCCATTAACCCGTTCATTGATACATCCTCCCTTCTTCTCAAATTCTTCAACCGTAACTGTAAACGAAATATCTCCGTCCGTGGATACAATCAATTCATCCATCATCATCCCCGCCAACAGCGCAGTCGGAAAACGCATCTCAATGTCGTTATATTTCTGATGTGCAACTATCTTTACTCTTGTCATGCTTAATCTCCTCCGTTAATCCATCAAATCCTCTGTCCAAACCTCAAACAGCTTCCTGGCGCATCCATCGTGATACGTCTCACCGTCAATCTTAAAGCAAGTGTCCTCCTGTATGCGCTCTTTACACTTTCGGCATATCGGGAGTTTTAATAACTGTCTTTCCTGGTACGCCGAATACGCTTCCGCGTCTGCAACTGCGTCCCCTGTGTAAAAACCCATACCGCACCAACTTTCTTTTTTTGCATTTTTCTTTCTACGAGGTTATTATTTTCTCCTTTAGGGGAAAATATATAACCGAGTAGGTATATACTATCCTTGGAGTTTATTATTTGACTGTAAGGAAAATAATAAACGTAAAGGGTAGTATATTATCCTAGTCCTAATACTAAACCTATACCTAAACCTAAACCTCAGTGCGCCAACTGCACGCCAAATGTGCGCCAGTGTAACGCCGTTTGTATTACATTTGCCGTTCATTTGGCGTGCAAAATGTGCGCCGTTTGCGCGCCAAATTTACGCCTTTTTCCGGACGGGTTTTCTTACTCCTCGTCCTTAGAAAACTCAGTAACCATGCCGTTTTCAACGGTTGCTCTGTACCCTTCACTTGCGTATAAATAGCAATCAAAAAGCGTAATATTTTCTAAAGAAATTTCTCTGTTCATACTGCAACTCCTTTCTCTTCTAATAAGAAATAAAATCTTCCAATTCTTTACGCTCCGTTTCGTACTTCGAAATAATTTCGTTGATTTCCGTGATTTTTTTCTCACAAAGCACTCTGACCGAAAACGGAATTTTGAGTTTCTTTTCACTTGCCTTAAGTTCATCTTCTGCCGGTAAATCCTTCTCGACCGGTACCTCGTCAAAACCTTCGCAGAGATCTTCCGTCTGCGGCGTAGGTCTATCCGCTTCTTTCAGAATTTCCTTTACCTCTACAGACGGTTCCACACGCTCTCTGAACGTCTCAGAGGTTTTACTGCCCTTTCTCCCAGGCGTTCCCGGAAGCTGCCACTCCGGAATGCCATTCGCAAGCAAAATCTCCCGAATATGGTCTCTGCTACACTGGTTGAGATCTGCCAAAATCTTAATCTGTTCTCTTCTGTTCTTTGCCGACTTGTATTCTCTTACAATGTCTAATGCTGTCATTGTCATACTGCAACTCCTCTCTGCGCCATCTCTTCTCTCAGCGCGAAAATATCTTCCCATGTTAAAGCGTACTTCTCTAAAAATGCACCGGCTTTGATGTAATATTTTTTCTTTTTATCACCGGCAATTGAATCAATCGCTTCGGCAATGTCCGAAAAATCTCCTCGCCGTATGAGGTTCTGAAACCTCTGCCGGTCGATTCCTAAGAAGTAGCACGCTTCGTCGATGGTGATGTTCTTTGTGGCAAACATGCAATCACTCCTTTCACCGTCGCACAAAATGCGACTTTTAAGCCAAAAAAATATCGTAGGCATCAGAGTCACTAATCTCTAGTACTTCCTTGATTTTTGCCGCCTCACCGATCGTTATCTTTTCAGCGTCGTTAAGTTTACGATAAAGTGTGGCTCGGTCAACCCCAATCATCTTAGCAAGACTTTCGATATTCATTCCTCTTTCTACGATTTTACCTTTGAGCTTATTTACTTTCACTATCTATCACTTCCTTTCTGCTGTCGCTCAACATGCGACTCTCTGTAATTGATAATAGCATACAAGCAAAACAATGTCAAGATGTTTTTTGCATACCGTGCGACTTTTTTTATTTTTCTCATTTTTCTTGTTGCATATTTGCGACATATGATGTATAATAGACTTACACGAAAGGTGGTGAGAACATGACTATAGGACAAAGAATCAGAGCGAGAAGAAAAGAGTTACATATAAGTGCGGACGAACTTGGAAAAATGTTAGGCAAGGACCGTTCAACGATATTTCGGTACGAAAAAGGAGATATTGAAAACCTTCCATTGGACATATTGAAGCCTATTGCTGACGCATTAGATGTAACTCCATCATATCTTATGGGATGGGAACCAGAAATGGAACAAATTCCGTATCTCATGCAATACGCAAAAATGTCCGTTGCAATGGAGCTTTTGGAAGCATTAAGCGATGAAGGACTAGATAAAGCAATAGACCATCTTACAATACTAAAGAAGGCCTTTCCAAAAGAGGAAGAACCACTTCTTAACGCAGCACACGAGAGAACAGATATTGAAGTAACCGAAGAAATGAGAAAGCATGATGATGATATCATGGATGATGATAATTTTTAGTCCGTATTATTGTACATAATTTTGGTTATAGTATGGTAGAGGTGAGATTATATGGGCTATGAAGATTTACTCATTGAGGCAGAAAAGGAAAATTTGATTGTAAAAGAAAAGCCACTGCAAGCACACGATGGAAGAATAAAAGGTAATCGTATCGCAATCCGGAAGGACATTCCAACACTTGCCGAAAAGGCGTGCGTACTGGCAGAGGAAATCGGACATTACAAAACGACTGTCGGAGATATTCTGCATCAAGATGATGTTTGTGATAAGAAACAGGAGAATGCCGCCCGTTTATGGGCCTATAATCGCCTTGTAGGGCTTCGTGGGATTATAGACGGATTCTTGCATGGGTGCAGAAACAGGGCGGAACTAGCGGAGTATTTGGGCGTTACAGAATCGTTCCTTCAAAACGCCATTGATTGCTATAAGAGAAAATACGGTTTGTGTGTTACTGTAGATAATTACGTTATATACTTTGAGCCCGCGCTTGCGGTACTGATGGTATAAAGAAAGGAGATACTTATGAAGAAATTTGCTTTTTCTGTGGTTAAATTCTATGCAATACATCCGGTGATTACTGGATTTGCTTTTTTTGCTTTTGGTATACACTTCATTCCTCCTGCATTGTTTGCGTCAGATAACGATTGGGATTTCGTGCTAACATTGCTTGCTTTTTTTCCTCTTTTGCTCCTTATTTTTTCTCTCCGCATAGATTCAAGTAAAATGGTTGCTATTTCCTTTTCGCTATTTATCATTTGGTCAATTATCTTTGCAGTGATTCAATTTGAAGATTATGTCGGAGTATGGATACTCTATTTTGTTTCATTTATTATATCTATATTCAACGCCATAGATATAGGTTACTTATATCATATGAGCATAGAGGAGCGTAATGAAATACGAGAAATAAAAAGAAAAAGAGGGTTATAATGATACATAAAACAAATCGCCCCGGGACCCAACCGGAGCGAAATGCCATGTAAGGGAAGTCCTCACATGAAACTATACTTTTTTAATCACAAGTATAGTATACCACTTCCCTTTGATAAAGTCACGCATTTTTTGAGAAAGGAAGTGATTTTTTTATGCCGAGAAAAAGACAGATAATGCGGAATCCGAATAACTACGGAACTATCAAGAAGCTGTCCGGGAACCGCCGCCGCCCATGGATGGTGGGTGTGAACCCGAAGATAAACGACAAAGGGACATACACCTATGATATTTTAGGATACTACGAGGATCGGACCGAGGCCATGATTGCCTTGGCGGAGTACAATAAGAATCCGGTAGACCTCACGAACAAGAATATAACTTTCGAGGAAGTATACCGGCTATATTATGAGGATAAGTATGTAAAATCCAAAAAGAAGCTTTCAAAGGCATCGGAAACAAGCACACGCACCGCATTCAACAACTGCAAAGAAATACACAACAGAAAATTTCTTGATTTGAGACATTCCGATTTACAACAAGTCATAGATGATTGTCCGCTAAGACACGCATCTCTTGAACTTATTCTTACGCTATTTAAGGGGATGTACGCTTTCGCTATGAAAGAAGATATAACTCAAAGAAATCATGCAGAATTTGTGAAAATCAATATTGAGGACGATGATGAACATGGAGTACGCTTCACAAATGAGTCTGTGGCCTCGTTATGGGAGCACACAGAGGTTTTTCCATTTACAAAGGTTATTCTTATCTACCTTTATACCGGATGGCGTGCAAGGGAATTTTCGGAGATGAAAAAGGAAAGCATTGACCTTGACAACATGATTATGACCGGCGGATTAAAAACCAAAGCCGGGAAGAACAGGGTCGTTCCGATACACCCAAAAATACAGGGCTTTGTACGTGAGCTTTACAACGCATCCGATAACGAATATATTTTGCCATCGAAAAAAGGGGCCATGTCATACTTCAAACTTTATACCTACTTCATGCAAACATTATCGGATGTCGGTATAAAAGAAAAGTACACACTCCACGATTGCCGCCACACCTTCGATTCCTGGTTGGATGATGCCGGTGTCCCGAATACAATACGGAATCTTCTCATGGGACATTCCGGAGAGGGCATTGACGAAAAAGTATATATCCACAAAACAATAGAACAGCTACGGGAAGCTATCGAAAAGCTCCCGTAAATTTGTTGCTAGTTTGTTGCTATCAGACAGCTTTTTCCTTAATTCACGAAACAGGAAACCCTTGATTTTACTGCATTTCTCGTATTATGACCCCCTATCTTCCTAACCCCTTATTAATATTTATACTCCCCTCATGGAAAAGGCTGCCTCCCCGGCAGCTTTTTCTCTTTCTTTATGTCTTTTTATCTTATCCTTCCTCTCATTAAAATATGCTTTTCCCCCCTGCGATACACTTTCAACACATTTTGCTTGCAAATCCCTGACTTTTCGGGTATAATAGGACTGTTTTAGTGCTTATGCACTACTTCGGATGTACTGTTAGCGCAGTACCGGAAAGGATATATATTTTATGAGTATTTTATGTGTTTCGGATTTAAATCACGGATTCGGAGACCGGACATTATTAAAAGATGTTTCATTTCGTCTTTTAAAAGGCGAGCATGTAGGACTGGTTGGCGCGAACGGTGAGGGAAAATCCACCTTCTTAAACATCATTACCGGAAAAATGATGCCGGATGAAGGAAAGGTTGAATGGGCAAAAGATGTCCGCGTCGGTTATCTTGACCAGCATTCCGTACTGGAACCGGGCATGACGATTCGCGATGTTTTGAAATCCGCATTTGAGTTCCTTTATGATGTAGAGGCTCGTATGACAGAGCTTTGTGCCGCTATGGGAGAAGCTTCCGACGAGGAATTACCGGGAATGATGGAAGAATTCGGCAACATTCAGGATTTACTGGACGTTCACGACTTCTATATTATTGATACGAAAATCGAAGAAATCGCCCACGCATTCGGTCTGGATGCTATGGGTCTGGATACCGATGTTACCGCACTTTCCGGCGGACAGCGTACCAAAGTATTACTCGGAAAATTGCTGTTAGAAAAACCGGACATTCTTCTTTTGGACGAGCCGACAAACTATTTGGACGTAGAGCATATTGAATGGCTAAAACGCTACCTGATTGATTATGAAAATGCTTTTATTTTGATTTCCCATGATATTCCGTTCTTAAACAGCGTAATCAATTTGGTATATCATATGGAAAACGGTGAGCTAACCCGTTATGTAGGAGACTACAATAAATTTGAAGAAGTCTATGCCGTAAAAAAGGCCCAACTGGAGGCCGCATATAAGCGTCAACAGCAGGAAATCAGTGAATTAAAAGACTTCGTCGCAAGAAACAAAGCAAGAGTCGCAACCCGGAACATGGCAATGTCCCGTCAGAAAAAATTAGATAAAATGGAAGTGATTGAGCTTGCGGCGGAACGTCCGAAACCGGAATTTCATTTTAAAGAAGCCCGAGCCGCAAGTCGCTATATTTTCCAGACAGAAGGACTTGTCATCGGCTATGATGAGCCCCTTTCCCGTTCCATTACCATTTCTATGGAACGCGGTGAAAAACTGGTACTGAAAGGTGCCAACGGTATCGGAAAAACAACTTTATTAAAAAGCATTCTCGGTATTATTCCTCCGATCTCCGGAAAAGTAATTCTTGGTGATTACTTATATCCGGGATACTTCGAACAGGAAATGACCGGAGCGAAAAATAATACCTGTATCGAAGAACTTTGGCAAAGCTTTCCGTCCTTTACCCAATACGAAATCCGTTCTGCCTTGGCAAAATGCGGACTGACCACAAAACACATCGAAAGTCAGGTGCGTGTACTCTCCGGTGGCGAACAAGCCAAAGTACGTTTGTGCAAACTCATCAACAAAGAAACCAATGTACTTCTTCTTGACGAGCCGACCAACCATTTGGACGTGGATGCAAAAGATGAATTAAAGCGGGCACTTACCGCTTACAAGGGAAGTATCCTTCTCATCTGCCACGAACCGGAATTCTACGAAGACTTCGCAACCAAAGTTTTGGATTGTAGCATGTGGTCAACAAAAATGTAAATAAAAACTCCGAATGTCCTTTTTCCCATTCGGAGTTTTCTTCTGTTTTCTGTTAATTATCTTTGATTTATTTGATTTATTAGACACCTCGTGATATAATTGAAATGATGTTAATGCTTTTTAATCACTACACAGGAGGTTTCTATGAAATACAGAAAGATACTTTTACTATCCTTATTTACAATACTGTTTTCCCTACTTTCCCTTGCTTGTAAAAAATCCTCTGGGGAGCTTGTTCCCACGGAGAACGGTCTTCCGGCTCCGGAAACTTCATCTGATGATTTTCTAAAGCAACCTTCTGTTACTCCTTCCAACGAAACCGTTACCGATGACCCTTTTACCAACACCATCCCTCAGGAAATAAAAGAAAAGGCAAAGACCTTCCCTGATGTAAACGGAACACTCCCTGATTGGCACGGTACCCATATTGCTGACAAAGGCGAATTTGCATGGCCTTGGGTAGGTATTGAATCAGAACCGGAAAAAATCACGGAAGAACACGTTGCCGAAACCTGGTTTGATGAAGCCACCGTATTAGAAATTGCCCATGCCGGATATAACTTTGTCCGCGTTATCATTGATACCCGCTTCTTTTTCACCGAAGACGAATATTTGGCACTTCCTTATGTAGGAAGTGAGTTCTACGGAAGCATCGATACCGTTAATCTGAAACAATATAAAAATCTGGACGATTTAATCACGTGGTGTATTGAAAACGATATTCACGTATGTATCGACTGCCATTCTACCCCGGGTGGCCTAATGATAGGCGGAGATGAAGAAGAATCCAGACGTGAGCTATTTACTCCCGATTCTGATGCACAAAAAATTTTTGTACGTTACTGGGATATTTTAGCCCACAGATACGCAGATATCAGTCCTAATGCCTTAAGCTTTAACCTGTATAACGAGCCGCCGTTCTTCGTACGTGAAAGTGAAGATCTGTATATCGACCTGATGAATCAGGCCATCGATAAGATACAATCCGTTACACCAAATCGTTTAATTTTTGTAGATGCACATTCTTACAGTACTGCCGGGTTAGATCAGGTTTCTCGGCTGCATGCCAACAATCTTGCTATCGGATTTCATTTATATGCCAACGGCAGCACCTGGGCAGAAGAAGGCTTCCCGTTAGATATGCGTGCATGCAAAAGTGAAATAGAAGAACGAATGGACTATTATAACTCCTGGGCAAAAGAAAACAATGTCCGCTGGATGCTTCAGGAGTACGGATGCTCTACTTATTACACTCAAAAGCAACAGGCCGATTATCTTAAAATTCAAGTAGACGCCTGCAAAAAGATCGGGGTTGCTTATTGTCATTACGCTTTTAATGTCGGTTCTTTCGGAGTATGTCTTTGGGAAGAGAACGGTTATCAAACTCCGGGGGCTCCTTATAGTAAAACCCACGCGGGTCATCTTATAAATACTGAGCTGGTACAAATAACCACCGATACCACCTATCCTGGCACAACCGGAGCTTCCCTTATTGACCCTGCTGATTATTATGACCGGGTAGAACAGCGCATTGCAAAGATTCGTGCCTCCGAAACAACCATAGAACCCGTAGGAACTGTTTTTTATATTTCATCCTCCACCGGAAACGACAATAATGACGGACTCACACCGGAAACTGCCTGGAAAACCTGTGCCAGAATGAATGAAGATCCCGACGGGTCCATCAAAGCAAGTGTAGATAAATACGGCGGTGCCACTATTTTATTCAAACGGGGTGACGTATGGCATCGGGACGGTATTTCCTTATGGTATCCGAACATGATCTACTCCACTTACGGAGAAGGTGAAAAACCGATTTTTGATTTTTCCTTGGAGGATGCTGCTAATCCTGAGGATTGGACCTTACTGGAAGGTACCGATAACATATGGGTTTACCGTAAAAAGGTACCTTTCTTAGGTTCTATGACATTAAATGATACCTATTCTGCCGACAATCATGAGGGCTTCTATTGGGATGGGGTTTGGTACGAAGCATGTTCCGGAGGCATTCATTGGAATTGGGAGGGCAGAATCTGCCACTACGAAAACAAGAACCTATATGATGTAACCGCGCTTCCCAACGAATCCTTTTTCGTGGATGTCCGACCCGGAGACAAATGGCTGGATGAAGCCTCCGGACAGCTATATGTCTACGACTGCGACGAAGTCGGCACACTCTATTTCAGCTGTGACAAAGGAAATCCCGGCGATGTTTATGAAAGCATCGACTTATGTAACGGTTTCGGAGTACATTGCGGAAACGCTTGTACTTATGATAACTTAGTAGTAAAAAATGTAGGAAATCAAGCATTTGCAAATTTTGCCGGTGAAGATTGCATCGGATGTACTCTGCAAAATTGTGAAGTATATTTCTGCGGTGACCAATACATCAACTTCGACCCAGAGGGCCACATCGGTTATGTAGGCGGCGAATGCGGAGGTTTTCATGGTGCCGGAAGCCGTTATTATAACAACTACTTCTATGGAAGCCGTGAAGGTGGCTTTACTGTAGAAATCGGATGGACAGGAAACACAGACGGTCACACCGTAACTTTGGGTGATGTCGTTGCCGAAGGAAATGTATTCCATAAATGTGACGGCGCCATCGGAATCATCTGCTTCCTTGAATCCGCTGACGAAGTTGACATGTCCAAAGTATCCATTCACGATAATTACTTTGTAGAAATCGGTTGTTTCCACGATGAAGACGGAAACGATCCCCGTTCCCTCGGAGCAATCCATTTCTGGGACAATTCCGGGAATGTAAACACAGCTGATTTTTCAATTTCCGACAATCTTTTCTTCTATACCGACGACAGAGTCATTAACCTGGAACAAGTAGAAGACGCAAGATTTTTACATACAGAAGGAAATACCGTAATTCTAAAAAAACATTCTGAAATGAACTGTTTGCGCCTTACCAACCAAAAAGGAATGTTCTACTATAATACTCTCGAAGAAATACAACCAGTTTTAGGTGATTTTGGTGAAATTCTTTGGACAAACTAAGATGTACGTGAGAAGGCACACGGACCGGAGCGGAGACTTCGAACTCGATGTACGTGAGAAGGCCCAAGACGTCCGGTGGACGTCTGCTCTGCGCGGACCGGAGTGAAGCGGTCCAAGACATCCGGTGGATGTCTGTTCTGGACGGACCGTAACGAAGTGTAGACGAATTCGAACTCGTTCGAAGACGAACCTTGGGTTACAATGTACGTGAAAAGGCGCACGAGGTCCGGTGGACCTCGGTTCTGCGCGGACCGAAGCGGAGCGGAGAATTCGAACTCGTTCGAGTCCAATGCCTTAGTTTCAGATGTACGTGAGAAGGCGCACGAAGTCCAGTGGACTTCGGTTCTGCGCGGACCGAAGCGGAGCGGAGAATTCGAACTCGTTCGAGTCCGAACCGGACTCGAACAAAAAGAAAGAGATAGGATTTATCCTATCTCTTTCTTTTTACACGATGTACGTGAGAAGATTCGAACTCCCGACACCTTGGTCCGTAGCCAAGTGCTCTATCCAGCTGAGCTACACGTACACACAACATGAAGTTGTTTGCAGTAAAACTGCAAATGCCGCAGACCGGAATCGAACCGGTACGGGAGATTAGTCCCGCAGGATTTTAAGTCCTGTGCGTCTGCCAGTTCCGCCACTGCGGCACAGTCTTACTAAAGTAAGTACTTGATGAATCCCTAAGGATTCGATGGGGCCTATAGGGCTCGAACCTATGACCCTCTGCTTGTAAGGCAGATGCTCTCCCAGCTGAGCTAAGACCCCGC
>JAFVSN010000038.1 GCA_017503735.1 Lachnospiraceae bacterium
CTGACCGATACCGAACGGAATCTTCTTACGGGAAGTTCTCTGTACATTCTTAAAGTTTACGAAAATACCCTGCGCGGTCTCCGGACGAAGGTAAACGGTGTTTCTTGCATCCTCGGTAACGCCCTGGAAGGTCTTAAACATAAGGTTGAACTGACGGATATCGGTAAAATTCTTCTTACCGCAGCTCGGACAGCAAATGCCGTGCTCTGCAATATAATCCTGCATCTGCTCGTTGCTCCAACCGTCTACACCACCGTTAAACGTAATATTATTCTCTGCAGCGTAATCCTCGATTAACTTATCTGCGCGGAAACGCTCCTTACACTCCTTACAATCCATTAACGGATCGGAGAAACCGCCCAAATGACCGGAAGCTACCCAGGTCTGCGGGTTCATCAAAATCGCACAGTCAACACCTACGTTGTACGGATTTTCCTGGATGAACTTCTTCCACCAAGCCTTCTTCACATTGTTCTTAAGCTCAACACCAAGATTACCGTAATCCCAGGTATTTGCAAGGCCGCCGTAAATCTCGGAACCCGGATACACAAAACCTCTGGACTTTGCAAGTGCAATAATCTTATCCATTGTCTTTTCCATAATAAATGTCCTCCTTTTCATCTCCATGGGCACTTTTTCCAGATCAAACGCAACTTTGCGCATATTCCGTGCCATGTAAGAGAGTCTCGTTTCATATCATAACACACATTTTTAAGGATTTCAACGGTTAATCAAATTTTTTCCAAACTCCCTCCGCAAAGACCTTGAACCTCTGGTACAAGGTCTCCACCCTCGGGTGACAGGGTGCACAAGGTCCGGGGGACCTTGGTACTGCACCGACCGAAGCGAAGCCGGTCCGCAACGTCCGGTGGACGTTGGTCCTGGACGGACCGAAGTAAAACGGAGACGACCTTGAGCCTCAGGCTCAAGGTCTCCACTCGCATGCGGGTGACAGGGTGCTGAACGTCCGGGGGACGTTCGTTAGCACCGACCGGAGCGGAGCGGCCCACAAGGTCCGGTGGACCTTGGCTCTGGGCGGACCGTAGTGAAACGAAGACGACCTTGAACCTCTGGGGCAAGGTCTCCACCCGCGGGTGACAGGGCGCAAAATGTCCAGTGGACATTTGCTCTGCGCCGACCGAAGCGAAGCGAAGACCTTGAACCCAGGGGCAAGGAATCCACCGGATTCCTTGAAATACGAGAGGGTGGCGCGTCTTCTTTTGACGCACCACCCTCTCGTATTTCAGTAATGCGGGTGACAGGACTTGAACCTGCACGGTCGCCCACCAGAACCTAAATCTGGCGTGTCTGCCAATTCCACCACACCCGCTTATTAACATCATGTGTAGGCACGCGCTCCACGCTTGCCTACCCGAAAAAAGCAAGGGCATATTTGTCCTTGCTTTCCTCATGAGCCACGCGGGACTCGAACCCGCGACACCTTGATTAAAAGTCAAGTGCTCTACCGCCTGAGCTAGTAGCCCATCACCGTAATATCGGTACAGACGGATCCTATACAAAAACCGTCAACTGGGGTAGCTGGATTCGAACCAGCGGATGCAGGGATCAAAACCCTGTGCCTTACCGCTTGGCGATACCCCAAAAGTGTAAAGAAAGTCATAAAATGGAGTTTCGCTTGCGAAACTCTCGCGTCGCTTTTGGTCGCATTCATGCGACATTCTACCTTACAAAAGCGGGCGCATCCACCGACTTTTTTTGTAACACTGAAATGTTACAAAAAAAGTCTATGCTCACGCAATAGACTTTCAAGGTGGATACAGGGATTCGAACCCTGGGCCTCCAGAGCCACAATCTGGCGCGCTAACCAGCTGCGCTATATCCACCACAGTATTGACTGCCTAAGCAGAATGTGCCAGAAGGGATTCGAACCCCCGACCCACGGCTTAGAAGGCCGTTGCTCTATCCAACTGAGCTACTGACACACATTTACTTCCAAAGGAAGCAAAAAAATTAGGCGTTTTTATTCGCCTTTGAAAATCTGGGATTTTCAAAAGCGGGTGATGGGAATCGAACCCACGTATCTAGCTTGGAAGGCTAGTGTTCTACCATTGAACTACACCCGCATGCCATATATGATGTCACTGAAATCGGGGTGACAGGATTCGAACCTGCGACCTCTTGATCCCAAATCAAGCACTCTAGCCAAACTGAGCCACACCCCGGTCAGAGTATTTGGAACCGAGATTCCGTTTTCGTGACGCAAGACATATTATATATGACGTTTTAGGAATTGTCAACAACTTTTTTCAAAAAATAAAAGTTTTTTCCTTTCGGTTCCCAACCACCGTATTTTCGGCAAATTACGACTCTACTCCAAATACTTTATATCCCATTTCAGCCCTTTTCCCGACACACTTTCCAATACCATATAAGTCGGTCTCCGGTTCTGCTGTCTCGGCTCCGACACACTGCCCGGGCAAAACACCATTACACCGTACCGCTCATCCACGGAAGGAATATGGGAATGACCGTGTACCGCAATGTCTGCTCCCAGATTCATTGCTGTTCTTGCCAAAGTCTCTTTCTCTGTCTTCACTCCGTACCGGTGACCGTGGGTAAGAAAAATACGATGACTGCCGAAGGGTACCGTAATCTCCTGCGGGAAATCCCCGGACCAGTCACAGTTTCCCTTTACCACATAAACCGGACATCCGGCCCACTCTTCGATACGGCCGCAGCCTCCCTGAATATCTCCGGCATGCAAAAACAAATCAAAGGGAGCTTCTTTTTCTATAATATCCTGTATCCCGCCGAACCGTCCGTGAGAATCGCTTACAATCACTGCCTTCACACTAAAACTCCTTCTTCATCTCCCGCAATGCCTTTGCACGGTGACTGATTTCATTCTTTTCTTCCATGGAAAGCTCTGCCGTAGTCTTCCCAAACTGCGGAACGTAGAAAATCGGATCATAGCCGAACCCGTTTTCTCCTGCCGGTTCCTTTGCCAGCTCACCCTCGATGGTTGCACGGCAAACCCTGCTCTTCCCGTCCGGCCATACGCATGCGATGGCACAAACAAAGCGGGCGGAACGTGCCGCTCCTTCTACTCCCTCCAGTTGCTCGATTAAATACCGGTTCTTGATTTCATAGGAAGTATCCTCGCCGAGAAAGCGTGCGGAATAAATCCCCGGTGCTTTGTCCAGATAATCCACCTCAAGGCCGGAGTCGTCCGCCATGGCAATTTCTCCGGTCAGCTCTGCGATTGTTTTCGCTTTTATCATGGCATTCTCTTCAAAGGTGGTTCCGTCTTCCATAATATCCGCCGTCACACCTGCTTCCTTCATGGAAACCACTTCGTAAGGCAAATCACTTAAAATCTCTTTGATTTCTTTCATCTTTCCGGCGTTCCCGGTTGCAAAAATAATCCTGGCCATCTTTTTTCTCCTCTAAATACATTTCTTGTCCCTGTTTTCTGTCGTGCTCGCAGTACTAATTTTCATCCATTCGTGCATACGCGCTCTCTATGGAACGGTAAATTGCTTCCGCACACTGTCTTTGTCCTGCCTCCGAGGTAATCAGTGCCAAATCCGAAGCGTTTGACATAAAACCGAATTCGATTAACGCCATCGGCATGGTACAATACTTAATAATATGAAGATTCGAGGAACGTTCTACCAGTTTCCGTTCCTTTAACCCGGTGGCTTCGGACACATAATCACTGCAAATGTTCGCAAGTGCTTTGGAATTCAATAAATCTCCCTGTCCCTGTACCCCGCTGTAAAGTACCTCAACTCCGTTCATGGATTTTGCCGGATTATAATTACAGTGTACGCTGATTAACATATCCGCATGCAACGCATTGGCAAACTCTACCCGGGTCGACAAATCCGGAAGGATATTCGTTAACCTCGTGTAGTATATCTTCCAATCCTCCTGCTGATCCAAAAGCTCTTTTACATATCGCACCACGGCAAGATTGACGGAGGCCTCGCTTACACCGCCTCCGCTGGTTCCCGGATCCCTTCCTCCGTGTCCCGCATCAAGTACCACGATGTTCTCATACTTTTCGTGAGGACGAATCAAGTTAAGATAAATGAATTCTTCATCTTCCGTCAGTTCTACTTCGTAAACCGAATTAAATTCCAACACAACCTTTGTTGTTCCGTCTGTTTCACTCAGCTCCAAAGAAAGCAACGAATCCTCCTCTGCCGTCTTCGGTTCTCTTACCAAAGGCACGTTTTTCAGTTCTTCCGGAATCTCCACAACCGGCACCTTCGGTTGTCCCACATACAATGCATTTCTGCTGATTCGAAGCACATCGTCTTCCGAAACGCTTCCCTGCACCCCTACGGTAAGCTTCCGGTAAATCATTTCTTCCGAAACCGAATCAAGTGCCCCGGTTCCTTTTCTGATTAATACACAATAGTCTCCCTGTTGTTTCACAATCTCCGGTATGTTTGTTCCGAAAACATGAGACCAGGCGGAAGTTTGTACCTCCGACAGGGCATGTCCCCCCTCCGGCTCACCCATTTCCTCCGTTTGGGTCAATTCTTCTTTGTCCCCGGAGGTATCCGGAGCAAACGCCGAAATCTCCGCATTCGCTTCCCGGGGTTCCGTCTTTTTCTGCACAAGAAACACGCCTAAAAAAGCAAGGCAAAGCATCATAAAAGAAACACAAAATTGCCGTACTTTTTTGATTCTGTTTTCTTCCATCCTCTTTGCCTCCTTTCTGTTTTGCACTACATCTTAGCCAATAACCGATACCGTTCGATTAAGTCTTTCATTTCTTCCGCATATTCCGGATGTTCTTTTACAAACCGGATTATCGCCGCCTCGTTCTTTTCCTTTTGTTTCATATTATAATCAATATGTTCCCGCAGTTTTTGGCGACGTACATTTAAGCTGTGACGCACTTCCACCATTTCACTTTTATCCACCAGTGCCTGGGGCTGCATCACCCAGATTCCGGCATCCACCACTCCCGCACGCCGAAGTACCTTTATAATGGAGCTACGATATACTTCCTGCTGACGCTCGTTCTTCCGCTGAAGCTCCTCCTCGGCACGAATCCGCAAATATTCTTTCCACATCGTTTCCAACTGCATGGCACTTGTGGCATGATATTTCTCGTAAGCATAATCGATGCCCCAGGTGCAATTGACATACCGGAGCTTAATTTTATTTTCTACCGTAATCACTTTATTCCGCTTTAATTCCGCCACCTTCATATTGTAGATGTTCTTTCTGGTAGACACCACAACATACATGGCAAAAAGAAGTGCAACAATAACCGTCAAAAGGAACGGAATCCGTAAATCCTTTCCGGTTTTCTGACTGATTGTAAAAAACAGAACAAAAAAAGCAACCACACCGATACTGATGCCGATCATCATTTTTTTCAGGAACTCATTGCGATCCAGACATTCTTCCCGTTCCATCTGGTATGCGGTTTTTTCGCCTGCCAAATACTTCATTTTTCCTTCGATTTCTCGTTGGTGTTCTTCTTCCTCCCGTAACCACCGAATCGTTCCCGGAATTTCCTCTTCATGTAACGAAAAGAACCGTTTCTGGGCATCGGAGATTGCCGGTTCCTGCTTTTTCGCCCGTTCCTTTTCGCTTTCCAACACCAAAAGACTTCTTGCGGACGCTTCCACCTCTGCTTTTCCTTCTCCCGACAAGGTTTCGATTTTCTGGACATCCGACAAATAATTCGTTACCAGACCGTATTCGTTCTTTGCCTGTTCGCTTTGGAATACCGCCTCATCGATTAACTCCGCACACTCTCGGTAAAACGCCTGACGAACCTCGGAATCTTCGATGTTTCCGGACACTCCCGCCTGACGGACTTCTTTTAATTTTTTATTCTTTTTTCTTTCTCTAAACCATGAAAACAAGCCCATTGTCATCCCTCATCTTATCTTACATATTATCCTGCCGGTACTGCCGCTTAAATGTTTCCAGCAATTCCCCGGTAGCCTGTTGATATTCCGCCAGTTGACCTTCCGTAAACAGTTTTTTAATCCGGATCAACTCCTGATACTCCGGAGATTCTCCCGCTTCTACCATACTTTCAAACAGCATCGCATCCATCTCGGTACGCATAAGTTCCGTTATCTCGTATCGTTCCATGGCCGCCACATATTCCGCGTCCTTCTGTGCCAGTCGCAGTGCAATCAAATAGGAACGAAGCGACTCCTGACTACGGTTTCTCTCATAGGCCTCCGCAAAATGTCCGGCTGCGCTTCCTGCGCCCATGGTATGTAACTCACATATCGCCAGATTGTGGTATACATTTCCACTGGCTGCCTCCGGCATTCCGTTTTCCTTTCGTTCCCGCAAAAGCCGCTCATACACTCCCATGGCATCCCGGTAATTCCGGTGGTCTAAATAAACATCTGCTTTCGCTTTCTGTTTCTGCCAAAACTTCAACTCCTGCAGTCGTTCTATTTCTTTTAAAAACTCCTCGATTTCCTCCCGGGTATACATTGCCGTAGCTCCGAACAACGTTACGGCGAACTCCTTTACCCCGGCTTCCGACGCCTTCAAGACCCGTAACCGTTCCGCCACCAAAGGAAGCGCAAGCTCCGTTTCGTAATAATCTGCCAACGCATCCTCTGTCACATAATCCTCGGCCGTTGCCGGGTGATGAAACAAATAAAAACAGATTTCTTCCGCTGAATACAAATTCTGATTCACGTTATGCAGACGCAGGGGAACCCTGCTTCTTTTTCCGGCGCACAGCACCACTCTTGCCATATGATTCCCCTCCTTTCTTCCTTATAATTCCCAGTTGGAAAAGTCTACGATTTCTTCATAAATCCGGTGGCCGGATTCGTAAAACGCGCCAAAGCCGGTCTCCTTTAATTGAATTACCATCAAATTTCTCCCGACAAAAAACACACGCACCTCATACCGGTTCGTACGGTCGCCCCGCAATTCCGACGTCTGCGGAGCCACCCGGATCTGGGTCGGAGTTGCTGCCCCTGCCGGTAAAATCCGAAATGTTAATTTGTCGGTTCCGTCAAGCAATACTTCAGCCCGCGCATTTACCTGGCGGTAGCGGTCGCCTACCCTTGCTAAGTAAACACCGTCTTCCTGCGCGGCATTTTCCGCCACCAAAAGCACGTCTACCGTAATCTGCCCCGGTGTCAGCAATGCAAAATCCACATTGCATTCGTTGCGAAACTCCTCCGCTCCCGCATAACAGGCCCCCTGTGTATAGAGATTCTGTCCGCGGAACACACGTCTTCCGCCGGATAGCAGGCGCAATACATCCGACACCCACTCTCCTTCAAACCCTCTTCCCGTTACAAACAGCGACGCCACCTTTTGCTGTAACGCCATTGTGGCAAGACGTTCAAAAGAAAATGCCCCCTGTTCCGTATTCCCTTGGGTAATAAAGCCCGGCGGAATAATTTCGGAGTAATCCTTATAATCCGCAAGCAGCAAACGCCTTCCCGCTGCCATACGACATTCCATATGGTAAAATAACAAGCCCTCCGTCGTATAATCAAATACTGCAGAGCCGTTTTTCCACAAACCTTCCTCCTGACGAATCACAAAATGTAAAAAAGACTCCAGGTGACTTAACACAAGACAGGTTCCCGGTTCTCCCACCTGTTTTTCAAACAGCGACCGAAGCAGTTCTTTGACCGACTCCATACGATTTGCCTCTTCGCAGGTCACTGCCACGAATCCGATTTTCTGTCCTTCAAATAGTTCATCGATTTTCTGAAACAATAAGCTGACATAACGTTCCAGCAGTTCTTTTCCGGAATAAGTAACCGCTTCCGAAACCACACACTCTCCCCGTATCGCCGCATGAAAAAACGGCGGTAAAACCGTAACTTCCTGTTGCATCGTTTCCCCGATACCCCATTCTCCGTCCGGGTCTTTCCACAGCAACGTATGCAAAAACTCTCTGCTTGTCCGGGCATCAAAACAAACCGCATCCGGTTCTGCCGCGTGCGGGCGCATAACCGATACCTGCGTTATATCGTTACATAAGTCGATTCCCAATACAAGCTTTCCCTTTTCCTGCATTTTGCTACTCCTTTATCGGTGCGAACAAACGATGAATGGTATATTCCATCCGATAATAATTCTCCAGCATATCCATTGTCGTTTTTTCATCTTTTAAATCCTGTGCGGTAAGAATCAAATTAATCTGACCGTACTTCGTTGTCTCGTCATGTACCTTTACCGTGTCAATCTCACGATAAAAGCTCTCGGTAATCCGGGCTTCCCCGTCTGCTTCTTCCGTAATGTAGTATTGCAATACCTCTTCATAGAACAAAATGAATTCTTTTACAAATACTCCATACCCCACATGACGCATTTCATCTGTTATAAAGTGATCCCCCGCATCTCCGTCATACAGATAAGAAATCTTAACATGATGCTTCGGATTCGTGCGGTATTCCACATACAATTTGTCAGCCATACACGGTGGCAACGGTACTTTCCCTTCAAACTCGGTAAAGAACGGAAAAATCATTCCCTTTTCCGCAAACAGACGCATACTGTACTCTGCGTATTGTGCCTGTGCTTCCGTCAGTTCTTCTTTTTCCGCGTAATACTTTAAAACTGCCAGACGGCAAATCTCATTCTCTTCTTCCGCTTCTTCCCGCATCAGCTCCAGCAGTTCTTCCGACAGTTCACAATCCAATAAGAAGCAGCGGTGCGCCGCCTGGGAAAGGTACGCCCTTACCAGCTTTAAATTACCCTTTCTCCGCATGTAGCTTAAAAACACCTGATGAGCTTCCGGAACATAGCTGCCTGCAAATAAAATCTGACCCAGCAACCGTTCCTCCAATCGTTCGGTCTGCAGCTCGAACTCCCGCGCATGCAACCATACCTGATACATCTCATCGGTAGTCCCGTTAAAATACTGTACCAGATACTGTACCACGTTTTCCTGATAGCGCCCTTCGAAGAACACCCTATGGCAAAGTAACAGTAACATATCATTCTGTTCTCCGTCGCACTGCAACAACAAACGTTCGCAAAGACGCAGCAATCGCTTCGGGTCCACGCCTGCCATCCCGTACTTATGAATTGCATCCAATGCCAAATCATATCTGCCCCGCACAATTAACAGTTCAATCATCCGGTTCCTTTCCTCTTTTTCCAAAAAGTCCAGACGCAATTTGGACAGATAGCCGTCCATTAATTCCCCTTGATAATTGTCGTAACAGTATTGAATCAAATCATAAATTTCTCTTTGTTTAAATTCCTCCCGCAAGCCCTCCGCATGGATAATCCGCTTACTCAGCTCCACCGCATCAGCTTCCACGGTACGGAAATTATGTACTTTTTCCAGCAAATTCAACAGAAGTATTTTATTGTCCCCCGCCAATTCATAGCACCTTGCGAGCAATTCCTCTTCCTGAAGAAGCCGTGTGATTTTACAATGATCCGACGGAAGATACCGGTTTCCTTCCTCGTCCACCAACACTAGTTTCGCACCTTCCGTGTACATGCAAACCCGTGCTGTTCCGTTTTCTAACGGAACAAGACTCTCCTGTTCTTCCTCCTTATGCAATACGGACACTGCGGTCATTTCTTTGTTGTCGCACTCCACATAATAGGTAAACAACAACTCCGGCAAATTCACCGCAAGTTCTTCATCCAACAAAGAACTTCGCAACACCTCATCATACACAACCGCAAGATTCCGGTCGATTTTTCCGTCCTTAATACTGTTTACGACATACTGCTCCATTCGTTTTAAATATGTCCTGTAAAACGAACTCAACAATTCCTTGTTCCTTACGATATATGCATATAAAAAGGCACAGTACGGCTCATCCAATTCATTCCCGTAAATAAAATAGAGCAATACCGACTGATCTAACTTCATTTGCGGATCGCAATCGCAGGTATAAATATAGTACTCCTGCAACATCGGAATGCGAAGCTGCATGGCACAGGCATCCGCAAAATAAGTATGGTATCTTTTCTCCCGTATATCTTCTGCAATCAAAAGGGTACAAAGGGCCTGTAACGTATCCCGTTGTCCATACTGCTTATACGCCAGGCATAGGCATCTGACCAATAACTTGCTGTACTCTTTTTTCTGCAATGCCAACAGCGAGAACTGAAGTACCGTCTCTTTCTGCAGCATCCCTTTCCGCAACGCAAATAAAAGTACCTGTAATTCAAACCGTCCCAGATCTTTTAACAGCCCCGGTTCTTCGTTCCATAACACCGCCGTTTCGAAATACAACAACGGACTGCGGTTTCCTCTTTGATACCGTTCCTCTAACTCCGCAAGAAATACGCTGCGTATGCTTTCGCTTCGCTTATCCGTATACAAACGGAACCACAACAACAAACCGCTTTCTTTGTATTGCTCGGAAAGAAGCTTGATTTGTGCGGCATATATTCTGACATCCTCTGCATTTTTCTGGCGCATTGCTTCCAGATACTGCATTGCACCCAACAGTTCTCCGTGAATCCGTTCCCGCTCTATCCGCAGCTTTAACTGGTTCAATTCCATTTCCGCGAACTTCTCTTTTTTCCCGATTAACGCAAGATAGGCACGGTACATCAGATACGCCAGTTCTTTCTTCCGGCGAATCCCTTCCTCAAATATAGTTTCCTGCAAGCGTTGCAGCAACAAATCTACGATACTCTCCGCTTCCGCAATATAACTGCCCGGTTTGATTTTCCCCAGACGAAACTCAAAGTATCGTTGAAATAACTTTGCTTCCGAATTACGAAACGCTCTCCGCTTTCGTTCCTCTTCTCTTGCCGTCCTCTCGCAGACGCAGGTTACCTCAATACAAATACACTGACTCGGTGTCTTTAAGTAAATCCGTCCGTAATGATTTCCTTCCACAAGTGCGGCTCCGTCCACCGCAACCTCCAATACGCAGCGATTTCCGTTAAAGTTCTCCGAAAACAGTTTCTTGGAAGAAACCAGAAAAAAGTCTCCTTCCGTCTCTACCGTAACGTCCAAATAGCCCCAGGTATCCCGGCTGATGGTAATCCGTTCCATCACCGCTTTATCCCCCGGTTCAAAACGCAATCCGGTCTTATCCGCTTTCATTTGTACCGGTGCCTTCTTTTTGGTATAAACCAAAAACTCTTCCAACGCCCGGTCAAGGGAACGGCTTTTTCTTAACTGCCGGTACAATGTCAGTTCTTCTTCCCTGTCCCCCAACACCGTTGTCACAAAACGTTCATCCAAAAATAATTTTTTTGCTTCAAACCAGTCATTTTGTGCCAAGCCGGCAAATTGAAACAAATCCCGGATTTCTCCTTCGGAAGACACACAACTTACAGGAACCACTTGGATTACAAAAGGGAGTAAAACTTCCCCGAATTCACTTACAATGGTAATCGTTCCCCTGTGGGTATCCCCCGGTGCCGCATACTCTCCGTGTACCCGATAATTGATTTCATTTTCGGTTCCTACAAACTGATGCTCAATTAATTCCAACATCTCATCGGAAGAATAAAGAACGCCTTTCATTGTTGCCATTCCACGATTGCGCACGGAAAAAACGCCGCAAAAGGTCTCCCCCGCAGAGACTTCAATGGAAAGCACCTCTTCGGAGATTAACACTTCCGGCTGTTCATATTCAAAATATCCTTTTGCCAATCGTTCTACTTTATCCTTCACGTTTTTCACCTGTCTATGACTTTATGCTATCGTTTGATAAACTCTCCGGTCGCATCATCCCTGCTGTAAACCGCGCTTCCGTCCATTGTCACATAGAACGTTCCACGGAATTTCGAAGTACCGTTCACCGTTTCAAGCAGATTCACGCCATAGCACTCAATCCCCTCTACATTGGTCGTCCATTCATCTATTGTCATATCATAAGAAGCCGGATCTTTTGCGATCCCCAGCTGCTTTGCCGAATACCCCAACAGTACTTTCTTTGCGGCTTCCGCTTCCACCGGTGCCGCATCCTCGTTTCCTGTTTCCGTTTGATCCAACGGGAACGTTTCTATTGTTGCCACCACACCGGAAGTATCGTAGCATAACAACGTTCCTTCTTTTCTCTCTACAATCAGGAGCGGCTCCATGGACTCTCCCGCCGCATCATTGATACAAAACGCATAATACTCACATCCGTCAATCATCAAATGATCATCCAGCAATTCCATGGAATAGCGATCCAACGTAACAATACGTTCCGCAATTTTTTTTGCCTCTTCCAAAGATAGTACCGGTTCTTCCGTCGGTGTCGGAACCGGGGTAGCCGTTGGGGGAACCGTCGGTTTTACGTCCTTGGTCGGTGTCGGTTCCGTTTCCTTTGTAGGAACCGGCGTGTTTGTCTCCGGCTCCGGAGTCGCCATATCCGGAACAATTGCTTCGGTAGGAGACACCTCTTTTGTCGGAAGTACAGGTCCTTCCCCGTCATTCTTCTTATTCTTCGATACCAAAACCAGCACCAGAACTACCGCAACCAATACTACTATAATCGTCAATAAATCCGGTCCCTGATTTCCCTTCTGTTTATTATTTCTGGTATTCTTCTTTCCGGAAGATCCCCCTCTCGTCGTTGTTCCTCTGCTTGACCGGGAGACTTTTTTTCCGTTTTGCGCCGCCATAAAATCCCTCCTGTTTCTCATCCTTTGTTTCTTTCCCATACGCCCTTTCAGTATATCATATTTTCCGTTTTTCCGCAATGGACAAACCACAGAAAAAGTGCGTATCGACACCCCGGATTTCTACCCGGTTGCAATACGCACTTACTTCCTTTTACTTCTATCCTTATTTCTTAGAATCTGTCATTTTTCACCGTCTGTACTTTTAACACATCCGTCACACCCTGGGCTCCGGCCGCAATCACAACCCGGTCGTTTTCTACCAAAAGACCGTACCTCTTTCCGCATGCCACCGCATGGTCAAACAAAACATTTGCATCCGGCTGATACAGTGCCGTCACCGGATACACGCCCCAGGAAAGTGCTAGCTGATGAAAGGTTTTTTCATTCGGCGTTGCCGCAATAATCAACTGTCGCGGACGGAACTTCGACATACGTCTTGCGGTGTAGCCGGACATGGTCACCGCAATAATCGCCGTCGCCCCAACATCTTTTGCCGTTGTGCAGGCCGCATCACATATAGCGTTGGTGGTATCGTTGGTATCGTTCACATATTGAACCCCACGGTAAACATCCATCTCAAACGCATCGCGTTCCGCCTGCTCCGCAATTTTAGACATTACTTCTACCACCAATGCCGGATGGTCGCCTGCCGCGGTCTCTCCGGATAACATAATGGCAGAGGTTCCGTCAAATACCGCATTTGCCACATCGGTAATCTCCGCTCTGGTGGGTGTTGAATTGTGTATCATGGATTCCAGCATCTGGGTTGCGGTAATTACCATTTTCCCCGCCTGATAACACTTCTTAATAAACTTTTTCTGCAAGCCCGGCAACTTTTCGTACTCAATTTCCACGCCCATATCGCCGCGGGCAACCATAATACCGTCCGAATGCTCCAAAATCTCGTCAAAGTGCTCTACCCCTTCGATATTCTCTATCTTGGAAATGATCTTAACATCATATCCGCCGTAGAAATCCAGGCAGTTTCGTATGCCGATGACATCTTCTTTGGAACGTACAAAGGATGCGGCAACAAAATCCACATTCTGCTCTACACCGAAACGTAAATCCGCTTCATCCTGTTCACTCAAATGCGGAAAATCCAGATGTACATTCGGCACATTGACCCCCTTGTGATTGGAAATCACTCCGCCGTTTATTACCTCACAGAAAATATCGGTTTTGTTCACTTCCGATACACGAAGTAACAGCTTCCCATCATCCACCAATATCTCGTTCCCGGGTATCAGCTGTGCAGGAAGCTCCTTATATGCAATACTTACTTCGTTTTCATTTCCTTCTACTTCTCTGGTTGTAAATACAAAACGGTCACCGTTTTTTAACTCTACGGCACCGTTTTTAAAATTCCCCACCCGGATTTCCGGTCCCTTGGTATCTAACATAATGGCTGCCGGTACTTTGAGTTCATCCCGTACCTTACGAAACATCTCAATATTTGCCTTATGATACTCATGGGTTCCGTGGGAAAAATTCAGTCTTGCCACATTCATGCCGTTTTTTAACATCTGTGCCAAAGTTTGTTCATTGTTGCATGCCGGTCCCAGCGTACAAACAATTTTGGTTCTTCTCATTCTTTCTTAATCTCCTTCAATCATTCGATATCCCACTCCGACCTCAGTAAATATATACTTCGGTTCTGCCGGATTTTCTTCAATCTTTCTTCGAATGTTCGCCATATTTACGCGCAGAATCTGATTATCTCCATTGGTGTTCGGCCCCCAGATTTCACGAATAATAAAATCATAGGTCAATACTTTTCCCGCATATTTTCCCAAAAGGCTCACGATTTTAAATTCATTCTGGGTAAGTCCCGCATCTTCTCCCGCAACAAACACGCGATACTTCTCATAATCAATCACAAGTTCACCGACCGTAAACTTCCCGCTTTGCGCTACATCATGATTTGCTCCCGTCGTCCTTGTATGACGCAATGCCATACGGATTCTGGCCAGTAACTCCGCCGTTCCGAAAGGCTTTGTAATATAATCATCCGCCCCCAGATCCAGTGCCTCTACTTTATCCCGTTCATTGGTCCTTGCCGACACGACAATAATCGGCAAAATAGACCATTTACGGACTGCTTTCAGCACATCGATACCATCCATATCCGGCAACCCCAAATCAAGAATAACAACATCCGGGCAACAAGACGTAATCAGACTATACGCTTCCTGACCACTTCTTGCCGTAACAACGTCATAATTGTTTGCGTTCAAAATTGCAACAATAAAATTGCTGATACTTTTTTCATCTTCAACCACTAAGACTTTACTTTTTACCGGCATGTTATCCCTCCTTTATCGGTAATGAAAACTCAAATACGGCTCCGCCCTCTTTCCGGTTATAAGCTTTTACGTCGCCGCCGTGAGCATAAATAATACCGGTACATACGGAAAGACCGATTCCCATATTCCTCTTTCCGTCTATGTTCTCTGTATTTTCCCGGTAGATACTTTCTTTTAAAATCCGGGGAAGTACTTCCTTTGCGATTCCCACACCGTCATCCGTTACACTGAAAATCGCAACATCACCGTCCTTCCGGACGCCCAGAATAATTTCACTGACCACACCACCGTGCAAAACTGCATTTTCTAAGAGGTTACATAGGACCTGCTCTATCAGCACGGCATCCATAGGAACGAACAGAACCTCCTCCGGCATCTGTATTTTTACCGGTGCTCCCGGAAAACGTTTCTTAAACTTTGCCACTGCTTCGCCTAAAATCTCTTCCACCATCTCCGGTGCTTTTTCAACCTTTGCGGAGTCCGCATCAATCCGGGTTACCAGCAACAAATTTTCTACCACCCGGACCAGCCACTGAGCCTCTTCTTTTACATCTCCGAGTAAGGATAAGGTTTTCTCTTCCGTCAATTTATCATGGTTCTCTACCACTGCGGAAACCGCACCCACAATGGACGTCAAGGGCGTCCGAATGTCATGGGACACCGCGCGGAGGAGATTACTCCGCATCTGTTCCTTTTCAATTTCCGTTCGGATTTTCTCCTGCTGCTTGATCTGTGTGGTAAGCATGCTGACCACAATCGATACGGAAAACATGGCAACAAAAGTCAGCGGATAACCGCTTAAGGTAAAGTTTAAATGATAATACGGATATGTAAATATGTAGTTTACTTCGATTACTGCTATAACCGAAGAAACCATACCATAAAAATAGCTGTTCGTAAATCTGGAAATCAGAAGAATCGCCAGTACAAACACCAACGGCGCATGACTATCCGTCTCCCCTCCTCTCCCCAATAAAACGCAAAAAAAAGTAGCAACCGCCAAAATACCGAGTGTTATCAGGCTGTCCTTCCAAGTCAACTTCACCATAGTATGTTTTTCATGTGTGTTCTTTTGCTTCATGTCACATACCCCGTTCTCTTCCGTACAATATTACTATCATTTTACAGCACCCAGTATATCATATTTTTCTGTTAAATACTCGTTAAGGATTAAAAAGTCTTCTGTCCGTTTCCGGCCAAAAGACTTTTTTTCTGCAAAATACGTTATTTTATTCTGTTTCTTCCTGCATTAACAGGTAACGGATAAACTCTTCCGCATTTTCCCCGTGGGGCGCGTTTCCGCAAATGGTAAGCACCAACGGTTCTAACTGATAAGCCGGAACTTCAATTAACCCATCGATATAAATCCCGTACGGTAACTCTTCCCCCGGTTTTCCCGACTCATCCACCGCTTTGGCATAACAGAACCGGTCGGACAACTTCTCATACAAATCCGCAGGAAGCTTTTCAGATAAAGGCAACAGATAGTGTCCCGCATAGCTCCGGATTACGGTTTCGGTAGCAAGTATCATATCAATCTCTCCCGCAAACGCATGTACCGTAAACTTCTGTGCCGATGCCGCATCTGAAGTATTGGAAATCATAATCGAATTATCAAACAACGTTTCCTGTGTCTCTTCATCCAAAGACATATACGTTTCATAACCATCCTGCAGTGTTTCCACCGTTGCGTTTGTCACTACGCTGTCCAACACCGCCACATAAAGCATGGTTTCTTTTTCCGGACCTACGATTTCATAAATCCCGTACCCCGCAAGTGCAATCACACAAGCCCAAATAAAGGTTTTCAAAAGATAATACGCCCGGAAATGCTCCCATTTCGCCCGAAAGCCTTTTAACTCTTTCCATTTTGCCCGGTCCGACTTTTCTTCTCTTTTCTGATAGATAGACGCACTGTCATCCAACACTGTTTTTTTATCCGAAATATCCATAAGTCACCTCATCTGTTTCCTGAAACTCTTACAGAATTCAGTATAGCATTCCTTTCGGTTTCATAAAAGAAATAATTTATAAAATTTAAGGAAATAACTCTAAAATTCTCCTTTATTCTTCCTCTTCTTCCGGAAACTTCTCTCTTAACTTTAACCACAACAATCCCGTAATACAGATGGAAGAATATCCACCGCAAATAATACCTGCCATTAACGGAATCGCAAATTCACGAATAGCACTCACTCCGAAAATAACCAGTGCCGCCACCATGAAAAACGTAGTTAAAGACGTGTAAATATTTCTCGAGAAGGTCTGTACGATACTCTTGTTTACAATATCCAGATATGTTTCCTTCTTCAAACGTTCCTTTATATTCTCTCTGATACGGTCAAATACCACAATGGTCGCATTGATGGAATAACCTACAATAGTTAACATACAAGCAATAAAGGTATTGCCTACTCCGATTCGTCCCACGGCGTATACCGCAAGCACAATCAATACATCATGTAACAACGCGATGACCGCACTGGCCGCAAATGCCAGATTCGAGAACCGGAACCAGATGTAAATCAACATACATACCGTTGCAACTGTCACCGCCAGAATCGCATCCTTCTTCATCTCACCGCTGACCGTACCGCTGATACTCTGCATCTCAATCTCAGCTTCCGATACTCCGTAAGTTGTTACCAGATAATTTACCAACGTATTCCGCTCATCTTCCGATAATTCCGTCGTCTTAAGAGTTGCTGCATTCTCATCGTTTACCAGATTTACGACCGCATCTTCGTTAATGGCAGTCTTTACCGCCTTCTCCAATTCCGCGATGGAAGGTTCTACCGTTTCCGGAAACTTTACCGTCATAGCGGTTCCGCCCTTAAAATCCAAACCGTAGGCCAATATTTCACCTTTACTGAACTTGCCGAATGCCATACCGGCCACACCGATTAAAATCACCGCAATGGAAATGAATGCGTATTTCTTTCCGTGCTTTACAAAAGCAAATTCCTTGTACTTTGCTACCTGTCCGTAGTGCTTTTCCTTATCAAAACCTACCTCATACAATCCGTATAAGATAAACCGGGTAACAAACAACGCCGTAAACATGGAAAGAATAATACCCAGTGCAAGGGTTGTAGCAAAGCCCTTTACCGTACCGGACCCCATGATATACAATACGATTGCCGCAATCAACGTGGTAATGTTTCCGTCAAAAATCGCAGAAAACGCCTTGGAAAAACCAAGCTTAACGGAAGTTGCCACCGTCTTTCCCACACCGATTTCTTCCTGAATACGGGAGAAAATGATCACGTTGGCATCCACCGCCATACCGATGGATAAAATAATACCCGCCAGTCCCGAAAGAGTTAAAGTAATCTCCAACAGATTCAGACAAATTACCATAAGTCCGATATAAATCGCCAGAGCCATGTCCGCTGCCACACCTGCCACGCGGTAACGAATCGCCATAAACACAAATACTAAAATAACACCGATTAATCCGGCCATCAAACTGGTATTGATTGCTTCCGCACCAAGATTTGCTCCCACTACGTTGGAACGAAGTTCTTTTAACTCTAACGGAAGAGCTCCTACACGGATCGTAGTGGCAAGACTACTTGCTTCCTCTGCCGTAAAGTTACCGGAAATCTGTGCCTTTCCGTCAACCAACGGTTCCTGCACAACAGGAGCACTTACAATCTCTCCGTCATATACAATGGCAATCGGTTCCCCTACATGTGCCGTGGTCGCCGTGGCAAATTTCGCCTTTCCGGTTTCCTTTAACGTAAGCGATACGATGTTATGGGTTATATTATATTCCTGATACCAACCCGGATCCGCGCCCTGAATGTCGGTTCCGTCTAAGATGATATCACCTGCCGCTTTGATTTCCTCCCAGGACTTTGTAAAGGCATACACCGGCGCACCGGTTTCTTCCTCCTGTCCTATCATCTCAATGTTATCGGTTCCGAGAATAAAGAAAATCTCACCCACACGGCCAAGCTCCTTTAAAGTAGCCTCCGCATCGGTAGCTCCCGGAATATCTACATTGATCCGGTTGTCTCCTTCTCTATACACCTCAGCTTCCGTCATACCGCTGTCATCCACACGTTTCCGAAGCTTATATCTGGTATCCTCCATCTCTTCGTCCGTCGGATCCTCTTTCACCGTTTCATAGGTAATGCTGACACCGCCCGCCAAATCAAGACCGAGACGAATTCCTTCCGCACTTCCCTTCTTTTTTGCTCCGATTCCCCACAAGGAAGTAAAAAGCACTGCCGCTCCTACAACCAATGTCAGGAATAATCTCACGAATCCTTTTGTTTTGTGGTTCATAGTTTCCCTCTTTTCGTAATACCTTTTTCCGGGGACAAGTTCCCCCGAATCATAAGTATAGCACAGGTCCGCAACGAAAGAAAGACTTTTTTGTCTTTTTACTTGCACTTTTTCCGGTTTTATTATAAAATAGTTTTGAAAACCATATGCAACATTTTTTCATGCTACTTTTTGTCGTTTTAAATAAGGAGGTCCTATGAAATATATTATTTCAACCGATTCTACCGCAGATTTGCCGGCTTCTTACGTAAAAGAACACGGCATTTCCGTTCAATTTCTTTCTTATTCTTTCGGCGATACGGTATATGATGCCGAAACCCAGATGGAGCCGCATGCCTTTTACGAGCGTATGCGTTCCGGCGAAATGCCTACCACCAATGCCTGCATTCCGGACGAAGTGGAATGTAACTTCGAAACCTATTTAAAAGAAGGCTACGATATTCTTCATATCAGCTTTTCTTCCGGTTTAAGTGCCAGCCACAACAATGCACGGATTGCGGCAAACGAATTGGCGGAACGTTACCCTGACCGCAAGATTGTTTTAGTGGATTCCTTATGTGCCTCCTTAGGCCAGGGCTTACTGGTACATTATGCGGTTATGATGAAAGAAAGCGGGAAATCCATGGAAGAAGTGGCTGACTGGCTGGAAGAAAACAAGCTTCACTTATGCCATCAGTTTACCGTAGACGATTTGTTCCATTTACATCGCGGAGGACGTGTTTCCAAAACCACCGCCATCCTCGGAACCTTAATTAACGTAAAACCGGTGCTTCATGTAGATGATGAAGGACACCTTACTTCCGTCTGCAACGTCAGAGGACGTAAGAAAGCTTTATTGAAACTGGTAGAAAATATGGGTTCCCAGATGGAAGGGTTCAAAAATGATATTGTTTTCATCAGCCACGGCGACTGTCCGGAGGATGCCGAATTTGTTGCCGCACAGGTTCGTGAAAAATTCGGCATTCAGAATATTTTAATCGATTACGTCAGTCCGACCATCGGTGCGCATTCCGGCCCTGGCACGGTAGCATTATTCCATCTGGGCCAAAACCGGTAATACAAGTTTATTGTCCGGACAACACAGAACAAATAGTTCCAAACCTTACAAAGGGGAGTCACGCAAACTGCGGGACTCCCCCTTTTTCACAATCATTCTATCTTCTTTCACCCGGTGTTATTTATTCTTCTATCGGATCTTCAATAACCTGCTGTAAGGTTCTCTCGTAAGAATATCCGGTATCACCGGTAATTGCTGCCGGAATCAATTCGAAATACTGCAGAGCATTCTTCTTTAAGTGCAGAGAAACCGAAACCAGACCGGTGCCTTCCTCAAAACGGGTCGTGGTCAGCAACGGTTTTGCGCTCTCCTTAATAAGTTCCAACTCTTTTTTCGAAGGATTTGCCGGTTCTCCCAAATCGTGCCATACCTTAAGCGGATTACAGCACTCTTCATCCACCGTCTTCACAAGCAGACAATACGGCACACCTTTTTTCACCGGAAGTGCTATGGTGAAATCCAGTTCCTCTCCGGTATTTCGTCCGTCGGCATTCCAAACCAAACCGCGGTATTCATCCCCCGGTTTGCGCACTACCACCGCTTCTTCGGAACGGTGTACGCAATCCCCCTTTAACTTTTTAAAGAACGCAAAGGTCCAATACGTCGGCTTCTTTATCAAACCGTTTGCCACCAGACCGAAGCCTCCGGAGAACGGTGTAAAAGCCACGCCGTTTTCTTCAAACACATCACCGAAGGTCCAATAGGAATACGAAGCATGCTTGTCTCCCAGACGGGACAGCATATGAGCCACATACGCCGCATTCAGATTCGTATCATGGATCGGACACTGCGGAATATAAGACGTATTAAACTCCGTAATATGAATATCCATTCCCTCAAATTCCGGAAAACTGTCTACAATCTCCCTGGAACGTTCCAACTGGGAAAAGGCATATTCCGGTTCATGCAGATTAATATAACCGTAATGACCGTCCCACTGCGGCATATAACTGGTATAATGATGTCTCGTCACAAAATCAAGCGGCGCATTGTTGCTCTTTACAAATTTCAGGAAAGAACGGAGCCAGTTTTCATCATCCACACCGCAAATCGCAGGACCCCCGACCTTTAATCCTTCATCCACTGCCTTCACTGCCTGGGCGGTTACCTTATACAGTTTAAAATACTCCTTCATATCCGCATCTTTCCAAAAGGATGTAAGATTCGGCTCATTCCAAACCTCAATCGGCCAAGTCAGAACTTCCTTTCTGCCGTAACGCTTAATCAAATGACGGAGTGTTGCCTGCACCAGTGCAATCCATGCACTGTAATCCTTCGGCGGTGTTACGTTTCCTTTCCAGTAAAACACCGACTGTTCTCCGGAAGCCATCATCTTTGGCATAAACCCCAGCTCCAGGAACGGACGGATATGTAATTCCTGATACATGTCCATTACCCGGTCAAGATAGGTAAAGTTGTATTCTACCGTTACTTTTCCGTCTTTCCAGCCCTTTCTGTACTGATAGATTGCCATATCATCGCAAAACAGACCGTGACCGCGAATGTACGAGAAACCGATTTCGTCCTGTACCAGCTTCAATTGTTCGTAATACTCTCGCTGCAACGCCAGCCCCATTCTTCCGGTACCGATGCAAAAATCCGCTCCGTTCCGGAACTTTACCATAGCCCCTTTCTCTACGAAGTACTTTTTCTCCATGGTCTCCTCCCTTTCTGTCCGAACCTACGGACCGCATACCTTCGTTCCTTACAATGTATACCCAAAGCCTAATATCGTAAAGCTTTTTTCCGCATCTTCCTCTTTCATGGAAATCTCCACCTCATGCTCCGCTGCCTCGTCACTTTCCAACACAACATAAGCCGTACAATGATCCCATCCGATTTCTAACGGATCCACCGTTCTTGTTACCTTACCGTCGATACGAACCTCTGCTTTTCCAAACATCGGATTGCCGGAATCTTTATATACCAACAACAAATCCTTACAAGTAAGGCACATGCGGAACGGTTCTCCCGTACTTCCGGACGGTTTCATCCAGTTATCCGGAAACTCTGCTTCCGCCTTCGGATTATCATCCTTTTCTACATACTGTAACATTGTATCCTTCTCGGAAAAAACGCCTTCCCGCAAAGACTTCACTGCCGCATGGTTTTTATAGGTTGCCCGGTCAAAGGCACGCAAAGAACGATACTTTTCTCCGATTGCCGGTGTCCCATCAATCTCTGCATCTTCCGTCTGCTCCGGTGCAGCTTCCGCCTGTTCCCAGAAATAATCGATACAATCCGTCATAATCCGGTGTCCGTCATTGCTCGGATGGAACAAATCATAGAAAAACTGGCGTTTTGTAATTACCGGCGTCTCCTCGGAAAACTGCGGTGTTACCGCATTCTTTATACTGATCATCGGTGTTTTCAAGCGAGTTCCCACCGGAATCATGCGTTCCTGCAAGTTGAAATCATCCATAAATACGGAGAACAGTAAAATCACCGCCGGATGTCCCGGACCGTCCATTGCCATCCGTACCAGGCTTTCAAAGCAAACACCGTCGGTTTCATCACCGGCATCATTTACCGCATACTCTAAAAATACAATATCCGGAACTACCGTCCCCCGACGTAATACATCCAAATCATACCGGGTCAGCCCAAGCTCGGAACAGGTTCCGCCTGCTCCCGCTTTTACCAGACGAACATTGTCACCGTTTCCTTTGCCGAAACGCTTCCGGAATGCCAGATAGGATTGATATGCATAACACTCCGTATGAATCGGCTTTGCACCGGCACCCTGGGTAATGGAACCTCCAAGGTACGCAATGGTCACTTCCTCACCGGCTCTGGCCTTCTTTATTGCCTTTTGTACCCGGTACAGATTTCCCGGTTGTATCAAAGAACGTTCAATCATCTCTTTATAACGTTTTGTTCCGAACTCCACCGGCGGGTCCGGAATCATCTCCGGCGCGGTATAGCCGTCATTCAGATAAAAACATACCGTAAGCTTTGCCGACTCGTGGGACGGGAAAGTAGTAACAAAGGACCCCAGTAAACCGTCCGCTTCATTTTCCGGATACTCCGAAACGGTAATCTTTACTTCTTTTCCGTTGCACGGTACTTCCGCGCTGTAACAAGTCCCGGCTTTCCCCTGAACCGTAGAAAGACAATTTAATTCAAACAATACCGTATCTTCCTGTCTTTCCTTCTTTGTAGCAAGCACCGTAACACCGATACTATGTACCAGTTTACGAAATCCCGCACCGGTAGGTACAAGATCCAAAACATCCTTCGGCATATCACTACACAATACGGATATCTTCTGCACAATTCTTCCGTTTAAATAACAAATATCCTGAAACTTTCCGTTTCCTCTCGGGCTGCCGTCAATCACGGCATCTACCATAACATAAACCGCCGGTCTCTTTGCTACCGGGTCTTTTGGTGCTTTCGGTCCTCTCATAAGTTACCTCCTAAAATAAAACATGTGCTCCCGAAGAACCGCTGTTATGCATCTTTCTTCCTGCACATTCCTAGGAATAAGTATACCTCATTTTTCCTTTTTTGAAAAGACCGCATGTAAAAATACAAAAAATACAGAAAAAAGAAAAAATACCGCTTGACAAACCTATTATTATTTACTATAATATCAAACGTACCGTTTGAACGAGGAACATTTTGGGGTCTTAGCTCAGCTGGGAGAGCATCTGCCTTACAAGCAGAGGGTCATAGGTTCGAGCCCTATAGGCCCCACTCCAAACGGTCACTTAACTTCATATGGCGGAATAGCTCAGTTGGCTAGAGCACACGGTTCATACCCGTGGTGTCGAGGGTTCAAATCCCCCTTCCGCTATTAAGAAAAAAGAGAACAGACTCCAAAGGAGTTCTGTTCTTTTTTTCTTGATATGGAATGACAATTTGAAACAAAGAGACACCACGGGTACCGTGGTGTCGAGGGGCGCACGAGGTCCGGGGGACCTCGGTTTTGCGCCGACCGTAGCGAAGCGAAGACCAAATCCCCCTTCCGCACCTCACTTTGCGCCGACCGAAGCGAAGCGGAGACCAAATCCCCCTTCCGCACCTCACTTTGCGCCGACCGCAGCGAAGCGTCCCACGACATCCGGTGGATGTCGGTTTTGGGACTGACCGAAGTGAAACGAAGAAGACCAAATCCCCCTTCCGCACCTCACTTTGCGCCGACCGTAGCGGAGCGTCCCACGACATCCGGTGGATGTCGGTTTTGGGACTGACCGAAGTGAAACGAAGAAGACCAAATCCCCCTTCCGCTATTTCTTGTAATACCCTGCAACTTCCGAAAAACGTCCGTGAAGCATACTCTGGTTGTTCAGTCCTTTTACTCCGTCGGTCATTCTTCTTACAAAGCTTTCCAGTTTTCCCATGTACTCTTCGCTGCTGATGCTGCCTTCCGCCACATACGTCAACCCCTTTTCCCAACTTGCGGTTAACTCCGCATTTAACAAGGAACGGATAGAAGCATTCACCACTTCGTAAACAATCTCTCCCAGTAGCGTAGGTGTAATAATCTGTGTCTTTTTATTTAACGCCAGATATTCAATCTTCACCAGTTTATTTAAAATTTCAGCGCGGGTTGCACTTGTCCCGATTCCGCTGCCCTTTATCTGGGCACGGAGTTCTTCGTCTTCAATGAACTGCCCCGCATTTTCCATGGCAAGAATCAAAGAACCGGAATTGTATCGTTTCGGTGCTGCCGTCTCGCCTTCCCGAATGGTAAACAAAGTCACCGGAAGTTTGCTTCCCTTTTTCATATCCTTTATTGCTTCTAACATTTCGGCACCGCAGGTAAGCTCTCCATCCGCATCCTCTGTTTTGTCGGCTTCCCCTTTTTCCTTGTCTTCCGGTGCTCCGGCGGACCGTTCCTCCTTTGCGGCAGGCTTTTGATATAACACAAGATATCCTTCCTCTGCCAACACTTTAAAGCTGGCGAAGAAAGATTCTTCCCCGATTTTCACAGTAACCGCCACTTTTCGATACACCGCCGGCGGATAAAAAATGCTTAAGAACCGCTTCACAATTGCCGCATACACCCTCTTCGCCGTGGTTGACACGGAAGACAATGCGGAGATTCCCTGTCCCGTGGGTATAATGGCATAATGGTCCGTAATCTGTTTATCGTTTACATACCGGGTCTTTTCCAATCCCTTATAACTTCCGCTTTGCAGTACCTGTTCCGCAAAACCGGCAGCAGGCGTATAATTTTTCAATCCGCTTATATGTTTCACGATTTCCTTTGCCACCGCCGTGGAAAGAACTCTTGCATCCGTACGGGGATAAGAAACCAGCTTTTTCTCATACAATTCCTGGACAATCTTAAGCGTTTCATCCGGGCTGATTTTAAACAAGCGGGCACACTCATTCTGCAATTCCGCCAGATTAAACAAAAGCGGCGGATTTTTCTTCTCCTGCTTTTTCTCAATCTGCTCCACCACCGCAGTCAGACCGTCCACACCTCTTTGCGTCGTAATCTGTTTTTCCTTTTCCGTAATTTCTTCAAAAGGCATCTCCCCCGGCACATTTAACGACGTAATCAGTGCCATGGCATCTTCTTTTTGACGGAATCCGTTTTCCTTATACAACTTCGGCGAATCCTCGTACTTTGAGCCTTTTACTGCGCGAAATTCCGCTTCAAATACCGCTTCGCCTGCAGAAAGCTTTGAAAGCACCCGGTAAAACGGTGTCTTTACAAAAGCACGAATCTCTCTTTCCCTGCGTACCACCATCCCCAGCACACAAGTCATCACCCGTCCCACGGAAATTGCCTGATTCTTTTCCGCCTTTAAAAAATTCCGTACCGCAGTTCCGTACTTTAATGTCAATACCCGGGAAAAATTAATTCCCATCAGGTAATCTTCCTTTGCTCTGAGATATGCCGCATCACTTAAGGCATCATAGGAAGAAAGAGGTTTGGCCTCCCTGATTCCACGCAGAATTTCCTCTTCGGTCTGGGAATCGATCCAGACACGCTTCCGTTCCTTTTCCGCCGGCACTTCCGCCAATTGATCCACCAGGCGGTAAATATATTCTCCTTCCCGTCCGGAGTCGGTACAAACATAGATACAATCCACATCTGCCCTGCACAAAAGCCCTTTTACAATCTGAAACTGCTTTGCCACCCCCGGAATTACCTCATACAAAAAGTTCTCCGGTAAAAACGGTATCGTTTCCAAACGCCACTGCCGGAGTGCCGGATCGTAACATTCCGGATAACTCATGGTAACCAAATGTCCCACGCACCAGGTTACGACCGCTTCCGACGCTTCCAGAAAACCGTCTTTCCGCGAAAACTGATAAGGGAGTGCCTTTGCAAACTCCTGGGCCACACTGGGCTTTTCCGCAATAAACAAACTTTTTCCCATAAACCGGACTCTCCTGTTTCTACTCTTCCTCTGCATCCTTTTCCGTCAAAGCATCATACTCCCCTGCGAAAAAGAATCCCTTAAAATCATATTTCAACACTCTTGCCAAATACTCTGTCCCCGCAGCGGTATACTTCCGAATCAAATTCCGTTCTCCGTCAAACTCGCTGTAAGCAAAGCGTCCTGCCGTATCCGTAATCAAATGCCCCTCCGGTGTCAACTGCGCACTTCCCTTGTAACCGGAATAATCAAGCGGAACCGACTCCGTTAATTCCCATGTTCTTGCCGTTTCGTTCACCAGATAACGACAAAAATAAGATGTCTCACCCTTCTTTAACGAGCTTCCCAAATCGGAAGCCATCTCATTATAATCAAACTCCGGACGGCTTTCGCTTCCTCCGATATGATTATCATATAAGTAAAGAATGTACATGCCCGAGGACATCAGTTCTTCTCTCATGCACGTAAAGGTATTGGCTCCCACAAAGGCTTCAAAATCATCTTCCTTCGTCAAAAGATATTCTTCATATCCCGTGTTTTCAAACATCTCTTCCTCACCGATGATGTAATCCAACATCGGAATTCCGTAAATATCCTTTATCTTGAATGCGGCAGACGGCTCCCTTGCTCCCAAAAGCACACCGCTGTCGTTCCACATCTGCACGGAATTTAATCCCAGCCAGTCCAAAACGCCCTCTTGGTTTTTCTTGCAAATCTCTTTGTATTCCTTTAAGAGCACGCCCATATCCAGCAATTCTTTCACTTCACCGGAAAGCAAATCCACACAAAGCAACCGGTCGTTTATGCTTGCAACCTTTTCCTTCCCCGGATTTTTACTTGCCGTTACCAAAAGTTTCAATCCGGTTTCATCCGCACAATAATCCTCCCCGATGGTATATCCGTCAATGGAATAGACCTGCTCTGCCCTGCCGAACGGATTCATTGCCACAATCTGCGTATCGGAAATGTTGAAGTACACTTTATTATTTAAAAACACAAAACGTTTGGCACTTCCGGATAAAAGAGGAAACTCGCTTCGTAAAATACCGTCATTATCATAAAGGGACACCGTCTCCTTTTCCCCCGATATATTTCCGAAATGGGCAAATAATCCATCGGAAAGCCCTTCCGTGCTGACTCCCTTTCCTACATCCAGTTTCTTTTTTCCGGTACCGAATTGGCTGCCGGCTGTCACATAGAAAGTCCGGACGTTGGAATTCCCTTCCTCATCCTCCATCACAAGAGAAACACGATTGCTTTCCTCCGCCGTCAGACCGATTAACAAATACTCATGTACCATGGTATAGAGTTGCCCATCGTTGCAGTTTGCGGTAAAGGTAGGAATTTCCTCTGCCTGCACACTGACACGATACGAAGTCTTTACCGGAACTTCCGTGGTAAAATACACATACACCGACAACGCATTCACACCGTACGGATTATAAATCACCAACGGGTTGTCCTTTGTATAGATACCGTCACGTTTTAACGCTTCGATTCGCTCGTAAACTTCCGTATGCCTTGCCACGTCATACAAGCCATCCGTCGATTCCAATGCAGAAAAGTCCTCATATATCATAGGGGCTATGGTTCTGGAATCCGTCTGTCGCTCCTCGTATTTTTCCTGAAACTCCTTTAATTTCGAAACCGTCTTCCCTTTTTCGTCTTTTAACATAATTCCTAACAGCACGCATAATACTATGCCGCTGACAACCATCATTCCGAGTAAAACCTTCAATGCTTTATTCATAAAGAGTATTCCCTCCTTTACAGACACCTTCTCATTCTTATTTTAACAATTTACGTCATACTTTGCAACCTTTGTTCAAAAATATCATTGCACTTCTTTTTATCTTAAGGTAAACTGGAATCAGAAGAAATCTTAACATCCATAACCTAGGAAGAAAGGGGTCCAACAACTATGACCACACCGAAACAACAATACTATGAAAATCTCGCCGAAAGCCTGATTGAAGCTTTTAACCGTCGCGGTATCGAAGGCTATTATTGCGCGGATAAAGCAGACGCTCTGACTACCGCCCTTCGCTTTTTGACTCCGGGTTGCAGCATTTCCTGGGGTGGTTCCGTTTCCTGTACGGAAATCGGACTGTTCGAGGCATTAAAAAATTCAGACTTTGTTCTCCATGACCGGGCTGTCGCAAAAACGCCGGAAGAACAACGGGAACTCTATGCAAAGGCTGTTATGTCGGACTATTACTTTATGAGCAGCAACGCTGTCACCTTAGACGGTGAGTTAGTCAACATTGACGGAAACGGAAACCGGGTTGCCTGCCTCATTACCGGCCCGAAAAACGTCATTCTGATTGTAGGAATGAATAAAATCGTTCCGGATGTCAATTCCGCCTTTGATCGTATCCGTAACATGGCAGCTCCGCCAAACGGAGTCCGTCTCGGTTTAAATACCCCATGTTCCAAATACGGCAAATGCCATGACTGCTATTCTCCGGATTGCATGTGTTGTGAACTTGTTGTAACCCGCAAATCCCGAATTCCGGGACGCATCAAAGTAATTTTGGTAGGCGAAGAACTGGGTTACTAATCCGAAGCATAGAAAAGGGACGACGTCGTTTCAAACCAAAACGACATCGTCCCTTTCTTTTTCCAAACGCAGTTCCGCTCCTTCTTCCTACGGAATATACTTCTTTGCATGTGCAGCTGTCATAATATATACGAAATCACTTCCGTTGATTCGTACAAAATAATTATCGCTTACCGTCTTATCTCCGATTTCCGCCACCATAGTCATCGGCTCTCTCGTAATCGCTCCGGCATCATCCATCACATACCCGAGATAATCCACCGTAACCGTTACATACGGGTCGTCCAGACCATACTGGGCGAAATCGGTACAATTGTACTCCTGAATCGTGGAAGCCACAAACCGTACACTGTCATAAAAAATCTGCGGATAGGTCATCGTACCGTCATCAGCCACCTCCGGCTTGTAGGAAATCGTCTCTCCGTCACGTACTTCGATTCGAATCTCCATCATGGATTCCGGTTCCGCACTCGGGAACGTTTCTCCCAGCACCAGCTTCAATTCCTTGGTAGAAAGTAATGTATATACATTCTTTCTGACAACAAATACGTCTCCGGTATTCTCATACAACATATAATAGCCTTCGGAATACGGTGCTTCATCCCCCAAAAGGAACCGGTGCTCCGTACCGTCCGTCAAAGTAAGTCTTGCGGAGTATTTTGCATCCTCCAAACCGTAATCCGCAAGGACAACATCCTCTGCCGGAATCCGCATCGAACCGGTCATTTGGCAGAACTCGTCCCCGATGGTCTGTACTTTCTCATCGTTGGTCGGGAACACGTCTACGCCTTGTCTTACCCAACTTCCGTAGTTTCCGATTTCCGTCCAGACAAAATGATAGGTTGCCTCTTCATTGGTAAACTCGATTTCGGCTACATCCGTCAAAGAAAAACTTGTTATATCTACCGTCTGATTTGCGGCAAGTTCCTTTTCTGCTTTCTTTTTTGCCTCATCGGCTGCCTTCTTTTCGTTTTGCCGGTTCACCGCAAAATATGCTCCGCCGAGTCCCAAAATAATCACGAAAAGAACCGCCATTGAAATCATTCTTTTTTGTTTCAGGCGTTTCAAACGCCGTAATCTTTCTTCTCTTTCTTCCATGTAAGCCTCCAAACTAACGACTTCTTCTGCGAAGCATCACATAAATACCGGCAATTACCAAAAGTACCGGAATCGAAATCACGAGAACCACGGCCACCAAATTTGCCTGTGCGGCATTGATGGTCAGCATTTCTTCGGAATCAAAATCAACCGTACGAATGGCTTCGGCAATCTCAGCCTTCGCCATATAATTAATACTGCTGGTAAAGAATCCCGCATTCGCATAATTGGCAATCTGCAAATACTGGTCATAAATTGCATACGGGCTGGCCAATACAATTGCCTCGGAACCGGTTTCCTTGTTATTTACATACACACCGACATGGAACGGTCCTTCCGTATCCCCTTCTGCCTTTGTCAGAACAACCTTACCGTTATTGACATCCTTCAGATATGCATCTTCGGAAGTCGTCAATAATCCGGTTACAATAATGTCTCTTGTCTCTCCCTTTATTCTGGACAAAGAATAGGAAGTACGCATCGGGAAATAGTAACCGCTGCTCAGCCGTTCCGTAACCGGATGGCTCTTATTTAAGGCCGGATAAAGTTCCAGGGAAGACGACGGATTATGATACTTGGAATCTCCTTCAACAATCACACCGTGGCCGATTTCAAAACCGCAATGTGTCAGGAACTTATCAAAATTCGTCAGACCCTCCTGTTCCATCACTAACAGGAAGAAATCTCCGCCCTTATCCGCATAAGCCTTTAACATCTCCACTTCCGTCTCCGTGTAATCCTTGGCCGGCACACCGATAAACAAGACATCACAATCTTCCGGAATAGAGTCAATCGTCATGGTTTCTAATTTACTGTAGTTTATATTTGCTTTCCGGAGTATGTTTTCTCCCTCCGAACCCGGCAACAATTCACCGTGTCCCGTTACGGCATACAGATTAATCTGCTGACCGCTTGTGACATAACGGATTGCCGCATTTACCTGTCCTTCGATATCAACACCGGACAATCGGGACTCATACTGAAATGTCTGGGTATTCAAAGCGGTTTCCGTCAACACCATGTCCTGACTGGAAATGTACTTACTCAGCTTCGTCCGCTCATTTACCACAATCATACTATACTGAATGACTGCCTGGTCCGTGTAGGCTTCCGCAAACTTCGGATTCAACAACAAATCTACCGTTTCAAACTTAATCTTGTCACTTTCCTTCTGATACAATTCGATGAATTTATCAAAGGAAGAATCCAACAAGTCTAACATCTGACCTTCCTTGGTTAAATAATAAAAGGTCAAATCATCTTCCAAACCGCTTAATAATTCCTTCGTTTCCTTCGTAAGAGAATTCTTACTGCCGGAGGTCAAATCCTTTTCGATTTTTGTTGCGGATGCCACAAGATTCAAAATAATGACCGCAACAATTACCAGCGCACCGGTTACCGTTGTATATACACCGGCACGAAAACTCTTCCGCTGAAAGGTTGCTTTTATTTTCCCAAACAAAGTGTTTGTTTCTTTTTTATTTTGCTTTTCCATCTTTTTCTCCTCCTTAACTGTATCGTCTCTTTCGTATATTCTGATACGTCAGGAAACAAAAAACGAATGCAATACTCAAATAATACACCGGCATCCTAAGCTGTAAAACACCGGACACCGTGGCATCATATACCGTTAATACAGAAAGGCAACCCAGTACCTTCTCCACGGTTCCTTCCAATACAACGCCCTTTAATAAATACACCAAAGACAATGCCAGTTCCCCGATGGCAAATACAACCAAAGCCACCGTGGCGTTCTTCATGGCACGCCACATCCACACAGCTGCCAGCGCCCAAATCACGGAATACGTAATCCACGCTGCCTTTGCTGTCGGAGGAATCATATTTGCGATACCGTCCGCAAGACAGGTAATCAATACCACAATAAAAGTCATAACCGCCGCAAAGGCCTGGGATTCGGTCAGACTGGAAATAAACAGACCGATGGCAAGATACGCACAACCTACCAGGAAGAATCCTAAAATTGCGGTATACGACATTGCAAAATTCACTACACCGAACCGGGTAAATAAAATCGGATACACACTTACCAACAACATCGCCATTCCGATTAAGGTCACTAAGGAAAGATACTTTCCGCATACAATCTTCCAAATCGGAACCGGAGAAGTCAATAACAGTTGGTCCGTCTTCTGGCGTTTTTCTTCCGCCATGATTCGCATGGTTACCATCGGTACCAAAAGGGCAAAGATCAAAGAAACGCTGCTTAAGGCATAACCGATATACGCATAACCGCTTACAAAATTATACAAATACACATAGATTCCCACAAACGCCAGGAAAAAGGCAAGGAATAACCATCCGATAATGGAATTGAAATAAGCTCGTAATTCTTTTTTATAAATCGCTAACATACTTACTCTTTCTCCTCCTCTGCTTCTTCTGTTGCCGGAGTCGTTTCTTCATCCGCTTCTTCCTGTTGCTCCGGTTCATTCCCGTCCGCAAACATCTCGTCTGTCTCCGGCTTTTCGGCGGTTGCCTCTAAGAAAATGTCTTCCAATGTCTTTGTATTTCGTACAAACTTAATGACCGGAAGACCGGCCTTTGCAAAAGCAAAGAACAACGCTTCACGAATATCCTCTGCACTCTTTATGCACACAGCATACCCGTTCTCCTTTTCCGCTGCAATCTCCGTCACGTCGGAAATCGCGGAAAATCCGTTTAAGATATCCGTTACCTGTTCCTTTAAAGCACATACTTCCAATTCCAAATTTTCGCCCTGATTTGCCTGTGCCTGTAACTCTTCCGGAGTTCCAGAAAGTACAAGCTTTCCGTGACTGATAATCATAATGTGGTCACAGACCGCACTGATTTCCTGCATAATATGCGAACTTAAAAGCACAGTGTGTTCCTTTGCCAGTGCCTTCATCAAATCACGAATCTCTATAATCTGCTTCGGGTCAAGTCCTACCGTCGGCTCATCCAGAATAATTACTTCCGGATTCCCCACTAATGCCTGGGCAATCCCCACACGCTGACGATACCCCTTGGAAAGATGCTGAATCAGACGATTTCTCATTTCATTCAGCTGCGTCACTTCAATGACACGCTCTACTTCATTTTCTCTATTCTTCCGCGGAACACCTTTTAACTCCGTTACAAACTTTAAGTATTCCGTCACTGTCATATCCGGATATACCGGAGGCTGCTCCGGAAGATAGCCGATACTCTTTTTCGCCAGCTCCGGCTCTTCCAACATATCATATCCGTTTACTAAAACAGTTCCTTCCGTTGCCGATATGTAGCCGGTCAACATATTCATGGTTGTAGACTTTCCTGCACCGTTCGGTCCCAAAAAGCCGAGAATTTGTCCCTTTTCTACTGTAAAATTCAAGTGATCCACAGCAACATGGTCGCCGTACTCCTTCACCAATCCAATGGCTTCAATCACTTCTTTCTACCTCCTTTATTTAGCTTCCCTCCTACCATACCACATCTCATTCTACTTTGCAACCATGAAGATAGTTTGTTAGAACTGTGAAAAAAGTGTGAAACCCGCTTATTTTAATCCCAATGCGGTTTCAATCTTTGCTACTAACTGTTCGGAATCCGCAGGTTTAACAATATATCCCGCCACACCGCTGGTAATTCCTTTTACCACCTTTTCTTTGTGTCTGGTACCCGTCAGAATAATTATCGGCAAATCCCGCAGATTCTCTCTCTGTCGGATAGAAGTCAATGTTGCAAATCCGTCCATGACCGGCATCTCGATATCCAGTAACACCAAATCAAACACTTCATTATCCAATCGCTTTAATCCTGCCAATCCGCTTGTAACCCCTACAAACTCAAACTCTTTGTCCAAAATATTTTGTAACTGCTTCAGTGCAATCGCGCTGTCATCAATTGCCAAAATCCTTTTCTTTATCATCCTTTTATCCTCCTGTCATTCACTCAGCATATAACTTTGTAAAATATTCTGCCGTTCTGTCCCCGGTTTGAATTACTTTATCAAATCCATCCCGGATACCCTTCACATCTCCTGCTTTTGCTTTCAGTTCCTGTTCATAGGCCAGTTTAGCAAAAATATCCGCTCCTAATGTTCTTGCATCCCCCTTAATTGCATGAATGAGGATTGCGTACTCTGTCATATTCTCTTCGTTTAAGAACTGCCGAAGCTGTTCCTTCCGTTCTTCCCACAACGTTGCGAACAGCACTAATGTTTCCCGATACACCTCATCCTTTCCGTCAAAATTTTTTAACCCGTTCTGATAAGAGAAGCCCTCCGGGCGTTGCAACACCTTTTCCTGCGGCAACAACCGGAGTAACAGTTCTTCTAACCGGTTCCCCTGAATCGGTTTTGCAACACAGCCTGCAAATCCGGCCTCTAAATACTCTGTTTCGTTTTCTTTCCGTATTCCGGAGCTGACCGCCACGACCGGCACCTCTCTGTTTTTCTCAGCTCCTTCTTTTAACAGCCGCATTGTTTCCTTCCCGTCGATTCCCGGCATCATCTGATCCAAAAAGATCAAATCGAATTTGCTTTTCTTTGCCAACGCCACTGCCTCGGTACCACTTCCCGCTTCCGTGAACACAATTCCGGTTTGCTCCAAAAACTCCTTGATTACCTTCCTACTCAGTTTACTGTCATCCACCAGAAGAACCCGTATCCCCGGGGCCACAAAAGCAACGTTTTCCGCAAGCTTTCCCCGTTTTATTTTCTCCTCACATTCTTCGGAATTTCTGTTCGTCTGCCTGCTTTTCTTATAAAAATACAGAACCAGCGCAAGCAACACCGCAAACAAACAACCACACCAAAAGCCCATTATAAACTGGGGCATTTTATTCGCCTCCTTCTGTCGTTTCTGAATTGAAAAGACGTTCAAAGCATTCCGCTACTCTTTGATACTCTGCCGATAGCAACCCGAATTTGTCTATTATAAAAGATAAATTACCTTCCTTTCCCATCTTTTCCTGTTCCCACGCCATCTCGGCCAACTCTTTTGCCCCAAGCAATTTCGCGTCCGCTTTAATGGCATGAACCAATATGGTATAATCCGGCACATCCTCTGTACGGATATACTCATGCAACATACGCAAACGTTCCTCCCTCAAAGAAGCAAACAGTCTTGCGGTCTTCCGGTACATCTCTTTATCGCCTTCCATCTGTTCCATGCCTTCTGTAAAACTAATCCGTTCCATCGACAATACATTCCGAATTTCTTCCGAACGAAACTTATGCTGCCCCGTTTGTTCCCACATCAGTTGCTTCTCATCTACTCTTCTCTTCAACACCAGCTCTTCCGGTAAATACTTTAATAACATCCGCTCCAAACCGGTCCCGCTGATCGGCTTACTCATGTAGTCATCAAAGCCTTTCTCCATATAAAAATCTTTTACGCCCATCACTGCATTTGCCGTCAATACAATTACCGGTGTTCCTGCACATGTCCCGTTTTGACTACGCAATCGTTGTAACGTCTCTACACCGTCCATTCCCGGCATCATATGATCCAAAAGAATCACGTCGTAATGATTGTTTTGTGTCAGTTTCAGGCACTCGGCACCTCCGTCCGCTTCTTCTATCTGCATCAGGGTATGTTTTAACAGTCCCTTTACTACCACACGGTTCATTACATTATCATCCACCACCAAAACCTTGGCATCCGGGGCGGTAAATGTCACCCGAAAAGTCTCCTTAACCGGTTCCTGTTTTTCATAAGTATACTCTCCGATCGGAGTCGCATCCATAATCATCTGCGGGATCTTTACCCGAAATTCGGAACCGATTCCGTATTCACTTTCAACAAAGATTTCTCCGTCCATCAATTGCAGCAACTGTGCGGTAATACTCATTCCCAACCCGGTTCCTTCGATTCGACTGTTTCGCACGGAATCAAATCGTTTAAATTTCTCGAATATCTCCTTCACATTATCTTTTTGAATTCCGATTCCGCTATCCCTTACACGAATGTCCAGCACTGCCGTTTTTTCATCCCGCAGATTCCATTCCAATGCAAGTTTTACAAAACCTCGCTCCGTATACTTCACCGCATTGCTGAGAAGATTGTTCAATATCTGTTTCAAGCGGAGCTCATCTCCGTATAAAACAGCCGGAACATCCGATGCAATATCCACTTCAAACTCCAATCCTTTTTCCTCTGTTTTTATGGAAAACATCGCCACCACATCATGAATCAATGCCTGTGTTTCATACGACACTTCCGCAAGTTCCATCTTACCGGACTCTATTTTGGAAAAGTCCAGCAAATCGTTAATCAATGACATCAGCGTCTTGCCTTCTTTTTTGATATTTTGGGCATATTCCAATACATTCAGATTTTGTGCTTCCCGCAAAATCAATTCATCCATCCCCAAAATAGTGTTAATCGGCGTCCGAATTTCATGAGACATATTGGCAAGAAAATTACTCTTTGCGTTATTGGCTGCCATCGCCATCTGATGTAACTCTTTTAATTGTCTCTCACGTTCCTTTGTCTGCGTCATGTCAATAAAGCACCAGGTTTTACCGGTCACCTTCTCCCCTTCATACACCTCCGACTCCGTAACGGCATAATAACGTTCTCCTATTTGAAACTCTCCCTCTTCCGTCGGTATCAACTCACATAACACATCGGAAATGTTCTTTAACTCTTTTCCGCAAAAAATCTCATGCATTTTCTGATTCTGGTAAACAAAATGTCCTTCCTCATCACAAACAAGAATCCCTTCTTCCATGGTATCCAGAACGTCGTTTTTTGCATTCTCTGCCACATCAAAAATACGGAAAAAATAAAGAATCAGAATAAAGCATGCATTACTGCAAAACAATCCGAAAGGAATCAAATCATAGTCTCTGAGGCTTCCCACCAGACGCAACACCCAAAAAAGCAACGGAATCAAAGCCGCCAAGCCAAGAAACATATACTTTTTATAATTTTCTTTTCTCTTAACATCACGAATGTAGGCATAAATGATAACACCGATACAAATGCCCATGGATACCAGTGTAATAATTGTATGGGAAGTATAATGAGGCCCCGGCACCATACGAAATACCGCAATATGCTCTCTGAGTTCCAAAGACGCACTTTCGTAATGCAGATGATGATACTTATTTGTAACAACCAAGATGCACGACGCAAAAAAGGCTAATACCACAATGCTACGGACCCATTTTTTCATCTTTACATGAAACAATTCACAAATAAAAAGAAGTGCCGCAACGGTAGCCGTACACAAACCGAAATACTCGAATCGGATTGCCATCATTGCCTCTTCTACTGTATCGCTTCTTAATTCGAACAAATAGGAAAGTCCGTTTAGCAGCACCGCAATGGAATATAACAACAAATGGCTACACAGCGCAGATTTCTTTTGATACGCCACAAATGTGATAAACACAAACGAAAACATCACCGAAACGTATTGCAAACCAACAATCAGAATATCCATGGGACTCCTTTCCCTCATAGTTCCTACACAATTTTATATATATCCCCAAATTACCCAATTCTATTTGGTATTTTAGCATAATTTTCCTCTTATTTCAAGATATTGTTGCAAAAAAGACAGAAAAAAGGCACGAAACATCACAACTTTTTATGAATTGCAACATTTCGTGCCTTACTTTTCAATTAATAAATCCCAAAACAATACAAAACTACGATCTTGATTTACTTATCATCAATGCTGTAGTTCGGAGCTTCCTTGGTGATGTGGATGTCATGCGGATGACTTTCCTTTAAGGAAGCAGCGGAAATCTTTACAAAACGACCGGTCTGCTTTAACGTCTCGATATCCTTTGCACCGCAGTAACCCATACCGGAACGAAGACCGCCCAGTAACTGGAATACGGTATCTTCCGCAAGACCCTTATAAGCCACACGTCCTTCAACCCCTTCCGGAACAAGCTTCTTCGCATCTGCCTGGAAGTAACGGTCCTTACTGCCGTTCTCCATTGCAGCGATGGAACCCATACCGCGGTATACCTTATACTTACGGCCCTGATAGAGTTCAAAAGTTCCCGGGCTCTCGTCACAGCCAGCGAAGATGCTACCCATCATACATACGTTAGCACCTGCTGCGATAGCCTTGGTAATATCGCCGGAGTACTTAATACCGCCGTCCGCGATAATCGGAATATTATACTTCTTTGCTGCTTCGTAAGCGTTCATAATTGCGGTAATCTGCGGAACACCGATACCTGCAACCACACGGGTGGTACAAATGGAACCCGGTCCGATACCTACCTTTACACAGTCAACACCGGCCTTAATGAGGTCTTCGGTTGCCTCTGCGGTAGCCACGTTACCTGCAATAATCTGTAATTCCGGATATGCATCGTGTACCATCTGTACACAACGAAGTACGTTTGCGGAATGACCGTGTGCGGAGTCGATAACGATAGCATCTACCTTTGCCTTTACAAGAGCTTCTACACGGTCTAAGATGTTGGCGGTAACACCGACACCTGCCGCACAAAGAAGTCTTCCCTGGGAATCCTTTGCGGAAAGCGGATACTTAATCTGCTTCTCAATATCCTTAATGGTAATAAGACCCTTTAAGTTACCTTCTGCGTCCACAATCGGAAGCTTTTCCTTTCTTGCCTGTGCAAGAATCTTCTTTGCCTCTTCTAAGGTAACACCCTCTCTTGCGGTCACAAGACCTTCGGAGGTCATACTTTCTTTAATCTTCTTGGAAAAATCTGTTTCGAATTTTAAATCACGATTTGTGATGATACCTACAAGCTTCTTGCCCTCCGTAACCGGAACACCGGAAATACGGTACTTTGCCATCAACTCGTCTGCGTCATGAAGTGTATGTTCCGGAGATAAAGAAAACGGGTCGGTGATAACACCATTCTCGGAACGTTTTACCTTGTCTACCTCTTCAGCTTGCGCCTCAATACTCATATTTTTGTGAATTACGCCGATACCGCCCTGTCTTGCCATTGCAATTGCCATGCGGTGCTCCGTAACCGTATCCATACCTGCACTCATTAACGGAATGTTCAACTTAATCTTGTTCGTAAGATAGGTTGTCAAATCCACCTGATTCGGAATCACTTCCGAGTAAGCCGGTACCAATAACACGTCATCAAAGGTAATACCGTCACCGATAATCATGCCCATGTTTCTAATCCTCTCTTTCTTATTTTCTTATTGTATTTACTCTTACCCACTCCCATAACAGGGGTGGTATTCTCTGTATTTTACTTTGTTTTTTTTCAGTTGTCAAGCTATATTTCAAAGAAAAAAAAAGAACCGTCCCCTTACGGGTTACGGTTCTCCGTACTCTTCTATTAATATTCCGACACCTTACGCGGTGCCTTTTGCTTAATATAGGAAATCATCTTCTCATTCGGCTCGAAATAAACAAGAGTCTGGATATCGCCTTCCGATTGCACAATACAATATACCTTTCTGTCCTTTTCCAAAGAAGAAAAGTCCTTCTTTCTTGCATTCGGGTTGTTTTTGTAGCTGTCTAAGGCATGGGAATTTGCCGGTGCCATCAATAACACCTGGTCAAAATCCAACCGGTAAATATGTTTTCTCTTTTCACCGGCCATGATCTTATCAAAATCCAACTGACCGTCACAAAAGATATACTCATATACCACAGAAAGGCGCGGCAAAAGAGTAAATACCAAGAAACCACCGACAACACCTGCCAGAATTACCACTCCGTTGAGCAACCACACACCGACCAACAGAACCAGTGCCACGCCTGCAATCGCCGCAAACTTAATCAGGTTATCCGTTGCCGTTACTTTCTTTTTTACACTTGCTTCCGTATACAAATCATTCATTTGCTTCCCCATTCTCCTTTCCGATATGCAGATACCCCGGAGGCATTCCCCCGAGGTTTCCGCAACAGTAACCTGTGTTACAATCTTTCTTTTGTTTTACATCATGCCCATGCCGCCGGCACCGCCAGCCGGCATAGCCGGTACATCTTCCTTAATATTTGCCACGGCAGACTCGGTGGTAAGGAAGGTGGAAGCAACGCTGGTTGCGTTCTGAAGTGCACTTCTGGTCACCTTTGCCGGGTCCAGGATGCCTTCCTTCACCATGTCAACATATTCTTCGGTCAGAGCATTAAAGCCGATACCAACCTTTTCTTCCTTTACCTTATTTACGATAACGGAACCTTCCAGACCTGCGTTGGTTGCGATGCAACGAAGCGGAGCCTCAAGTGCCGCAAGGATAATGTTTGCACCGGTTCTCTCATCACCCTCTAAGGATGCCGCAAGCTTTGCAACTTCCTTGGAAGCGTGGATATATGCGGAACCGCCGCCTGCGATGATACCCTCTTCCACAGCAGCCTTGGTAGCCGCAAGAGCATCTTCCATACGGAGCTTGTTTTCCTTCATTTCGGTTTCGGTAGCCGCACCCACACGGATAACTGCTACACCACCCGCAAGCTTTGCAAGTCTTTCCTGAAGCTTCTCACGGTCGAACTCGGAGGTAGTCTCCTCGATCTGAGCCTTAATCTGCGCCACTCTTGCAGCGATCTCAGCCTTATCGCCTTCACCGTCAACGATGATGGTGTTCTCCTTCTGAACCTTAACGGACTTTGCACGACCCAGCTGGTCCATGGTAGTATCCTTTAAGTCAAGACCAAGCTCATCGGTGATTACCGTACCGCCGGTCAAAATTGCGATATCCTGAAGCATAGCCTTTCTTCTGTCACCGTAGCCCGGAGCCTTAACAGCCGCTACGACGAAAGTACCGCGAAGCTTGTTAAGAACCAAGGTAGTAAGTGCCTCACCCTCAACATCCTCGGCGATGATAAGAAGTCTCTGACCGGACTGTACAATCTGCTCAAGCACCGGAAGGATATCCTGAATGTTGGAAATCTTCTTATCGGTAATGAGGATGTACGGATTGTCAAGAACCGCTTCCATCTTATCCATATCGGTAGCCATGTATGCGGAAATATAACCGCGGTCAAACTGCATACCTTCTACCACGTCAAGTTCTGTCTTCATGGTCTTGGATTCCTCGATAGTGATAACACCGTCCTTGGAAACCTTTTCCATCGCGTCCGCTACCATCTGACCTACGGTCTCGTCGCCTGCGGAAATCGCAGCAACCTTAGCCACCTGCTCCTTACCGGTAATGGCGGAACTCATATTGGAGATTGCCTCTACCGCACACTCGGTAGCCTTTCTCATACCCTTTCTTAAGATAATCGGGTTTGCACCTGCTGCCAGGTTCTTCATTCCTTCGTTAATCATTGCCTGTGCCAAAACGGTAGCAGTGGTGGTACCGTCACCTGCCACATCGTTGGTCTTGGTTGCAACTTCCTTAACGAGCTGGGCACCCATGTTCTCGAATGCATCCTCCAGCTCGATTTCCTTTGCAATGGTAACACCATCGTTGGTAATAAGCGGAGCACCGTAGGACTTATCGAGAACTACGTTTCTACCCTTCGGTCCCAAAGTAACCTTTACGGTATTTGCCAACTTATTTACACCCTGCTCTAACGCTGTTCTTGCCTCTGCGCCGTACTTAATTTCTTTTGCCATAATAATAGCCTCCGTTTTCTTGAAATTCAAACACTTCTGATTCCTGTGCCCTCCGGCACAATCCCTGATTGCTTTCTACTCGCGTTTCTCTTAGTCTTCAACAATCGCAACGATATCGTTCTGTTTTACGATGATGAACTCTTCCTCACCAAGCTTCACTTCCGTACCTGCGTACTTGGAGTAAATAACCTGATCTCCGACCTTCACCTGCATGGTAACTTCCTTACCGTCTACCATTCCGCCCGGTCCTACCGCTACAACCTCTGCCTGCTGCGGTTTTTCCTTTGCCTGGCCCGGAAGTACGATTCCGGACTTCGTGGTTTCCTCTGCCACTAACTGCTTTAATACCACCTTATCTCCTAACGGTACTAACTTCATAATGAATCCTCCTTCTATTTTGCGCGGTTTCTTTGTTTCCCGCAATCTGTCGCTTTTTGTTAGCACTCATCTCATTCGAGTGCTAACCGATATCCATATATTACATACTACGAAAAAAAGATGCAAGTTTTTCCCTTGTGGCAAACCGAATCATTTTGTACATTTTCTACTGTATTCTCAAATATACTCGATTATTCTAAGTTTTCCTCTGTTATTCTCTTATTTCACAATACAAATACCGACTCCGATGCAAAAAAGCACCGCCCACACCCGTTTTGCAACTAATTATTCCACCCGAACTCCGTTGGTCTTGAGAATGGTCCGCGGCAAAGCATCTTTCGAATTCTTCCAAGGTGCGTCCGCATTACGGTAATCGAATTTGTCGGTAAACCATTCCAAATCATCCCGTACCCGCTTCATATTTGTGAGATACACTTCGTTTATCATTTCAATAAACTCCGTCAGATTTTTTCCGGTCAAATACTGCGGTGCCTGTTCATACAAAAGTGCATAGTGCTCGTTACAAAATCCTTTGGAAGCCGCAAGCTTCTGTCTGAAATCCGATTCCTTCTCATATAAATAGAAAATTGTGGCAATATATCGCTTAAATACCGCCTCTACCCGTTCACACACAAAGCAGGAGCAATTTAACTTCTTTATGTACTCCACCACCGGTGCATCCGACTTCTTCTTAAATAAACCACCACCCAACACCGGCCCTTTGGAAAGATGCTCCAATTCCTTTATGGTACGGTCCATATGTGTTTTTAAAATCAACGCCAATCCCAACCGGTTCTGCTGACGGTACAATTCCTTTGCATGGGTTGCACAAAATCCTGTTCTGTCCGTCACCATCCGGACATCATCTTCCATATAACTCGGTCCCAACGTGTATTCTAAGGACGCCTTCTCCAATTCATGCCGCATGGCACAAACCGGACATTCACAGTCTTTTTCCAAAGCCTCATTTACCGGTATGGTATAAAGCTGTTCTTTCATTCTCAATCCTTCCTTTCCGAACATATTCTGCCGGCAAGCTTGCAACGGCAACTCAATGTTTGCTTTGCCTGCTCGAAAGAAAGGGACTGCGCCGATATCGCAGTCCCTTGGTTACGCATCCTTGTTACTTATTCTGCATATCTTCCACAATCAATTCCTTAATCTCACGGGCTTTATTTTTAATACGTTCCGCTGCATTCCGGGAAATGATCACCTTTGAAATCATGCGTCCCGCTTCCTCGTAGTGACCGATTCGTCTTCCGATGTCCGCCACCATACAGTAAAGCGTCATTTCATCCATTCCGCAAATCGGATAATTTTCCTTTGACATTGCCTCTACAAAGCCTTCGTACGCATTCTTCAAAAACTCAAGTTCCTGGGCATGCAGTGCTTCCTTCTCCCCCGGCTTTGTTTCTTCCTCCTCCTGCTTTGCACGAAGCAACCACGCCGTTTTCAAACAGGTATATGCCCTTTCACTGAGCTTTCCCCGCTTCACCACCGCGCTGGCCAGTGCAAGACGATGGAATAAAATCGCATCATCATAGGAAAATACGCCGTCCAATTTTAAAGTCGCGTTAAACCGTTTGGAAATTTGTTCCATTACAAGCTTTGCCTGCGGTGTCGTAATGGCATTAAAGAAACGATTTACCGCCGCATATCCGCAACGCGGACAAACCAGTGCGTCATACTTTAACGGGTCGATTCCCAAATACTTCGGACGCAAATCCGAATCGGTACCGACCAACTTCGCTTTTCCCGTCCGCACCGCACTGCACTTAAACTCCTCATCACAAACCGGACAAGTATGTGTCTTTTCAAAAAGATAATCACTCTCTGTCTTTTCATGTTTTTCTTCGACGCCGGCTTCTTTCTTTTCCTTTGTTTCCACGTCTTCAAACACTTCCATCTTACTTACGCCTCCGAGGCCAAGTGCCTCAAGGCCCGACAGTAAACCGCTCATTCGTTCCTCCTCCGAATTTGCATCATCTGACAATGCAATCCGTATCTTCTCTATACTACTGTTCCTTCAAAAAACCTCTAGTTCCATCATACGATACTTTTTTCCTTTTATCAAGCCTTTTTTCCGAAAAAACCACGCGCCCCCCGCCATCCGCCAAACAAAGTCCCGTTTGTTGTTACGCCTCCTCTTTGCCCTAGGGCTTCCGGGGGGGACATTTTGGCTTTCCTTCTGCTTCCCGGCGGCTTCCAGGGTGGGCATTTTCTCAAAAAGCTTCTTGGAGCTTGTTTTGACCCAAACATTTGGCAATAAGTAACGAAAATGCGTTTGATTTCTTTATTATTTCCGCGGATTTTCTCAAAACGCTGTCTTTTTCAATATATGAGAAAATTTTTCCCCTTTTCTTGGGTCAAAACAACTCAAATATACTGCTCTGAGAAAATTTACCAAAGAAGCACCGCACATCACCTCCATATCAAGCAAAAAGCACACCCTTCTTGGGTCAAACCAAACAAAAAAATGCTTTTTGAGAAACTACCACCAAGCAAAATCGCTTCCTCTCACAAGACTACAATCAAACAAAACCTTTTTTGCATAAGTCCCCGTCCGTACAAGACTCCTTCTGTCGCAAGCCGACACTACCGCACAACAAAACAGAATATCTTTTGAATCAAGTCATATATTATACGAAGCACAACCATCGAGGCAAACCATGAATTATGATGAAAATCCAACCAAAGTCTACCGCATCGTAAAGTACTCCCTGTTTCTTTTTTCTATCGCCTTTTTCCTCTTTGCAGGCAGCAAACTTTTAAATGACACAATCCCCACAGCGGGTAAAACAAAGAAGCTTCCGATTTACTGCGTGGACACGGAGGAGAAGAAGGTGTCGCTTAGCTTTGACGCAGCCTGGGGGAATGGTAGATATGGAAAAGACAATTATACTGTTTTGATCTATTAATTTTCTTCCTCAATTACAGCTGCAAACATCTAACAATGTCATTCATCGTACTTAATACTTCTTTTCTCAGCAACTCTTTCTTTTTTGGCATATTATATACTTTCTTTGACAACTCATCTATACTAATCAGCGTCTTATGAACACGCTTCTTTCGAATATAGATCTTTTTCTGCTCTATGTAGTTACGGTAATACCCCGTCTTTTCTGCATCCAAATATTTCCCCATTACAAATTTATCTTTGATATCTGTTTCTAAATAAATTGTATATATTTCTTCCAATTCATTCAGTACCGCTACAAAATACTTTTTTGTTAAGTCTGCATTTTTTCTTTCTCTTCTGTACTTTTTTAACTGTTTAAAAGAGTACCAAAGCAATATTGGCATGAATGCTACTGCATAATCCGAATCACTATAGAACGTCGCAATTACAGTCGCCAACAAAAAAACATATTCACTTACCACATCCATCTCTGATTTATATTTATATCTTTCATAAAAGCGATAATCTCCTGTGATGAAAACACGCCTAATGCCCGCTCGAAAAATAATCTCAAACACAATCGTTATCACATATACAACAAACAAATCCACCAGATTAGATGAAAACTGTAATGTTTGTACGACAAGACATATCGCAAAAATCACGTAATAAAGCACTTCCACTAAAAAGCATAGAAAATTTCTCCTTAGTACATACTCTTTCTTTATCAGCACAGAAACACAGTATCCAATTCCCGCCAAAACCAAAACAGGAAGAAGCCCAATAAGCATAATTGATAACGAACCAAAATAGATAAATTTCTTCGTTCGAATAAATTCAAATGCCTTTTCCTTTTTTCTATAAAAGTAAATGCAGAAATAATGTAACACTATCAGTAGCCCTGCAAACGCTACATAACAAAAGAACCATTTGGGAACAGTGCTATAAATAATAGATAGCATTACAACTACCCCTAATACCACAAATCCCACCATTTTTTTCAAATCATTTTTATTTTCAACGCTTCCCTGCATTTTCTCTAGTTCTTTTATCTTTCTTTTAACTCGTTCCTTCATCATTTTTTCTCCTTTCAAAAGTAGTCATAAATGAACCTTTTCATCTCTCATGCCAGAAACCATAACCCACCTAGTATACTTTTTGCCACTATCAACGCACTTGCATCAGCAAAATATTCCTTCATTATAAATCACAGACACTAGCCGGACAGAAAATATTTCTAACATTTATCTCATTATCGTTCAGCATTCTATCAGATTTATCTTCATCCGTATTGTTCTAAATTGCAATTCCTTCACATTCTTCATCAATCACGGTAGCATCGAGCGAACTAGCAATTTCCTTTTCCTGTTCATTTAATCTGGACAGATATACAGTCATCCTATTCTCGCCAATCTCTAACCTACGAATATGTAATGCGAATCTTTGAACTATCTCAGGTCCCAGTTCTTGTGTAAAAAAATAAAAGTTAGTCCCTGCTTCTTTAACAGTTATTGGGCTCAAAACAACCTTCTCTCGCCATAGCACACTATTAATTTCCAGCATAGGCTTCATCTCATGTAAAAAGGTCACTATCTTACTACTATCTTCGTAAGTTTTTGCGTCTTCTTTTACATTCGCTTTATAAAAGAGTAACCTTTCCATTCTTATATATTCTCGCTCTCTTTCACTAGGAAACTCACCTTTTAAAATAAAAAGCTCGTGCTTAATTAATTCTATACACTCAGCAATTGAAATGCGCTTACTCCACTCTTGCTTTGTTGCCCCTTCCATCAATAAATGCAATGGTTCTAATGTCTTATCGCTGTACTGCTTTAAATTCAAATATATCTGTTTCTCACTTCTTGTATACTTCCCTTTAAACCCATACCTATCTTCCTTAAGATACATCCACATTACCTTTGCAAACAAATACACATCTGATTTAAAATAATCACAGGCACATATTTCTTCTCTCTCTTCCAATTCAGGAGGCATAATCCAACTCGGACCTAATCTCTCATCAATTAACGTAAATGATTCTTCTCCTTCTATCCATATCAATCCATAATCTGCTAAATGAATTTTATCATTATATATCAGCAGATTATCTGGTTTGATATCTCTATGTGCCATCCCTCTTTTATGTAGCTCTCTTATGATCTCCGCTAATTCAAGCATTCTCTCCAATTTTTCCATCAAAGATAACTTGTCATGAACTATAAACTTATCGGCCTTAGGCATCGTATACCAAGCTGGCATCGTTTCAGTATACTCTACTGGGAAACCGTAGTCATATACCGGGAGCACACCTTTCATTTGACCAGCCAACTCTTTCTGTACACATATTTCCTTACAAAATCTCTGATATCGCCTATCTCGTTTATCATTATTGAATTTTTTGTCAGCAGAAAAAATTTTAACCACCGCTTTCTGTTTACTGTCCGGAAGCTGATATACTATTCCATTTCCTCCGCCACCAATCTTTTTCATCTTCGTAACCTCACACGGAGGAAGTCTATACTCCTGCATATTCTTCACACTCTCTTTCCGAATCTGCATCATATAGATACCGCTCGTATAGTCTGTCATATATGCCTGCCACTTTGGGATGTTTTACTCTTACTGCATCCGCATTCTTTTTATATCTATTAGCCAGATTTCGTTCTTCAACCCCGCCTGTCGGACTGAAAACTCCTCGTTGGTTAAACACACTTACTACATATTCGCGCTCCAAGCTTTCATCACCATACTTTTGTATTACATCACGTATCGTTTCATATGGTTTGTATCCATCCTCACCGACCGGTGAAAAAGAGAACAACCTCCCAAGAAGGTAAGTGAATAGTCTTCCCTGATTTTGTTGTTCCAACATGTTTTTAAACTCATCTACCCATTTCCATAAAGCCTCTGCTTCAACGATTCCTCCCGTCTGAGCAGGACAAAAATCCGCCTTGTTAAGCAAAGAATAAACACTGCTAATCACTTGTTCATTTATCGATTCATCTTCTAACACCTCTCCGTTATCCTTTTTATACACAATTGCAACCATATCAGCATAATATCGTGGTGAAAGTTCTAAGCAACGTTTAAAACACTTCATGTGTGCCCATTCCAACGGCCCGCGATATCGCAGTTCCAATTGCGCAACCCTCTTGCAATTTTCAGAATCCACAAATGCCTGCTGCATTTTCTCAAAGATATTTCTTAAACTATAAGATGATATCACTGAATCAGTTCCAGGATCAAGGACATGTATCTTCTCCATAATTCCTAAAATTTCTTCCGGAGAGAAGTGCTTCATACACCTTTGTAGCGTGTCAATGAGCGTTATTTGATCAGAGTATTTACACATCTCTTCCATCATAAAGCGACAAGTTTGGTTATCATCCACATAGTTTGGTCTGTGCCCAAGCCCCCAATATTTAAGCTTAATCTCTTCATCCTCCAAACAAATAAGTGGTGTTTCATTTGCATCGAACGGTTCAATTAACAACAAATCAACCAGTATCTCATCATCTACACCTTGCTTTTTGGCGATCTCGACAGCACGCTCAAGACATGCTCTATCCATCCAATATGCCATCCTCACATATAATTTCACAATCTCTTTGTAGTCTACACTACTAATGAGCAACTCAAATAAGCCAACATCAAAACACTTGTCGCAGTAAACCTCAAACAAGTACTTTCCAAGAGTTGAGTAGTTTTGTTTACTGCATAATGATATCAGCTCTCCAACATTTAACTTCTGTTCTTTAAAACGTAACATCCCTTCCCTTATTTCTTTCTCTTTTAATTGCTCATTAACCTCTCGTTTTTCATCCTCCGAATACGGGCATGGATGCAACAACGGAAAATCAAAGTCATTCGTAAACAGATATTCATACTCATATACCGGATTCTCCGTCTTGATACGCCCCAATGAATCCTCAAAATATGACAATTCTTCCTCATCCATGGCCCATTCAGTACTACCAAAATACCTATGACGATATATCTCATGCCTAATTGCATTCTTTATAGATATGATTTCCGCATCTGTCATATACTTTAATTCATAGTCCAGTTTTTCAAAAATCTCTGGTATAAATTTCTTTCCCAAATGATCTGCAATTTCTATCACTTTTACCCAACGATTTACATTAAATTCCATATGAGATAAACAAAGAGAAAAATACTCTCTATTTGCATCCCACATATCTCCCATTGTCACACTTATCGGTTCTCCGACTATTCTATATCTAGGCTTACTTGGTCCCCCTATCATATTTTTGCTACGTCCAGGTAACTCATCATATATCAGTTCCCACACATCATAGTTACTATCAAAGGCCTCCTTTGCAAGATACACTTTCTCTTCCTGTGTTAACACCGTCACATTCAGCCACGTACAAAAAATGCGTTTCAACGTTTCTTCCGGACTATTACTGATTGCATACTTTATTCCCAAGTCATACATTTTTAGAAACCATCTGACAGCCCATGCCACATATTCCTTTTGTAAAAGGAATTGCTCCACACCCCAAATAAAGTGCGTATAATAATTCTTACTAAATATGCCGTTGTCCTCTTGCCTTTTGAATACTCCTACTAAGCCGGTATCGTTACTCCACTCCTCATCCAATCTTCGACTAACGGCATTCGGAGAAGCTTCACATAAAACAGTAAAATACCCTGCAATTGAAAGCCACTGATTCTTTGACTTAATTTCAGATAATATCTTTTCCACTACACTATCAATTGCTCTCTGATTTTCTGCATCCTTCTTATAGTATGCTTTCATAACAAGACTACGAAGTAATCCTTTTTTCAATGTTGCGGACCAAAACGGCTTTGAATCCGGATAAAATTCCGCATATAATTGCTTTTCTTCAGGATAATCAAATATCGGATCTGGCTCTGAAACAATATCTAAAACGCAATCCACATACTTTCTCCATCTCCTATCACCAATCACAACTTGACTATCTAAATAGTCCCAGGCATTTTCCACACTGGCCAAATGATAAATCACTCGACCATGTACTTTAAATCTGATAAAAAGAGGGTCTTCTCCCTTCGTATACGGTCTTAACTCTTCTACAATCTGCTCATACTTTTTTCCACACAAATCTTCTAATACTGTTATATCTCCGTCTGTTTCAGTCCACTGTCCACATAGAAGAAGTGGGATTATTAAGTCACTTTCTCCCGACAGCCAATTTGGAATAAGATTATATTGTCCTCGAATAATTTTCTTTTTAAGTGGAATATACAACCCATGTGTGTCATCCACCATCGTATATGCCACATTACTGTCCATTCCTGCAGCTTCTAACTTACGCGCTATTGTACTACGCTTTCTTTTGCGCATAGTAATTGCATCCTTACCGACGCAATACTCTTCTTCACCGTATACAAAAATATTTGTATTGTTTGGAATTGCATATATTTGTTCCGCACCAAACCACGGAATAAGAATCTTTCCTCCCATCTCCGGATTCTGCTCATTTGCAATTCTCAGGTTCTGCCATTCTTCTTCTTTCTTTACAACCAGCACCACTTTCCCCGTATCTATTCTACGTAATTCATTCAACAAACAATAGATTGTTTCTTCCTTGCACTGTCCCAAAACATAAATGCACTCATCACTCAAGCGCGATTCAAACATTTCCCTGAAAATCTCGTCATCAATTTCAAAAAAATCCAAGTCAAGACTCGGCTCCGCTGTTTGCCTTACCAAATCCACTTCAATCTGATCTAATGAATATATCTCAACCTTTTTATTTTGAATAACCCTTAACTGTTTACTCATATGAAGCAGCTCTTTTTTTATTTCAGCAAGAGTAGCTTCTTCCTTTTCTCTCCATTCCCCTAAATATGCACATTGAAAAGCCTCTGGATTAACTTCCTCTAACTCATGCATAATAACCTTAATAAAATTTGCAATATAAAAATTCGCCTCAATTGCAGGAATTTCATATTGCAACATCAATCGCTTTAACTCAGCATATAGCTTATCTCTTAATGCATATTTGCTTCCCTCATCTACTCGCTCTGCCAACTCCTTCATGCTCTCACTTGACAAAAGCGCAGATATATCCTCTATAAGCAACTCTCCTTTTTCCACCTGCTTTAAAAAGAACTCTCCGGTATTAACAAATAACTGCTCCCACTGCTTTTTATTTTTATATTCATCAACTTTCTCTATCGCTTTACCTAGTACTAACTCTGCAACTTTCTCTCTAGCCTTTTCCATTGCATATCCTCCTCTGATACAAAGTCGCTATCTAAGCCTTCTAATCCATTTTATCATAAGAATTTACAAATCACAATTATTTTGTCGCCCTTTAATTGTTCAAAAAAAGAAAGATGCATCTACGCTACATCTTTCCGTTCTCCTCCTATAGAGAATACTTTAATCTAATATCCACCCTCAACTCCTCATCATCCTCATACACCGTAATCCCGTCCAAAATACAGGCCAATATTGCCCGGTCCAACCGCTCAATCCTCCGGTACTTCTTCAAATGCTCTACCCATTCGTTGCGCTCATCTTTTTCTTCCATAGACTGAAGGACTGCTGCCATCTGACCGTTTACCAATGCTTCCTCCTTGGTATAGTCCTCTTTATAGAGAAGATATTCCTCCTTCGTCAACAAACCATTCTTATAGTCCTCATAACTATCTTTCTTCAGTTTATATAGCTTTGCCAATTTTTCCTTATACTTGCTGATGTCTACCTTCCGCTTCTCCGACTTCGGTCTCGAGAAGTCCTCTTCATCCAGTTTTACAAACTCCTCATTCAATTTCTCCAATATAAGTGATTCGAGCATCCTTTCCTTTACCGAATGACTGCTACACTGCTTGGAGGTATACCATTTATACGTACCACAAACATACCTCACCTCACTACCATGCTTTATCTTTGCCATTGCTCGTCCACAGTCACCACACCGAATAAAACCGGCAAATAGCCCCACCTCCGATAAGAAATTGGGTTGTCGCCCTCTTCTCTTCAACAGTTCCTGTGTGATGTTCCATGTTTCCCTATCAATGATAGCCTCATGTGTATTTTCAACTCTAATCCATTCATTACTGCTCATTATGGTCGCCTTTCCTCTTACTGTTCTTCTCTCAGATTTGTTCTGAACCAACATCCCCGTATACATCTCATTGTTCAAGATTTTGTGTATGGTACTGTAAGTCCAATAGGTGGTGTAATCCATCCGGTGACAATTGGCATACCGCATTCCCTTTAGCTTCTTATATTCCGAAGGACAAGGAATATGTTCTTCGTTCAAAATATGCGCGATGCTTATTTTCCCCTGCCCTTGATTGTATAAAGAAAAAATTCTGCGAACAATAGTCGCTGCCTCCTCATCAATAATCAGTTTATGCCTGTCATTAGGATCTTTTATGTATCCATAACTTGCAAAGGCTCCTACGAATTCTCCGGAATTTTGCTTCGCCTTAAACGCACTACGAACTTTCTTACTAATATCCTTGCTATAATTTGCATTAAAAAGATTTCGAATCGGCATCATGAAATCGTTGTCCGAATTTGAATTAATCGAATCATAGTTATCATTGATTGCTATGAATCTAACACCTTTCAGCGGAAAGTACTGTTCCAAATATAATCCGGTCTGCACATAGTTCCGTCCGAGTCTGGACAAATCCTTGGTTATCACGCAATTTACCTCGCCCGATTCTATGTCTTCTATCAACTTTTTGAAGCCAGGCCGTTTAAAATTTGTGCCTGTATAACCGTCATCCAGATATTCTCCTGTCAGAAGCATATCATCGTGCTTATCAATGAAACTCTGTATAATCGCACGCTGAGAAGCAATACTGTTGCTTTCTTGTTTATCCCCATCATCATTACTGATACGAAGGTACATACCAATCCTATGCATCCTCTTTCCGTCCTCCTTTCTGGTATTTTAATCAGGAAGCCCTTAAAGGGCTTCCTGATATAACACATTATTCTCGTCACTACTATGAACCTCGATAATTTTCTTCATAGCCTTCTTTGCATCCAGTTCATTCGTACTACTATACCGAACCGATACCGGCTTTTCTTTTACACGTTTTTCTACTTTATCTTTCTCGTCCATATAATTACTTACCTCCTTCGTAAAGATTCCTTACTATAATATATAGTCGAGCTTCCGAAGTATTCCGCAAGAAACCTTCTATTTTACATGAATGTGATACGCTTTCGATACCCTGGCGGCATCGTCGGGTCATAATCAACATACACCATTGGCCTTGCAAATATGCGTTTATTCCTCTCTCCTTTTCCTTCTTATCTGTAACACCATGTTTTTTAAAAAATACCCAATAAATAATGCTTGCGTTGCCGCCTACACATATGCATTCCATTTTACAAAATAGAAAACGTCACCATGACATTCAATTCATATCATGGTGACGCAGGCTGACTATTCTTTTTGTCTTTTGGAATTAACCTTATTCATTTTTCAAATTCTCTAGATACCGGATTGCCTCATATACACTGGAAAATGTCTTGCACATTGTACATAACCACTGATTCCTCACATCACTATCCTCTAATCCTGGAAGACCGTCCGGAAGAAGATTTTTCATTGTCTTCTCTGCATTTTTTACAGCCGTCGGATAATTCTGGGCAATTCTAAATGTAGCTTGTTGGTTTCCTTTTGAATATGTGGATTCTTTAGTAGTCACTTCAGCTATTACTCTTTCCTTTTCCGCCACAGTTTGTAACGGAGGTGCATACATCTTATAGTGCAACATTAGCCAATATTCCATACATCCCGTAGTCATCAACAATCTAACCCTAATATTAGGATTTTTCCGTAGCTTTCTTAATCGGTTAATTATAACAAGCCGATCATTCCATTTGCCGATATCCTTTGTTTCTACATCAAAGAAAAACCAAATTTCATCTGTTACTTCCGCACTATTTTTATATCTCACATTCTTCTTGAAAAGGTCATCCGCTTCATCAAATACTCCCGGTGCTTTTGGACGTTTTATCACAGCAACATCCTCAAATTGCTTTTTGAGAAAATCCGTGTAGGCCTGTTCACTTTCACCTTCACAAAAAACTTGAATAAGCGGCTTTGTTTTTTTGAGTTGACGAGACATTACTCCACCTCCTCAATCTCAATATCCGGTGTTGCACCGTACTTGCCCAACAAATAACCCTTTCTGATATTTTCCGTTGTTTTTGTTGAAAACTCACTGATACTATAAAGTTCTGAGGAACCATCCTCACGATTTTTATCAGCAAAGTAGAACTGGTCCTTTCTCAGAAGTTCCAGATTCATAAGTTCTGTGTTGTGAGTTGTAAAAATAATCTGTGCACCGTTCTTATTGGTAGATTTACTCTGGAATTTTGCTATAATAAAATCCACAAGCATCGGATGAAGTTCTCTTTCTATCTCATCAATTAATAAAACTCCACCTTTTCTTAAAGCCGACTCAATCGCCGGCGCAATAGACATCAGTTTTCTTGTTCCATCAGACTCATCCATTAATTCCAATGGATACAATTCTATACTTCCTTCTTTATTGTAGCCTTGATGAAGAGCCGTCGCCTTTACTTGCCCCATTTTCAACTTTGCTTCGGAATTGTTGGAGGTTTCGGACAACGCATGTATAAACTGCGTCAGCGCTTCTTTTATCCCTTCCGGCATATCTTTCGGGAATTCTATTTCTTCGTCTATATCTTTACTGTCTATTTCAAATTGCATATCTTCAATACCAAAATCCGCAGCTTTTGCATAATCAGAAATAGCTTTTAGCATATTGGTATCATTTGAATAATCTAGTAATTGTTTCGGAATATCTGCATAATCTCTTGAAAAGAATATTTGTTCTCTAAACCATTTCATTGCATTCGTACATGCAATATCATTCATAGTACATGCAAGTGAGAAGAATAATTGATTCTCTGCTACTGTTTCACTGATTAACTTTCTCTTTGCCTTATCCTCAGTAAAGGAAAACTTCTGACCTTCTCTTGAAAAAACCAGTGCCTTTTGACCTTTTGGTGCATGATACAGAGATTCCTTTATAACTTTTTCTCTTGTAGCTGCAAACATATACCAATATTTTATATCACCAATCGTATATATAAACTCAAACTCAGAAGGTTCATTCCTAGAAGTATCATTTAAAATAAAAGGAACCACCGGAACATTCGCATTCTCATGCTGGGTTCTTTGTGCATTCTTTATAAACTGTACTGCAAGCCAGAAGGCTCTGATTACATTACTTTTTCCGCCACCGTTCTTGCCGTATATAGCAACACCCGGTAAAAGCTTCATAGCATTATATCCAATCAAACAATTTTTAAACGAACTCAAACCGGTCGCTTCCATCGAAAGCACCACTTCATCCCGAAAAGACCTATAATTCTTGAACTTAAATTCTATCAGCATAATTCCACCTCCAATTATAGTATATCCACTTATTTCAATAAATGCAACTGTTTTTATTCGTTTTTTTGATTTTTTTGTTTCAATTTAGCAAAAATCACGTTAAAGCATCAAAAAACGGGTGATCAAAGTTTTTGAGGGGCTGACTCTTTGAGGGTTCTTCGTGATGGTTTGTTATGAGGGGCTTTCGTGAGGGGCTGGTTTGAGGGTTATTTATGAGGGTTTACAAAAAAAACAAAACATTTAACAGAAAACCAGGGTTGTCAAATCGACTTCCCTGGTTTCCTTTTTTGAAGGATACTGCTTGTCCTTCCATCCTCTTTTTCCTATGATAGGTTTGCAAGCTAAAAACAGAAAAAGGAGGATACATATGAATAGTATCACAGAATTGCTAAACCTTGAATACTCTGATATCTTTATTTCTGATATTTCCATTCAAGGTACAACCAAACCTCTCACACTTGAAACCACTCCTTATGCACACTATTGCCCCTCGTGCGGTTTCAGAATGCATTCCAAAGGAGTCAAAAATCGTAAAGTCAAACATCCTGTTTTACAGGATAATTATGAACTCATCCTGATTCTTAAACAACGGCGTTGGAAATGCACAAATCCCGAATGCAACTATGATATCAGTGATACCTTTAAGTTTGTCAACAAACGCAGACGTACCACCAATGCCACAGATATGCTTATTGTTCTCGCTTATCGCGACCTCATGGAAACAGCAGTTTCCATTGCTAACCGTTTTCACATCTCCGATACTCATGCTCATGAGGTCTTTGACCGCTATGTAAAAATGGATAGATTGCCTCTAACGGATGCCATCTGCATCGACGAAGTATTCTTAGATATGGATGAACACTGTAAATACGCATTGGTCATTCAGGACTTTCATACCGGCGATCCGATTGACCTGCTTCGCAGTCGCCGTTCTAATGTAACCGAACCGTACTTCGCTTCCCTTCCTGTTGCAGAAAGAACCGCTGTCAAATACCTTATCTCAGACATGTATAACCCCTACATCTCCTACGTTGATAAATACTTCCCCAACGCCGTTTCCGTCGTAGATTCTTTTCATGTGATCCAATGGCTCATCCGGATGATTGATAACTATATCCGGCAGCTTTTGAAAAAGTTTCGTCAGCGTGACAGGGAAGAGGAAGAGAAACTTTCCTACGAGGCCCAACACCCGGTTTCTCTTCCTCCATCCAGAGAGGTTTATCTTCTTCAGAAATACCGTTGGTTGATTCTGGCCAATCAATCAAACATAAAATACCACTCCGAACCAAGAATGGATTCCCACTTCCGATGTTTAATGAATACCTATGATTATGAAGATGCACTGTTTCGTATTGACCCCAAACTCAAAGATTTCCGGGATTTAAAAGAAACATATATTCAGTTCAACTCACGCAATGCTGGTAAGCCATTGGAAGCCCGTCGAGAACTGGACGAACTGATTCCTATGTATCAGCGCTCTGAATACGAGATTTTCAGAGACTTCGGGAGTCTTCTTGAAAACTACAAAGATTACATAATCAATTCCTTTGTTATGGTGGAAAAACACGGACCCGGAAAGGTCTACGAAAGCAGACTTTCTAATGGTCCCATTGAATCCATCAATCGAAAAGTGAAGGATTTAAAACGCTCCGGCAGAGGCTACCGAAACTTTGAGCACTTTCGTAACCGCTTCTTATATTCCGCAAGACAATCACCTGTACTGAACGGCGTAACTGACTATACACCTGTTTTATACCTTGAAGACGATGACAACTAATCACATTCCCAAAGGAGGATTACACATGGATAATTACTGTGCTTTTAGCAAAAATCATAAATGTATGAAATGGACGGATTATGAACTTACAAGACATGAACTCGAAGAAGCCGACACCCTATGTCACGGAAACTGGATTGAAATCCAGCACCTTCGCAGAAAAATCGAAATCTTAGAAACCTTACTTAAGAATGCCGGTATTGATATCCCGGTTGAATTTTACAATTAAAAATACCCATTCAATAAGGGCTGACGCAAACAAACGTCAGCCCCTCATAAAAGACCCTCATAGCAGCCCCTCACGAAGCCCCCTCATTAACGCATGGTCAAAATCGGGCAAACCCTCATGAAAGACCCTCACAAAGTTTGGCAAACCCTCAAAAACTTTGATGACCCGACTTTTCAACTGTTTTCATTCATTTAAATGTCTAAACTTATTCCATTTCTTCCAGAACAAAAAGTATTAAGCAAACGAAGCCTCGTACTTATCCTTTTCTTTTTAAATATTCTTTCACATTGAAATCATAATTCCAACTTAATTTTCTTTGATTAGCCCTTTGATCAATTTTCTTACACAACTCTATGAACGCTTTATCCATACGTTCTTCATCTCCAAGTGCAAAAAACTCTTGATTCTGCATGCGCTGTTCCTCCGAGCATTCGTTCTCATATTCCTCTTTAATAACATCCTCACACGAGAAATCCTCTACTTCCTGTGAAAGAAAATCATCCTCCAACCATTCCGGATTATCAAAGTCTGGCTCATAATCGTAGTCTTCTTCCTCCCCGCAATATGACATATATCCATCCTCGCCAAAATCCGGATTATACATATCCACCTCCTGATATGATGATTCATACCCTTCCAATGCAGCCTCATACCTACGTTGTTCCGCTTCCCTAATTCGTTTTTCGGTCGCTCTATCCCATTCCTCATACATATTATCCAAAAATTCCTGATGCTCTCTTTCAGCAATAATTATCTGTTCTTCAATACTCTTTTCATCACGGTGTCCCGGTAAAATAGAATCAAACGCTTTTTCTCTATTATAATACCGAAGAAGTTCTACATACAGAATGTAATCATAGTATGTGTACAATTCGTTACACCTCTGCATATAATATTGATAGTCCTCTTCGTACATCGCAATTTTTTCCCCTGAGTTATAACGAGTTGTAAACCATTGGCAAGCTAATACCACATCAACACGCCTACTACAACCTTCCAAAAACATCTTACTGCACTCTTCCAAATCCATATTAATCATCTTTATTTCCTTAGCAAGCAAGACACCAAAAATCACATCCATCGTAAAATGATATTTGAAATACATTTTCAATACATCTTTATCTCTCAGATAGTCTTCTATACCACTGTCTCTCGCTCTCTCATCGCGTTCGCCTTCTATAAACTTCCAGACATAGTTGTAGATATACTCGTATACTTCCTTTAAATCTATTCCATGAGCTCTATGTAATTCTAATGCCAACTTGCATTCTCTCTCGTTTAATCTGTAATATCCTGTCAATCTAGCGACTTCTAATGCAAATCTGTCATTTTCAGAAACATAGTCCCAATTTGCAACCGGTAATAACAAAGAAACGTCTTTCCGTACCGCCGCCACTTCCGGCGAAACAATAAAATACGATTTAAACTTTTCAATAAATCCTGCCTGCGTTGACAACCCTGAAATCTGTATTGCCTTGCTATATCCCCTCCCCATTTCACCTTTCAAAATACATTTGTATGCTGCCATCATCTTTCTTTCATCAATATACTCATTCACCCTTTTCTCCAACAGAAACTGAAATAATGCATTCTTCTCTCGCTTTTCGCTTAAATAACAATGCGCCGCGGCAAAGGCCTTTTCACAAATATCCTGCTTGTCATAATAGGTTATGTAACCTTCTTGGTCTTCTACTCCATTCACCAAACGCTCAATTTCATTAACAATCAAATCAAACTTCTCTTTAGGATTCATACTGCCTCAGCCTCCTTGTCGTAATCTCTATCACACAAATCCATGCATAAATCATTAGGGTAACACTTTGCATATCTCTTATTATTTCTGATAACTTCTTTTCCACAATACTTTGCTTTCTTTCCGAACCATGCTGGTGCCAAAAACATTGTAATACATGCATGCTCCATATTAAAGATAAAGCAATATCCGGCATAATATTTTGCATAACTTCCATCTCTGGACCTTTCAAGCAAATATCTTCTCTCTCTTGCCGGAAAATCCACTGCGCTCTTTCCTCTTACTTTCGCGTTTTGAATCATCCTTACCGCCGAATCAACATTCAGACCGGCTCTTTCTTGCGTTCTAAGAATACTATGGTACGTCATTTGTTATCCTCCTTTGCTGTTTGTGATTATATTTTAGCAACAAAGGTTAGATTTGTATTTTGGTTTTTTGTACAAAAAAAGAAAACTGCTTGTTTTTGTCTATCTCACATGTATAGCCTAGTATCTTAACGGAATCTTTGATTTACCAACTTTGACATTCAATCCCTTACTCTCACAAAACATTTCCATTCCTTTACGTGCAATATCTATATTACTTTTGGGTCCTATACAAACCGACCGCAAGCTTTTCAAAATTCCTTCTGGAACTTTAATAAACGGAATCAATGTATCCCTTTTAGCTCGGAAGAATATCTCCCCTTCCTCCTTAAGTGTTTTTCTTCCTTTTAACACCCCCGAAAAAACAAATCGATATTCCTCTTCCAATGAAAACTCAGGCTTTTTAAAAAACATCCCATATAGTATGCAAATCATCATCGCAGACTCTACCATTGCATCTAGCATCTTGTTCGAAATATTAGCAAGCGTTGCATTTAAAAACTGTTCATATGGGTACTCATATATCCCTTCTGCGACTTTAATCCAACTCTTTCTCAATGCTTCTTCTTGTTGCTTTCCGTCATAGATTACTTTTCCGTTCCATGAAAGGCCTCCCCCTATACACTCCTTTAATGTACCGTAATCAAATCCCATACAGTACCCGGCTTCATTAGAAAACTCTGACCATAACGCTAAATTGTCTTTGTTCAATGAAAACGATAGAACATAATAGCCGCTTCTATTCTTCTCCGTCAGGTCTGCTTCTATCTCTTTTTTTAGTCGGTCCCTTATTTGAGTTTGCAAACTCTTATCATGGATTTCCGAAAGAATTTTGCTTACAAACACTTTATGTGCATACTTGAACTCTTCTTGGTCATTTAAAAAATCATGTCGTGTTGCCCAAAATTCATCCTTCTCTATCATATTCTGTACCGCACTTACAGTCGTATAATGATATAACTTTTGTCCGCTTCCCAACATTTCGACAAAAATGAATTCATCCATATAATTTCTTTTTTTCATGACAAAATCTCCTTTCATCCGTCTATTCCCCTTTCTCTTGATCCGTCATTATCTAGAACCTATCACATTACAATCATTTCAATACCGCCATCTTTATATTAACCACGACAAATCGTCCAGATCATCCTCAACCACCGTCTCACCCTTCTTATCTGGTACACCTAAAACCTGCTCCTCTATATTAGCGCTTCTACCCGTATAAAATGCCTTCATATTCTTGTAAAACAAATGAAAATGATTACTATTATAAAACTCCGAATAATTCTTTTCATCTTTCAAATATATAATAAATAATGGGAACCACCATTTAGAAAGCATTATACTACGCTTCCAATAATCCTTTTCCCCATCCTTCTTCTCTATAGCAGAATACTTTCCTTTTATACATTTAAAAATCTCTTCATTTTTTCCTTTTCCTGTTTTTACAAAACTTGCCAAAATTATCGGATTAATTTCTCGTTCTTTAAATGAAATAATCAGCTCCTCAATCTCGGCTTCTTCCTCATACTGACTCAAAACATAGTAATGCCATATTTGCATTACAGAATCATGGTATGTAGTGTCAATATAATCGCTCTTAGATCTAAGCTCCTTCAAAAGTTCCCCATATATCTCTTCTCCCCTACTCTGTTCAAAAATTTCCATAATCACTTTATAACAACGAGAAGAAAATACCGGTTCTACACAAGAAAGCTGTAAAAGATACGATACAACATATTTTTTAAACTGAATCTGTTCCTCCAAGAAAATAATTTTACCTTTGTTTATCGCTGTCTTTAATAATGTCAAAAATGTTTTAATCTCCGACTTTTTATCATTATCATATGCTACAGAAATATAACCTTTAATATTATAAAACACATCCTTATCTAACACAGTTATTCCATCTTCATCAAAGCAAAAAAACGAGAAACGCTTTTTTAATTCATACATATCCACATATGACATATTATATATATTTTTACATGCTTCTGTTTTATTATTATTTATTCTAAGCCTATACTTATTTAATACCATTTGAACTTTCGGAAGAATAGAATAAATTTTTTCTAACGAATCAGAAAAAAAAGTCATATCATCAACATATCTAATATATTCAACATCTTGACCTATTTCCTTCTCTATTTCAAAATCCACACATAACATTAGCAATTCCGCAGATATAGCTGACGAAAAAACTCCCGCTGCTATTCCCTTAGTCTGATTATTATTTGTTTTCATATTGTAGCTATCAAGGAAATCAAAAAACTCATCACACTGTAACTTACTATGTGGTTCAAAACGCTTTATCTTACTTAAATAATGCGTATATACATTCGGATAAAATGACTCTATGTCAACTTTTACAGAATAAATTCTTGAACCCTGCTTTTTTAAATATCTAAGATTATTTTCTTCATGAGCCAATTGTCCTGTCGTTTTACTGTTCTTTACAGCAAAAAATCCTCTTTCAATTATCTCCTCATCCCCTGTATAATCCCGATGAACATGAAATGTTTCATTGAATAATATGTAAGAGTTCGAACTAGCTATATAGTCCTTCAGACTTAAATCTGTATATAATCTCACAAATAGTTTCTCATAAACTACCATTGTGTTGTAAATAAAGGAACAATAGTACTTTAAATTGGGCACCTGCATTTCTCGCAATGCTCCATTTTTCTTAAAATCAAAAAAAGTAATTGGCTCAATTCCATCACCATAAATATACTCTGGCGAAACAACATTTAAATATTCTTTTATTATACCACTTGTATCCATTTTAAATTCTGTATACTTTCGCCCTTCAATATCCTTCATTGCTTTTTTGATAAAAGGTTTTATTTTTTCAATATCTATTATAGGCGGTAAATCTTCATACCAATACCCTTCAGCTAACAATTCAATATTCCTCTGCTGTACCTCATTTTTTTCATCAAACATTTTATCTCACCTCTCGTCAAAATTAACCCCACTACTTATACTCATTTCATTATAACATAATTTTTATTGTTTTGTATTACCTGATTAAAAAAACTAAACCAATTACCTCTTTCACTATACCCATTAGCATCTTTTTCCCGATTCATTGAAAGTCCCGCCTATTTCCGCCATTCCATATCTCCCCTCAGCCTGGGGGAATGAAGACACCCGCAACATTCTCTCCATCCTAAAAAAGCACAACGTAAAAGTAACCTTCTTCATGACCGGGGAATGGATGAATAAATATCCGGATGACGTAAAGGCAATTTTAGCCGACGGTCACGATCTGGGCAATCACAGTGAGAACCACAAGCAGATGTCACAGCTTTCCGCAGAGCAATGCCGCACGGAAATTCAAAAAGCCCATGACCGTATTAAGGAACTGACCGGTGTGGAAATGAATTTGTTCCGTCCGCCGTATGGAGATTATAACAATACTCTTGTGGAAGTATGTAAGGACATGGGATATCACTGCGTGCAGTGGGACATTGATTCTCTGGACTGGAAAGACTACGGTACCGATGCCATTATTAAGAAGGTGCTGGAGCATAAGCATCTGGGCAACGGTTCCATCATCCTCATGCACAACGGAGCAAAGTATACGCCGGCGGCATTGGAAGCAATTATTCTGGGCTTAAAGGAAAAGGGATATGAGCTGGTGCCGATTTCGGAGCTCATACATAAAGAAAATTATGAGATGGATCATGAAGGGAGACAACATGTGAAGGAAGATTCCGACAATCGCAAAAGCTCTGACACCACCGGTACACCGCACCCACAACAAACTACCGAATCCCCTGTGTCTACTCCGGACACAACTCCGGACATTGCTTCAAAAACAGCGAAAAAAGGAACGCCTATGCCGCATCACGCGGCATAGGCGTTAATCGTCTTTCCGAATTCATTCTTTCGTTATATTAGAATTCTCACTTCACTTCTTTGATATAGAACGCAGAATTAACAAATTCTTCTAAATCCATTCCCAGCTCAATATTATATATCTCGATGTACTCATTCTCACCAATTTGTACATAAAGAATATCCGGATCTCCGATGTCCGTTTCCGTCATGAAAAAGCCTTCCCCGTAATGATAGGTATAGCCGTTAACACTATATTTATCAAGCACACTCACGGTTGGGTCTTCAGCCCCCGCAGCATACCACTTCTCCATAAAAGCTATTACATAATCCTCAAAGGAAGTGCATCCGGTTCTGATTTCAGGATATCCGTACGGTCCCCATTTACTTTCATCAAGCACATGCAGATAGGTAACCAGGCCGCTTGGAAGTTCCCGTCCGTTCACAATCCATCCTCCCGCGCCGAAGTTATCCTGCAATTCAAGGCTCACGATAGAAGAATCATATTCAATCACAACCTCCACCGGCGAACCGTCACTTTTCACACCCTTTAACACATAAGAGCTGTCTCTGTTATATGTACTCACATACCGGCTTTCATCCGCCACCATTTCCACCGGTACAAGCTTATAGGAAACGCTGACATCCTGAACCCAATCATATCCCTTTACATAACAGTCACCGATTTTTTCCCATTCCTCATCGCTGATTCCCGTCTCACTAAAACAGTCCATATCAATACGATAAAAAATGTCCGCGTTGGTATCGGAAATCATTCCGATCAATGCTAAAAGCATTTCCTTATTACATGCTGCCTGCGCTTCTGCATTATCCGAATCAAGCATTCCCGCATGCCAGAAGGAATCAAAGTATATGATAAGCACATACCCTTCGCCATCCTTTAGAAGGGAATATCCCGGAGTTTTTACACCGGCGTTTTCCACTAACACACACGCTTCATTCTCGCCCAAAAGACCTGCCTTCCTCATAGACTGCGCCGGTCCGGTCAATGCAGCCTCTGCCTTAGCCAAAAGTTCCGGATCCGCATTTTTTTTCGCCTTAACCAAAGGAGCCGGGGTCGGCTTCGGCGTTGCGGTCGGCTTTGGCGTTGCGGTCGGCTTCGGCGTTGCGGTCGGTGTCGGCGTCGCAGTCGGCTTTGGCGTTGCGGTCGGTGTCGGCGTCGCGGTCGGTTCCGGTGTCTCAGTCGGTTCCGGTGCCTCGGTCGGTTCCGGTGCCTCGGTCGGTTTTGTTACCGCAGTCGGAGCAGGTGTTTCCGTTGTCGTCGGTACATCCGTCGCCGCAGGCTCATCCGTTGCCTCCGGTGCTTCCGGCACCTCAGTCGTCACAGGGGCTTCCGTTGCCTCCGGTGCTTCCGTTACCGTTTGTTGTTTATTTGCATCCTGAATATCCGGTTCCTGACCGCAACCAACACAAAACAGACAGGAAACTACCAGCATAACCGCTATCACTCTTTTTATTCTCATCAAAGGCCTCCGTTGTATATAATTATCTATCATTTTAAAACAAATTGCCTCTTTTGTCAATACAAATGCAAGATGAACAGTGCCAATTACACAATCCCCCATAACGCAAAAAAGTCCGCAAAAAGCGGACTTTTTTATTCTGCATCCCACATCACATATTCTTTAAACTTATCCCCGCGCTCTTCAAAATTCTTAAATACGCCGTAGGACGGTGCCGCCGGAGACATCACACAAGCCTTACCGGCAACCGTAATTTTCTTTGCCAGTTTCACTGCTTCCTCAAGGGTTTCCACAAGAAAACGGTTCTCACATTGTCCGGAGTCTTTCATCTCTCCGTAAATGCGTTTTCCGGTATCATACATAAAAATATAGTTATACTGCGGATGTTCTGCTACAAACGATTCCAGCACACCGTAATCGATTCCGCGATCCATTCCTCCGATGATTACCGTTTGTACATCAGCTATTGCGCGGACAGCACAAATCACTGCTTCCGGAATCGTCGCAATGGAATCATCATAATACCGTACATTGTTTTTCTCCCCCACATACGCAAGACGATGCGGAAGATTTCCCACCTGAGAAAGTGCATCCTTTACCGCGTTCCCGTCGCAGCCGTATACTTCCGTGGCAATCCGATATACAAACTCCGCATTGTATTGATTCTGTTCTCCCAAAATCTGAAGGTCATACTTCTTTTCCGTTACCGGTGCAATCACCGTCCGTTTTCCTTCCGCGGAAACCCCGGTTAAATCCACACCGAAACCGCAATATAAAAAGTCATCTGCCGTCTGGTATCTGGCAATGGCATGTTTTGACGCCACATAGCGTTCCATTGTTTGATAATAATCCAAATGTTCTTCGAAAATGTTAAGAAGCACCGCCACATGCGGAGATACCTTGGTATGAAATAACTGATGACAGGAAAGTTCAAATACCACCAGGGTATCCTCTGTCATATCACCGTAATAATCCAAACAAGGTTTTCCGATATTTCCGAGAAGTAACGCAGGACGTCCCGAACAAACAGAAAGCACATGGTGGAGCATGGTTGCCGTAGTACTCTTTCCCTTTGTGCCGGTTACACCGATAACTTTATCCTTAAACTGACCCAAAAACAACTCCGTCTGGGACGTATATTTCGGGTCATACGCAAGCATCGGAATCCCCGGACTCTTAATAATCAGGTCGTACTTTGCCTCATCAATACCGTTTTTGTCTCCTTCATAGACATCCACGCTTGCCGGTGTACAGTATGTCGCAAGAAAATGCTCCGTAGATTTCCCTTCTCTTCCGTATCCCCAGATTAAAATCCGTTTTCCGTTCAGATATTGTACGATATCCATAACAGCTCCAATCCGCCGTATCAAACGGCATACCCATTCTCTGTTTGCTCCAATCCGTTTATCGCATTTCTTCCTTCAGCGCCTTAACAAACTCTTCCGGTACGTTATGTACCTCATTCCACTCAAGAAGTGCCGTATCCACATCACCCGGTTGAGCCATGAGCCAATCAGCATACTTCACCGGCAAAAGAGCCTTGCCACCCTTCTCCAGATACTTCTTTAAGGACATTACTACCTCACTGCGGGTGCCTACACATTCAAACGGCTTGTTCTCATCAAGCCCCGTCAATTCCCTGAAATATTTTTCGCTCTTTTCCGCATCCAAAAGATTCTCTCCGAAAATCTCAAAAAGCTCCTCCTCCGTAAGAAAAGAACAAAGAATAATATACACAAACAAACACTTCGGACAATTGCAGCACCAGATTCCCTGCTTGCTCCCGGCATTACAACTGCGAAACGCCTTATGATAGTTTTTATACTTTGAAAACAAATAAGCAATCTGCAGCTCCGACAACGGACGAAGCAGACTGAAATACCGGATTTTCGTATCTAAAATACTATGGATATACTCCATAAAATCCTGTTCAAACTCATAGCTTTTGGAATACTGGTGATTCACAAAGGAACCCACCACCGTGGACTCGTTGGCACTGGACTCATTGGAAAGAGCAATGTACCGGATTCCCTGCAAATAAGCGGAAATAAAGGTAGAAAAAGCCACTACCGCCGAAAACGGAATATGCCCGTTTAAAAAGCCGCGTTTGTTCATCTCTAAAATCCGACCGTCCAACTTCCGGTTTACGAAATAAGTCTTATACTCCCGTTCCGAAGCTGCCAAAACATTCCTTACCGTAGCATCCGGATTGATACGGTAAATGGTTACATCTTCTTCTCCTAACACTTCCATGGAAACCACGGAATCCTTGCCACCGCCTACCGGCACAAGACACCCGGAATAAGACGCGGTATCCGTAAGCTTGCCGGCAAAGCAAGCAGGTAATTTTCCGTATTGCACCCGGTTCCTGCAACCCTCGGCACTCGCCTCCCCGGTAACATCCGGCTCACATACAATGGTAATAAGCTCCTCTTCGGATACCTCAATTCCGTTCACATACATAAATTCCCCAAGGCCGTTATAAAAAAGCTTACGCCACCACCGGTTCTGCCAATCCGTCAAGGTTCCGCACAGAACCTTAAGCACCGGCGCACAAGTTACCTTCCAATAGCTGATTGCCTCTGCCATTCCGAGTTCGAACAACAAACGACAGAACACGGTCTCATCCATTGCGCGTCCCGTATCCGGAAATTTCCATACCGTCTCAAACTCGGACAATCCCGGTATTTCATAAAAAAAGGTAACTTTATAAAAGCCTTCTTCCCGTTCATACCGAAAGTCCCGATAGAAAAACTCCTTATATTGTCCGCGCAACGTAACAAAATCCATTTTACTAACCTCTTTACTCTCTTTGTTTTCAGATCATGCTATCCTATTATATTCTTCCCGGCTTATTCGATATACTGTTTCCGTTATTCTTTTCCTTTCGGCATCTTATAGGTCGGCACAATATCTTTTACCATCGTTCTGACTTCACCGGTCTCGTCATACACCGCTTCGTATAATACCGCAAGCCTGTCAAAGAACCGATCGTCCTCCATCTCAATCGGCTTTGCCACGGAAATACGATTGTTTGCGGTTTTTTCCAGTCCTTCTTCCTCCATCAGCCGTTCTTCGTACAGCTTTTCCCCCGGACGAAGCCCTGTATATTCAATCATGATATCTTCATTCGGTGTATAACCGGAAAGACGAATCAGATTCTTCGCCAAATCCACAATCTTCACCGGTTCTCCCATGTCAAGCACGAAAATCTCTCCGCCGTGAGCAAAGGCCCCCGCCTGTAATACCAAGGATACCGCCTCCGGGATTGTCATAAAATAACGGATGATATCCGGATGTGTCACCGTTACCGGACCGCCCTCTTTGATCTGTTGTTTAAACAACGGAATGACACTCCCGTTGCTGCCCAATACATTACCGAAACGCACTGCCACAAACTCGGTTTGGGACCGACGGCTGTAAGCTTGTACAATCATCTCGCAAATCCGCTTGCTGGCACCCATAATATTGGTCGGGTTCACTGCTTTGTCCGTGGAAATCAGCACAAAACGTTCCACGCCGTAACGATCTGCCGCCTGTACGGTCTTTAAGGTACCGAACACGTTGTTTTTAATTGCCTCATTCGGACTGTCCTCCATCAGCGGGACATGCTTATGAGCTGCCGCATGAAACACAATATTCGGAAGATACTGTTCAAAGATAGAGTTCATACGATTGGTATTCCGCACCGATGCAATCAGCACCACCAAATTAAGTTTCGGATATTTTCTTTTTAATTCCTGCTGTATTTCGTAGGCATTATTTTCGTAGATATCTACAATAATCAGCTGTCTCGGTTCTGCCGCCGCAATCTGTCTGCAAAGCTCGCTTCCGATAGAGCCGCCGCCACCGGTTACAAGTACTACCTGACCGCCCAGATAGCCGGTGATGGAAGTCAAGTCAACCGTTACCGGATCTCTGCCCAGCAAATCTTCAATTTCCACATGACGGAGTTGGCTGATACGCACTTCTTTGTTTACCAACTGATATACACCCGGCAATGTTTTCAACTCACAACCGGTCTCATTACAAATCTTTGCAATCTCCGCTATGGTCCGCTTTCCGGCCGACGGCATTGCAATAATAATCTCATCAATCTGATACTGTGCCGCAGCATCGATAATCACTTCCCTGCCACCAACGATATAACATCCTTGAATGGTTCGTCCTTTCAAAGAAACATCGTCATCAATGACACACTCCACATGCTTATGAAGGTGGTCACTGGTTTTCAATTCACGGATCAGCACATCCGCCGCCGCGCCGGCACCCACCACCATAACACGGGAGACTTCCACTCCGCGTCTGCTGTCAATCACTCTCTTTTTAATCCGTCGCATGATGCGATAGGAAAAACGGGTCATTACCGTTACACAAATCAATACACCCGCATATAAAAACCAGTAACTGCGCGGCATACGAACTCCGGCAAGATTCGAACCGAACAATTGTAAAACCGTCACTGTCACAGTCGCCAGTATAATCTGCTGTAACTCATACATTCCGGCATAGCGCCATACACTGTGATATAACCGGAAAAACCAAAACACAACCAACACGGTCAACACATTCGGTGCCAACGTATGCCAGACATTTTCCAGGTACGGTTCCTGAATCTCGGCAAAGGAAAGATTAAAACGCAACAAAAGCGCCATAACGGAAGATACCGCTACCGCTGCTCCGTCCAATACCATCAGAAGAATCTGACGTATTGCCATCTCTTTGTCGTAAACTCGTCTCCTTTTCATTTCCGTCCCTCGTTTTCTCGCTTAAGTCGATAAAAGTCTTCAAAATCCGTCTGCTTTTCCACACTGTATCTTATCATGTTCTATAGGAAATAGCAAGATTTTTGTATGCTCCGGTAAAACTTTACACTCCCGGTAAACTAAAAAAATCACAAACTTATCCATATTGGGGTACTCCGTTCCGGGCTATCTCTCACTTCCCCGGACACAGCCGCTGCAACCGCCGCATCCCTGTGGCACCGGATTCCCTGTTTCATCAAAGGCATACACTTCCATTCCGCCGCCTCCCCGTAGATAATCCCCCACAGAATCCAGAAGGCAAACTGCCTGTGCTGCAATTCCTTCTCCGGTTCCGGTAAACCCGAGACCTTCTTCCGTGGTTGCCTTTACGTTTACCTGACTCTTGGCAATTCCCAATGCTTCCGCAATATTTTCCCGCATATCGGACAAATACGGTGCCAGCTTCGGCTGTTGTGCAATCACGGTTGCATCGATATTTCCTACCAGATAATGCTCCGCCGCCAAAAGTTCCCCTACTTTTTTTAATAACACCATACTGGAAATTCCGGCATAGGCAGGGTCTTTATCCGGAAAATGTGTCCCGATATCTCCCAAGGCCGCCGCGCCTAAAAGAGCATCCATAATCGCATGTAACAATACATCCGCATCGGAGTGTCCCAACAATCCTTTTTCATAAGGTACTGCCACACCACCCAAGATCAGTGCTCTGTTTTCTACCAACCGATGTACATCATATCCTGTCCCGATTCGCATACGTTGTCTCCTTTTCTCAGTTCTTTTAAAAATGCTTCAAATGCGGACGGAATCGGATATTTTTCCTGTAGCTCCGAAAAAGAAGCCACTACCCAATCCTCCCGACTTATTTCTTGTTTCAATTCTCTTTCCGTCAGATATTGCGCCGTCTTAAGCAACCGTTCCTCAAGCTCCTCCGGCCCCGGAGTTCCGTTTTCTCCCCCATCTGCCTGAATCCATATACCTTCCATGTGCCATTCCACATGAGAAAAAATATGTTTTGCTTTTTGAGTTCTCACAATCGTTCCCTCAAAGTTGTCCTGTTCCGTTTCTTCCGTAATCAACCGGTTCGGAAACTCCCAAAGTCCTGCAAGGAGCCCCTTTCCTTCTCTCCGGTGCAGTACTACCTTTTCCCCACAAGATAACACATAGACCTTTCGATGTTCGATCCGGCGTTCCTTCTTCCCGGACTTTACCGGAAGTTGCATTTCCTTTCCTTCATGAAACGCTTTACACAAATGCATGACCGGGCATTGCTCGCACAGCGGCTTTCCGTTGGGCAGGCACACCGTCGCTCCCAATTCCATCAGTGCCTGGTTAAAATCACCGCTTTCCTTTGGCATAACAGAAGTTAAATCTTCTTTTAATTTCTTTTTCGTCTGCTCTTTTGCGATATCTTCTTCGTTACAGGCAATCCGGCTCATTACCCGCAATACATTTCCGTCTACTGCCGGATAAGGAAGGGAAAAGGCAATGGACGAAACAGCCCCTGCCGTATAATCCCCGATTCCGGGAAGTGCCCGTATTGCTTCATAGTCTGCCGGCATCTCCCCCCCGTATTGTTCCACCAATATCTTCGCTGCCTTTTGCATGTTGCGGACCCGGTTATAATACCCCAGTCCTTCCCATAACTTCAACAGCACTTCTTCCTCGGCGTTTGCCAGTGCCTTCACATCCGGTAAACGCGTCAAAAAGCGGTCATAGTAACCTTTGACCGCCTCGACTCTGGTTTGCTGTAACATAATTTCCGACACCCATACATGATAAGGTGTAGGCTCCTCCCGCCACGGCAAAATCCGTCGGTTATACTCATACCATTGTAACAAATAAGGGATAGTCTCCGCATATAACGTGCGCAGTTCTTGTCTTTTTCCGGACATAACATCCCCCTTAGCCTCATTGGCATTTTTCTCCTTTTTCAAGATTAATCCTCTCTTCCGGCTCCGTAATCCACAAAACTGATATTCAAATCGGCATTTCCCTTGATTCCGTCCACGGAACCCATGGAAGTATATTGCCACATGGAGAACTTGTACGGATAGTATATCTCATCCCCGTAATAGGCATACCAGAAATCATACTCCGCAAGTTCGGCCAAATCCAGTCTGAGAATAGACCAACGTGTATTTGCATACAACATCGGAATATACCCCGCTGCCTTAATCTCCTCCAAAAAGGCCTTTGCGCAAGCGGTTCTTGTTTCTCTGGAAAGCACATTTGCCCGGGCTGCCTTATAGCTGGTAATCTCCTCCGTATCAAAAACAACCGGCCAGGTAATATCATAGCCCTTCAAACTGTCTATCACAAATTTTGCTTCCTCTTTTGCTTCCGCCACCGTCGTTGCCTGAGTAAAAAAGTATACACCCACATCCAGACCGGCAGCCTTTGCTCCCTCGATATTTTTCTTAAAGTACGGGTCTAACTCACAGGTGCCTTTGGTTCCCATCCCTCGGAAACCGAGACGAATCATAGCAAATTCCACACCGTCTGCCGCTACTTTTTTCCAATCAATGGTTTCCTGATACTTGGAAACATCCACACCCTTTATGGAAACAACTTTTCCTTCTTCCGCATAACGAAGGATTCCCGTTTCGTCTTTCGTAAATCCGTCCAAAGAATAAGCATGCTTTTCTACATCATCCCGAATCGGAATTAACAACTTTTCCCCCAAATCTCCACCGATTGCAATCCGCTCTTTCTTTGCCTCTTCTAATGTCACGCCCCGGATAATACTGTCGCCGCCCGCATCTGCGTAAGTTTCCTCCGCATAGGCATAGAAATCCAAGGATGCCAGTTCATAGGAGCCGCCGGAAAGTGCCAATTTACCTACCACTTTTCCCAAATATACACCGGAAGATACTACATAAGCATCAAAGCGAATTCCGTTCTGTTCCAAGGTATATACCAACCCCTCATCCGCATGAAGCGTATAATCCGAAGCATCAAACGTTCCCGGCTTTTTCGGCACGGAGAACAAATAGGAAACTCCGTTAATCACCGTATCAATTAGCAGGTTGTCTCCCTCTTCCGTATACGCAACTACATCCGCTAAAACTTCCAGCTGCATCATATAAGAAAGTACATTCTGCTCCTGCAGGGTTTTTGCATCCAACAGATGCAAGCCTTCTTTCGTATCATCTTCTATGTACACATATTGTTCCACTCCGGATGTGTTATGGACACTTCGCTCCAGGCATAAACGTGCCGGTTTCTCAAAGGAATAATCCCAAAATTGTACCGCCTTTCCTGTCAGGGATTCCAGATAAACATAAGAGGTTCCTGTTTCCGGCACTTCATTCGGATAAAAAACCCGAAGGCCTTTCCCTTCCACACAAATATATTCTTTTCCGGACAATTCGGTCACAAACGCCTGATATCCTTCCGGCAATGTCCAAAGAGCCACTACCTCTTCCGGCTGATCAAGATACCGTTTCTTTTCATTCATAATCTGCTCCGTATTTTCCGGCGGAAGTTCTTTTGTCGTTTCTTCTACAATCCCGAACACCTCTGCCACTCCCGGCATCCGTTTCTGCAGAAAGGCATCTACCGCGCCCCTTCCCTTCGAAAACACCGTCTCCACCGGTTCTGCCAACAAGTACAATAAAACAAGTAAAAGTACGGCTCCGCCCAAATGTGCAAACAATACCGTCAAAGCACGCTTTCTTCTTTGCGCCTTCGTCCGTCGCAAACCGCCGGTTCCGGCAGATTGTGCCGCCTCCTGCTTCATTGCCTTCTTTACGGCTTTTTTCCCGGCCTTTTTTTCTTCTTCCGTCCCTTTATACAACGCGTCCTGTTGCTTGCGGGTTTCCTCTGCCGCCAGCTCTGCCACTTTCTTTTGCTTCTCTGTCAGCTCCTTTAATTCACCGTCGGTCAAACCGGCCTCTGCCACATAATCGAAATAAATCGCATAACGGTCATTATAATGCTTATAGTACGGAGTAAACAAAAGCTCTCCGTCCGCATCCGTACCGAATAAAAAGAAGGCAATTTCATTTTCTATCTTCACAAAATTCTTCCGGCAATTGGCGAACCATTCCCGTACACTGATGTCCTTTATGAGCACCGTTTCCCGTACCGGAACATTTTTGGTCGGTATGGTAACATTCACTCCCGTCAGCTCCGTGGTCATGTCACTTTGTCCCAGACCAGCCGCCAACACAAACGGCCCGTAGGTTGCCGCCGCACTGTACGGTGCATCCGGAAGTGTATGCACGGTGATTTCCGGGAAGAAACGAAGGGTAATCTGTTGTTCCTTCTCCCAACGCCGGTCCAGAAGAATGTAGCCTTTTTGGACCGCATAATCCACGGACTTCCCGTCCACGAGAAGTTCAAACCGCTGTCCTGTCCAGTCCGGAACACGAAATGCCAAAGCAAAAGAAATCGGTTCCTCCGGCACCACGGTAAAGGTCACGGTATCAAAATGATTCATGTCCGTTTTCTGAGTTAAATCAAGTTTTAACTTTTCATCATGCAATACAGAAGCCAAATACAGGTTCACATACAGCGTATTCTCGTCGGTGTGGTAAATTGCTCTGTTTAACTTTGTAAAATTCTCCATGCCGGTTCCCGTACAACACCAGAAGTTTTCAAACGGTGTACTGTAGGTTTTGAAGTAGCCTGCTGCCATCGGCTGAAAGTACATACTCATACCGGTTTCCGGGTTTTGGGAACCCAAAACGGCATTTAGGAAGGTTCTTTCGTAAAAATCCATATACCGTTTTTCGCCGGTCACGGAAAACAGTCCTTCTGCCAGTTTTAACATATTGTGGGTATTGCAGGTCTCACAATTGCACTGGGTACGTTCTTTTCCCAAGGTTCCCGGTGTACGGAAATGTTCCCATTCACTGTTGCCGCCGGTGACATAAGTGTGATTTTCCGTTACAATATCAAAAAAGGATTGTGCCGCTTTTAAGTAAAAACTTTCCGCTTCTCCCAAAGCAAGGTACCGGTTTAAGGCTCCCAAAAACTTCGGAATCGTCGTATTGGCATGTTTTCCGGCAAGAATATCCTTTCCGTCCGCAATCCGGTAAAACAAATCTTCCTCGTCAAACTTTGCCGCTGCCTCCGCGAATTCCTTCCGACCGGTCTCTTTGTATAATTCATACATGCAGTCGTTCATTCCGCCGTATTCCACCGCAAGCACCCGGTTACGCACGTCCTCCGACCAGTTTCCGGCACGTTCATATACCCACATACCGAGCTTTACCGCAATTTCTAATGCTTGCGGACGTTTTCCCAACTGATATGCGGAAATCAAACCGGCCATCACCTTGTGCATGGTATACCACGGAACCCACGCAGGTTCTCCCTTCTCTACCCGGTCAAACAACACCTCCGGCGATGCAAACAAAAAACCGTTCTCCGCCTGACAGTCCGATAACTCCTGTAACAGATAATCCAACCGTTCTTCAATATCCTTTGCTCCGGTGGAAGCATAAAGCTGGGACAACGCCGTCAGATAATGTCCCATGGTATGACCGGCAATCTCCGTGTCCTCCCAGCCCCCCGGATAACATTCTGCTTTCTTCTCGAGTCCCGCCGTTGCCCGGAATCCTGCCAGCAATCTGTCACACTCAATACTCCGCAAATACTCCTGTTCCTTACGAAACGCATTCTCTAATACCGGCTCACACAGTTCTACCTTATTCAGCGCAAAATTTCGAATCAGCATGGTAAACTCCTTTCATTTGTAAGTGCCGGTTTCCCCGGCATATATCCGAATTCCTTCGTTTCCGTTTTTCGTCAAACATATAACAAAACGCTACTACTCCATTTTAGTATTCTCAGTATAGCAATCACATGTGGCAAAGTCGTGGCAACGCAAAAAAAGAAGCGAAGCACAACGCTTCGCTTCTTCTATTTTATGATTTATTAAACGGTTGCTACCGCATCAAAGCTCTCCTTAAGTGCCGGGTAAAGTTTCTTAAATACCTGGTACTTTGCTTCGTACTTTGCAACAAGTTCCGGATCCGGCTCGGTAGTATCCACAACGGTGATGAACTTATCAGCAGCCTCTTCTACGGAAGCGTACTCACCGCAACCTACCGCAGCAAGAATAGCTCCGCCGTAGCCCGGGCCCTCTTCGCTGTTGATGATGTCTACCTTTACGTTCATGATATTGGCAAGCATCTGTCTCCAGAGCGGGCTCTTTGCACCGCCGCCGGTTGCACGGATACGGTCAATCTTTACGCCGAGACTTCTTGCAATTTCAAGAGAATCACGAAGGGCATAGGTAACACCCTCAAGCACAGCCTGGGTCATGTCTGCTCTGGTGGAATCCATGGTCAGACCGATAAAGCAACCTCTTGCGTTCGGATTGTTGTGCGGAGTTCTTTCCCCCATTAAGTACGGCAGATAGTAAACGTGGTTTTCACCGAGGGTGGTGATAGCCTTCTGCTCCTCTGCGTAATTCTTGGTACCGATGATTTCGTCCATCCACCACTTGTTGGAGGATGCTGCGGAAAGCATGCAGCCCATTAAGTGGAACTTACCGTTTGCATGAGCAAACATATGTAAAGCATTCTGATCGTCTACTGCGAACTTATCACAAGCGATGAACACCGTACCGGAGGTACCGAGGGAAACGATACACATACCGTCCTTGGTGGTACCGGTACCGATTGCGCCTGCTGCATTGTCGCCTGCACCTGCGATAATCTTTACGTCGGTGGAGAAACCGAGACGCTCTGCCATAGCCGGAGTCAAGGTTCCTACTACATCGAAACTATCGTAAATCTTTGCAAGCTGCTCTTCCTTAACACCACAGATTTCCAGCATCTCCTTGGACCAGCACTTGTGCTCAACATCCATAAGAAGCATACCGGCAGCATCGGAAGCATCGGTGCAGTGTACACCGGAAAGAAGATATGCAAGATAGTCCTTCGGAAGCATAATCTTCTTAATCTTTGCAAAGTTATCCGGCTCATTCTTCTTTACCCACAAAATCTTCGGAGCGGTGAAACCGGTGAGTGCCATGTTTGCGGTGTAAGAGGAAATCTTCTCACGACCGATGGTCTTGTTTAAGTAATCGCACTCCTCCTGGGTTCTGCCGTCGTTCCAAAGGATTGCCGGACGAATTACCTTATCGTTCTCATCTAAGATAACAAGGCCGTGCATCTGACCGCCGAAGCTGATACCTGCAAGCTTACTCTTATCGAGACCGTCAAAAATCTCTGCAATACCACTCTCAAAGCCTGCGAACCAATCCTCCGGATTCTGCTCGGACCAGCCCGGCTTCGGGAAGGACAAACCGTACTCACGGCTTGCGGTCTTTACAATCTTACCGTCGCTCTCCATCAGCACAAGCTTCACGGAAGAGGTACCTAAATCTACACCTAAATAATACATTTCTTTCTCCTTTCTTTCCTTTTGCATCTTCCTCCGTTTCCGGTCTGTTTCCGGAAACAAACGCAAAAGCCTCTGTTCTTATGATATCAATGAAGCGTGGGACTGTCAATGTTTTTTTCGCAATACTTCATCATATAAATCCAAGCCGTAACTGGTCAATTCCGGTTCCTGTTCTATCATACGGAAGGTACGTTCCCCGTCTTCCTTACGCTCCGCGGAAAGGAACATGGCATGCTCCGGTTTCTTTGCATAGCAACTTTGGGCAAACGCCATCAAATGGGTTACCATCATAACACGGATGCCCCGTTCATAAAGAGCGGTCGTAATGTCCTCCGCAATAATGGAACCTTCTTTCTCCGTGGTGGTAGCAAAGGATTCGTTTAAGAACAAAACGGAATCTTTGGTCAGATTGTCGATGATACGCTCCATCCTTCCCAACTCCTCATCCAGACGTCCGCTGTTCATGGCACTGTCTTCCCGTCGTGTAAAATGGGTAAACACTCTGCTGTACAATCCGCTGGCAAAACTCTTGGCAGGAACAAACATACCGCACTGCATCATAATCTGGGCAATGCCGATACTACGCAGATAGGTGGACTTACCACCCTGGTTGGCTCCGGTCACCACTACCAGATGTTTATCGGCTGCGCGTAGCGAATTATCTACCGGACAACGCAGGGAATTAATGGCAAGGCTCAGTTCCACCAGCCCCTCAAATCGGATATGCTTCCTATCCACAATTTCCGGAAAACAATATTCCACATTTATCCGCTTCATTCTGCGATACAAATTGGCTGCCCCCATCAAAAACGCTGCCTGGGAGTGCAACTTCTGAAAAAATGCCGCCTGACTTTCCAAAAAACCTTCAAAATGACGCATCACACCACCCAAAGCTGCATTTTTTATATCACCGATGTCCTGTAAAAGATTCTGATTTTCCCCTTCAAACACCAATTCCTCCACCGTGAACAATTGCTTACAAAACTTTCCGAACCGGTCAGCGGCATTTTTAAAAAAGGTCAGCTTGATTTTTTGGGATTCCCAAATATCGGTCAGCGTCATGGAGGACATATAAAGTCCCGGCCCCAAAGACGCCGTCACGTCAATAATGCCGTCCAACAAAGAAGAACGCAAATCCTTCACGACTTTTTCCAGACAAGTCATAAACTCTGCGGAGTATTCTTCAAAGAAGGTATCCGCAAATTTTCTCATCTCCGGAGTCACAAGTCGGGGACTCCACCCCTCCAACGCATCCCTCACCCTGCCGATATGGTATACCATACGTTCCAGATACTCCAGATTTGCCACATTGCGTCGTCCCAAATCCGTGCCGCTGCCGTAACTCTGGTTCTTCTTTGCCGTGGTGTATTTCGCAATATCATCCACCGCAGATTTTACCCTCATGTAAAATGTTTCCATCCGGTCGTAGTTGGAAATGGCTTCCCTTACCATCTGTTGGCGATAATGCACCTCTTCCGGGGTTGTTAACGGCGTAAGCATTACACGCTTCATCATGGTCATGATCTCGTTGTTCCGTTCTTTGGCCACCTGTACGGCTTTCCCTGCTTCTGCCGCTTCGTCGTAAAGCGAAGCCGCCGCCCGGAACAAAATATGTAAATTTAAATCCTTTACGATTTCATCCCGGTCAAAATATAATTTGTCTTTTCCCCATTCTCTGTCGGGATATAATAGCGTTACCTTCATTTCGTAAGCCCTCCCTCATCCAGTCGTTTGCATAGTTCCTCATAGCCCAAATGATGCTTATCCACAATATCACCGGCATAACCGACGCCTTCCGCATCCTTTCTTGCCACACGGAAGGTTCGCTTTTTGTGGTCCTTCTCATCCGCCAAAGCCACCAGACTTGCCACATCGTCACCGGCCTTGGAAAGCTCTGCAATATGCGTTACATACACACCGAGACATCCCTGATCCGCAAAGTGGCGGATGACTCTCTGCCCCATAACAAAGGCATCATACGTAGCCGCCGTAGTGAACAACTCATTCAAAATCACAAAACGTTTTCCGTTCACTTCCTGCATCATCGGTTCCAGACGTATCAATTCTTCCTTTAGCTTTCCTCTGCCGCTCTCCAAACTCTCTTCTACGGAAAAGTGGGTCAGAAGATTTTCAAAATACGGAATCACCGCCGATTCCGCCGGTGCCGTAAGTCCCATCAAAGCAAAGTATACCAACTGTCCGAGACTCCGGGCAAAGGTGGTTTTTCCGCCCTGATTCGGTCCGGTTACCACAAAAAACTTCTCCCCTTCCCGATACTGCACGGAATTGCTGACTACCTCCAAATCCGCAAAGCGATTCTTTCTTGCCAGTGCCAAGTCATATACCTCATGGGCAACAAACGCGCTTCCGTCTTTTTGTACCTTCGGTTCACAGAACACACAGCCCCGTGCTTCCATATCATTCTGAAACATGGAATATGCCAGATAATACTGTACTTCCTCCTCCACACGATATATCGTTTCATCGATGATCTTGTCAAATTTTTTATAGAACTTTTCCAGTTCCTTAAAAAAGTCCGGTCGCTTCTTACGATACATTCTGACGATTTCCGATTCCAAATATCCCAGCTGTTCATTTGTGGCAAAAGGACTCGGAAGCAAATAGTCATAAGGAATTCCGAATTCATTGACACGATCGGAAAACTTCTTCGGAAACAACTTCTTTAAATAATCAAAATAATACTGTTCTCTTTGCTGACTTCTTACCTTTAAATTCGTCCCGTCAATGCTGAGCTCAAACCGAAGTCCCGACAGCATCCCCTTTATTTTTTCTTTTTCCTTACGGCACTCTTCCCAAAGCTTTTTTCCGCAAATTTCCTCTACAAATCCCAAAAGATCCGTAAGTCCTTTTGCCTCCGGTTTCGCCTCTGCAAGAGTCTCCCGAAGCAAATCCACACCGTCCGTAAATTCGCAAACGGTATTGAACCAATACATCTGGTATTGCTGCCTGTTCTCCGCCTTTTCGTGAAGTTCCTTGTACTTTCTTGTTTCCTGCATCTTCGACGAAAAAACGCCCAATGGTTTCTCCAGATGTTTGCCTCTGATTTCCCGGTAAATCTCCTGACGGTAGCATACCGTCTCATAATTTTTCGGTAACCGGTAGTACAGTTTCCGAATCTCATACTCGTCTACATTATTCTGCAATTCCCTGACAATCTGGTTCAAATTAAGGTCGATGAAAAAATCCGGCATCCCCGCATTTTCCTGTTCTTCCCTAATCTCACATTCCAATAAACCCGAATACATAAATACCTCCCATTCACACGAATTTTGGTTTAATTTCAGTATAAAATTTCCCCGGTGCCATGTCAATAACACCGGGGAAATATTCACAATCTGTTCCATTTTTGTACATAATTGCAAAACAGTTTCGAAGTCTCCGTTACTTTTCAGAGGACGCTTTTTTCTCCCAAAACCTTTGCAGACACTCATCTACGGTGGATAAGGATACCGGTTCATACGGATACCACTCCTTTGGGAACAAGGAAGCATACCGGTTTCCGGAAAAACGGTCATCCAACAGTAAAATCGCACCCTTATCCTCCATAGTCCGGATTACCCGTCCTGCCGCCTGTTGCACCTTATTCATGCCCGGATACAAATAAGCGCAGGAAAAGCCGTCCCGGTCTCCTTCTTCGCGTTCGTCGTAATACCGTCGGAACAGTTCCCGTTCCTCACACACCAAAGGCAATCCCGTCCCCACAATCACGGCTCCGATCAGACGCTCTCCTTTTAAATCAATTCCTTCTCCGAAAATTCCGCCCAACACACAAAGACCGATGTGGGTTTCTTCCGTTTCTTCGGAAAACTGCAAAAGAAACTCCTCCCGCTCGGTTTCGGTCATGTTGGCCTTCTGCCGATGAAGCAAAACCGGCTGCTTCTCCTGTGGTTTGCTATCTCCGGCACCCTCGTCCCAATCCGGCAACCCGCCTCCGGATTGTGCGGTCAGCCTCTCCTCCAATACCGCCGCCACATCCTGTAACATCCGGTAAGAAGAAAAGAACACAAAATAATTTCCCTTTTTTGCCCCCGTAAACTTCAAAATATACTCTGCCGCTTTCTCATACATCTTCCGCCCCCGGTTTGCATAGCGGAAATTCACGTCACACCCCACCGCAACCAGACGCTGTTCTTTCAAAAACGGAGACGGCACATAAATGGCATAATCCTCTTCACCGCCTCCCAGTTCCTCCATATAATACCGTACCGGAAGCAGAGTTGCCGAGAAAAACACCGCGCTTTTTCCCTTCTTCAACTGCTCCGCCAAGGCTCTTGCCGGTTGCATACACTGCACTCTGGCATAGAAAGAACCGTCTTCTCCGTATGAGGTATAAAATCGGTAATCCGTGTCCGCAAAATCATACATGGACAAAAAATGGCGGGCCTCAAAATAAAGATTCAGTACCGCATCCCGCTCATTTCCCGGACGCTTCTCATCTTTTAAGTACTCCTCACATTCCGTCAGCAATCTCGTAACACACATGGCAAGATTCCCGAATTCCGTATGCTCCGTGAAAGAATCACATTCTCTTTTTAACCGTAGCAGCTCTTTATTACAAGCCTCCAGACGCTTTGTAAGCTTCGGCATCTGCTTTCCGAACAGCCGTTTTACATTCAAAAATTCCTCTTTCCAAAGGGTTGCACTGTACATTTCCCTTGCACGTTCCGGGAGATTGTGGGCTTCGTCAATCAAAAAAACATAATTGTTTTTTCCCTCTCCGGCAAAAAAGCGTTTTAATGCCACCGTCGGGTCAAACACATAATTATAATCGCAAATCACAGCGTCTGCCCATAAAGTCAAATCAAGGCAGAACTCAAAGGGACATACCATATGCTTTTCGGCATAAGCTTCAATCAATTCTCTGGTAATGTTTTTTTCATTGGTCAACATATCAAACAACGCATCGTTTACCCGGTCAAAATGCCCCTTTGCTCTCGGGCAGGAAAAAGGATTGCACTCCGGCTTGTCCAACACGCAAATCTTTTCCTTAGCGGTAATCGTCACCGTTTTAAACATAAGCCCCCGGTCCGCCAACACGGAAAACGTCTCCTCCGCCACCGTCCGCACAATGGTCTTTGCCGTCAAATAAAACAGTTTTTCCGTCAGACCTTCCCCCACCGCCTTCACGGACGGAAACACGGTAGATATGGTTTTCCCTACCCCGGTAGGTGCCATGGCAAACAGCTTTTTCTCTCGTAAGATGGAGCGATATACCCCGGCGGTAAAATCCCGTTGTCCTTCTCTGTACGGGAACGGAAACTGCAATTCCTTCGCAGAGGCATTTCGAAGCTTTTTCCAACGTCGTTCCCACACTGCCCACTTGGCATATTCGTTAATCAGCCCTTCAAACCAGACTGTCAGTTCTTCCGGGTGCAACTCTTCATGAAAACGTTTGATATTCTCGGTTTCGATATTACAGTAGGTAAGTTGAATACCAAAGGAGACCTCAGCCAGATCCGCGCATCCCGTTTCCGGTAGTTCCTCTCCTTCCGGTTTTTCGGTCAATGACTGCAGTTTTCCCTCTTTTACTCCCAACATATACGCATAACATCTTGCCTGGGCCAAATGCACCTGTTCCGGCTTTTGCAGTTGATTCACATCCCGGTAAGAACATTTAATTTCATCAATCACAAAGGAATCGTCCGGATTGCGAATCACGCCGTCCGCCCGGCCCTCCACTACAAGCCAAAAGCTCTCGTCACCGTCCTCTAACGGAAGTTCAACGGAAAGCGGCACTTCTGCCGTATAATTACTCCCCATACTCTTTTGAATCTTACGGTGTAACCGGCTGCCTGCCTGCATGGCGTCCGCATCCATACGGCCGCTTCCGCTCTCCAAATCTCCGGAACGCATAATAAATTCCACCAACGTCCGCACAGAAACTTTGATTTTATCCTGTTTTTCCGCCAACCGGTTCACCTCCTCACATGCAACGCTACCGTTTTCATCCGGGTTACCTTTAAACCGTGTTTATATTCCCGTCTCCACCCGCTCACAAGTTCCGTCTTTCATTTGGTACGTATAATCGCAGTAGGCTGCTAACGACGTTCGGTGCGAGATTAAAAGAACCGTAAGTCCGTCCCGCATGTGAAAAATCCGTTGCAGCACTTCCCGTTCCGTGTCCTCATCCAACGCTGCCGTTGCTTCATCCAATACAAGAACTTCCGGCATTCCCAATATGCCACGTGCAATTCCCAAACGTTGTTGCTGTCCGCCGGAAAAACGAAAGCCTTCTCCGCCGTATACTTCATCCAACCCCTTCGGAAGTTTCTTCACTTCTTCCGCTATTTGTGCAATCTCCAAGGCTTTCCAAATTTGTTCATCCGTATACCCTTTTCTGCCCAGAAGAATATTTTCACGAATCGTATCATCAAAGAGCAGGACTTTCTGCGGCACATACCCGATACATCGCTGCCACTGATGTGCAACCTCGGTCATCGACTGTCCATCCACAGTTATTTCTCCGGACAAGGGCTCCAATAAACCGATGACCAAGTCCGTCAATGTTGTCTTTCCGATCCCGGAAACTCCCTTTAAAAACACTTTATCCCCGTGTGTTATCTCTAAATCAAGTCCATCCAGTACCAGTTCTTTTTTGCCCGGATAGGTAAAGGATACATTGTTAAACTTAATTTTCTCATGAAAATACAATTTCGCACTGTCCTCTTTCGCTGTCTGCTTTTCTTCCTCTATCACATCAAACAGCTCCTGTCCCACGGTTTCCAATGTAGGCAGATAGTAAGATACCGAAGTAAATAAGGAATTAATGCTATATGCTCCCGGAAGCATGCGAACCAGTGCTACGGCAATTACCGATAACAGCACAATATCTCCGTTTGTTGCACCGTTCCCGCCGAACAATACCAGTACAACAATCAGCACACCGCTTACCAAAATTAATTCCATCAAGTTGCGAGGCAAACTGCGATACCTTGTCATCTTCAAATCCAGCTCGGCATTTTCTGTTCCGACCTCCTTATAACGTTCTAAGAACTCCGCCTCACTATGCATAATTTTCACTTCGCGAATTCCGTCTACCGGCTGTCTGATGCACCGAATCATTCGTTTATAATATCGATCCGACAGTTTGCCCAGTTCCTGTACTTTCGGCGTAATCAGCCGCTGGAACAGCAAAATAGTCACTGCAAACAAACCTCCGATGATAGCTGCCACTTTCCAGTCCATTACAATAATCATTGCTACAATAAACAACATATTCAGTAATTCCGCTATAAAACGTAACATTTTCTCTAACAAAAGATAAATCTTTGCAATCTGATTGGTGATCATTGCCTGCACTTGATCCGTTGATGTTTTCAAAAAATACAAATAAGATTTATGCAATAAATGCCGCATTGCTCTGACTGACATTCGGTTTCTGTTACGATTTACAAACTTACTTTCCTGTTGCGCAACCAAATAAGAAAACACACTCTTTATTACAAACGCCAACAAAACACATAGGGTAAGAAATATTGCCACCTGATTCCGGGTCTTAAGACCAAACCATCCGCTGACAGTCTTCATATACGGATTTTCCAGCAGTTCCTGCATATTCATTAACTGTGCCATGTACGGAATCAGCACCGAAATACTAATCAACTGCAGGATTCCCTCTACTACAAACAGCACTCCCAAAAACGCCAATTCCGTTTTTTGACGTCGGTCTAAAAACAAATTCAATTTCTTTAATGCCTTTATTTTTTGTATCATCTGTTTTTCCTCTTTCCGGTCTCCTGTTCATAACTGATATACGGACAATAAAACCACTGCTCCCACGGACGATTCTCCAGTTTTGTCATTACCACACCATTTCCGAAGCGTTCCGAAGAAGTACATTCGATTACATTTCCTGCCCCCACATAAACTCCTACGTGGTCTTTCATATACAAACATACGCCCGGCAATTCCGGCAACGAAGACATGGGACCCTTCCTCTCCGAATGTTCCAACAATCCTTTACTGTTTAAATCTTTTTCCGGCAAATACTCCGGCAAACCGATTCCGCCGAAATAATAGGATTTAATTAATCCGCTGCAATCAAACCCCAAAAAGCCCGCATACGGATAGAATTGTTTTATTTCCTCCACCCGTTCTTTTGTATACCATTCGGAAAAATAAGTTATTTGTTCTTCTATCCGTTCCGCTGTAATATAAGTTCCCATGGCACCCATCAAATATCTTGTGGTTTGCGGCAACAATCGCTTCACGTATTTTACCAGACCACGTGCCGTATATACATGTTGTTCCGACTGTTTCAACACGGTATACGGAGGAAAATACCCTGTAGAAAAACGATGTTCTTTTTCCTTACAACAGTCCGGTGTAACAAGCAAATCCCCCGGCTGTAATTCTCCCGGCCGGCAACACTCGAATAACAACGTATCTTTCAGCACAAACTCCCTGTTTTCTTCCGCAAAGCGTTCCAAAAGTGCGGACGCACTCTTATCGGTACGCTCTCCGTAAAAAGCAAATCGTATCGGCAACGGATGCCAGGCGGCATCTCTATGATTTTTCAATGTACCTCCCACACGGAACCCTCTCCGGAAAAGATACCGGAAAATACACAACAATTCCTCTTTTGTAAAACATTCTCCGTCTCCCGATACCTCTGCAACTCTCTCGGCAAAAACAAGTCTTTTTCCGTCTCCTGTCGCCTTGGTAAAATAACGCTTCATCCTTTCTATCGCAAACACGTCCGACGTTTTTTCTTTCCTGTTCACAGAAATCAACTGTTCTTTTTCCACATATTGTCGCATGCGTTTTGCCGATGCCTGCTGATAAGACTGTTCTTCCGCTATCGAAAGGCCTCCTTGTTCCCATAATCTGCAATAATGCTCCACCGGCATTTTCGCCAACGTTGCCACCCCCGCCAGCAAATCTCCCGCTCTTCTTGCCGCAAGCTTCTCATTTACTTCCGGATTGTAACGACGAGGTGCCGGTAACACACCGGCAAGCGTCACTGCTTCCCATAGAGAAAGTTCATTTGCGGAGTGCCCGTAGTAATGACGTGCCGCCGCTTCTATTCCGTTACATCCCTGTCCGTATTCAATAATATTAACATACAACTCCAACAGTTCCATTTTAGAATAATACTTTTCCAAACGAAGAACAACAAGCAATTCTGCCAGTTTTCGCGCATAGATTCTACGAAAAGAAAAGTAAAGATTCTTTGCAAGCTGTTGGGTAATCCCACTGCCTCCGGTAACGATTTTTCTCCGTCTTACATTTAAAAGAAATGCTTTTTTCATTGCTACCACGGAATATCCTTTATGCTCAAAGAAGCGAAAATCCTCCGAAACAACAATCGCTTCCAGAAAAAAAGGAGCAATCTTATCAATTGTTACGTAGTCTTCTCTTGCTTTGATTTCTTCGATATACCGCTTCATAGGACGTTTACAAACCGCAACTAAATACATCCAAAGTCCGTGCAGGGTTATCCAAAGCACAACCGATAACGGTATCAATAACACACACGCCGAAACACATATTAACACGATCCATATCATATCCATCTCAGACTTCCTCACAACTTCCCGTCACTTCATTCACCAGTTCGTCCATCGCAGGTCGCAATCCGTTACTTCGTCCGGTCATAACCATAAATAACTGCTGCGGTAAAATGTTTCCGGATAAAAAGTTTCCTTCAATCAAATCCACTCCTGTATCCGTAATTGCCACATCCCAGGCAACAAACGGCACTTCCGGTACATGTTTTGCCGCTTCTTTTACCAAGTCGCAACACTCTTTCCAATACGGTATTGTCACTGTGGAAAACTCTGCTCCGGTATCTCTATGTTTTTGTTCCAATTCCATAGAAAACTTGTTCATTGCTCCACCGGACAAAACAGCTCCGTTTTCGTCCAAATACAGTGTATAACTATTCTCGCAAAGATCAATCAACGCACCCTTTCTTCCAAACCGAATCGAAGAATTCAGTACCACTTTTGCTTCCTTTCCCCGTAACAAGGTGTGAATCCGTACCGTACATAAAGAATCGGGAAACACCGCTGCCAACGTTTTATGAGGAACCAACAACGCCTCTAACAAAAGCTCGCGCTTGCTCTGCCTCCACTGATTGATTAAATCCCGCAGTTTTGTTTCTTCCGGAAGTTCCCGGTAAACCTGAATCCCTCTTCCGCCGCTTAACCAGGAATCTTTGACAATCAAGCCCTTTTGTCTTTTACAAAATGCCATTACCTGTTCATCCGAAGCATTTGAAAAATCCAAATACTCGCGTTTGATCAGATTACTCATTCTTGCCATAAAACAGTTTTTGTCCGTAAGAATTCTTAAATATCTTTCCTTATTGATTTTCGCCCCGATGGCATAATACTGTTCTTCCGACAATAACTGATCCGTGGTTCCTTTTGCTTCTAAAATTCTCCGGGTCAGCTCAACCTCCATCGACACTTGATTTCTGTAGACCTTGCGTACTAAATTCATCATTTCCGATGTCACCGGCATTCCGGTATATGCGGATACCGTCTTTGCACATTTTACGACGCGCCTTGCAACAGCTCCCAGTTTCTTTCCCTTTTTCAATCTTTGTAAGATTTCTTTTCCTTTCTTCTTCTGCACAACGGTCTTTCCCGTCGTATGTTCCGTTTCTCTTTTCGGCAATTCCGGATATTTTACAAGAGGACACATAAACCACCTTGTCCATTCCTGTTGTTCCAAGTCAGCCATTACCACACCGTCGCCGAACTTTTCACTGCGGGTAGACTGGATTACCTTTCCGTTTCCGACATAAATTCCCACATGTCCCTTCATGTAGAGACAAATTCCCGGAAGCTCCGGAAGTGTTTTTATACTTCCGCTTTTTGCCGAGCAGTATAATAATTTAGCAGAATTCCAATCCGTTCCTTCTTCATAATTTTCCACATTTATGCCGCCCCAATAAAAGGACTTTATTAAGCCGCTGCAATCCGTTCCGTAACAATCCGTTCCGATATAACCGCGAAGTTCTTCTACTCGCTCCGGCGGATACTGGTTCGGATAACGTGAAGTTGCACGTGCCAATACATCCTCCGTAATCGGTTCCATCAATGCGCCGAACATATACACTGTCTTTTGTTTCAGGCAATAGTTTGCATACGCCGCGAGAGCTTCTGCCGTATGTTCTGTAGCCAGTTCATAGGTAGTTTTTCCGGACTCATTTTTTATGACTCTTCTCTCATCCGTTACTATCTCCGGACAAAAGAACCGTTCTCCCAGCAAAAATCGCCTGTGTTTCAAGGCAAAGCCATCGATATTATAACGAGGCACCACCGCATGATCCGAATATCGTATTACCTTTGTAGCGCCCACCGGACAAAACACGGTAAAGCCTGCCTCAATGATGTAACGATAACGCGGATCTTCATTCTCCCAGCAAAACCCAAAGGGAGAAATATAGCAATCCGTCTTTCCTACTACCGGCTCAATCAAACGTTTCCATTTATCCGTATCATAAACCACCTTTTCGTAAGGCGGATCCTGCACTTTAAACCAGATGCTGTTATGGGTAAAACTATGGCAGGCAAATTCGTATCCCATTGCCTTTAAGCGTTCCGCGGCCACCCGCGCCTTCTCCCTGTTTTCTTCCGCATCCTCTTCTCCGTCCGTAAACGGAAAACCGAGAATTCCTTCATAGCCGGTTACCGCCAAAATTCCTCTTGCGCCTTCATAGGAAAAATCCGGATGCATCTGAACAAAGCGTTCTAAAATCGGCACAGCATCTCCTTCTTCGGAAAATTCCACCGTACCGTCCGGACGAACCACCTCGTTTTTAATAACACCGTCATCATCCACAAACATGTTTTTGGCAAAACCGTACCCCTGCATATAACGGTAATAATTCACGTCGTCAAAGGAAATAACAAGCGGCTTTTTCCCCTCGGGCAGTATTACATTCCCATCCAACCATTCCTTCTGTTTTACCAACACATAGTCTCTCTGATATAAAGACTCTAATATCTTTTTGTATTCCGAAGCCGTGATCATCCAGTCATCAAACCCTTTACAGATCTCTGCTTTTCCGAATGCAAGTTCCGGATAGAGAATTAAGCTGTGGAAAAAAATATGCGTTAATTCCTGTCCCATCGTATACCGTCCTCCTGTCATTTCTCGTCGGTTTTTTAACGCCGGAATATATAATACACTTTCTGCAAGTAATCATGTCCGAACATTTTGATCCGATAAAGATTCTTTATCCATCCGTATTTTCTTTTTTCCAGTAATGCTATCACAATACGCGCAAATCCGTCCATCTCTTTCCTCTGCATTGCGCAAACCGAAAAATAGGGATTTACTCTCATGATATTACATAAACGTTCCCATTCTTTCACACCCCATTGTTTCTCACTTGCGTAATTCAGCGCAAGTAAAATACCCCTGACAAAAAATAAAGCCGTACACTTCTCAGAATACCCTCCCAGCTTTATCATCTGCCGAAATTCCTTAAAGATCGCAAGTTGCTTTTCCCAAATATCCTTCTGTTTTTTTGACGTAAGTGACTGTCCGCTCTCCACATAAAAGTAAAGAGGATCTTTCACAAAATCAATCCTTTTACAACGGGAAATATATCGAATATTAAATACCGTATCCTCGCCGTGTTCCCATTTTTCAGGGAATGTAATTTCGTACTTTCGAAGAATTTCCCCGCGATACAACTTTCCCCATACCGTAGGAATGTATTGGTTTTTATACCACTCTTCCAAAAACGCTTCCTTTGCTTTTTGAGAAACGATCACTGCCCGGTAGGGTTTGCCAAATGTATAGCAATTCGTCCTTATTACCTTACAAAATCCGGAAACTACCCAGTCCGCATCCCGTTTTTTCCTGCATTCCACTAACTTACCGATGTAATCAGGAGAAACATAATCATCTCCGTCACAAAATGCAATATAAGCACCGTGCGCCGCTTCCAAGCCTTTGTTACGTGCCGCTGCCACGCCTTTATTTTTCTGCGTAATACAGCGGATCCGTTCATCTCGCTTTGCCATATTCCGAATTATCTCTGCCGTATCGTCTGTGGAACCGTCATCAATTACAATAATCTCAAGCTTCGGATAAGTCTGCTTACAAAGACTTGTAAGACATCGTTGGATTTTGGATGCCACATTGTATGCCGGCACAATCACAGACACAAGCTCCATCATACATTTACTCCTTCCATACCTCGCACCGTTCCCGGTTACACAACAAATATGCCATTGCAATCGGAATCCAGAATTGATAACTCATCTGAGATTCTACCATAGCACAGAGAAAAGCCATTCCCAACCAGGCTCTTCCCGTATTATTTCGCAACCGTACCAATAGATACACAAAGATTCCGCAAAACAACAAAACACCGATGAGACCCGTTGCCACATAGACATCTACAAAGCAATTATGAGAACCGTAGCTTGTATTCATCATCTTCTGATAATAACCGAAGCCTTTTCCGAACAACTCACTTCCCTTTACCAGCTCTATCCCTTCCTTTGCAAGCGTATCCCTGGCACTGAAGTAGGTGTAACTATCCATGGATAACAAACGTTCACGATACCTTCCCTGCAACAAAAGAAGTCCCACTGCCGCACATAAATTGCTCAGCACAATGCATACATATAACTTCGTGTATTCCTTTTGTTTGATTATCTGTATTACCCAGTCAACCACCAACAATCCGATGGGTAAAAGAATACATAAAAAACCTCCGCGAGACATTGGATAAATCCCCGCATAAACCAATACCGCCAATTCCGCCGCATAAATCAATTTCTCTATCTTTCGCCTTCTTCGAAGCAGCTGATCCATACAAATAAGTGAACCCGGTGCAATTAAATACGACACTGCATTTTTGTTGATTGCCACAGAAAACAACTTCAACACATTATTTTCCGGCAAAGACGGCAACGGATTGGAGCAAAGTACTACCACCGCCAACACCAATGACGCAGCCTTCAACATTCGGAGCATATAGCGATACTCCTCTTTTTCGTACCCACAAATACAAATACATACTGCATATAAAATATTCGCGCCAAACGAAACGGTGGCCAGCCACTGATTTTCGCTTGCAACAAAAGAACACAACACACAATGCACCCCAAAAACTATAAGACCTCCGCAGAACATATCTATGCGGAAACTTCTTTTCTTTCGGAGTACATCAATCATGCATCCGCAAATTACAATCGGTTTTATCAAATTCGTGATTCCGTCCGGCAATATCCAGACAAATGTAAAGCCGATAATCCAACTCCATGTCAACAGGTGAACAAACATCCCATGTACTCTTTTGTTACATTTCATATAATTTCACCAACCTCTTTGCCTCCGATACAATATCATAGCCGCACTTTGCCACAGTTTCATCCCATGATTTTCTGGTGTTTTGCGAATACGTTCCCGGTTCTGTAATTACTTCTGCCCATTCTTGTGCTGTACCGTTTTTTATTCTTCTTACATTTTCCGGAACCAGCACCGCCTCGTTCGGAATCTTGTCCGAAATCACGACTTGCAATCCTGCAGTCTGCGCCTCTATCACGGAAATTCCAAGGCCTTCATATAAGGACGGTAATACGAAAACATCCATCATCTGTAAATAATCATTTACATTTGCAATACCCTTTAAGAAAACAACGAATTCTTCCACTCCTTTTTCTCTTGCATAAAGTTTCAGCTTTTCTTCCAAGGAGCCTTCTCCTATGATAAAAAGCACCGCGTTCATCCGCTTTCTTACTTCGCAAAACACATCCAGCAAAAAGAAATGATTCTTTTGACGTTCCAGACGTCCCACAGTCCCGATTACCGGCACTTTCGATACCTGATACCGCTCTCTGAATCTTTCTCGAATCTGTTCGTTATAAGAAAATTTTGAAACATCTATCGCATTCCTTATCTGTTCGTACGGTTTCCTTCCAAACATCCATGTTCCGGCAGCCGCGGAACACGCCACCCGTTTTGTCACATACTTCCCCAGTCTTACACGATTTAAGTAATGCAAGACTTTATAAATAGACTTTGCAGGCTGCGTATTATGACTATGTATCATCCGAATGGGAATCCCATGTTTTTTTGCCAGTTTTAACGGAAGAAGATACAACAAACTGTTTGCATGTACATGAATTGCTCGATACTCGTCTCCGTGTTCTTTAAAAAACCGTTTGAGGTACCTGTAATTTTTCCAGACATGTTTCGGAAACTCCGGCGTTTCCATCACCTTACCACCGTGTTTTTTTATCTCCTCCACCACCTCCGGAAGATTTTCTCCACGGGTCATAACATCAAATACAATCCCGCTTTTCTCTGCCTCTCGAACCATATTCAAAAGAAAAATTTCCGCCCCGCCGCGCCGTAAGTGTCCCAGCACATGCAACACTCTTTTCTTCTCTTTCCTCACTTGCCGACACTCTCCTCAATAATTTGCAGCACTTCCTTCTTTGCTATGCCGATATCATAAGCCTTGGTGTGCTCACCGGCACACTTTCCCATTCTCTCACGAAGGGATTTATCTGCAATCAATGTATTTAACGCCTTGCAAAACCCATCCGAATCCACCGGAGAACAGTTATATCCGGTTTCTCCGTCTATTGTATAATCCAATATCCCATTGATTTTTGACGCAACAATCGGAAGCCCCGATGCCATTCCCTCCAATGCGGCAATTCCGAGCCCTTCTCTTCTGGAAGGATGCACAAAAATGTCGGCACATTTGCATAACTCGCTGATATCCCTCCGATATCCCAAAAAATGCACATGTTCCGCTATCCCCAATTTTTCGGACAGCTCTGACAGATACTTATGTAACTTACCTTCACCGCAAATGATGTAATGAATCTTACTGTAGTCCATTTTTGACATTGCACGAAGAATTACCTCATGATTTTTCCGTCGTTGTAATTCTCCTACCGAAAGCAAAACCATGCAATCTTCCGAAATTCCCAAAGAGCCCCGCATAACGGCAACGTCTACCTTACGATTTTCAAAATACTCCGTGTCCAATCCGATTCCGTGAATATACTTTATTCTCGTAGCATGCATCTTTCTGCGGGCCAAAGCGTAATCCTCTTGATTTATCGTGACCAAGGTGTCTGTGACCCTGGAAAGCAGCCTCTCGATCGGATAAAACAGAAGCCAGTTATACCAGTCACCACCTTTGTAAAAATGAAATCCATGGGTCATGTACAAAACGTGCATCCCTTTTTTTCGTAGGTGCTTTGCTGCCAATCTTGTCATTACACCCATCACCGGTTCATTGGTCCATACCAGGTCATAGTGTCCCTCTTTTATAATGCGTTTCAATTCTTTCAATCCTCGCAGATTTTGAATTCTGGTTGGGCTTCGTTTCAAATCAACCTTATGTATTTTAACAAATTTGCCCAATACTTCTTTCAACTCTCCGAAACGCCCCAGTACTTCCGAACAAGCCACTTCCACTTCATATCCGTTCTTCAACAAATTCTTTACATGCGGAACCAAAAAGTGCAGCATGAGCACTTCCGTCGACGTGATTAATATACGCTTCATCTCAAAACCCTTTTCTTCGAAAATTGCCACCTATACCGTTTTATTATACATTACCTGAGTAAAATAAAAAAGAGGGAAAGAAAAAAACACCGAACATTATTTGCCCGGTGTTTTTTGCGTTTCCATCTCTCTTTATGAAATCCAAATCAAATGATTCGTTCTCTTTTACTCTTCTTCCTTCGTTACGCTCTCTGCCACAACGCCTTCTTCTTTTTCTTTTCCGAGGAAGTTCGGAAGTTCCATGCCAACTTGCTTGAACACCTCGTTAAGCGGCGGAACCGCCTGCATCATACCGGAAAGGAAACCGGAAGTAGCGGTCTTACCGTCACTGCTCTTGCCTCCATCCCAAACCGTAACCTTATCGATCTTAATATTCTTAATTGCCTCAACCTGAATCTGAAGCAGCTGTTCCATCTTATCCGCAAGAATAAGCTTTACCGCATTATCGGAATCTCCGCCGGCAGCTTCCACAAGCTTACGCATACCTTCTGCCTGCTTCTCCAAAAGTTCCTGAGTACCGCGAGCCTCTGCAGACATTCTTGCAAAAATTGCGTCTGCCTCACCTTGTGCCTTACGTCTTGCAACTTCTGCCTCCGCATCAGCCTCAATCTGTGCCTGCTCTTTTGCAATCTGCGCCTTAACGATGACATCCGCCTGCTGGGTTGCCATTTCAAGCTGTGCACGGGTTTGCTCTGCTTCCTGTTGTGCAATATAGGCTTCCTGCTTTGCCTTTGCCGCCTGTACTGCCTCGGCTGCGGTTGCGATACGGAGTGCTTCTGCCTCCTTCTCACGACGATTTGCCTCAGACTGTGCCACTTCAATCTTTGCATCATTTTCACCCTGGATCGCGGATGCGTCTGCAGCAGCCACCTGGATACGCTGATCCTTTCTTGCAAGAGCCTGACCGATTTCACCGTCTCTGTCCTTTTCTGCCACGTTCTTCTTTGCATCATTGATTGCCTTTGCCGCAGCTTCTTTACCGAGAGCCTCAATGTAACCGGACTCGTCGGTAATATCGGTTACGTTTACGTTAATGAGACGAAGACCGATTTTCTTAAGCTCGATTTCCACGTTCTTGGAAACCGCCAACAAGAATTTGTCACGGTCGGTATTAATTTCCTCGATTTCCATGGTTGCAATAACAAGACGTAACTGACCGAAGATAATATCCTTTGCCAGTTCCTGAATCTCATTTAACTTAAGACCCAGCAAACGCTCTGCCGCATTCTGCATAATGCCGTCCTCGGTAGAAATACCTACGGTAAATCGGGACGGAACGTCAACTCGAATGTTCTGTTTAGAAAGTGCATTTCTTAAATCTACATTTAACGAAATCGGTGTTAAATCTAAGTACTGATAAGACTGGATTACCGGTACTACGAAAGCCGCACCACCGTGAATACACTTTGCGCTACGCGGCTGACCGTCCTTATCGGTACCTACCTTACCGTAGATAACCATCACCTTGTCGGACGGACACTTACGATATCTGGATAAGATACCGGCGAAGGCCGCAAATACAATCAGTACAATCACACTAATCATTACAATTGGTTCCATTTGTTAAATCCTCCTTTAACTTTTAATTGCTCCCTAAAATAGTTTTTTATCCCTGTGAATACAGCTTATGCTGTCTACAGTTCTTTTTCTACTACGACCACGTCACCCCGGACATCCACAATACGAACTCTGCTTCCGCTCGGAATCGGCTGTGCGCCTTCCGTAATCGCATCTACCTCCGCAAAACGGGAGGTGCTGCTTAAGGTAACCTTTCCTCCGCCTTCTCCGGAAGGCTGTATCGTCAAATATACCTGTGCCGTTTCACCCACCATCGACTTAATCTTAAAGGTACCGTTCTCTGCAAGCTTTGCCATCCACTGTAACAGCTTTGCCACAAAAAACATCATGGCACCGCCGCAAACAATACCGATGGCAAGTGCAAGCACTTCGTTCATCTCTGCCTTTACACAAACAATGGATACCCAGGAAAAGGTTGCCAGAAATGCTACCGCACCCTGTACGGTAAAAAGTTTTAAGCTGCCAAAGTCTCCGGATACCGCATCTGCGATATCGGCATCTGCCAAATCCCCCGCGGAAATGTCTCCGTCTAAATCAAGACCCGATGTATCGCTGGGATTAAAGTCCGCGCCGCTGGCACCGTCGCCGAATCCCATAATCACCAAAACGGTTTGTAAAATCAAAACCAGCGTTGCCGGGACGGCAATACAATACAGAATCTTTTGCAGGATACTAAGTGTTTCCCACCAAGCATTCATAATCTTCCCTCCTTCTCCCCTTGTGAAGTATCGGGGTAAATTTAATTTACATTCATCATATCATGCCTCTGTCATATTGTCAATGGGTTTTGTCACTTTTTTTCCTTTTCGAGACTTTTTTCCCATTTTAAAAGAATGTACTTGCTTTTTTTCTCTTTTATGATATAATAAACGTAAATATTATTTACACACATATGTAATTTCATTTACTATCAAGTCATAACAAAATCGATTGTAACTATAGCGTTCCTTGTTTTTAGTCCAACAACCGATAGGGAAACAGAAAACGACAGCCCAAACCATTTTCGTAAAAAGGAGGAGTTTCTATGGATCCGAAACTTTTGGGACAGCGCATCAAAGAGGCGCGCCTTGCAAAAAAAATGACACAGACCGAAGTCGTCGGTTCGTTTATCACACGAAACATGCTCAGTCAGATTGAAAGCGGCAATGCCGTTCCTTCCATGAAAACCTTAACCTATTTGGCCAAGGTACTGGAACTTCCGCCATCCGTGCTGCTTCCGGAAACCTCCGAGGGAACCGGAACCGACCACGAATCGGATACTGCAGCTTCCCCTATTGCGGTTCCTACCGATGCTGCTGCCTTTTACCGTGCAAAAGAAGCTTACCTTGCCGAAGATTATGCGGGTGCTTACGACATCCTTTCTTCTATCGAAGATGCTTCCGCATTATTTGATGAAGCACAGGCTTTGTTTTCAAGGGTGGCATTTCAACTGGCAACCGACTGCTATAACAACGAAAAGCTTACCGATACCTTAGAATTGGCAAAAGCTTCCGCTACCGCTGCCGCAAAAGGACTCTATGCTTCTTCCGAACTAAAGTCCCAGGCTTTACTTCTTCTTTCGGAGGCTGCCGCAAAGCTGGCTCAGATATAATATTATATACCGAACTCACTTTTCTATAGTAAATTTTATATCCCATAAAAAGAAAAACTGCGCCATCGACGCAGTTTTTTCTTTTTATGGTTCCGTAGATTGCCGGAACTACAGTTTCAATGTTTACTCGCTTCTCAGTGCGATTACCGGGTCCTTCTTTGCCGCTACCTTTGCAGGGAACAAGCCTGCAATAAAGGTAAGAAGCATACTGATGCCCACCAAAATCACTCCGGCTAACGGCGGAAGTACCGCATTTAAGTTCGGGATACCCGTTACCGCATGCAGAATCACATTAATAATCAAAATGAATCCCAGAGTTACCAAAATACCGATTGCTCCGGAAATAAAACCTACAATAATCGTTTCCGCATTAAACACACGTGAAATATCTTTCTTAGATGCACCGATTGCACGCAGGATACCGATTTCCTTGGTACGCTCCAATACGGAAATGTAAGTAATAATACCGATCATAATGGAAGATACCACAAGGGAAATCGCAACAAACGCAATCAATACATAGGAAATCGCGTTGATTACCGTTGTAATGGAAGACATTAAAAGTGCCACATAGTCGGTGTACTCAATCACGTCCTCTTCCTTCGCGTTTTCATTGTACTTTGCAATCAAATCAGCAATTACATCCTTATTTTCAAAGGTTTCCGCATAGATGTTAATCTTCGACGGGCTATCCGGATCTGCATATCCCAAAAGCTTTAAGTTCTCGTCATAGGTAGATTCGGAATACGATTTCGGGAGATATTCCTCGTAAAACGCTCCGTACTCTTCATTGGTAAACTGTGCCATATCAAACATACCGGCAAGCTGTTCCACCGTCATGGTTCCCAAATTTGCCTGCACACCCTTGGCATACTGTTCCGTCACCATTGCGGCAAGCACCTGATATGCATACTTCTGTATGTCTTCCGCGCTCATTTCCGTCACATAGCCCTGCACCTGTTCCGCATCCACCGCCATCTGTTGTGCAAATGCCTTTACCAGCATTCCGCGCAGTGCCGTATCATCCATGGTTGCCAGCTGGGCTCCCACCGTCTCCATAAGGTAACTTTCCGACGGAGTTGCCATAATGATTCCGTATAACTCCGCCTTCTTAGAATCATCCAGTGCCGCAAAAAATGCCTTTACCGCAGATACTTTTTCCATCAAATCAAGTTCTTCCTCTTGTCCTGTTTCAAACGGCAAGCCGGAAATCGCATCTGTCGTCTTATCCGAAAGCTGTGCCTTTAAAATCTCAGCGGCTGCATTTTGTTCCATAACATACTTTGTCAACCCGCTTGTATAAGCAATCGCACCGGTCATGGAAGTGGATGTTGCATCCTCATTCGGGCGAAGAATACCTACCACCTTCAATTCGACACCCTTCTCATCAAACAAATAGGAAAGTCCCGCATCGGTAGCAGACAAGTCTACATAACTACCGTTCCCCTGCTTCTGATACTTTAACGCACTCGGAATTACACGGAAGGACATATTACAAATATCTTCGTACGTCCACGGTCCCAGGTTCTGTGCCACCTGTTTTCCTGCCATAATATCCTGCATAGAATCCATCATCACATCCATAGTGGTCAAACCAAGCGCATACAATACCATATCACTGACTTCATTATTTCTGTCAACCAGAATTACAACTTCGTTGTACGCCTCCGGCCACTTTCCGTGAACCAAATCATACTGTTTTTTTACCGTATCACTGATGATTTCCCCGTTTTCACCGGTCATCATTTCGTTCCATACATTCATGCCGATCATCATGGAACTCATATTTTCCATCATGGTGCTGGCCATCCCGAAAGAATTCATCATCATGGACATCAGCTCATTTACGTCAGCTTTTACTACCTTGCCGTCTATATCCTTCGTATAAATACTTAAATCCATGTCATAGGAATACTGCACGGAAGAAATATACTGTTTTATTTCCTCGTTTTCTTCCAAAAACTTCTTAAACGCACGCAAATTATTCTTTCTGGTATCCATATCCGTAAAGGCATTTACCATATCGTACATGGTGGAATTTGCATACACCTTATCAAGCTCATGCTGGTCCTTCGGATTTCCGTCTTTGTCCACACCCATCATAGTTGCTAAAAGTGCGGAGGAATCCACCACTTCCGCTTCCATGGTAATCGGATAACTGGAAAGGGTATCTCTTTGTACAGAATCTATGTATTCCTGTACACCGGTGGATACGGATAAAATCAGTGCAATACCGATAATACCGATGGAACCGGCAAAGGCGGTCATAAAGGTACGTCCCTTCTTTGTCAAAAGGTTATTAAAGGAAAGAGACAATGCCGTAAAGAAGGACATGGAGGTCTTCTTTGCCTTTTTCTCCTTCTTCGTCTGCTCTACCGTCTGTACTTCTTCCTCGTACGGATCGGAGTCACTGATTAACGTACCGTCTAAGAGACGCACAATACGGCTGGAATACTGCTCTGCCAAATCCGGATTATGGGTAACCATGATAACCAGCTTATCCTTCGCTACCTCTTTTAATATCTCCATAATCTGTACGCTGGTCTCACTGTCAAGCGCACCCGTCGGTTCATCCGCCAGTAAAATATCCGGGTTGTTCACAAGTGCACGGGCAATGGCCACACGCTGCATCTGACCGCCGGACATCTGATTCGGTTTCTTATTTAATTGATCTCCCAGTCCGACTTTCTCAAGTGCTTCCTTTGCACGTTTTCTGCGTTCCACTTTGGAAACACCGGAAAGCGTCAATGCCAACTCTACGTTGGAAAGTACACTCTGATGCGGAATCAAATTATAGCTTTGGAATACAAAACCGATGGAATGGTTACGGTAACTGTCCCAGTCGGAATCCTTAAACTTCTTTGTAGAAACCCCGTTAATAATCAAATCGCCTTCGGTATACTGGTCCAAACCGCCGATGATATTAAGTAACGTGGTCTTACCGCAACCGGACTGCCCGAGTACCGATACAAACTCGCTTTTCCGGAACTGGATGCTGACACCTTTTAATGCCGGAATCGTCATGTCGCCCACGCGATATTCTTTTTTAATGTCACGTAATGTAAGCATATTTGCCTCCTGTTTTACTGTTCTGCTGTTTTGCACTTTGCTTCGGTCCATACACAGATACATATCTTCTATATATATGTAGTCATACAAAAAAGCACCATTAACTTCTTATAAAATAGCAAATTGATACTTTTTCGTCAATATACTTACGGTAATTTAATAAATTATTTAGGAATCTGCCGGGTTCTATGTTAAAATAGAAATGGTTTTTTGAAATTATTATATTTTTTTATGAACCTTTTGTGTTTTTTATTCGTATCTGTTAATGAAAGGAGGGACAGGGCATTGATCAACGAGTATATTTCCCTGTACGGAAAACGACTATACGGACTGTGCGTAAAGTTGTGCGGCAACACAGTCGACGCCGACGATCTGTATCAGGAAACATGGCTGAAAGCCTATCAAAAAATTATGCAATATGACACTGTCCGTTCCTTCGAAGGCTGGATTACCGGAATCTGTGTCAACACCTACCGTGATTTGCTGCGGAAGCAAAAACGGTCTCCGGTATACAATCAATTTTCCAGTACGGAAGAAAAAGACTTATTGCTTGAAAACGTGGCAGCCGAAACAAAGGAAGACTTTTCCGATTTACATACAGCCATCGACCACTTACCGGAAAAGATGCGTACCACAGTTATTCTACATTATTTTCACGGTCTTGATGAAAAGAAAACCGCCGAGGCATTAAAAGTACCTGCCGGTACCGTCAAATCAAGACTTCACCAGGCAAAAAAAATACTGCGAAAGGAGCTTACCTATGAATCAGATTTACAATTTTGACGAACACACTCCGCCTAGACTTACCGAGCGTATGTTACGGGACGAACTGGAACGCAGAACCCTGCGTCGTCAGACAAGACTGCTTCGTATTGCTTCGCTCCTGGTATCCCTTTGTTTCCTGCTTTGCGGCATTCTGCTGCTTCCGGATTACCCGGCACTAGCAATTGCCTGCCTCGCATTTGTACTGTTTTCTCTGATAGGCAACGGTATTATTAGTTTTGTTTTTTACAAATCCGGCACCGTTCCGGAATAGAAAGGATGGATCATTATGGCGATTAGCTTAAATACACTTTCACTCATTACATTTTTACTGACAACGGTTCTCTCTATCACGCTACCGGTTTTGGTAGGTATTTACGTGTATAAGGATGCACGCCGGCGCGGAATGAATGCCGTTCTCTGGGCGCTGCTTTCCGCTTTCGCTCCGGGCTTTGTGGGGCTGATTATTTACTTACTCGTACGCACGGACTCCTCCCGCATCCGTTGTAAGTCCTGTAACAATCTTATCAAAGAAAGTTTTGCTGTCTGCCCTCATTGCGGCACTTCCTTAAAGGAACATTGCCATACCTGCAACAACGTTTTGGAATCCGGTTGGGCAAACTGCCCGCAATGCGGAACCGAAATTCCGGAAGACCAAAAGACCCTTTTAAACATCATGCCGAAAAAGGACAAGGGCTTAAAGTGGTTGTTAATGGTTCTGATTGCTATTCCGGTTTTGTTACTTAGCATTCTGATTGCCTCCACCCAAATCCGTATCAAACAGCTTTCCGGCCTTCACTATTTCCAGCAGGGATATGCCACGGTGAAGGACGCTATCGCAGAGCATCCGTTCTTAAAAGGCTGGATTGCGGAATGTGATGCAAACGGGAAAGGCATCTATCAGTACCGCTACGAAGACGGCACCACCGACAAAAATACCTATCGCATCTTTATTTATCGCAACGATGGGTACACGTTGGAAAGAGCCACCGAAGAAAAAGGCGGACTTTTCGATACCAAAAACGAACTGCATCTTCACTACGGTTTCCATTACCACAACCCGAGCGAGCCGATTTGGGATCACACAGGTTCGGAATCTGTACAAATCTACTATGACTATGCGATAAACTATTTCGAGTTTGAGGATGATGATTTTACGGTAATCCGCGCCTTCGACTGGCAGGGAAATGAAGTAGAGATAAAATAACGCCTCTTAGAATAAAAAAAGAGAACCGTTCCCCAGAGCGATTCTCTTTTTTTTCGTCATTCTTTCCTCATTATTTCCATTCGCGATACTGCCTCACTTCTATTTTTCATTGGCAGCTTTTCCTTCCTGCTCCGCTTTTCTTGCCCGTATCCGGCGTAAAATCTCCACGCCACGCTTAATCTGGTCCTCTTCCGTCAGGCCCTTGGCTTCCTTGATACGCTCAATCGCCTGCTCCGGGTCCAGAGAATGATAGGGATAATATAACTTTTCCAGTTCCTCCGGTTTCACGATACGGTAAAGCTGTTTACTGCTCATTCCGGAAATATATGCCCAATATCGGTAAAGATATCCGGTCCAGTACAGAGCCTCCCCGTCGAATTTTATCCGGCCGTAATCGGTAGGACCATACTGGGTCTCTATTTCAATCAATGCATCCCCTACATCCGTTGCTTCATATAAAAACCCGTACTTATCCATACGCTCTGCCAAATCCGACAGCATAAAGCGTCTTAAAAACACTTTGGAACCGCACTGCGTTTTCCGAAGAGATTCTTCAAACAGTTCCCCTTGAAATTTGCACATCTGCAATCCGTAATGGTCCATCTCTCTCATTGTAAAATCTCCTCTATATACTTTCCTGTATCTCTGTACTGTCTGCGCGCCACTTTTACCTTATCCCGGTTCATCTCATAGCTTGCCTGTCTGGAAAACAAATAGAACTCCTTTTCTTCTCTCGTAAGAAAACACCGTTCCAAAAGTTCCACCTGTTGCAATGCCTTATCCGTCACAAACACATACTGCTTGCCGAGGTTCGTTGCAGACAAACAATGCCTGCACTGCTCGTCCGTAATCTCACCATCAATAAACTGATCGATAATCTCAAACATTCGATTGTCCGCGATAGGGGCTACGATATAATCCACACCTTCCACCTGCTTTGTAAGCGTCCTTATCACCTCAGAGCCCGCATACTCCCCGAGACGTTCCCTGAAATACGCGATCATCAGCATCCAGTCCCGGCTCACGCCAAACTCCTTCCCTTTTAATCCTGCACCATCAAAGGTAAGCATATATAAGGACGAATTCGGATAAGTCGCAACAAACATCGCTGACTGTTCCAAGCTCTCCCCGCAATAAAAACCCGGTCCGAAATCATTCCTTCGTTTACTGCAATCCGCACGAAGCTCTCCTTCTATCTTCGTCTTGGCACCATGAAACAGAAGCACCGACCGAGGCTCCGTTTCCTCTCTGTACAACTGCTCCTTAATCAGATTCAGCCGAATCCCCTTACGGAAAGTATACTCATAAAAGGAAGCAATATTCTTTTCGCTGATTTCCTTTTTGCCGGAAAGCCAATTATTCACCGTCATACGGGAAACTCCCAGTTCCGCTGCAAAGGCATCCATAGAAAGCCCCGTAAGTTCCAACACAATCTCCAAATCCTGTACAAATTTAAATTCCATATCCCACCTCCATAAACTTATTTGTAAACTTTTATACTTTATATTTTACTTTGAATTTTCTTTTTTGTCAACAAACTTGTTTGTAAACTTTAATACAAATAAGTTTATTACAAAGCAAAGAGTTCTGTTTGCCTGCACGCAAAAAATGTCCGCCTGGAAAGCCACGCTCTCCGACGGACATTTTTATACTCACTTTATCAATTCGAACATTGTCAACTCAATTACTTCGCTTCAATATATCCCTGTGCCTTCAAAAGCTCTGCACAAAGCACTGCGCCGCCGGCTGCACCACGAACGGTGTTGTGGGAAAGTCCTACGAACTTCCAGTCATATACGGAATCCTCACGGATTCTGCCGACAGAAACGCCCATGCCGTTCTCGTAATCTACGTCAAGCTTAACCTGCGGACGATTGTCTTCCTCAAGGTACTGAATGAACTGCTTCGGTGCACTCGGAAGTTCAAGCTCCTGCGGAACACCCTTGAAGTTAACAAGCTTCTCAATGAGCTGCTCCTTGGTTGCCTTCTTTCTGAACTTTACGAATACCGCAGCGGTATGACCGTTTAATACCGGTACACGGATACACTGACAGGTGATTACCGGAGAGGTTGCCGGCACGATAACGCCGTCCTTAATCTCACCCCAGATACGAAGCGGCTCCTTCTCACTCTTTTCTTCCTCACCGCCGATGTACGGGATGATGTTCTCTACCATTTCCGGCCAATCCTTGAAGGTCTTGCCTGCGCCGGAGATTGCCTGGTAGGTGGTAGCCACTACTTCGTACGGTTCGAATTCTGCCCAAGCGGTAAGTACCGGAGCGTAGCTCTGAATGGAGCAGTTCGGCTTTACAGCCACAAAGCCTCTCTTGGTGCCGAGACGCTTCTTCTGGAAATCGATCACCTTCATGTGGTCCGGATTGATTTCCGGTACTACCATCGGAACGTCCGGAGTCCAACGATGTGCACTGTTATTGGAAACAACCGGGGTCTCGGTCTTAGCGTAAGCTTCCTCGATTGCCTTAATCTCATCCTTTGTCATATCTACTGCACTGAATACGAAGTCAACGGTTGCAGCAACTGCTTCTACTTCGTTTACGTTCTTCACGATTAATTTCTTTACTGCTTCCGGCATCGGAGTAGTCATCTTCCAACGATCGCCTACTGCCTCTTCGTAGGTCTTACCTGCGCTACGCGGGCTTGCAGCCACCGTCACTACCTCGAACCACGGATGGTTTTCAAGGAGTGCAATAAATCTCTGTCCTACCATACCGGTTGCACCTAAAATTCCGACTCTTAACTTTGCCATAATAATCTACCTCCATCTTTCAACCAAGCTTCATATTTCTTCTTATGCGCCTCGGTCATTTTTTCTACTTACGGTCGCGTCTTGGTGTTTTTCTCTCGCGAACATTTGTCTTTCGCTATCATACACTCTTTTTAAGGAATTGTCAACACCCAATTTAAAATATTTTTTATTTTTGTCATATTGTCTAGTTTTCCGTCATGTTTCTATTATAAATTCCCCAATTTAACGATACTTACTCCTCGCATTCTCTCACGTAATTCTCCAACAATTCCGAAAGCTCCGCCATGGTTTCCACCGCATTCACTTTTACCCGGAGCTTTGCCGAATTCGGATATCCTGTGGTATACCAGGCCACATGCTTCCGCATTTCCCGCATACCGAGGTACTCTCCCTTAAACTCCAGCTGCAGTTTTGCATGACGCAAAATGGTTTCGATCAACTCTGACATCGGTGGCTTCGAAAGCAGTTCCCCGGTTTCCAAATAGTGATTTACCCGGTGAAATAACCATGGATCTCCCTGAACTCCGCGGGCTAACATCAACCCGTCGCAACCGGTGGTATCTAACATTCTCTTCGCATCCTCCGGGGTAAAAATGTCGCCGTTTCCGATAACCGGAATCTTTACCGTCTCTTTTACCTGCCGTATAATATTCCAATCTGCCTTCCCGCTGTAATACTGTTCTCTGGTACGTCCGTGAACCGCAATGGCAGCAGCACCGCACGCCTCGGCAATCCGTGCCATCTCCGGAGCATTGGCTTCCTCTTTTCCGAAGCCCTTTCGAATTTTCACTGTTACCGGCTTTTGAATTGCCTTTGCAACAGCTTCAATAATACGTCCTGCTTTTGCCGGGTCTTTCATCAATGCGGAACCTTCTCCGTTGTTTACCACCTTCGGCACCGGGCATCCCATATTGATGTCCAAAATATCAAACGGCAGTTCCTCAATCCGTTTTGCCACCTCGCTCATAATCTGTGCATCTTCTCCGAACAACTGTAACGCCACCGGGCGCTCCGTATCTGCGGTTTCCAGCATACTCTTTGTGTTTTTATTGTTATACAGGATTCCTTTTGCACTAACCATTTCCGTGTAAATCAGACCGGCACCCTGCTCCTTGCAAAGACAACGAAAAGGCAGGTCTGTCACACCTGCCATAGGACCCAGGGCCAAAATCCCATCTACTTTTACTGTTCCGATCTGTAAGCTTCTGTTTTCCTTCATCTCTCTTCTGCCTCTCTCACGTTGCCCCCGACTGACCTTTCTCCAATCATCCCCGTGCAAAGCAACATCATATTCTTCGGCACTTCGTCAACTTGTCAAGCATCATTTCTGCCCTTTGTTCCGGCGATAAATCAAATACAAGCCTTTCATGGTAAGCATCGGGTCATATTCGTCGATACAATCGGTCTCCTCTGCTATAATACGCCCAAGACCGCCCGTTGCCACTACTTTCACATCTGAATATCCGGATTCTTCAATCATCTTCTTTACAATATATTCCGTCTGGCCGATGGTACCGTACACAAGTCCTGCCTGCATACTGGTTATAGTTTCCTTTGCCAAAATAGACTCCGGCTTTTTAATCTCAATCTTCGGAAGCTTTGCCGCTTCGTTCCAAAGAGCATTGGCAGAAATCGCAATGCCCGGGCTGGTTACACCCGAAACAAACTCACCCTCACCGTTTACCAAGTCGTAAGTAGTTGCCGTGCCGTAATCGATGACCAATACCGGTCCGCCGTACAGCTCATACCCCGCAACCGCATCCACCACACGATCCGCGCCGATTTCCTTCGGATTGGCGGTTACGATACGAAGACCTGTTTTTGTCCCTGCGCCCACAATCATGGGCTTACAGCCGAAATACTTCACCATGGAATTGGTCAGGGAATGCATCACATCCGGCACCACCGACGCAATAATTGCGTCCGTGATTTGTTCTTTTCTCACCCCGCGGTTTTCCACCAGACCGCAAAACATCAAACCGTATTCGTCCGAAGTACGCTTCTCTTTCGTCGTCATACGAAAGGTCGTTATCAATTCTTCTCCGTCAAAAATCCCACAAGTGAAATTCGTATTCCCCACATCAATGGCAAGTAACATCTGTTTTCTCCTTTCCGCTTTCCGGCAAACACTTCCGTCTCCGGCAAAGTAATACATTCGCCCTCACATACACAAGGGCGAGGAATGACAAAACATCATCCCTCGCACCGTTATTCCTTAATATCCCGGAACGATTAATTTCCCCGGGTCTTCTCCCAAAAAGAACACTTTAAAGTACAACTCCAAAGATTCCAATAATTCTTTTTTGTCTTCCTGCAGCTTCTTTATCAAAAGGACACTGCCGATTTCATCGTACAGCAAATCGCCTTCATCCGCATTGACTTCAAATACCAGCGTTCCATCCTCCTCAAACACAAGAGAAAGAATACCGCCCACATCCTCCGTATAAAGAACGCACATAATTTTCAATTCATCCTTAATCGTCTTCGGAAGTCCTTCAAAGTCCTCGTTTAAATAATACTTCTGCTCATAGGCATTGCTGACACACAGCACCACTCGTCCCTCGTACATAAAAGCCTCCGCTTCTTACTTTACTTCCACGCCGCCGAACAAACAAGTTCCCTTGATAAATACCGTAGGTGTGTTCTCATCCGCACCCAGCGGTGTCCTTGTCCCGTTTTCCACGCCGCCGAGAATCGGGGAAACATCCACAACCACCCGGACATTAGACGGCATTAAAATATCGATTCCGCCGAATACCGCTTTTACATCAATGGTTACATTTTTCTGTATTACGGCATTCTTTAAATTCAAGTCAATTCCGCCGAACAATGCGGAAAGATCCGCTCCGGTAAAAACGGAATTGTCTACCCGGATTTCTCTTCCGGAAAACACCGCCGAGCATACGACTTTATCCATATCACCGGCATTCTCATAGGTCTCGTGATGGGTTTCGAAGAATCCCTCGGACTCATCGTTCACACCTTCCGCCTCCCGGTACACCGCATCCTCTACAACCTCGGCATCCGTCACATGTACCACGCCGGATTGCACTGTAGTATCTGCCGCCACCCGTTCTCCGCGATCAAACCGGTCCGTATAAACATGATCATCTCCCGACTTCTCTTTTTTACTCTTCGGAAGCATCAGATTCACACCGATCAGAACACAAATTGCTGCTGCCAAAAGTGCCCACAACCGTTCTCCGTTTAACACATCCTGTGCCATAAGCAGTAAAAACAAACCGATGGCAATTCCGATTAAATTTCCGACTTTTCCGCCGTTCCTACCGAACAAACCGCAAAAACACGGAATGATAATAAACAACGTCCACCAGCCGTCAAAGAAAATCGTGAACCCGTCAATGAAACCAAGTACCTTTGCCAAATATCCGGCACCGATTACCAAAAAAAGCAATCCTAAAATAATGCCGGTTGAATTATTTTTCTTCATACCCATTACCTCTCTTTATAACGTTTTTGTTTCTGTCTCTATCATACAAGAGGTTTGGTCAAAAATCAAATTAGAAAATGATTAGATTTCTTAGAAATCCCTGCGATACTACTGTTCCGGCACTCCAAGGGTAGCTAACATAACCGCCTTAATGGTATGCATACGGTTTTCTGCTTCGTCAAACACAACAGACTGGGCGGATTCGAACACCTCATCCGTTACTTCCATTTCGGAAATACCGAACTTGGCACTGATTTCTCTTCCGATTACGGTCTTTAAGTCATGGAACGCCGGCAGACAGTGCATAAAAATCGCCTGCGGACCTGCATTGTCCATTGCTGCTTTATTGACCTGGTACGGAGAAAGCTCCTTGATTCGCTCCGTCCAAACGCTGTCCGGTTCTCCCATGGATACCCAAACATCGGTATAAACCACATCTGCCCCCTTGGTACCTTCCTTCACATCCTCGGTCAAAGTAATGGTTGCACCGGTCTGTGCCGCAATTTCCTTACAAGTATCCACCAAAGCCTTATCCGGGAAATACTTTGCGGAAGTACATGCCGTAAAATGCATCCCGAGCTTTGCACAAACCACCATCAGAGAATTTGCCATATTGTAACGGGCATCCCCCATATAGGTCAACTTCACGCCCTTGATTCTGCCAAGCTTCTCCTTAATGGTAAGTACATCCGCCAACATCTGGGTCGGGTGGAACTCATTGGTCAAACCGTTCCATACCGGTACACCGGCATACTTTGCCAACTCTTCCACGATTTCCTGTTCAAAACCGCGGTACTCGATTCCTTCATACATACTTCCGAGAACTCTCGCGGTGTCCGCAATGCTTTCCTTCTTCCCAATCTGGGAACTGGACGGGTCCAGATAGGTACAACCCATTCCCAAGTCATAGGCTGCCACTTCAAAAGAACAACGGGTTCTGGTACTGGTTTTTTCGAAAATCAAAGCAACATTCTTGCCTGCATGATACTCCTTGGTAAGAATCCCCTTCTTCTTTTTCTCCTTTAACTCCGCTGCCAAATCCACCAGATACAAAATCTCCTCCGGTGTGAAATCCAATAATTTTAAAAATGAACGTCCCTTTAAATTCATTACTCTGCCCCTTTCTCAACTTCTACGGTATTTTCCAACAAGAATTCCAAAGCTACTTCCATCAACATGGACTGGCGAAGCGGTCCTTCCTCTTGTACCTCCAGAAGCTGTGCCAGTGTCATTCCGTTACTTTCCGCATACTCCGTTGCTTTCTTTGTAAAGTCTTCTTCCGTTAACACCAAATCGTTTTCCTTCGCAACATTATAAAGAATAATTCTTTCCTGTTCCTCACGACGGACACTCTTCTCCAACATAGTCCATAAAACTACGCTTTCTTCCGCACCGAACTCTGCCTCCAGTTCCGCTACGGTTTCATACCCCCACATATTGGAATAATAAAGCTTCTCAAAATTGATTGCCGCCTGGATATAATCATCGTTCATCTTTTTGAACTCCGTATTCGTTACCAAATAATCCATGACTGCCTTATACTTTCTCTCTTCCAGTAAAAGGCCTTCGGCAAAAGCCGTAAACTCATCCGTGGTGGAATAGGTTCCGTTTGTAATCTTCTTTACAAACTCATTGTCATATTCCGGTGTTACCTGCATTGCCATGGAATATACCGTAACTTCGAACACAACCTCTTTTCCCGCCAGTGAAAGCTCATGATAATCAATCGGGAACTGAAGCGTTAAATTTCTCGTTTCACCTTTTTTTGCTCCGATTAAGCCCGTTTCAAAACCGTCGATAAACTGTCCCGAACCGATTTCCAGCTCCTGGGAATACCCGGTTCCGCCCGCAAAAGGCACACCGTCTAACTTACCCACGTAATCGATAATCACGATGTCACCGTCTGCCACTACCGCATCGTCGGATTTCAATATTCTTTCCCTGTTTGCCTCTCGCACTTCCAAAAGGTAGTTTTCCAACTCCTCGGTGGTCAAAGCATCTACCTCCAGTTCAAGGTATCCGTCCGGTAATACGGTAGACTCTAACAAGTCGTCATAATTGGTAATCGGTAACGCCTGTAATGCCTCTGCCATCGGAGAAGAAGTAGCGCTTGCCGGCGGAGTCACACCGGTTGCCGGAGTCGCCGTTAAATTCTCCTTCCCGGTCGGAGTCGTGGTTCCGCACGCACCAAACGTAAGGCACATTGCCACACAAAGCATCGTTGCTGTTATTTTCTTTTTCATACTTCGTATCCTCTTTCTTAACATCAAATTTTATTTATAGAAAATCTATCATTTCCCATAAAGCAAAACAGCGTGTCTTCCGATTAAGGAAAACACGCTTTATAGTATACCACGATAAAAGCAAAAAGGCAAGCAAAACCCCGTTAAAATGCCCAGTTCACCAATTTTTCACGAATCCTTCATTTGGGATTTGAACACATGGGAAGCCAGATATCCGAATACAAGTGCCGCACTGATTCCCACCGCCGATGCGGTAAAGCCTCCCTTAAAGATTCCGAGAAACCCGGACTCATCCACTGCTTTTTTTACACCCTCAAACAACGTGTGTCCGAAGCCGGTCAACGGAACGGTCGCTCCCGCTCCCGCCCATTCTTTAAAAGGACCGTAAATCCCTACCGCACTGAGTATGGCTCCTCCGCACACCAAAAGAACCATAATCCGCCCCGGCTGTAACTTTGTCTGATCCATAAGAATCTGTACCAGGGCACAAATTGCACCCCCTACCAAAAATGCAAGTACATATTCCATCTTACCGCACCTCCTGTTTCCGTTCCAATACAATGGCATGGGCAATTCCCGGAATACTGCTTCCTTCGTTGGCACTGACCGGAGAAAGCAATGCTCCCGTCGGCACAAACAAAATCCGATTCCATTCCCCCTCATAAAGCTTGTCCAGCAAATATCCCGCCAAAGTAGATGCACTGCATCCGCAACCGGAACCGCCGGAGTGGGTATCCTGTAAGTCATTATCATAAATCAACAGGCCGCAATCCTCCTGTACGTTCTCTACCCGGAATCCCTTTTGTCCGAGCAGATCCGCAAAAATTTTCACACCAACCGCACCCAGGTCTCCCGTAATAATTTTATCGTAATCTGCCGGGGTTCTGTGAAAATCATTCAAATGGGCTTCCACCACAGCTGCAGCCGCCGGGGCCATACAAGCTCCCATATTGGCCTTATCCTTGATTCCGTAATCCGTTACCTTGCCTACAGTTCCTCCGACCACCACCACTTCCACACCGGAAGGTACCTCTCGTCCGTGTCGGTCCACCGTCTCCTCTCTCTGGGCTCGACACCGTTCCAAGGCGGTTTTATTTCCCACCACCAAAGCTCCGCTGCCCGTCACGGTCCAGGTTGCCGCCAAAGGTCTCTGGTTTCCGTAGCCTAACGGAAAACGAAACTCCTTCTCCGCACTGGCAAAATGACTGGAGGTTACGGCCTCGGCACAATCGGCAAAGCCTCCGTCCACTGCCATGGAAGCCAAAAGCAGACTTTCCCCCATGGTGGAGCAGGCCCCGTACACGCCGAGAAACGGAATCGGAAGTTCTCCCGCACCGAAGGAGCTGGCCAAAAGCTGGCCCAACAGATCTCCTGCAAACAACATGCGAATCTGCTTCGGCGTCAACCCCGCCTTCTTGATTGCAAGCGTTGCCGCTCTTTGCATCATCCGGCTTTCCGCCTCATTCCAGTTTTCGCCTCCGAACCGGTCCGTATCATCAATTTCATCAAAAAACGCCCGGAGAGGGCCTTCTCCTTCCTTGCTTCCGACCACAGCCGCCCGTCCAAGCACATATACATCTTCCGTAAAACAAACGCTTTGCGCTCCGACCCACTTTGTCTGACTCATTTTTCCGCCTTTCTGCCCGAACCGCCCGGTCCGGTTTCGTTTCAACTTCAACTCATACTAAGTATCTGCGGATTTTCCTAATTTATTCGGCATACTTTTGGGTCAAATCACATAAAAAATTTCCTAACGCGCAAAAAAGGACTGCCCCACGACAGTCCTCGCAATTACCTTTCCTATTCGGTCTATAAATATCGTTTCAAATTTAGCTTATCCGCAGCCACTGCCAATACCGCAAACAGTACACTGCTGCACACCGACTGCATCACATTGCCCGGAACATCCGCCAACGGTGCAACAAAATTTCCCGCAAGGAGGCTTCCGTACAAATAATATCCGCCTACGCAGATCACCGCCGCCGGCACCAGTGCAATCCAATTTCTGCCGCTTGTCAACTTCTTCCCTTTTCTTGAAAAACAAAGTACAAGAAGTGCCTTAATTACCGCAGAGCCCGGCGCCCAAACCGCATAGCCCGTAAGGCAGTCTGCCAAAGCCGCACCTCCCGCTCCCACAAACAACGCATAAGGAAGCGGCAAAAGACATGCCGCAAAATAAATAAATCCGTCTCCCACATGAACATAGCCGTTGGCACTTGGAATATGCAAATAGGCCGTACATACAAATACAAGTGCCGTAAGCACTCCCGCAAAGCACAGATATGTGATCTTTTTTTGATTTCCTTGTTTCATTTTTTATTTAACCTCTTCTCCGATTTCTGATAAGAACTCCTCAAAACAAATACCGTCCGTGGTAGGAATATCAAGTTCCACCGTCCGGCGCAGAATCTTTGCGATAAACACTGCTGCATGACGGACCGACGTAAGAAAATCCACCCCGTTTACCGCATCTGCCGCTATGATGGAAGAAAACACATCTCCCGTTCCCGCACGGCACGGTCCGATTTTCGGTCCTGCCACTTCCACAGGTACGCTCCCCGCTTCATAGACAAAATTAATCAGACGCCCTTCCCGTTCCAAACCGGAAATCACGATTTTTTTCGGCCCCATGTGACTCAATTTCTCGCAAATCTCCGTGAGTTCTTCGTTACTCATATCGGTCCGGTATACCGTATCCGTCAAAATACAGGCTTCCGTCAAATTCGGCGTCAAAACATCCGCATACGCCAGCAGCCCTTTCATCTGCTTTGCCAGTTCCGGGGAATAGGTGGTATAAAGACTTCCTTCGTCACCCATGACCGGGTCCACCACCGTTACGGTTCCCTCATTTTTAAAGTATTCCAAAAAATGACGTACAATCTCTGTCTGTTGCGGGGACCCCAAAAAGCCGGTTAAAATCCCGTCAAAAGTCAGTCCTAATTTTTTCCACTCTTCTATGTAAGAATTCATATGTTCCGTATAATCCGTATAAAAAAAACTGTCATACGCCGTATGATTGGAGAACACCGAGGTCGGCACAGGACAACACTGCACTTTCAGTGCCGAAACAATCGGTATGGAAACCGTCAGGGAACAACGCCCGAAGCCGCAAAAATCATTAATTACCGCCAGCTTTTTCTGCTGATTATGTGCCATTTTCGTTCCTCCTTGCAATTTTACAGGTTTCAGTATATAATATTTTTGGTTATATGATAATAGTCAGAAAAGGAGAATTTTATAATACCAGATGAAGTATCACATTCAAAAAAGCGACACAGCCCCGGCCTACCTCCAACTCTATAAACAAGTCCGGGAGGACATTATAAAAGGCATTTATCCCTACGGTTCAAAGCTCCCTTCCAAACGTCTTATCGCTACGGAAACCGGAATCAGCACCGTTACCGTAGAGCATTCTTATGGCCTTTTGTGTGAAGAAGGGTATACGGAATCCCGCGAGCGCAGCGGTTACTTTGTTACATTTCGTACGGAAGATGTGTTTCTATCCTCTGCAAGCGAAACCGCCGTTCCCACCGTTTCCATTCCTCACCGCTCAAATGACATTGCCCCGGACTTCCCTTTTTCCGTACTTGCCAAAACCATGCGAAGCGTGTTAAGCGAATACGAAGAAGGGATTCTCGAACGCAGTCCCAACTCCGGCTGTCTTGAACTTCGAAATGCCCTGTGCCGCTACCTGTTACGCAGCCGCGGCATTACCGCAGACACGGAACAAATCATCATCGGTTCCGGCTCGGAGTATTTGTACAGTCTGATTGTGGAATTATTAGGAAGAGACAAACTCTATGCATTAGAATCCCCTTCCTATAAAAAAATAGAGCAGGTGTACAATGCTGCCAATGTACACACTACTCTGCTCCCTTTGGGCACCGACGGCATCAAAAGCAGTGCCCTGCGTTCTTGTTCCGCCGATGTTTTACATATTTCTCCCTACCGCAGTTTTCCAAGCGGTATTACCGCTTCCGCCTCCAAGCGTCATGAATACATGCGGTGGGCCTCAAAAAAAACACGCTATATTATCGAAGACGACTTCGAATCGGAATTTACTGTATCAAAAAAGCCGGAGGAAACCTTATTTTCCCACACTTCCGATGACAATGTCATCTATATGAATACCTTCTCCAAAACCATCTCGCCGTCTCTTCGTATCGGCTATATGGTCTTACCGAAGCATCTGGTATCCGAGTTTCAAAATAAGCTTGGGTTTTATTCCTGTACCGTTCCTACTTATATGCAGTATGTACTGGCCAAGCTATTAAACAACGGTGATTTTGAGCGACACATTAACCGGGTCCGCCGAAAAAAGCGCGCGACCTCCCGCTCTTGCGAGGACTAGCCCCTACAAATGAGTTGCTGTCCCCGAAGACGACGCTCTTTGCCTTTTCTTTAAAAATACAGTACACTCCTAATTTCTTCTTACAATGGCTTTTCCCTTCCATTTTCCGCGACGCCAGCGAATCAACATAATGATTCCCCGCAGGCATTCATCCGCAGCGGTTCCCATAAACACGCCGCTGATTCCAAGGGAAAGGGCAACACCGAAGGAATATCCCACGGTAACACCGCACCCCCACATACAAAGGAGTCCCATCAGTACCGGAAACAACACATCCCCCGCCGCTTTCATACTACCGATTATCACAAGATTCGTGGTACGTCCGATTTCAAGTAAAATGCCCACAGCCAGTACCTTTTGAACCAACGGCACCACCTCCGTACTGGAGGTAAAAATTTTAAGCGTCCACGGACAGAGCAAATAATTTAAGGTTGCGATTCCGATTGCCACCGGAAGGGATGTCAAAAGCGTCTTCATTACCCGTTTATCCGCTGCATCCTCCCGTCCGGCACCTACCAGATGTCCCGTAACAATCTGGGTCGCCTGGGCAAGGGCATTGGAAAACACTACCGAAAAGGACATCAATGTATTGCTGTACACTTTTACATTGGCCGACATTTCTCCCATAGGATTAATGAAGGAAAGCAACACCAGCTGATACATGGAATAAGCAAGATTCTCTCCTGCGGACGGTACACCGATTTTTAACATCTTCACCAAAATCTGTCCCGGGAACGGATTCAGGGTTTTTAACGATATCTTACCGATCTTATAACGGAAGAAAATAAACAATGCCGCACTCAATGCCAGTACGCGGGCTACTACGGTAGAAATCGCCACGCCGGCCACACCTAAATTCAGGAACTTTAACGGACCGTACAGGAATAACCAGTTCCCACCGATATTCACTATATTTACTGCCAGGGAAATATACATGCCCACACGGGTATAACCGTGACACCGCAAAATTTGTACCATAACATTGTAGCCGGCCTGTAAAAACAGGAACCCGCCCACAATAGCCATGTATGCCGCTGCATCCTCCACTTGCACCGGACTTACCTTTAATACATGTAAAAACTTATCCCGGAATAAAAATACCACCGCACTTAAAATCACCCCCAGCGTCAGATTAAACACCAACGACAAGGTATAAATCTGATTCATGTTCTCCGTCTTCTTTGCCCCCAGATACTGGGCCACCACAACCCCCGTAGCTCCGGCAATGACATTAAACATAATAATGAACAAAAACATCATCTGGTTGGCGTTTCCCACCGCACCGACCGAGTTTTCGGAATACCGGCTGAGCATGACGGTATCCACATTATTTATCAGGATATTTAACAACAGTTCCACAAAAATCGGCCCCGCCAACAACAGCATGGAGGTCTTTTCATTGATTTCCATTGTTCTTTGCTTGACTTGCTTCATCTGCAACTCTCCTTATACGACTGTCTGCCTACAATATCATTCACATTACTATACATCACTTTTTCCTATCTTGCAAGCAAAAATATGCAAATATTTATATTATGAATCTTTGTTCATTTTGTTATATCCCATGTTTTTCCTCAGAGTTTGTTGCTTTTCCCACCATTTTAAACCTCGTTTTCTCCGGTTCGTTTTTTGATAGTCTATCAATATTTCAAAACACGCTTCACGTTACGCCAATCTATAATATTTTAATATTACACAACAGCCTCACTTCTCCAAAAGTCACATTTCTCCATATCTTTTCAACATTATTCTATGGAAAAAGAGTCAAAGATGCTTTACACTTAACTTATCACCTTGAAAGGAGATTTTTATGATTGCACAAACACCGCCTATGGGCTGGAACAGCTGGGACTGCTACGGAGCAGCCGTAACCGAAGATATTGTAAGGGCAAACGCCGATTTTATGGCAAAACATTTAAAGCAGTACGGATGGGAGTATGTCGTGGTAGACATCCAGTGGTACGAACCTACCGCCGAAAACCACTATTATCATAACTTTACGGAGCTTTGCATGGACGAATATTCCCGTCTTGTGCCGGCAGTAAATCGCTTTCCTTCCGCTGCAGAGGGAGCGGGCTTTGCGCCGCTTGCCGACTATGTACATTCTCTGGGCTTGAAATTCGGTATTCACATCATGCGGGGCATCCCGCGTCAGGCGGTTCACCAAAATACTCCGATTAAGGGCAGCACCATGACCGCAAGAGAGATTTCCGCCCAAAGCAGTATTTGTGAATGGAATACGGATATGTACGGTGTAAATTGTTCCGTAGAGGGCGGTCAGGCTTACTATGACAGCCTCTTTGCGCTCTATGCCTCCTGGGGTGTGGACTTCGTAAAAGTGGACGACATCTGCCGGGGCTATCCGGTGGCAGAGGTGGAAGCCATTGCAAAGGCCATCAAACACTGTGGCAGAGACATGGTCCTCTCCCTTTCTCCGGGCCCGGCGCGTCTTGATGTGGCGGAGCATATGAAACAGCATGCCAATATGTGGCGTATTACCGATGACTTCTGGGACCGCTGGGATTTACTTTACAACATGTTTGAGCGTGCAGAAAAATGGTGCATTCATTCCGGCGTTACCGGAACGCACGGTCACTGGCCGGATGCGGACATGTTACCCATCGGCCCCATTAATCAGGTCTACGGAAAAGAAAACCGCACCAAATTCACGAAAGAGGAACAGCGCACCATGCTGACCCTGTGGTGTATCATGCGTTCTCCGTTAATGATCGGCGGCGACATGACCGGGTTTGACGATTTTACCATGCGCCTGTTAAACAATCCGGAGCTGATTGATGTATTACAGCACACCCACTCCGCCCATCCTCTCTACCGTAGGAAGACGGAGGATACGGAAACCTGTGCCTGGATGTCCACCTATGAAAACGGAGCGCTTTGTATTGCCCTTTTTAATCTCGGCGAAACGGATACCGAAGTAACCGCGGTTCTTCCGTTCGGAAAGAACTACCTCTGCCGTGATATTTGGGACAAAACAGAGTTTACCGTAACCGACGGATCGGTTTGCCGGACCCTTCCGAAACACGGAGCAACACTCTACCGGCTGACCCCGATAATATAACCTTTTTATAAATATTCTTGCATAAATTAGCTTTCTAATTGACTTTATAAACTAATTGTTTTATCATAGAATCAATGGGGATTTTTTCTGATTTGAACCGATTCCCACCCTTTAATTTTTTGAATCTTTGAGTGGAGGTATTTTTATGGCTGAAAAGAAACTTGGCTTGAATCCGTACCTTCCGTCCTGGGAGTATATTCCGGACGGCGAGCCGTACGTATTCGGTGACCGTGTCTATGTGTACGGTTCCCACGATTTTTACAACGGTTATGTATTCTGTATGGGCGACTATGTTTGCTGGTCCGCTCCGGTGGATGACCTGGGCAACTGGCGTTATGAGGGTGTGATTTACCCGAAGACTTCCGACCCTCTTAACCGTGACGGTAAGATGTGCCTTTATGCACCGGACGTTACCGTAGGCCCGGACGGCAGATACTATTTGTACTATGTACTTGACCACGCATCCGTGGTTTCCGTTGCGGTTTGCGACACCCCGGCGGGCAAGTACGAATTTTACGGCTATGTTCACTATGCGGACGGTACCCGTCTCGGCGACAAACAGGGCGACGAGCCGCAGTTTGACCCGGGCGTACTCACCGAGGATGGAAAGACCTACCTTTACACCGGTTTCTGCGGCAGAGGCGACAAGAGCAGAAGCGGGTCTTTGGTAACGGTTCTGGATTCCGATATGCTTACGATTTTAGAAGTTCCGAAGCTTGTGGTTCCGGGTTGCATGTACTGTGAAGGCAGCGGTTTTGAGGGACATTCCTTCTTCGAAGCTTCCTCTATCCGTAAAATCGGCGACACCTACTACTTCATCTACTCTTCTGAAGTAATGCACGAGCTTTGCTACGCAACCGCAAAGTGCCCGACGGATAAATTTACCTACGGTGGCGTGATTGTCAGCAACTGCGATTTACATATCGACACCTACAAACCGGCTGATATGCCGGCGGCTTACGGTGCCAACAACCACGGCAGCATCGTGGAAATTAACGGTGAATGGTACATTTTCTATCACCGTCAGACCAACGGTAGTTGGTATTCCCGTCAGGGTTGTGCGGAAAAGATTACCGTCCTTCCTGACGGTTCCATCCCGCAGGTTGAGATTACCTCCTGTGGTTTAAACGGTGGTCCGCTCCCGGGTGAGGGCGAATATGCAGGCTACCTTGCTTGTAACTTATTTACCGACAAGCCGCGCCCGTTTGTAGGCGGCGAAGGCTTCCCGAAGGTAATGCAGGACGGTCGCGACGGCGATGAAGAAATCGGCTATGTAGCCAACATCAGCAACAGCGCAACCGCAGGCTTCAAATACTTTGACTGTAAGGGCATCAAGCGGTTTGCGGTTACCACCCGCGGCTACGGCAACGGCACCTTTGAAATCAAAACCGCCTGGGACGGCGAGGTTCTCGGTTCCGTTACCCTCCAGTACACCAACGTATGGGAGCGCTACGAAGCGGAAGCCAACATTCCGGACGGCGTCAACGCAATCTATCTTACCTACCGCGGTGGCGGAAACGTAAGCTTGAAATCTTTTGAACTGTTGAAATAGAATTTTTTATTTTCGCCGGCACGCGGCTACGGGCGTGGCGTTTCTTACGATTTGAACGGAGGATGTCAATTGTTCTGTTTGCAAGCGAAACCATTCTACTTCGTGCTTTTCCCGAAGGGGCGCGCTTTTAGCGCAGTCGAAATCACCTCCTAGCGGTTCTAAGTCTCGAGGCCCCACCCGAGAGACGTTTAGAACCGGTTGGAGGAAGTTTGACGGAGCGTTGCGCTTTGCACGAAGAGAATGATTTCGATAGGAAACAGAACTCCGGATACCTCCCTCAAATCGGAAGAAGGGGCGTGCCGGCAACAAAAAGGAGGGTTATTTATGATTCGTAAGGCAAAAACAGAAAACGGTATTGTTAAGGGTCTCCCGGCAGCGGACCCGCGTGTCACCGCATTTAAAGGAATCCCGTTTGCGGCTCCGCCGGTAGGGGAAAACAGATGGCGCGCACCGCAGCCGTGTCCGGATTGGGAAGGCGAACTGGAAGCATACGAGTTTGCTCCGATTTCCGTTCAGAATACACCGGGCCTGGGTACCGACATCTACTGTAAAGAATGGCATGTGGACCCGGAGATTCCGATGGGAGAAGACTGCCTGTACTTAAACGTTTGGACCAACGCAAAGAGCACGGAAGATAAACTTCCGGTTCTCGTTTGGATTTTCGGCGGCGGTTTCAACTGGGGTTATACCGCAGAAATGGAATTCGACGGAGAGCGTTTTGCACGTCGCGGCGTTGTCGTAGTTACCGTAAACTATCGTTTGAACTTGTTCGGTTTCTTAGCACATCCGGAACTTGCAAAAGAACAGCCGGATGCTCCGGCAAACTTCGGTTTACTTGACCAGCAGGCCGGTATTCAATGGGTAAAGAGAAACATTGCGGCCTTCGGCGGTGATCCGGACAACATTACGATTGCAGGTCAGTCCGCAGGCGGCGGCAGCGTTATGCAACAGCTTACCTCTCCGCAGAACGAAGGCTTATTCCAGAAAGCAGTTATCATGAGCGGTGCCATTCGCAGTCCGTACATGGCGCAGACTCCGGTAACCTCTCCGATGACCTTTGAAAAGGCACAGGAGCAAGGCAAAGGTTTCTTTGATTTCATCGGTGCCAAGTCTTTAGCCGAGGCAAGAGCTATGGATGCCAAATGGTTACTCTCTAAATATGACGAGTATGTGGTTGCCCACGGACGCATGTTCCCGATTCAGGACGGCGTATTCTCCGTAGGCGACCCGATGAAGCTGATTGCATCCGGTAAAGCTTTAAATGTTCCGCTTATGGCAGGTAACACCGCAGATGAATTCCCGAACACCCTCCCTGCAAAGGATGAAGCGGAATTAATTAAGATGGCAAAAGAATGCTTCGGTGACAAGGCCGACGAATTCCTTGCATTCGCAGAAAGCCGGAAGCAGATTTCCTTTATGGGTCATACCGCATTTGCTCCGGTCAGCGGCATCGAATGCTCCGTCAAGAGCCTCTTCTTAGACCGTCAGGAAAGCGGAAGCTCCAACGACTGCTACTACTACCGTTTCGATGCAGATATCCCGGGACCGGATCAGCCGGGCACCTTCCACTCCGTGGATTTGTGGTTTTGGTTTGAAACGCTGGCAAAGTGCTGGAGACCGTTTACCGGCAAGCACTACGATGTAGCCCGCCAGATGTGTAACTACATGACCAACTTTATCAAAACCGGCAATCCGAACGGTCTTGATATTGACGGTACACCGCTTCCGGAATGGAAAACCTACACTAAGGAGCACAACTCCGGTATCGTTTTCGGCAAGGAAAACTGCTACCCGGAAGAGAACTCCGACAGTGCTTATGTGGACTTCCTTATTGAGAAAACCCGCGATGATTTGAAGAAATAAGCACAATATTCTCTTTTATAGTAATTACGCAACGTTTTCCAATCGGAAAATGCTACATTTCTAAAAGCTTGAAAAAGGAGCCTCACAGACCTCGTTTTAACAAAACGTATTCTGCGAAAGCTCCTTTTTTCTATCTCTGTAGAAATATTGTCTTTCTTTTGATTCCCATTTTTTCCCAATTATCATTTTCCGTATGAGATTTTTGTTCAGTCCGACAAGAATTTACATTTTTTTACAATTCCTTTTCGTTCCGAAATTTCTACACAAGTCTTACGGTTCAAAGCACGGCATCAATTCCAGCTTAAACAAATTGTTTCTGTGAAGACGGTCAATGCGCTCCTTCACCGCTTCATCTTCACAAATGCCTTCTCTGATATAGCGGTCCAGTACCGCATAGGTGAAGCCTAAATTATCCTCATCCGTCTTTCCGCAAAGGCCGTCAATCGGCACTTTCTCCACCAAATCTTCCGGCAATCCCAGTTCTCTGCCGATGGCCTTTACCTCTGCTACCGTAAAGCGGGACAACGGGCTGAAGTCACCCACACTGTCGCCGTACCGGGTCGAATATCCCACCCAGTCCTCGGAAAGATTACAAGTGTTTGCCACCCGTCCGTTGACGCTCTGGCTCACCGCATACAATACCGTCATACGGATACGCGGCGGAAGATTCGTCCGGCTCTGGGTGGAAATTTCTATATCCGGCAACGCATTTAACACACCGTCCAAAGCCTCTTTGATATTTACTTCATAATTTTTAATTCCGAGAAAATCAACCAGCTTTCTTGCCATGTCAATATCCGCCTGTACGCCGCAAGGCATCAGCACTCCGATTACCCGGTCCTTTCCCAAGGCTTCCACACAAAGGGCCGCTACCACCGAACTGTCCTTTCCTCCGGAAATACCAACCACCGCATTACAGCCGGCACCGTTTTTCTCAAACCATTCGCGAATCCATTGTACACATCTGTCTTTCATTTCTGCTGCATTAAACGAATACATTCCGATTACTCCATTCTCATCTTTTTTCGAAATTTTTATTATAATGCCCCTCATGTTCGTCCCAAATATCATTCCAGGCAGTATAACCCTTATTTCCGTTTCTGTATTTTCCTTTCGCTTCCCTTTTAATCCGCTTCCACTCTGTTGTCATGCAAAGGTCAGCCATCTTTGTAAAGTGTTCCGTTTTACTCTTAAGGCATTCCTCGCACGGCTTTCTTTCATACAAAATACAGTATATTTCATCCTTCAAATCACGGGCCGCAAAAACAAGATCAATGTCATGTTCTGAAGTGAACGTATACAAGCTCCTTAACGTCACAACGCATTTCGTACAGTTCTCCAGCACCTGTTTTTTGTCCGCTATCGAAACCACTTGCTTCAAATATACCGGATCTGCATACAATAAAAATTTCTCCACCACTTCCTGTGTTGCCTTTCTCCTTGCCACGCGGTCCTCGGTAATCACCTTAATACTGTTATTCCTTCTTTGGATGAGAGAATTAAAGATAAAGCCCAAAACGCCCAAAAGCAAGGTCACACACACGGTAATCAGTGCAATGATATCTCCCATCGGATTCTTCGAAGCAGATACCTTTAACAGTTCCGCTATTTCGTCAAGCGACGCTAATATTCTTTCTTCCATCTTATGTACACCTCCCTATAACTTTTATCATACTTTAAAGATAGCCCTTTACTAAACACGTTCTACATTATTACGCAGCATTCTTCTAAATGCCAAGACATTTGCTGAATACTCAGGCGGTGCTATTGCCTTATAGATACAATCACTACGCTGTGCATTATAAAATAACAATCCCAGTCCTGCATTGTATATTGCTTTTCTAAGTTCTTCACTTATCTTTCGCTCAGGCAAACAAATATAAGCTTCATCAGCTCCTAATTTATGATTCGTCGCTTGTTCGATTGCATGACGCCAATTTTTAATCTTATACTCGATAGAAATAATCTTCTCTGCCTCATCAACCAAAACCAAATCAATACATCTCGATAAAAAAGGCACCTCTTGTTTTATCATTTTATACTGATTTTGCGAACAGAAGAAATCATATCCTGCTTCAGCCATTTCGAGCTCCAACATAGTTAATCATCCGCTTTCAATAAATATTTATCTGCTATCACAGACTTTTTTGTATCCTCTGGATATTTATTATAAACATATCTAAGGAGAGTATCAAGCGAAATTTTATTAATTTGTCCTTTAAACGCTTGTAGTTTATCTTTTTGAACGTCAGTAAAACACGACCATACCTTATCTTCCACATATCTCACACCGATTTGCGTAAGCGAATACTCCTTCTCAAACAATTCTTCCTCGCCAAATGCAGCCTCGCTCCAATTATCCTCTTCGAATACTTCATCACTTTCCACCTTATCTGCTGATGACAAAAGAATTGTTGTCTCATTTGCACAAATCATTCCTATGGAACAAAAAAAGCTTAAATCCTCAAAAAGTTGCGGGCTAAACGGACCATAGAAATACGGCTTAAAATCGGGTAGTTCAATAATCAACTCATCCTTAAAAAATTTCGGATAAATTTCTTTTTCAAAAAGATACATCATTTTTGTCAGTTTTGTTCTACCTATGATAGGTTCATTTATATTCTCCTTCTGTCCCGGAGAATATAAAAACGAAAGCAATAAATCCTTGCTATTCATCTCCTTCTTATTCACTCAGTGACACCTCCAAGTCTATCGACATACTTTTCGAATCCTTCATAAACAAAAGACACTTTATCCTCCCCAAAAAAAGTTTTGTAGCGTTCCTCCGGCAACAACATCTTTTGAGCCAAACGCTTGGCCTCCTCACCATCATACCCTTTACTCATAAATTCATTCAAATAAAACTCCGGATTATCTGATGAATGTAAAACAACCGTCACCTTCACATCGTCTCTTATAGCTTTCTTTAACAAACATCTCATTTCAAAATCAGCATCGGGAAAAGAATATCCAATAAAAACTATATGGCTTGCTTCATTTACTTCGATAAATGCATTATGCCAAATATTTTTTACGTTAAGATTATCTAAAGACTTCATAAATGTAGGTGTAATGATGAGACTTCGCAAAACCGGGGCACCGCCTAACAATGTCCCCTCCTGACAATACGGACATATCCTTTCTATAAATTCATCCGCCGCTATTTCATTTGTAAAATCTACATACATTCTGCCGCATCTTGGACACTCCAACCACGCAAGTGAACCATGCATTTTCAACACTTTAATATTCTTGTGTCCTTTTGCCTTTATATTTATAGATGGAATATGTTTATCATCTTTTTCTACACTGTAATCGTAAAAACACAAATCCGGATATATGCACTTCTTCTTATTTTTCATTTCAGAATTATACCTCAAGCAAACTTCATAAAGTGCACTCTCTAACAAGTCATCCCAATTCATTGTAATAAGCGATACAGAATCTTCTTTAAAACGCGAATTTGCCCTTTCGGCAAGCAAATATTCGGAAAACTTATTATACACTTGCGGATTACAGTCCATTGAAATTGCACATGACAATGCGTAAATAATGCACATCTTCAACTTACGATGTATATCTCCCATATCCTCCGGTGAATACAATCGAAAATGTTCTCTGTTGGCCGCCACATTATCGAAGATAGTAAACAAATCTTCCAATGTAACATTTATATTTTTCACCATATCGTATGCTTCAAAAAGTTTCTCTTTTTTCTTCTTTTCCAACTCCTGACTCAAACCTTGAAGTTTTCTTACTTCATATATTGCCGCACTATACCTTCTAGCCTTCTCTCCCGGTGCAAAGCTATTCAAAATAAATCCGCCCAAATCCTGCCTGTACTCATCAAATGTTTGATAGCTCTCCTTTAAACGTTGTATTCGTTCATTTAAAGTCAGGGATAAAAAATCTTCTTCCAACAACCCATTCATGTTTACATTCGCATTATCCAGACTAAAGACAAGTGGCAGAATTTCTGTTTGCATTGGCAAATTTGCAGTTTTTGATGCCCCTGCCCCCAATATATATACTGTCTTTGGTTTCATACTTCTCTCCTCACTCACTTAAACACCTCACCCAAACATCAAGATACTCCATTTCGCTCTCACGGATCGCCCCCGAACCCTCATATTTCCCCCTCTGTTCAACCAATTCGGAAAGCAATACATCCAACGAATTTTTCCCCGCTCTATAAAATTCTACTTTTTTACACAACAAATAGTGATACAAGCAATTTTGCTTCGTATTAGGAGATGCTTTTTTTCTTCTTAACATTTGTTTTTTTCTTTTTACTTCGTAGAACTCTGTACTTTCAAATTGCATAAAATTAATCATATTTGTACCAAGAATGTGTTCACAGCACTCACATTTACATATCTCTGCATAGTACCTTTCAGAACTCCCCCAATCTTCCTCTCTTGTATCAATAACCCCTATATGCTCAAGCATATAAAAGGCTTTCGTAAAATCCACTCTTTGATGAATTGGATAATAATAATACTTTGATACCGGAATGCCACCGCCGACCGGATAAACCTTTCTACTTTCTCCGTATTCCAGACCATGTGAAACACCGTTTAGCAGTCCCAACGTTTTATGAGTAAGTAGTATTGAAAAATATCCGCCATACATATTATATATCGGTTTCCCATGCAAACCTCTCAGCAAATCCATAAACCCTCTGAGCTCGGCAAACGAAGCTTCGTGTTCATTTAATCCATCTACCCAAACCGTATATCCGGCACAAGGCAATCCCCTATAACACTCTACTATTCTCTGCATTTTCTCTGCATCAAATAATACATTCTTATTAATAATTATTTGCGCAAAAACATCTATATTATTAAATTTATTCTCTGACCGAGAAACAGCCATATTGGCAAAACTCGTGTTAATTTCCAGCCATTTATCAAATGACACATCCTGCGCATCAAGATAAAAATATGGAGCAATTAAGAATTTAGGTCTTAACTGCGGCATATTATCAACGGTAACATAATCCAAGTATTTTTTTAAATCATGTTCTTCCATATGCTGATATACAAGATTATATTGAAAACTCAAAACTCTATCCAAAAAAGCCTCTCTATCAGCGACTTTCAAAAAATCATCTGCCGAAACAGGAACTCCTGTACGTACTTTTTCCAGCGGTTCACCATATATTTCAATCAATTTTTCCACAGATTTTTTTATCTTTTCTTCACCGGTTGCTTTTGACTTACTCTTTAGTAGTCTTATCTCATTTTGAAATGCATATGTAATAGGGTCAATAAAAAAACCTTTCTCCGGTTTTGAAAAGAATTTTTCAACAATAAAATTGGCTATCGCCGTTGAAACAAAAGCCGCAGAGTTCCCATTAATACCCAAATAGTCATATGCAGAGATTGCCCTCCCCAAGTGCACGTTTTCTGCTACCGTTCCATAACGAAGTATGTGAATAGGCCTATTCATACAAACCTCCTTTAAAATAATACACAACACACACCTGCGTGTCCTTTCCTGTCCGTACAGAATATCTTTCACCATATAATCTAACACTTTTAGTCAAAAATATCAATATTCATTTTTACCAAACTTCGACCACTTTTTTGTACATTCTGCACAACAAAATTCCAAACAAAAAAAGGCCCGAAAACCCAGTATTTTCAAGCCTTTCTCCCACTAAATTGCTCTAAAATCAATTCCGCCAATTATCCTTCGCCCATCCACTACTTTGATTTTTATTGTCCCCTTCCTCATCTTTACTATATATCACATCTACCATTCCGTCCTCCGATACAATGATACCGACCATACAACTCTTTTCAGCATTTATCTCTATATAGTTTTTTATAGAATTGTATCTTGCACCGCGGGAAACGTTTCCTGGTTTTTTGACCTCACCATCCACTATCACACCCATTGCCAAACACTTCCCGCTCCAATCCATAATAAGTGCCCCGTCAATGGCAGTCAACCCAAGCATTGTAATCTCATCCCATTGCCCTTCATAATGCTTTCCCTGAGACAAAAACATGCCTCTTCCAACATTACATAATCTCTCTACTTCTTCCTTCGCAAAATCTTTATCTTTAATCAGAATTGCAGATGTACCATGCTTTTGCTTTTCTAATACCTTTACAAGATCAGCCAGCATATCCGCATCTATATCTGATTCCTTTTCCTTTATCGTTTGTATTTCCCTACGTTCCTCATCTTTTTCATCAAGATTGACATGATAATCTCCTTGATAAAAGGATAACATCTCCCTTCCCTCAACAAAAATGGACCAATGTAAAAAACCTTTAAATTCAACAAAACTCAAGTCGTTTCTATTGTCCTCGGAACATTTTACCAAGTGAGTGACAACTAAGTCTTTGCCTTTTGATGTTGCAAGCAACTGTACTTCTCCTTTACCTGCTATCTCCATCAGCTTTCGAATAGTTCTTCTGTTGTCTGATATCAATTTACGTGTATCATCGTTTCCACCAAACTCCTCTACTATTTCTCCGTAACTATCCGAGGACTCGCCTGCGATAAAAAGAATGGATTTGTTCTGAGCCCCTTCATAAAGGCATGAAGACAGACTAATTAACAATTCCACATCCGGCAGATTATAGGTATTCACAATATAATCTACATACTTTCTCTTAAAAAACCATGTCTCACACAGGGAACCGACTTCATTATTTCTTATATTCGTATAAAGGTTTGTAATATCATTACGTTTCAAATTACACTTTGATAATTCCAGAAAAACAAACCACAGAATCTCCTTGCAATGCTTATATTTCTCGGCAATAAAGACAGCAATCACTATTTTCTCTGATTTCACATAAAAAATATTATTTCCGCTTTCGATTACTTCCGCTTCTTTCTTAGTATGTTCAAGTATTTTCTTTATCCATTCGTAGAAGACTTCTTTCGAAAATTCCTCCGGTAAACACTTCATTGTCTCTTCTTTGGTCGAAACAGAACTATAAAACCTCTCCTCTCTATCATCAACCGGATTTTCTATATAGTCATCTTCTTTTCTCGGGTTTCTATCACTTTCCGATACAATCAACAACATCATTTCAAATGCTTCAGACGGCATCTTTAGATCATACCCGTTCAACTTTTTCATAAGCAAATCTTTAATATCTTTAGCCATTGTAATTTACTCCGATTTAGTCGTATTTGTTATTTCATATCTGTTCTGTCATTTTACCGGACGCCAACTCAGTCATTACATCGTTTACCCCTTCTTCATACCACCGGAATCCATTAAGCATTTTAGAAAAAAACACATTTACATTTGTTTCATTTTGCATTTGATATAAGTTTCTTGCAGTTTTCAAACATACATCATCCTTTAAAATTTCTCTAAAGAAACTTTTAGAACATGAATAAAGATAATCAACAAATTGCCGTAAAACGTAATTATCGGTAAACAACAACCACGGTTCCTTTACAAAATCCGCTGTCTTAAAATCTGCATAACCATCATAAATATAATTCTCTACAAAACCAAGCACAGTCTCAAACAATTCCTTACAATCTTTAGACCACTCTTTATGGTTTTTGTACTGTTCCTCATCCCATCTGAAACAATCCGGCATATCCTCTAACGGTTGACTCATTGTTGCGTAAACGAGTGCAATTCGAATCATTATCTTACTTTGGCAGAACCCTCTCATACTTTCGCGTTTCTGTTCACTGAGAGTCATTATTGAAGTAATATAGTCCTCCAACGACAGTTTGAGTAATAAGATACAGATAACATCTGCATAACATTCCTTCATAAAGTAGAAAATATTATTTAATATGAATTCTATTGACAACGTAGTTTCCGAATTTACCGTAACTCCACAAAATGCATTTATATAATCCTGCAGGTGGCTCTTCGTTCTTGTATAAAACACCTCCCACTCACGCTCATCATCCGAACCATAGCAAGCTTCAAACTCATCATCAATCATAAAAGAAAGCAAGTCGATTCCTCTGTCAGATAATACATTCTTAATCGAGCCGGACAAATTCCATCTCAAAACCTCTGCATGATATTCATACTGCTTATTAAAACCTTTACTTTCCTCTATACTATCCTTGGAGCTTTCGTTCCCCATATAACTATTTACGTTTCTTAAATACTGTTCGTTTTGATTCAAAGAAATATATGCATCAATCCACTTTTTTACTTTTTCTTCGAATTTCTTAACGTTTTCCGCTTTTATTACACTCCCGCTGATTTCTTCACCGTGTTCATAATAACCCTTCATCGCCAGACCAATCATACGGGCACAAATAGTCAAAATATGTTTATATCTACCCTCGCGATTTCTAATCTTTTTTCCGACAAAATGTGCAGTCTCATGCCCTAATGCAAAAAGCATGGCTTTAATGTTATACATGTATTTTTCAGGAGTTCTGATTAAAAACAACCTCTTGGTGCTATTCTCACGGCACGGAAACAATTCCATCACTTCAATATCATCATTTAGACCGGCACACATCAAAAATTCGTATGTTGTTGCAGGCCTAGCATCTTCCACATTCCTGACATTTAAAACCTGCTTTATTGCATAGATATACGAATTATACAAAGTAATAAATTTAATCGGCATATCAAAGTATTTTATGTTAAAATCCGTTATCTGGGAATAAATACGTTCCGGTTTAACAAAATTCTGTGTACATAATTTCATACACTCCATAAAACTATAGTGATACCTTACACATTCCCTCTCTTTCCCCGATGAAAGAACAATAAACTGATAAAACGGCAAAAATAACGGAAAGAAAGTATAATCAGAAAAAGGACGCTCATCCCTATTCACGTATTCAAAACGTCGAAATGCATTAATAAGCATCAATAAATTCTTCATTTCTACATCCGAAAACACTTTTGAATCCGTAGCTTTGACAAAACTTGCAAGCATATCGCAAAACGGGCGTTCCATATTCATATTTGTAATCGTTTTCTTTTTCTGCGATTCCTCGACTATAGTTTTATTTTCTTTAAACAAAACTCTGGTTGAGACAGCATATGCATAGTTTTGTGTACATAAATTTGAATTACACAAAAGGCCACTTTCTTTCTTAAAAAAAGAAAGAAAGGCCTTCCACGATATGTTGCGCATAAAAAACGTATCATCTTCAGTGCCAAGAACACTTTTGCGCCATATCACCTCATCCCCATATCCTTTATCTCGTAGCTGCTCTTTAATTCTTTGATATAGTAATTCGGTACATTCTCTATTCTTCTCAACAACCTGAAGTTCCACCATTGGCACAATATCATTATCCCGAACCCGATTAATATCTGAATCAATTACGTTCCGTCTAACACCCATTATCGAATAAGTATTACGGAGTTTTAAACAGTCCTCCCTTTGCTCATAATGCAAATCATTTATAATCTTAAATCCTTCCTCTGCAGTTTCGGATTTGATAACAAGAATCATATCACTATTATCAAGTGAATGATACAATAAACACCCAGCCCCTGCTTTCTGAAGTTCTTCTCGCGTGTTATTATATCGATTTTCTAATGCTGCTTTCGTATCGTCAGAAAGTTGCATTAAGCAAACATAAATAAAAGGAGCGTCTATCCTCCAAAATGCTTCTTCCTCTTCCTCGTTTCCATAAAGTCCCCAAAGCACATGAGTGAAATAACTTCCGCTCGTTTCGTAATCTTTGCTTTTCTCAAACAACGAAGACAAATCCGACATATCCTTTAAAATGACTCTTCCTTCGATGGAAATGCCATCATAGTGACCAAATGCCTGATAGTCCCAGTCTCTTTCTCTGTCCGAAATCTCGGCAGGTAAAAACTCATTATAAAGCAACAAAGGGCGACATACTGTTCCCATAAAACCTCCTCAAAGAAAAAGGATGTGAATCATCACATCCTTCCGTTACAATCAAAATAATTTTTTTGGAATCGGTGGATAACTCACCTCTCGGTTCTTCTTGAATCTCGTTAAATCATTTTCAATACTGCATCCTAAAGGCTCCAAATCGTCATTGGAGACACATGTACTTCCCTTTGGAAATTGCTGACGCGCCAATCTTGCTCGAGTCTCTCTACCTGCTGACCCTTCAAACTTACATATAGCATTCTTGCATATTATATTCCTTTTAAAATCTTTACCCATATTTTTCCCTTTCTGCTCATGTCTGTCATACCCACCCATACGAAACACAAGCACTCGACATGGAGTATATTTATACTTTTCTATAGACATCATAAACTATTGCCAAAGCACATTCCCATGCCGCAAGCCATAACTCAGCTAGTAAAAACCATCTTCATCATACACCACTATATATCACTTGTCAATGTTTAATACTACTAAATTTTAACCTTTGTTATTGTGCAATATTCACAAAAATCCTCACCTGTTTTTGTTAACAATCACAGTTGACACTTTCATAAAACTCTTTTCTACTCATAGTATACTTCGTTTCATCAGAATAATACCAAAATATTATTACAAATCCGTCACTACACAGGTTGTATTCCAAATCTCCATTCCGCACATTTGCGTTCTAAAATATTATATTTTATTATATAAATATTTCTTGGCTTTATAGCAAGTCACAATTATAATATGATTACAAGCAATTAAACCATCTTAAAAGGAGGATGTATCCACATGAGCTTTTCATATAAGAACCTTTGGAATACCCTGGAACGTTACAACATGAGTAAAACCGATTTGCGGCAAACGCTGGGCTTTAGCACCGCAACGCTTGCAAAGCTTTCAGCAGACCAACCGGTTGCATTGGATGTCTTGGACAAAATCTGCGAAAAACTAGGCTGCTCTTTCAGCGACATTATCGCCTACAAATCCGATACTGTCACTTCTCTGCCTTGGTCTACCATCTCTCCGGAGCAAACTTATTTAATCAACCTCTATTTTTATCATACCACAGAGCAGACCACCTATGTTTACGGTTTTGCTACTCCTTATCATATAACGGAAGAGGGTATGAACCACTGGAAGCTTTCTCAAGCAGAAACCAATCACATTTTTTATATCATGCGCGGTTACATCACCGGTGCAAAGTTGCTCACTTTTATCCAATCCGCTCAAAACAAAGAAACTATTGGCCAACTCTTAGAAGAAAACAATATAACGCTTCACTCAAAAAAATGTACAAAGGACTCACTAGAGGCTATCTACGCCCTTTCTATATGTAATGGCAACTCTGTTTATCGTCCAAAATATCTATTGACAACCCATGAAGAGACTGCCGGACTTACCGTTTCCTTAAAACCACAGCATTCTTTTGAGGATACCGCTATGTACTGCGAAAGCCTTTTCGGAAGAAACAAACAGTTCTTATACAACACAGACGGTTCTTCGGACTGTAAAAAGTTGGAAGCCATTTGGCAGTTACTCAAAGAAGAACTCCCCATCCGAGGAAACCTAAACGAGCTGTCCCGTATCAATAATTTTGAAATCTTTTCTCCTTTACTTCCGTGTATTGATGCTAAAGAGGCCATTCACTGGAAGGTGGATTGCCGCGAAAAACACGGTGAAAAAATCCCAGAGTATATTTCCGTGCAGCTTGACCATCACTTTCTTCAAGGTGAGTATCTGGTAAATGTACAGGCCTATAATACTCAGAACGCCTTTTTAGACCGCACCATACAGGTTTACTGCGGAGAAGAAGACATCCATCTACACCTTCCATTACAGGAAAGCATTTCTCTTGCTACGGTAAAGGTGTGGCAGGTTAACACCCATAACGCCGACAGTAACCTAATTTATTCATCCACCCATAGCCTGATGCGCCACATCCACATGGATATGCATCTCATTCACCGCACCTTTCAAATTGAGGATGCCTGGACAAAAAAAATTGATAAAACACAAAGTAAGGAAAATGCAAAAACAGACTATAAAAAAGGGCAATACTCTTCTCTACATCCGATATCCATCAGCGACAATTCAGAAGAATACTGGGTATCCGAAGAAGCGGCAATCAAAAAAGAGGCCAGACTTTTGCTCGGCACCTATCATCCGCTTGCTGAAAAAGGCATTTTTTTGCCTGAAGGCCCGGAAAGTCATCTGCAATTTCTTACCTGGTTAAAGATGAAACTCAGTACGACCGACATTCACCGAGTAGTACTTATCGACCCGTATATTACAGCCGAAAGCATCAACAAGATGCTGCGAAGCATCAGTAATAGCAGTATTGCCTACGAAATTATAACGGACTCCTCTGCTTCCTCGCACAAGGATAGTAGTCGTATTCCAAACATAAAAAAAATGGTAGGGTTTCTTGACGTTCTTCAACCGGGGAGTTTGAAAATTCGAACGATTTCTACTTCAAAGCCATTCTTACATGACCGTTTTCTCTTTTTACTTGGGAAGGAATCACAACCAATCGTTTACATCCTTTCCAACTCCCTCGATAACGTCGCCGAGCAACATACCTCTGTTATTATGCCTACCGACAATCAGCTGGCAAAAAAAATCTTTGAGTACTATACCACTCAGTTTGCGAATTTTAAGGAATCCGGACATCTCGAAATGCTTTACGATTCGGAAAAAGGAAAGAAGATACCACACAAACAAAAGCCAGCCTCTACTGTTTCCGATGGCAAAAAGATATATACACCCGAGGATTTTGTGATGCGGCTTGCCTCCGATTTTCCATCCACCTTAGCTTCCCTCGCCTATATGCAGCCTAAAACGAAGGAAACATGCCTTAAACGTTTCATGGACATGGATAATGAAGAGGTCATTCCTCCGCTTCTCTCCATATTGGATGACTACCTCATCCTGTCTTCCCAAAATGAGCAGACAGAAGGAAATTCCTTGCTGCTATCAACGGCACAACTGTTGTTACAACTTCCGGATTCCCAAGGTAGCCTTTTGCAAAATGCTTCGTGGCTTCCCGACCATTGCTACGAATATCAACGTAATCATTGTGGTTGGTCTGTTCACTTTGCAATAGAACTGCTTTGGAAAAAGGACCCTGTTCTTTATTGTGACCGGCTATCCGCATTAAAACACAAACTGGAAGAAGACCGTTCCTTTTCGGATCATCGCATCTTCCGACTTGCAGCTTCTATGATTGGGCACCTCGCCACTGAACTGGCTTTCCATGCTGAAGCACCGGACTTATCTGTGCTTTTCCAGTCAGACCTTCCGCTGTTGCGTGCTCTAGCCACAACAGCGGTACTCTCTCTTCCGCAAAGAGAGTCCATAAATAGTTCTCTCATTGACTCTCAGGTAGGAATTCTGAAGAAACATCTTTCCGGCAAGGAACTGGTTTTAACAGAGCTCTACCAAATCAAGGAATTGCAAGTACTGATATATCAAAAACCCAACGATCATGAACGTCTTCAGCCGGTAATTGATGAACTTATCAACCACGTAGTTGATACGATTACCACCATCGCATCAGTCCCTTCAGAGAATAATGAGTTCAGCGATGACGACCTATACCATTACCTGCTTTTGCTTTACTCCCGTAATTCGGAAGACATCTGCCAGATCATACAGAGACTTTGTCAGAGCGGTTATTATTCTACCGAAGCTGCCAATAACCATCTGGTCGCTCTGTTTTTAGAAAAATACAAAAAAGGATTTTCTGACAGCAATGAAATCTTTACAAAAAGGGATTTACAGGAAAGCCGCATGATTTTACAGTACATCGAACAAACAGATATTAAAGGCATCTCAAAGATAAAGAGCGAAATAAAAAAGCTGGAACGTCCACTTCAAGAACGCTTATATCATGCCTTTCTCAAGGCCAAAAACTACCGTCAATGGAAATCTTCCATCGACCTGTTTTGCTGTCTTGTGTTTATTGAGCTTTGGGTCTCGGAAAACTATCAGTTTACACCGAGCCAAGCAGTAAAAGAGCTTCAAATGATTTCCGAAAACTTTAAGACCACATTGGAGAACTATTCAGAGGTTTATCAAGCGTTACTGTGTTATTTTCCGAAAATGAAAAACTGAGAATATCGCAAAACGACTGACTGTAATTCAACCCATGAGGATGTCCCAAAACTATGTTTTTACATCGTAGTTTTGGGCACCCTCTCTTTATTATTTCCAAATGCGGATTTCCTCTAAAATCAATTCCGACGGTATTCGCCTTTCTTACCTCCCCAAATACTCCTTCACAGCCTCAATCACATCCCTCTGCTCTGCTTCATCCAAATACGGATGCATCGGCAACGCAAGGACTCTCTTACAAAGCTCCGTGGTCACGGACAAATCCGTCACCACACAAGGTGTATCCCGAAACGCTCCCTGCTCATGCATCGCCTTCGGGTAATAAACCATACTCGGAATGCCCTTCTCCTTTAGGGCTGCCTGTAGACCGTTTCTTAACTCCTCCGACGGAAGTAAAATCGTATACTGAGCCCAACTGGAATAGAACCCATCCTTCACTACCGGAATCGTAACAACATCACGCAACGCGTCGGTATAACGCTGTGCCACCCGGTTCACCGCCTCCAGTTCAAACTCACGGAACGCCTGTAGCTTCACCTGCAAAACAGCCGCCTGCATGGTATCCAATCTGGAATTCATGCCGATACGCACGTTATCATACTTATCTGCACCCTTGCCGTGAATACGGAAAGACCGAATGAGCTCTGCCCACTCATCATTATCAGTGAAAATGGCACCACCGTCCCCGTAACATCCGAGAGGCTTTGCCGGGAAGAAGGAGGTGGTGGCGATATCACCAAAGCTGCAAGCTTCCTTATTACCTCTTTTTAGATTATATCCCCTTAATCTCTCCCAAACAAATCCCTCGTGTACACTTTCTCTGCCACATCATCCAAGCACGAATCATAACGATTTGCAACAATGGCATCGCTCTGGGCTTTGAATGCCTCCAAATCGTTTACCACCTTACTTCCGAAGAAAGTAGTTCCTTCCTCCAAGGTCGGCTCGTAGATGATAACGGTTGCCCCCTTTGCCTTGATACGCTTCATAACACCTTGGATGGAAGACTGGCGGAAATTGTCGGAGTTTGCCTTCATGGTAAGGCGATACACGCCTACCGTCACATTCTTCTCCTGCGTCGCATCCCACGTTATCTTCTCTGTATAATTATAGTATCCTGTCTTTTCCAAAACACGGTCTGCAATGAACTCTTTTCTTGTCCGATTTGACTCTACAATCGCAGACATCATATTTTGTGGTACGTCCTCATAATTTGCCAGCAATTGTTTTGTGTCCTTCGGTAAACAATACCCACCGTAACCAAATGACGGATTATTATAGTGATTGCCGATGCGTGGGTCCAAACATACGCCATTAATAATCTGCTGGGTATTCAACCCTTTCATTTCTGCGTATGTATCCAGTTCATTAAAATAAGAAACCCGAAGTGCCAAATAAGTATTCGCAAACAACTTTACCGCCTCAGCCTCGGTAAATCCCATAAACAAGGTATCAATATCCTTCTTAATTGCTCCTTGCGCCAGAAGCTCTGCAAATATTTTAGCCGCTTCAACCAAACGTGCATCCTCTAAATCTGTCCCCACGATAATACGGCTCGGGTACAAATTATCGTACAATGCCTTGGACTCCCGTAAAAATTCCGGGCTAAATAAAATATTACTACTACCGGTCTTCTCCCTAATGCTCTCCGTATAACCTACCGGTATGGTAGATTTAATGACCATGATTGCAGAAGGATTACACTCCATTACCAAGCGAATCACAGCCTCTACCGCAGAGGTATCAAAGTAATTTTTTTGAGAATCATAATTCGTCGGAGCTGCAATCACAACAAAATCAGCTCCTTCATAAGCCGCTTTGGCGTCTAATGTAGCAGTAAGATTCAACTCCTTTTCTGCCAAATACTGCTCAATATAGTCGTCCTGAATCGGCGACTTTCTGTTATTAATCAACTCTACCTTTTCAGGCACAATGTCCACCGCAACTACTTCATTGTGCTGCGCAAGCAACGTTGCAATGGAAAGGCCCACATAACCGGTACCGGCTACTGCAATTTTGTAGTTCTTCATAAAGCTATCCCTCTTTACATAGTGAACCATCTGCATAAGCAGTCACTATTTTCCTATCTCTTTTTCCAAAACATCAGCAATACGTTTACTTGCATATCCATCCCCATATGGGTTACACGCTCTAGCCATTGCATTGTAGCTATCCGCATTCTCAAGTAAATGCTTGAAATTACTGTAAATCTCTTGTTCATCCGTGCCTACAAGTTTAAGTGTCCCTGCTTTTATTCCTTCCGGACGTTCCGTTGTGTCCCGCATAACAAGAACTGGCTTACCAAGAGACGGTGCTTCCTCCTGAATTCCACCACTATCTGTAAGAATCAAATAACTATGCGCCATGAAATTGTGAAAGTCCAAAACCTCAAGCGGTTCTATAATATGAATTTTTCTACATCCTCCCAGTTCCTCATCTGCCGCCTTACGTACAATTGGATTCATATGTATTGGGTAAATCGCCTTTACATCCGGAAACTCATCTAACACACGACGAATAGCCCGAAACATGTTATGCATAGGTTCTCCTAAATTTTCTCTTCTGTGTGCCGTTATCAAAACAAGACGACTGTCTTGCGCCCAATCAAGTTCCGAATGAATATAATTGTCACACACCGTAGTCTTTAGTGCATCAATCGCTGTATTACCTGTTATATAAATACTTGTTTCATCTCTCCCCTCACGTATCAAATTATCTTTTGCTAATTCAGTAGGTGCAAAATTATACTTTGAAATAATTGATATCGCCTGACGGTTAAACTCTTCCGGATAAGGACTATAAATATTATATGTGCGAAGTCCTGCTTCTACATGACCAACCGGAATCTGTTTATAATAACAAGCTAAAGCAGTAACAAATGCCGTAGAAGTATCTCCATGCACTAAAACTACATCCGGTTTTTCTTTATCTAAAACCTCATCCATTCCTTTCAAAATACCGTTGGTAATATCGAATAATGACTGCTTGTCCTTCATAATAGACAAATCATAATCAGGAACAACTCCAAATATCAGCAAAACCTGATCTAACATCTGACGGTGTTGCCCTGTCACACAAACAATTGTATTTATATTCTTACGGCCTTTAAGTTCATTCACAAGCGGACACATTTTTATTGCTTCCGGTCTTGTTCCAAAAACTAACATAATTTTCTTCATGTACCTACTCCTCCTCTTCCTTAAGAAGATATAAAATGCGTTCCCTTATTGACTCTCCTCGCAGGTAATTGTATAACAACCTTTTGTGTTTTTTCCTAACAAGAATATTTAAAAGTTTTCCTTTCATTACTTTGTTTAATGCAAAAATAATCGGCGATGTTTTCCCTAATACTCCTCTAAGCAATAACGTTGTTTGTTGTTTTTCAGCAAATCTTCCCCATGTCGTTTTTACAAAATCATGATTCCTACACTCCCGACATCTTTCCAAAAGGCATTGACTAATCTGTTCTGCTTCTTTATTTGTAGCCAGTCTAACTCTATTTCCTATTTTACATACTGGAATAAAATTAATACTCTTCTCACAGAAATCAACTTCTAATAGAACAGATGACTTCCACTCTTCTATGTCTAACGCATCAAATAGAAAATTCCCTTGTCCATATACGATTATCCCATTCCCATAGCTTTCATATGTCCCTATACAATGGCTATGCTGACAAACCACTAAATCAGCTCCTTTATCAACAAGTTTTCTACATATTTTCATCTGATTGGGAGAAGGGTATCTATAATTCTCACAACCCCCATGAAATAATACTATTAAATAAGCACAACTTTTTGCCGCTTCGGCAATCTCATCAAATGTATCACATTCATCAAATCCATTAGCTCCTCCAAAATATTCTGTCGCAACAGAATATTCGTTCTCAGCAAATGCATACACCCCTATCTTCACGTTACCTATCTGTTGATAATGAATTTTCTTTACCTCATTCTTTTTCCCAAAGCCAACATAATCTATATTTATCGAGCGCAATATATCAATTGTATCCGTAATCCCTTTCTCACCATAATCTCTAATATGATTATTTGCACTCGCCAAAAGCATAGGATACATTTTTGAAAATATATTTGTACTTTCTCTGTATATTTTTAAATTAGGGCTACCTTCTTTTTTTATTTTATTTTTCTCATCCGTAATGGGAGCTTCTAAATTAAAAATCCTATAATCTGCAGCCATAACAATTGAATATAGTTCACTCCCCATTAATTCTTCTATTCTTCCTTCAGTAACCAACTCTCTATTAGACTCTGTCGGAACAAAATCGGCTCCGATAATAACTCTATAGCCGTTTATTTCATCCTTCGTTATGCTACCGATTCTATACTTATTCATGTTCACTCCTCTCTAACAACAAATACAACGCACTTCCGCCATTAAGTATAAAGAATGATAAAACAGTTACCACTGCCGCCGCCATTATTCCGCTCCGAGGAATAAAAATATTGTTCCCAATAAAGTTGAACATAAGAGCTATCACAGCTAGAACAAATAATACTTTTTGCTTTTTTGTAGCAACCATTATACTTACACAAGGAGCCGTAAGATAACTCAAAACCGCACCAACCAGTAAAATATCAAATGTATATATCGACTCATTATAACCCTCTCCATTTACTATTGGAAAACAGACGTGAGCTCCAACAGTCCCACAAGCAAGTAATATTCCCCCTATAATCCATGACTTTTTTATCCAATCAAGAATTTTTCCTTTTCGTACTTTGCAATCTAACATATCTTTATTTGAGCAGTTAACTCTCAATACCACTTGAATTGCCGGCAATACAGAAATAACTAAAGCATAATATTTATATGCCACACCATAAAACGCCACCTCCTCTGCTGTTCTATAGTATTCAATCATAAAAACATCTAATTGACTAAACGCACTAACAACAAGCATGTACATAATCGTCCAAAAACTATCCCTTAGCATATCAAACAACATGCCTCGCACATTTGTACTACTATTTCTTTTTATTATTTTATATATCCTAGCATAAGAGATAATCAACGCTATACATATCGTAAAAATGTATAATAAATAAATTTCTTTTATACTATTTTCTCTAGATATATTAATAACAACAAACAGCAAAACCGACAAAATAACACTTCGTATATTAGCTATCAACCCTGCCACAAAGTATCTTTTTCTTGCTTGAAAAAAAACCGTATTAATCTGATTCATGGCAAGTAACATCCCGTATATCACGCCAAATAGAATAGTAATCTTTGTCCCTTTAACGAAATTCCCAATAATAAAATAACACAACAACGACACTATTGGATACAAAACAAATAACTTATTCGACAATTCCTTAAACAAATATCCATCTGCATCTTCCTGCGTCTCCCTCATTCCCACTGCATAAGTTGTATACGCAAGTCCCATACCATTTCCCAAAACCCCGGACAAAAGACTTGAAACACTAAAAAACATCGTATATTCAGCATAATCTTCTACCGTCAGCGCACGAATAATCAATATAGAAATTATTGCAGAGAAACACTTTGCTATAATATCAAAAAAATAAACTATCAGATAGTCATTACGAATTAACTTTTTTATACGTCCAATCATAACAATTTAACCGTTTCACCACATCATTTCAAATCAAATTACAGTGTTGAATTAGCATGATTTTTTTTCCACGGCTTGTCCTTTCAAGTTTTTCTACCTCATTCACACGACATATAACTTCATTTTCAAATAGAAGTTCATACTTTTCTTCTATTCTTCGGTGCGCTTCTTGTGATAATCTTTCACCTACCACTACATTAATTATAAGTTCACCTTGCATCTTCTGCTCATATTGCATGTCAATTACATTTTCCAACTCCGCAATATGAGCTCCTCCGACAGTGCATATCGAAACTTTCCTTCCTGTCTTAGTTAAAATGAACTCTTGTAACCGTCCCTCAATGCATGAAAACTTTTTCCAATCTCTCATAAATCCGCATGCCTCTTCAGTCGACCACGCTGCTCTATCACTGGTTTTATACCTAATTAAAGGCATCGACCTTGAAAACCCCGTCGCAACGATTTCTCCCGCCACATCTACTGAATTTATTACTCTATCATTATCATCAACAATTTCTGCATAACCATAAGTCGGAACAACCCCCAACGCCTTACCGTCCAAAAGCTGAAGTGCTAATGTTGCCTTTTCCGAATGACCATACTGATTATATATTCTTTCACAAGAAAACACCTTTTTAAAATAATCTATTTGTTGTTCATCTACATTTTCCGATCCTAAAATTATTATTTTAAACGCAGGTGCCTTTATTTTTTTCATATCAAATAATCTTGCAAGCATCATAAGTGATGACGGATACGCCTGAATCACATCTGCTTTAAAACAGCTAATAGCTTCTACATATAAATCAAAATACTCTGCCTTTAGATAAAATGAATCCAAATACATATAATTCCAAAATCGATTATACTCATATACCTTAGGATTCTTATCTGTATATATTTTATTTCCTCTTAAAACTATACATTTATCCCCGACTTCATATCCAAGCTTTTTCCAATAAAATCGATATATTGCCTCCTCTCTCTCATATATCTCTTCATCCACAAGAAACTTCATAGGTTGACCAGTGCTACCGCCAGTATAATCAACTCTACACGGAATCGTCTTCCACTCATCCGAATAAAATAATTCTGCATTATTCTTAACTATAGTTTTATCTACACATGGTATTTTCTCAAAATCTTGAAATGAATTTATTTCAAATGGATTTATTCCATATTCAGAATAGAAACGCCTATAAAAAGGCACATGTTGATAAGCATATTGAACAATATCTCTTAGCTTTTTCAGTTGCCAATCCATAATCTCTTGTTCTTTCCACGTTGAAGTTTCTTCAAAGAACTTGTAGTACTTCCTATGAACTCTACTTCTTGTAAGACCATAAAACGGAAAAGATACATATTCATTTTTACGAAATCTTTCTAACATGTTCATTGGTGCCTCTCCTATATAATTGACCATAACCTAACGAATAAAAATCGTCATTAACTTCCCTTACCTCAAAAAGCTCATCAGAATAATCAAAAATCTTCAAACACTTTTCCTCTACTACAAACTTTCTCACATGACAAATCCCATTCCAATGCACAATAATCTCTATAGCATTATCTCTTATTTTTACTTCTCCTTCTGCAGATGTTTCAGAAATAAAATAATCACTCTTTCGGATAATTGCACCCGGATGTATCGGAACATTATGATATTCACTATTCGCCAACTTCATCCGCGTAACTATATCGGATGTATATGCTATACTTCCAAGGTCCTCTCCCTCTCGTCTACTTTTCGTAATAATCTGATAACTAAAAACATCGTCATGCGCATGTGCTAATTCCATCCTTTTATAATTCGGAATAGTTCGTATATAAATATCTTCGTTATCATCAGAAAGCTTTATCAATCCAAATTCCTTCAGATTTTTGCACTTAAACCTTTCCCATTCCCCCGTCAATGGTATCTCACGATATTTTTTATATGGCATTGATTCGTATTTCTCTGCTATTGGCCCTTTTCCCTCATACGTCGATTCAGATGTATTCCACTGCATATCCTTTTTTTTCCCCTCAGCATAATTATCTAAATACGAATGTACCACTGCTTCGATAGCCCAGTTTCCCTTAGCATTCACGAACAATACTGCATTCAACAAGCAACTCACTTCAGATACAATCAAAGTATCTTCCATTGATTCTCGATACACCGGTTGTAACTTTATAACCCTGCCACTATCGTAATCCCCAATCTGTACAATCTTTCCATCTACCGCCACAAAAATATCAGCAACATCCCTCATCTTTTCGATCCGCTCTAATACTCCTACCATATCTATATCTTTATTAAAACATCTTCTCATAGCTACATATGCCAATGCTGTTAACTCCGAAGACAGCATATGATATCCAGTGGAACACTCATAATTACTTCCGTCCTCTAAAAACTGAAGTCCAATCTCTCTAGAAAATTCTTTTGCAGCGGCTTGTCCATACTTATCACTCTTATATGAATCAAAATACATACAAATCCATAGAATACCGCACAAATCAGACAGATAGTGGTTCCCCGACTGTCCTGAAAAGAAATCCAGTTCAAGTCTGTCAACAATAACATTTAACTGGCTATATAAATATCTCTCAAATTTTTCTGTGAACTCTTTATCAAATCTTTCCGGCAACAGTTGTGTTAATATATCATAACTCATAAGCAGGTTTATAGACCTTATAGATATCTCCATTGCACAATAAAACTGAACACCTATACCCAGTTTGTTATTATCCATAAAATCATTCATTTGATTAATAAATTCCCGAACTATTTCATCCCGCATCTCAGTATGATTTATGGCATAAAGGGATAATTGTGGCCAATAATACATTCTCCCCAATTCCCACGGAATCTTAATATCTACTCCTTGTGGCAACTGCTTAATTAGATTAGAATCAAAATATTCCTCTTGAAATGTATAATCAAAAAGAATATCCTTGTGCCACTCTATAGGTACATATGACTCTTGACATTTACATTCACTTTTATTCCAACTAACCCAACCTGTTCCAAGAAAATTGTACTCATGCTTGAAATAATGTTCAAGTATTTCTTTATCAATACACTTTGTACAGTTCAACTGACGAATATCAATTCGGTGAATAAATCTCAAGGAACCTTTCTCCACAAAACATATTCTTTTACTAACCTTATGCCTTATCTTTGAAACTATTGCTTTACGGATTAGACTATTTCCTTTAACAAATGCCTTGAGTACCGCTCTAATCTTTCTCAAATAATCACCCATTTCATTTATATATGATAAACATCCTGACGTTGTATTATATTATGACAATCTAAAACTATTTTTCCTTCCAATTTAAATGAATTATTCCTTATTTCATCATGTTTAACCATAATAACCACCATATCAATATCTCTTAAGAACACGTCCAAATCGTGATATTGATTCTCGACAACGTCTTTTGTAATATACGGGTCATAGACCTTTAAACCAGTCGCCAAATGCCGCTCTTGACTCTCGAGCAACTGCATTGTAGGAGATTCTCTCATATCATCTACGTTTTCCTTGTATGTAAGACCATACAAGCCAACTCGTTTAACATCCGTAAGTCCTGTATCCTTCATAATCTCGTATATGCGATTCAACACAAAATCCGGCATTCCATCATTTGTCTTCATAGCTTCATCAATAACTTTTGCGAGTGATGGGTAATCTCCCACCAAAAACCACGGATCTACAGAAATACAATGTCCTCCCACTCCAGGTCCAGGTTGAAGAATATTGACTCTTGGATGCATATTGCAAATTTTAATTATCTCGTATACATCCATGTTGTCATATCTACAAATCTTTGCCAACTCATTTGCAAACGCAATATTTACAGCTCTATACGTATTTTCTACTACTTTTGTCATCTCTGCAGTACGTATGTCCGTTACAACAATTTCCCCTTGACAAAAGCTCGCATACAGCGCCTTTATCTTCTCTCCAACCATTCTATCTTCTGTCCCAATTGTTCTGTTGTTATATAATAACTCATATACCATATTTCCAGGTATTATACGTTCTGGTGCATGTACAAGATGTATTTTCTTGTTGATATTTTGTTCATCCACTACCGGCTTAATAAATCTATTAATAGTACCTGGTGAAACTGTGGACTCAATCACAATGGTAGCTTCTGATGGACAAACGGCCAATACAGACTCAACCGCATTAATCACATACTTTGCATCTACCTTTTTTGTAAACTTGTCGTAAGGTGTAGGAACAGATACAATGTATGTATCTGTAACTTGATACTCTGTACTAAACTTCACGCCTCCTTCGACAGCCTTAAAAAAAAGCTCATCTAATCCTTCCTCTTTAAATGTTGTTTCCCCTCCATTTAATTTTTTAACAACCTCCTCATTATAATCCGTTCCGACAACCTCTACACCATGAGCAGCAAGCATAAGTGCTGTTGGTAAGCCTATATATCCTAATCCAATTACATTAACCATCTCTTCTCATTCCTTTCAAATATGCATCATGTACAACTACGCTATTAGTATCCCAACTTGTTAATATTTCATCTACATCATCCTGTGCTTTTTTACCCAACGTGATTCGAAGATCATCTCTACTCATTGCCTGCTGAATTTTACTTATTAATTCTTCAATAATATTCGGCGAATATAACAACCCATTCGAATCATTAAGCAGTTCTCGTATTCCATTGTCACCAGATGCCACAATGCACTTCCCCTTTTGCATAGCTTCTATCAGTTTTAACGGAACCGCCGTATCCGTACTTAAATTCTTTTCTCTAGGTACAATAACTACATCAACTAGGTCCATAAATATATTTATCTCTCCTCTATCTATCCCCTTATGTATCAATACATTTTTTTGCTTTTCAGCCAATTTGCTTACATTTTCAAACTCTGGTCCATCTCCAATCATTAGAATGCTTATATTTTGCACTTCATTATTTATTCGTTCAATATTTTTGGCAAGAAAATTCACTCCTTGCCATTCAATAAACGCCCCGGAATAGAAAATAATCTTTCTTCCCATCTGCTTTTGATCTTGAATCCACCTATTAATTTCATCGTTTGGACAAATACTTTTTAAATCTTCTTGTAGTTCCGATGACATTCCATTCCTAATAACACTAATCTTGTCCCCATCCATTTCATAAACATCTAATAAATATTTCTTTGCACATTCTGCTAAAACAAATACTCCACTTACTTTTCTTAATAATCTTCTTCCCATCCATGCCTTCCAGCTACTAGTATGATACAATGCATGCATCTCCACATATACTTTCGGATGCCTGCGTGATAGCTTTGACGCCAAATATGCAATCAAGAGAAATCTATAATTATGCCCCTGTATCACATCTGCGTTCTCACGATTAACTAACCTTATCGCTCTCAATAATTGTCTAAATATGTTTTTCTCTCTATAAACAGTAATTTCATTAATCACTTCCTTCCCCACATATTTTTTTCCTTCCAAATTAACAACATATACATCGTCTTGTTTGAACCTCTTTTTATATGCCTCTAACATACTACTATTTCTTACCATTGCGCCACTCACTGTAGGGCGATAATCTTCCATTATGTGTACTACTTTCATGTCATTCTCTCTCCTATCTCTTTAGGAACTTTCAGAATAGAAATCGTTTGTTGGTTTATTGTCTTGTAAAAAATCAAAAAAACCCACAAAGTCGGTGTAAAGAGTCGGCCTGTTGCAGAACCAATAACTAAAACTATAAAAAACAACTTTATATCTTTCTTTAGAATGCTAAACAAGTATGCCACAAGCCCTATTGCACCAATATACCCCATTGTGATTATTGCTACCAACAACCAATTATAAAATTCTCCACTACCACTATACCACATCAAATCATCTTTGCTTATATCGATTGAGAAATAGTATGCCGCATTATTCCCAATTCCCACTCCGTACCACGGCACCTCCTTTAAAAAATAAAAACCACCTAATGTTCGAACTACACCCGAATGATCTTTAAGTGCAAATAAATTAATTATACGGCTTCGTATATATTCATTCGAAATAAATATTCCCAAAAGTGCTATTATCCCAGGAATTGCCAATGCTAACATTCGGACGCATTTCTTTCTGTCACGAAAATTTAAAAAGTATATTATTACTAATAAAACAGCTATTCCAAAACCGGAAACAGACTGTGCTGATGCAATTCCAATAAAATAGAATACTGTATCATAAACCATTTTCTTTCGATTAGTTCTTCCTTTAAACAACAACAACGCATAATATATTGAAATGGCAGTTGTAAAAGCTGCAGGTTCCGAAAAAAAACTTCTGGCACGAATCATCCCGTTATTAACCAACATTGTATTATATGTTTGTAATCCAAACCATTGTCCCCCCATTGCATATAACGGCCAACTTTCTAAACCCAGACAATGTACTATAACTAGCTGTAAAACACCTGCTATAACCGAGCAGTATAAAAAGCAACGCACAATTTGTACAACGTCCGTTCTCCTGATATTTAATAAATTCGGTACTTTCCAGCATGCTATAATATAAAGCAACAGTTTCATAAAAGATTTAAAAAACTCTATCACAGAAAAGTATTTCTCAGTATAATTAAATAAAAAAGCCATGAAAGTGCCCAGTAACAAAAGTCCTACAGATAACAATTCTCTTTTGTTCACCAGTAGTTTTCTTGAACTGACAAACGAAAAAAAAACCAAGCCTAATATCGCCACATCGGCCAATGAAAGAAAAGAAATCTTATAATCGGTTAACCCCAAAAAAAATGCAAGTATAGAAATCAAAAAAGTTCACTCCTTTATTACCTTCCACCAGTCATGAAAAAATATACTTTCGGTACGGTTCTCTCTGCCACTTTGCATATTATTATTGCTACTGCGCCCACAAGCACCGGCAAAAGAAAATATGACAAAACCTGAAAACATATATTATTCGGCAATATATGTACAACAATTTTCTGTGCACTACTCATTGCAAACTCATGCAATATAAATATCCCAAAACTGTATTTCCCTATCATATCCATTATAGGTTTGTCCCTTAATTTTTCAGAGCAAATAACACAAACCATTACACCAACCAAAACCATCCCTCGATGAATACACAAGGAAAACATACCCTCTTTATAACAAATGTCTAATATCAGCAAAAACAATCCCGTCCCCATAACAATGCTTTGTTTCACTTTTTCAAATCTTCGTTTCACCTTTTCATAATATATACTTACCCAACACCCTATTCCCCAAAAGCATATGCCACTTATTGATAAATATGGTGAAATCCCGTTAGGTATAAAAAACCATATTCCCAAAAAGGTAACTAAAGACATTTTTGGAAATTTACATACAAATATATTATACAAAGGCGAAACACAATTCAAGAAAAACAATCCTAACACAAACCACATCGGATATAAAAAAGGTTTTCCCGTAACTATTCCTGTATATGCATCTAACCAGTCTATAAAATCCCATTTGTTTATATTGGTAGCTCCTGTTGTAAAATAAATCGAAAGGAACGATATCTTATTCGCAATACCAAATATACAAATCCATACCGAATTAATAACAAAAAACGGTAACAACAAACTTTTAACCTTTTTACGAAGATTATCTTTATAATCACGCTCTTTTCTATAAAACAAAAATGATGATAAAACAAAAAATCCCGGAACGCCAATATCTCCTATGCCACATGATAATCCAGTCTTTATATACTCAAAAAAATTCGAGTGACTTACATTAAAATCTCCTGTTGACAGATGGATGACACTCTGATATGAATGTAAAAAAAGAACACATACGATAAACATCCCTTTCAGCACTAATATTCTCTTAGACATATTATTCGTTATTGCTGTTTCGCTCATTAGCTATTTGCTCCTACTTCTTATAGTTAATTTTTTCTTGTATGCCCTTTACCATCTTTTTATAACACTCCATCTTACCTCTGCCATAAATTCGACTATGCCTCAATACATCCTGAAGACATAATAATTTATAATATCTATGTGAAATAGCCCAAAACAAAACTCCCTTATCCACCAAATAACAATCATCATAGCCTTTAAACCATGTAGACTCCCGTTCCTCCGTCAGTGTTGCAATCACTTCAGGAATTGCATATATCTTTAATCCCTTCTTTACGCAATCACATAAAAACAAAGTGTCATCTCCATCCTGAAATTCCGTTCCGCCTCCAAATGAAAGATTATATAATATACCATTATAAAAAATCGACTTTCTTCTTACGGCAATTCGCACCGTCCCAAATCTCATAAAATTGTACCACTTCACCCGAAAAACACGCTTCGTAATATACCTTCTCGGCACAGGTTCATTTATATTAAAAATCAACATATCCGCATCTTTATATTTTGTAAAATATTTTTCTATGATTTTTTCATACCCATCTACGTAAACCATATCATCATCAGCAAATAAAAGAAAATCACCATTTGCCCTCATTAATGTATTGTTACGATTAAGACCAACTCCCTTTTCTTTGAAATTGAAAAATACTATTTTATGATTATTCCAGTTCATTTCTTCAATGCTGTTTTGTTCACACTGATTACCAATCAATGCATCTGTTTGTATATTGGTCTTCTCCAACAGTGAAATGTCTCCACTCTGTTGGTGCATTGTTGCCATTAACACCTGTACACTCATAGTTCATCTCCTGTCCTCTTAAAAAGCTCCTCCATCTCTAATATATCAAATTGTTCTAACGGCAATTTCACAGGAAGGCCTGTTAACTGACTTTTGTAAACCGCCAAAACCATTTCCAATGCATTTCGTCCAGCAACAGCATCTACATACGGCTTTCGATTATATTGGATTGCGTCTATCATATCCTTAAACAAACTAGTATGTCCATTTCCATAAACATTGCTAGTTACTTCTTCTAAACCTTTATTTTTCTCATCTTCCTCACTATGTGTAACAAAATCCCATACATCAATATTGTTTGTAGAAGTGCCACCCAATTTCACCGTACCTGTTTCCCCAAACAGGTACAAAGTTTCTTCTAAATTCTTTGGAAAAACATTTACAGTGCCCTCTATAGTTCCTATTGCCCCGTTCGCAAACTTAACAACAGCCATTCCAACATCTTCGGCCTCAATATAATCATGGAACTGTTGACATGTAACACCATAAACTTCTTTCACCTCATCTCCAAGCATCCAACGCAAAAGATCTATCCCATGAATACACTGATTCATGAGCGCACCCCCATCGGATGCCCACTTTCCTCTCCAAGATGCTTGGTCATAGTAGTCTTTATTTCTATTCCATCGTACATGAATACTACCATGAGATAACTTCCCAAACCTCCCTTTATTTAATGCATCACGCATCTTTTGGACAGCAATATTAAAACGATTTTGGTGACATGCGGAAACCTTTACTCTTTTTTCGTCTGCTCTTCTAATTATTGCGTCTGCATCCATCATACTCATAGCCATAGGTTTCTCAATAATCACATTAATTCCCTGTTCAATACAATACAATGCGATTTCTGCATGTTTTCCGCTATCTGTTGCTATACTGACAAGTTCAATATTGTTTTCATCAACCATTTTCCGAAAATCGGTATACCTTTTAATTCCCGAGTTGTCTGAAAGCTGATGTTTTTCTAACAAACTCTCCATTGCTTCTGGCAGCACATCACATACCGCAATTATTTCCAATCCATTATTTAATGCTGCTTTTATATGATTTGTGGAAATACGTCCACATCCTATCAATGCATACTTCATCATTTATCCTCACTTATACTTTTCGATATTTTTAACAATTGTTCAATTATATATGTTCTTTCACTGTCATACATTTCAGGGAATACCGGAATTGCAAATGTACTCTTACATAAGCTTTCCGTAATAGGTAGCGTCCCTTGTCTATAACCCAATTGAACAAAAGCTCCTTGGAGATGAAGTGGGACTGGATAGTATGTTCCACATGCCACACCTACATCCATCAATTTTTTCATAACTAAAGAAGCCTTCTGATGTCTTAATGCATATATATAGTATGAATGGTAACTATACTCAGCTTCATAAGGTGTACAATATTCTGAATCTTTCAACGCCTCATTGAATGCTTTTGCATTATTTCTTCGCCCCTCAACAAACTCATCAATATGTGCAAGCTTCTTTCTTAGAATAGCTGCTTGAATAGCATCAAGTCTAGAATTACAACCCACTAAATAATTATAATATTTCGACTCGCCGATTGGCATATTTTCAGGAATATTCCTCCCTTGCTGTTTATACTCTCTCCTCATTGTCAAAAGTCCATCTTTCCCTGAACCGTGTAATTTATATGCTCTACACGCTCTAGCAAGTTCCTCGTCATCTGTTAATATCATCCCTCCATCCCCGTCACATCCCAAATTCTTTGTGGGAAAAAAGGAAAAACAGGATACATCGCCTAAAGTATTTTTGCGTTCTCCTAGATATTTAGTCCCTGTAGACTGTGCGCAGTCTGCTATCAGATACAGATGATGCTTTTTACATATCGCCCTGAGTTGATCCATATCACAACTCTGACCATAGAAATGTACCGGAATTATTGCTTTCGTTTTTTTAGTAATTGCTTTTTCTACCAAATCCGGATTCATGCAATAGGTATCTTCACAAACATCAACAAAAACAGGAGTCGCTCCCACCATTGCAATGCTTTCTGCAGTAGCAAAAAAAGTCCAAGCTACTGTAATCACTTCATCCCCACAACCTATCCCTAATGCCTTAAGTGCTATTACAAGTGCATCTGTACCATTTCCGCAAGAAACACCGTACTTTGCTCCTTGATAAGATGCAAACTCTTCTTCAAAGGCCACCACTTCTTTCCCGCCAATGTACTCTCCACCACGTAATACCTTTAATACCGCCTCTTCGTACTCTGATGCATATGTCTCATGTTGTCTTTGTACATTCATTAATTGTATATTCATTCTCTTTTTTACACCTCATTAAAAATAATGTTTTCGTATTGCATTAAGACAGTATCCAATAAAATAATAAGAACATCTCCAAAATGGAAGCCGCTCTACTTTTCTACAGTTTTCCCAATGATTGGTCGCTGCCTTCCATTTGTCATTAGAAATAGAATTCTCTACTTTACGATAACACACAAGACTCTCATTTAAACCATACGCAATAAAACCACTCCTTAATAACTTTGCCCATGTCATTGAATCTAAATCTTTTCTTAGATTCACCATTCTAAAATCATATCCGATTTTTTCTAAATCCAACATTGTAGCCGAAGTACCAATTACAGTATTTCGCATATACTGTCCATAATTCTGTGACTTCGGCGCGCGAATAACCTTGTTACCTTTTTCACGGATTATCTCGTAAGCAGAAAAAGTAAATGCATACCCATTCTGTAACATAAAATCCATGTGCTTCTGCAATTTTTCCGGTTTCCAAAAATCATCCGCGTCTAAAAACGCTAGCACGGAACCATGTGACAGTTCAATTGCCGTATTCATTGCAACTGCCACGCCTGAATTTTTATCCAACCGATGATAGATGATACGAGAATCTGTCAAATATTTTGCAATTATCTCTCCTGTCGCATCTTTAGAACCATCATCAACAATAACCATCTCCCAGTTCGTATAGGTTTGCTTCAATACACTTTCTATGGCTGATGCAATATACTCTTCTGCATTATATGCAGGAACAATCACTGAAACTAATCTGTTTTTCATCGTATCCTTGCCTCCTAATTTTCCTCGCTTCCGTTCCCCTCTAATACTTTCTTTTCATATAGTTCTCTAACATCTTCCTAACTTCTATATTCCTTTCATCATAATCATTTTTGCTGATTTTTCCCATTCGCAACAAATAATCCCCAAAATCCTCCGCGGTTTCCATCCCTTCTGCCGAAATCCCTTCCTTTGCAAAAACCGACTTCACCGTCCCTAATATTATTTTCACATCATTCCAAAAAGAAATGTGATTGACATACTCAATATCATAAGCCAGCTTTTCTTCCCATGTAATGGAATTCCTTCCTTTTACTTGTGCAAGCCCGGTCAAGCCCTGACGAACTTCATGCCTACGATTCTGCTCTGGTGTCATAAATACCATATCCCGTACAAGCTGTGGTCTCGGTCCTACAATGCTCATGTCTCCCTTTAGAATGTTAAACAGTTCCGGAAGCTCGTCCAGACTGGTAGCGCGCAATTTTTTTCCGAAGCTCGTCAATCGTACTTCATCCGGCAATAACTTCCCTTCCGCATCCATCTCGTTTGTCATACTGCGGAACTTGTACATCCGAAATAGCTTCCCGTTCTTCCCCGGTCTGATTTGACAAAAAAGCACCGGACCTCCCAACTTTATCTTTACCAACAATGCAGTAATCAAAATCACCGGACTTAAGATAATAATCGCAAGCAAGGATAACAAAAAATCCAAACATCGTTTTATGCACTTTTCATATATCCCTACTTTGCGCTTCTGCATCCTTTTCTCCTACTCTCTACTCAAAACAGCTTTTCACAATTTCTATTACAATCTTCTGCTGTTCCTCGGTCATCTTAATATCGCTCGGCAAACACAATCCTCTGTCAAAGATATCTGCACCTACGTCCGTTCCATTTGCAGTCACAAACAAATTGTTCTTGCAAATCGGCTGCAAATGCATCGGCTTCCATATCGGTCTGCCCTCTACGTTATACTCAGCAAGTCTCTCCAAAATCTCCGTCGGACAACTTTTTCCCGGTTCACTCTCATAAGAAGCCTCTGTAGCCGTTCTTACCTGCTTACACATGGCCTCCTTATTGATTATCACACAGGACAACCAAAAATTCGGCTTCATACTATCCTCCATGTAGGGATTCATCTGCACCGGAAGACCTTTAAAGCCTTCCTTATAACGCATATAAATTTCTTTTTTCCTTGCAATATGCTCTTCTAAATGAAGCAATTGACCTCTTCCGATTCCGGCTAAGATATTCGACATTCGGTAGTTATATCCATACTCCTCATGCTGATACCACGGAGCATTTTCTCTTGCTTGTGTGGACCACTTGCGCGCCTTATCCGCAGCATCCTTATCGTCTGTCAGTAACATTCCTCCACCGGAGGTCGTAATAATCTTGTTTCCGTTAAAACTGATAGCATTGTATGCACCGAATGTACCGGTCTGGATGCCTTTATAAGTAGCTCCCAGAGACTCCGCAGCATCCTCAATCAGCACTGCATTGTACTTCTTGCAAATAGTCTGTATCTCATCCAGCTTTGCCGGAGTACCGTACAAATTTGCCACAACAACCGCCTTTGCATCCGGATACAACTGAAATGCCTTTTCCAAAGCCAACGGGTCCATGTTCCAAGTATCATATTCCGTATCAATAAATATCTGCTCGCCCTTTTCATACGCCACCGGATTTACCGTTGCCGCAAAGGTCATATCGGAACACATTACTTTATCTCCCGGCTGTATTCCGGCAAGCTTGACTGCAAGATGAAGTGCCGCAGTTCCTGCAGATAATGCTACTGCATACTTACATCCAACTTTCTCACAAATTCCCTTTTCTAACGCATCTAAGTTTGCTCCTACCGTAGATACCCAATTGGTATCAAACGCTTCCTTTACGTAAGCCTGCTCTTCCCCGTGCATGGTAGGTGTTGCAAGCCAGAGCTTTGATTCAAATCTCTCAAAAGACATGTCAACCTCTCCAACAACTTATTCCATAATATCCATCTGAAACTCTTCTTTATAAATCCAATCTGTTCCACCATTTCCGTAGCTTCCTGCTCTTACATAAGCAAACAAATATTCCGGCAATTCAAGAGAAACTACATAGTATGTTTTTTCTCCATTCACAAACCGATGAGAATCATTTAAATAAATCTCATAATAGTCGTACCCTCTTTCCATATACTGTTCCGTTCTATCTTCCGGAATCTGTTCTCCGTGTAGAGGGTATATAAGCACCGGTACACTCGGTGTACTGTTCAAGCCTTCGAATTGTTTTCCATCTAAAATCCAATACATTGTTCCTTTGCATTCGTATGTCCAACCACCCTTCTCCATATCATACCCATAAAGACTCCCATTATCTATAACTTCCCTTATCTCCGTTTCTTCTATCTCCGGCTTCACAAATTCTTCCGGACGATATCGATAAAGCTCCCCGCTGTATATATATCGATTGGTGGTTATCTTTTTTTGTTGTACCTGATTATCTTCTCCTTCATATTCAAGCACAATAAGAATCTCATAGCTTACATCACTTCGCAACTCTTCATCTTTTAGTTTTGCAGAAAATCCCGTTTTTCCAAAATCATACCCATCTTCTACAATACTGTCTACATCTGTTCTCTCTGTACAATTCGCCTGAATTACAATATCTTCTTCGGTCCCACTTGATTTCAATACAATATAAGTGCTTTGATTCTTCGAATCCCTGCGAAGTGCCCAACCCTCTATTAGCAACGCTCCGTCTTTTACACTTACTTGCTCTATTTGGCTAAGTACATCACGGTCAAGTTCTACCTTTAATCCCCTTACCTCATCCTCTTTTAAATCTTTATCAATCTTACCTCTGGCAACAAAATACCCTCCCCATATCAGGCAAACCAACACCACACAAATCAACGTATGCCATATTGTCGTTTTTTTCTGTTCCATACCGTTCCCTCTGTTTCTGAAAAGACTTTACACCATCGCATCCACTTCCGTCAGTACCACTGCCACTAACGGCTTCTTTAATTCCTCTACCTGTGCCTTGATCTGATATACGGTTTCCCGCTTACTGTATTCCTGTTTTGCCACCAGTACCACACCGTCCGCAAAGAGGATGCTGTCGATGGCTCCGGCGGAAAGCACCGGGTTTCCGGCTACGCTAAACTGTACCCGTCTGGCACCTTTTTCTTTCCCCATTTCTTCTGCCAAAGCAGCCAGCTCCTCTGCCGGCAAATCGCCCACTAAGGTCAGCTTCGGCTCCGTAGTGTCAAAGGAAAGCTTTGCCGCTTCCCCGATTTGCTTTGTGGCGGCGGACAAACGGGTTTCGTACTCGCCCGCTTCCACGTTTCCAAGGAACCACCTTCCGATTAAACGGTCCACCCAGGCAAACGGCTTCTTCTTGTAGGTACGCGGAAGCTCTGCCACATAGACCTCCCAGCCTTGGAACTCGTCCTTATCCTGTACCAGCTTGGACAAAAGATATCCTACGCCGTAAAATGCCAGAATCAAAAATCCGATTACAAGCCCGGTAATGATTGCCACCTTGATACCTGCCTTTACCGCAGCACGTCTTCCGATAATCGGAGACTCGATTTCTACTTTATCCCGTTCCCATTCCAACTGCTCGAATTTCTTTGCAGTCAGGGCAGTATTTAAGTCCGAAACTTCCTGCTGATTGTCTTTCTGCATCTGCTCCAGCTCATAGTTGATCTGGGAATAAACCGCACTGTTGGTAGTCAACAGCTTGTACGTTCCGACACTGGCTTCAATCTCGGTCTGCTTTGCACGCATTCCTTCTTCCACCAGACGAAGCAGGTTCTGACACTCTGCCTCGGAAACGCCTCGTACCGAGAAGTGGATCAGGAAGTTTGCGGTATCCACTGTCCCCTCTAAAATCTCCCGCAGATAACGAATCTCCATCGGTGCATCCAACCGGTCAATCACATACTGATACAACTCCCCATTGGTAATATAGGTACTATATACCCGCACAATCTGGTTTGCCGGGTTCTGGTTCTGATAGGTCAGCTCCGGCATAATCTGCCAGTCCGTTTCCACATAAAAATCCACCGACCCTCTCCATTCGTTGTACGGGTCAATCTTCATGAGGACGGATTTCTCGTTGTACTCCTTCTGTTGCTGCATGGAAGTTTGTAGGCTGTCCATACTCTTACGGATTACCTCACCTCTTTGCTGATACAACGCCAGCTCGCCTTCGTACTCCGTCTGACGTTCTGCCACCACTTCCGGATCATGCACCTTTACAAATTCCACCGTACACTTGGTGCCGCCGATCACTGCTGCGCCGATAAAAGCCGCCACCACAGCTATTCTCCAGTTTTTACATGCTTTATAAAATAAACGTTTTAAGTTGATTTCCTTTTCTTGTTCGTTCATCTGTGCCTCCGTTTTTTCGATTTCCAAGGTTTTGGGTACACAAAATAACCCATCGTTTATTTTATCACAATTGCTCCGAAAGAACAACCTTTTTCTCGTTTTTTCTACTCTGGGAATAACCGGATATTGCAGGGAGGAACCGTTGTATTTCTTTTTCTTTAACAAACCCACTCAAACCCTTTGATTTTACCGGCTTTTCCGGCATTTAAATCCCCTTTTTTCCTTTGTTTATTTTACACAAATTTCTTAAATTTTTTTGGCACATATGCCAAGTTGTTTTCTCCTCTCCTCCCGTGATATAATTGATTTAAGACTTTACACTTTACAAAATCCGTTTTATAATATAGATATACACGACTCTATAGAAGGACGGTGAAAGGAATGGACTATATGCCTACTGATATGCAATATAAAGACGGTCTGCGAAAGGACAAATTTCTTAACGACTTAATCATTGAAGCAATAAAAAAAGGGGAACATGAAAAAGCTCTGGAATATTTAGAAAAAGATAATGAGCGTATCGAAAAAGCTTTAGAAGAATAACGCAAAAGTGCCGGTATCCGCATTTTAAAGCGGCCCCGGCACTCTGAGTTTGCATTATATTTTACACCACTCCCAATACCTTCAATACCCAATAAATCAATCCCAATCCCCAACTGGTGAGAATCCCGTACAGGATCACCGGTCCCGCAATGGTAAAGATTTTACAGCCGATACCGAAGACCTGACCTTCTTTGCTGTACTCGATGGCGGATGCTGTCACGGAGTTGGCAAAGCCGGTAATCGGCACCACGCTGCCGGCACCGGCATATTTGGTCAGTTTCTGATACAGATTCAGACCGGTAAAGAGTGCCGACAGTAACACCAGGGTAATGGTCACGTACAAGGCCGCATCTTCTTTGCTTGCCCCCAGGTTCTGATACCAATTGATCAGTACCTGTCCCAGGGTGCAGATTGCACCGCCTACTACAAAGGCCCAGGCAATGTTAATCCAGGGATTGTGCTTCGGTGTTATTTTCTCCACATACTGATTGTATTTTTCATCCCGTTTTGTGGCATCGGTTTCTTTTACCACCTCATGTATCATCCGTTTTCTTTGTTTCTCGTCCATCTATTTCTTCCTTTCTTACTTCCCAACCGCCAAGATCAGCTGATACCATGCTCCAAATCCTTTTCCCAAGGCAAAGGCAAGGACCAGGTAGGGCATTCCCACCGTCAACTTAATCCGTCTTGTCATGACCGGAAATACATTTACCACTTCGGCAAGAGCTGCCGCAAGGCATCCTACGAACACACCGCAAAACAGACCGCAGAGGCTCCGCAGGATAACACCGGCCACCACCGTCCATTGAAACAAATCAAAGCCGTTGGCAAGGGTCACCCCGAATATGGCAATGGTTTCATACAGCATAATATGCTTTGCGGTTTTGGTTCCCGCTGCCAGTCGCGTTACCACCCCCACGGTGGTGATGAACGCAAAGAGTCCCGCCGCCACCGCCGCACCGAAGGAAATCCCCAGTAAATAGTACACCACTGTTCTTACGGTCTCATGCATTTTCCTTCTTCCCCTCTCTGGCGGCGTTTTCTATAATTGTAGAATTCACATCTTTCTCATATTGCCGCATCTGCACCTGCAGCGGGGTAGGATCGCTGTCGATTTTTTTCCGCAAAAAGTGGTTAAAGAACAGGATGATGCCCAAAGGAAGACCGATGCTGTAGCCGATTTCCAGTTCTCCCGGCGTACTTCGTTCCGCCCCTTCCGTCAAGCGGTAAATCATAGGGAATATTTCGTCCACGCTGGCATCCTTATTAAAGGTGACTATGGTAAATGCGGAACCGAAAAACACCGCAAGACTTACAAACAAAGCCTTGCCCCATTCCCGCGCTTTTTCGAATTTCTGCTTCTTTTCCGGTTTGTATTCCACAATAAAATCCGGTTCTCCCACAGGGGTTACGGTAAGTTCCGGGTAGGAAGTGTCTACCAGTTCCACCACCTTCATCACGGAGAATACTTTTTTCTCTTTTTCCCGGTTCGCAAAGCGGTAAAGCTCTATGGCACCCACCTTTTGCTTTATGGCCGGATCGGTTGCATACACCGTTGCCACATCGGAGAGTTTCACCCCCTGCTTTTTTACCAGAACGCTTTGGTCAAACTGTAAAAATACCGTTATTTGTTGTGACATAGCCGTTCCCCCTGCCAAGGATTGTCTGCAATCCGCATATACGCTTCTCTGTATACCAGAACACCGTCCGGAGCTTCTGCCGGCTTCCGGATAAACCACACAAGAAGAAGAATTACCGCAAAAAGGACTACGGCTGCCAAAACCAAAAGTATTCTTTGCTTTATCGTCACGTTTCCTTCACCGCCTTTCTTACTGCTGACGGAAGTATGTGCCGTTTCTGCAAATACTATGCAAGCAGCGTCCGCATTCGTTGTAATATTTTCTTTTCCAACCGACTCACTTGTACCTGACTGACACCAAGGATTCCGGCAATTTCCGTTTGGGTTTTGTTTTGAAAATAACGCAGGTGAATCAGTTCCCGTTCTTCTTCTTTTAATTCCAGAAGTAACTGTTTCATAACCAGATGATTCACAATTTGCTCCGTGGCATCCTCGGTTCCCGGAAGCCGCTCCGCCAGCGTTCCTTCCGTTCCGTCCCCCCGATTGACCGGTTTCGACAGAGATTCCACTTCCGTACAGGCTTCCATGGCAAGTACGATATCTTCCATACTAAGCCCCGTATCCTCCGCGATTTCTTCCAGTGTGGCATCCCGGCCGAATTTCACGGACAATCGCTCTCCCGATGCCCGCAGCTTCATATTGTTTTCTTTTAATGTTCTGCTTACCTTTATCATGCCGTCGTCCCGGAGAAATCGTTTGATTTCCCCGCTTATCATCGGTACTGCATAGGTGGAGAATTTCACATCGAAGGACACATCGAATTTGTCAATGGCTTTAATCAATCCGATGGTGCCGATTTGAAACAAATCCTCCGCTTCACAGCCTCGCCCTAAAAAGCGTCGAACCATACTCCATACGAGTCCCACATTTTCGGTGATGAGCTGCTCCCTAGCCTGTCTGTCTCCCGCCTGGGAAAGACGTATCAGTCCGATTGTATCCAAAGGCGCTCCTCCCGTTTACCCGATTACTTTTTTCATTCTCACCAGTGTTCCTTCTCCCACCGCAGATTCTACCACCAATTCATCCGTAAATGCCTCCATAAAGGAAAAGCCCATGCCGGAACGCTCCAGCTCCGGTTTTGAGGTATACATAGGTTCCATGGCTGCCGCAATGTCCGCAATACCGCTTCCGGTGTCTTTCACGGAAAATTGCACCTCGTTTCCTTTTCTTGCACACCACAGTTCCACCGTCCCCCCGGCTTCTCCGTATCCGTGAATGATGGCATTGGTCACTGCCTCCGATACTGCGGTTTTCGTGTCCGCCAGTTCCTCCAATGTAGGATTTAAGGGCGTCAAAAATGCCGCCACCGTCATACGAGCCAACGCTTCATTGCATGATTTTGCCTGAAACGTTAACCTCATTTCGTTATCAAAAGTATCCACTCTCCTGCCTCCTTTTTCTCCTTAATTTCCTCCCGCACAGCACTCGCTTGCCGGTCGGATAAATGCCTCTTCCGCATTTTTGTATTGCTCCACGATTTTATAAAGTCCCGAGATTCGGAAAATCCGGTCCACGCTTGTTCCGACTCCCGTCACGCCGACCCGGCCTCCCGAAAAAATCACCTGACGATACCGTCCCATAATGACGCCGATTCCGGAACTGTCCATAAACTCTACCCCCGTAAAGTCAAATAAAATGTGTTTGGCATGACTTCTTGCCAACAGTGCATCCGCTGCCTCTCTTACACTGACAGCGGTATGATGGTCCAAATCCGCTTTTAACCGGATCACCAACACATCATTTTTTACTTCATATTCCGCAGCCTGCATACTACCTCCTTTCCAAAGAAAAAGAAAGAAGACACGCCGTTGTGTCGTGTCTTCTTTCGTAATTACTTTGTATTTCATTTTATTGTAATCCATCCATACACTGATGCGCCATTTCGGCACGATCACTATCCGGATATAGATTTACTAACTCCTGGAAATAAAGCCGTGCATTCTCTTCGTCCCCGCTACGCTGATAGTTACGTGCCAAAAAGTACATGGTATCCGGATCCGTTCCGCCCATCTTATACGCAGCCATGAAATACGGAATGGCTTCTTCGTACTTTTTATCGTAATACAGGTCGTGGCCGTGGTCATAGCCGTATTCCTGCACCCGTTTTGCCACTTCGCCATAGATTCTCTGATACAGCTCTCCGGTCTTTTTCCGCAACATAGCGCCGTTTTCGTTTACCCGGAGTTTTTCTCCGTAGGCAACCAGATCATCCAACACCTCGTACGGCTTTTTCTCTTCTTCCGCAAGCAGCACCTTCTGCTCCAGTTCCGCATATTCCATCAGGACAAGCACCGCATTTTCAAAGCCCGGTACGTCAAACTCTTCCTCGGAAGAAAGTGCCTCAATCTCCCATTTCAGTTCTTCGATTTTTTTCTCCGAAACGGTCAGCTTATCCTGTAACACAACTTTTTCATCTTCCAACACAGAAATCTCTGTGGTATAAGTAGCGATTTCCGCATTAAAATCCCGTTCCTTTGCCGCATACTTCGTTTTTACATCCGAGCGGACCGTCGGCACAATCAACCAATACAGTACCGCAATGCCGATTAATATTCCGGCAAAGAATGTAATAAATGCAATGTAATTCGGCTTGTCCTCATGGAAGGAAATGGCGGATGCTGCCGGCTGGTAAGATACGCCTTCGATATTTCGCTCCGGCCGTGCCGGTTGCCCCTCCGGATTTAACATCAGCTCCACTTCCGCAAGATAGGAAAGGGTAGTTGTGTTCGCCACGTCCGTCCGTTGCGCACGAAGCAGACAACGTTTTGCTTTTTCATATTCTTCGCTTTTCATGTAAAGCAACGCCAGCAACTGCAGTGCACGGACATAGTTCGGACTGCTGCTGATGACCTTTCTGAGTTGCAGGATGGCAAGGTCATCGTTTCCCTGCTTTGCATAAGCAAGTGCCTGGTTGTATTTTGTAACGTTTTGATTCACCGCATCAAGCTTTGCCGGATTGGACTGTACTTTTTCAATAAAGTATTCCGCCAAATTATTCTCCGGAACAAAGTGCTTGCTGATAATCCATTCGCTTAAGGCCGCCACCGGCTCACCCAGCTCAAAATATACCAGACCCAGCAAGTTCCGGGCTTCTATGTTGTATTTGTTATTTTCCAGACTCTTTTTTAACATAAGAACAGCACCGGACAAATCTCTTACCCGGGCCTTTGCCAAACCTTCGTTATAATATCGATTGGAAAGCCGGTACAGACGCGATGTAACAGCCATGTCTGCACCGCACCGGTCGCAATACCGACGATTGCGTCCCGTTTCATAGCCGCATTTCGGACAATTCATAGCGTCACCCTACCTTCTTTCTTTTTTTCCGGTCACTACCTGCTCCAACAAATCAGACAAATCCGTTAAATCATTGTTCATAATCGCTTCTTCAGCCTGATCGATTTCTAAACTCGGTTGAAACTTTGCCAGTTCTTCTTCGTAATTTAACATAGATTTTCCTCCTACCTTGTATAAACTAAAAAACAGCTTGTTCAATTTCAAAATTGCCTCTTTGCTTTGTTTACTTCCTACTTTCTATCATATCGGCAAATGCTTCAAAAATCAATAGTTTCCGATATTTTTTAATATTTCTTAAAGAAAAAAAGGACGATATTGCAAGTTTTTCTGTGCAACATCGTCCTTATCCTGTTTTTTTTACCCTTTTTTTACAAATTCCGTCAATAAATCTTCGGGATTATTTCGAAAAATGAGCCAGACGTTCTTCTACCTGTGCCATCATTGCGGTGTACTTTTCAAGCTTTGCTCTCTCCTCCGCAAGCTTTGCTTCCGGAGCCTTGTTCACAAAGTTCGGGTTACTCAGCATGCCGTTTACACGCTTCAGTTCGCCCTCTAAACGAGCCTTTTCCTTCGCAAGACGTTCAATCTCCTTCTCAATGTCCACCAAATCCGCAAACGGGATGTAAATGGTAGCATTCGGAATTACTGCGGATACCGCATCGGCGTCGATACCGTCCTTGTCTGTCTGAATCTTTACTTCACTTGCACCGCCTAAGGATGCGAAGAATACCTTACTGTTTTCAAAGATTGCACGAACGGACTCCTGCTCGGAAACCACAAATACCATTGCCTTTCTGCTCGGCGGAACGTTCATCTCGCTACGCAGGTTACGGATGCCCTTTACCGCTTCCTTAATGAGCTCTACCGCTTCTTCCTCAGCTCCGAAAGCAAACTCTTCCGTATACTCCGGCCACTTGGAAATCATGATGGATTCCTCAGCGGTATTTCCTTCCGCTTCCTTTAACGCACAGAAAATTTCTTCCGTTACAAACGGCATGTACGGATGAAGAAGCTTTAACGCATCGGTAAGTACATGACGCAGGGTCCAAAGAGCTGCGGTCTTGCTTTCTACATCGGTTCCGTACAAGCGCGGTTTTACCATCTCGATGTACCAGTCACAGAATTCTTCCCAAATGAAGTCATAAATCTTCTGTGCCGCAATCCCCATCTCGAACTTGTCAAGATTCTCGGTTACTTCCTTGCAAAGAGTGTTTGCCTTGGAAAGAATCCACTTATCCGCATCTTCCAACATATGCTTTCCGCAAACAGCGGCCTTTGCCTCAGCACCCAAACCGGCTGCCTCCATCTGCTGCATATTCATCATAATGAAACGACTTGCGTTCCATACCTTGTTTGCAAAGTTTCTGCTTGCTTCAACACGCTCCATGTAGAAACGCATATCGTTACCCGGTGCGTTACCGGTAATTAACGTAAATCGAAGTGCATCGGCACCGTACTGATCGATGATTTCTAACGGATCGATTCCGTTTCCTAAGGACTTACTCATCTTACGTCCCTGGGAGTCACGTACCAGACCGTGGAACAGAACCGTTTTAAACGGCTTTTCCTTCATCTGCTCGTAACCGGAGAAAATCATACGGATTACCCAGAAGAAAATAATATCGTAACCGGTTACAAGTACATCCGTCGGATAGAAGTACTTTAAGTCTTCGGTCATTTCCGGCCAGCCAAGAGTCGAGAACGGCCACAATGCAGAGGAGAACCAGGTGTCCAATGTATCCGGGTCCTGCTCTAAGTGGTTATGTCCGCACTTCGGACAAACCTGCGGTGCATCCGTAGTCTTTGCTACGGTAATTTCGCCGCACTTGTCACAGTAGTAAGCCGGGATACGGTGTCCCCACCAAAGCTGTCTAGAAACACACCAGTCACGAATATTATCAGTCCAGTTAAAATATGTTTTCTCCATACGCTCCGGAATGAGTGTAATTTCTTTATTCTTAACTGCTTCAACGGCAGGCTTAATCAGCTCGTCCATGCGAACAAAC